>CAZHED010000023.1:75889-91641 GCA_964531095.1 uncultured Polyangiaceae bacterium | reverse complement strand
GGCACGGGCACGGGCACGGGCACGGGCACGGGCACGGGCACGGGCACGGGCACGGGGAGAGATACTCGGGTTTGCTACCCTGGGTGCCCGTGCCCATTCTCGGAGACGAAGCGCGGGCCCTGCGGGCGCGGGCTGGAGGTGGGATGAAGTTCGGGCGCGTGATGGGATGGAATGACTGACGTAGCGTACGACTGGATCGTCGTCGGCTCGGGCTTCGGCGGTAGCGTCTCGGCCCTCCGGCTGGCGGAGAAGGGCTACCGAGTCCTCGTCGTCGAAAAAGGCGGTCGCTTTTCGCCGGGCGACTTCGCCAAGTCGAACTGGAATCTACGGCGCTGGATGTGGATGCCGTCGCTGGGGCTGCGCGGCATCTTCAAGATGTCTTTCTTCGAGCACGTGACGATCCTGCACGGGGTCGGCGTCGGCGGCGGATCGCTCACGTACGCGAATACGCTGCCCCTGCCGAAGGCTGGATTCTTCGCGTCGCCGTCGTGGGCGCACCTCGCCGACTGGCGCGCCGAGCTCGAGCCCCACTATGCGACCGCGCGCCGCATGCTCGGCGCGGCGACCAACCCACGCGAGACGGCCGGCGACCGGGTGCTCGGCGAGATTGCGACCGAGATCGGCCGCAAGGAGCATTTTCATCCGACCGAAGTCGCCGTGTATTTCGGGACATCCGGCCGCAGGGTGCAGGACCCCTACTTCGGCGGCGAGGGACCCGAGCGCACCGGCTGTACGTTCTGTGGGGCGTGCATGACCGGCTGCCGCGTCGGGGCCAAGAACACCCTCGATCGCAATTATCTTCACCTCGCCGAGAAGCGCGGCGTCGAAGTTCGGGCAGAGACCGAAGTCGCCGCCATTCGACCCCGGTCGGGCGGCGGTTTCGTGCTGGATCTCAAGGGCACCCGCGCGCCGCGGCACACCGAGCGCATTGGCGCCGAGCGGGTGGTCTGCGCGGGCGGGGTCATGGGCACCGTACCGCTCCTGCTTCGGATGCGCGAAGACGATCATGGCCTTCCGGGGCTATCGCCGCGTGTCGGGGACTTCGTGCGCACCAACAGCGAGTCGCTCATCGCCGTCGTTACCCCAAGCCGCCAGGACCTGTCCGAGGGAGTTGCGATCACGTCGATTCTGCACACCGACGAGCACAGCCACCTCGAGCCTGTCCGATACGCCGCGGGGTCCGGATTCTTTCGGCTGCTCGCCCTGCCGCATGCCCCCGGCTCCACCGCGCTCGCGCGCCTGGGAGGTGCTCTGCGAAGCTTGGTAAGTCACCCTTTGCGCTGGGCGCACGTGCTGACCGTCCGAGACTTCGCGGCGCACTCCCAAGTGCTCCTTTACATGCGCACGCTCGAAGGTTGCCTGTCGCTGCGCCTGGGTCGGAGCTTCTTCACTGGCTACCGGCGCGGCGTCGTGACCCGCTTGGACCGGACGTCGCCGGAGCCCCGTGCCTTCATGCCCGAGGCGACGGACCTCGCGAAGCGCTTCGCCGAAAAAGTGGGCGGCGTGTCTATGAGCCTGCTGACCGAGACATTGCTCGGCACACCGTCGACCGCGCACATCTTGGGAGGCGCGTGCATGGGTTCGAGCTCGGAGGACGGCGTCATCGACGCGCGGCACCGTGTGTTCGGGTACGAGGGGCTCTACGTGATCGACGCCTCGAGCGTGTCTGCGAATCCGGGGGTGAACCCGTCGCTCACGATCACGGCCATGGCGGAGCGGGCCATGAGCTTCGTCCCACCCAGGGCCACGCCCGCAAGCCGTTAAGCTCCGGTTCGGCCATCCGTCGTACAGTCGCCTCATGCGGTCGAACGCCGCAGCCGCCGCTGCGATCCTGAGTCTACTCACGTTGGCCTCTCCCGTGCGCGCTCTCGGCGAGTGGCGCGTGTCTCTCGAGCAGGCCCTCCGCGCATCGCGGGCGGCCGCACCGAGTTTGCTCGTGGCGCGTGCACGCGAGCCCGTCGCGCACGCCGAAATAGGCGTGGCGCGCGAGTACCCCAACCCCAGCGTCAGCGCGGCCAGCAGCACGCAGACGGCGAAAGTCAGCGGCACCATCTCGGTCCCCCTGGTCGTCCTCGGCCAGCGCGGCGCGGCGGTCGACGCGGCCCGCGCCGAGGAAGCGACCATCTTGCTCGACACCGAGGTCGCCTGGAACGACGTGCGCCAGGCGACCGAGCACGCCTACGCGGCCCTCTGGCTCTCCGAGGGCAACGCGGAGGCGCGCCGTGAATCGGCCGCGATCGAAGCGACGCTCGAAGAGTCCATCGTGCAGCGGGTCGAAGTGGGGTCGGCTCCCGAGATTGACTCGCTCCGGGTACACGCCGAGCGGCTTCGCGCGGACGCCGACGTTCTGGAGGCGTCGGCCCAAGTGAGCGCGAACGCGAGCGAGCTCGGCCTGTGGATGGGCGTCGCGGACGGCAGCGCGCTGCGTGCCGCCGGAGAATCGACGGTACCAGACACGGCGCCGTCGCTCGCCGCGATGCTCTCCCGACTCGACGCGAGCGCCCCCGTCCGCCGAGAACAGTCCGACGTGCGCGCCGCCGAGGCGCGCGCCGACCGCGAGCGCGCTCTGGCGCGACCCGCGATGACGCTCGACCTGGGCGTCGATGCGCTCGACCCCACGCTGGTCCCTCCCAACACGACCAACTACCGCGCCCAGCTCACGGTCGAAGTACCGCTCTTCCACCAGCGCGGCCCGCAGATCGAACGCGAGCGATCGCTCGCCGACGTCGCACGCGCCCGCGCTCGGGCGGCGCGCGCGCAGCAGACCGCCGATTTGACGGCGGCGTACAGGACGTTCGAAGCCGCGACCACCCGCCAGCGCGTCCTCGCCGATGCGGTCGTCCCCGCGGCACGGGCGGCGGCCAAGGCCACCGAAGAGGCGTACACCCTCGGCCGCGCCCCGCTCGTCGCCGTGCTCGACGCGGAGCGAGCCCTGGTCGACGCGCGCGTTTCCGCGCTCGCGGCGCAGGCGGCCCGCGCGGTCGCCTGGGCAGACGTGGAGCACTCCGTGGGAGCGCCGTAATGCCCAGGGTCCGTGGACGTGCCCGTGCCCGGCTCGTGGCCTCGGCCGCGCTTCTCGTTGCCGCCTGCCACCATCCGTCCGAGGATCGCGAAGAGCCCATCGCCGTCCCGGTTCACTGCGTGCAGGCCACACGCGTGGCAGTGGACGTCACACAGACGCTACGCGGTCGCGTGGCCGCGCCCCCAGGTGCGGACTTGGCAGTGGCCTCGCAAGTGGCGGGGCGTGTGGTCGGCGTCTCGGTGCACGAAGGAGACCGCATCGCTGCCGGAGCCATGGTCGCAACCATCGACGACAGCACGACGCGCGACGCGCTACGCCAAGCCGACGCGGCGCTCGTCCAAGCCAGGTCCCTCGCGACGAACGCCGACGCGACGCTCGAACGCACGCGCCAACTGGTGGCCCGTGGAATCGCCGCCAAGCAGGAGCTCGACGACGCCGTCGCGCGGACCGATCAAGCGCACGCGGCCGTGAACGCGTCGGTCGCAGCTGCCGACCTGGCGCGCCGCACATTGGGACGCGTGCAAGTGCGCTCGACGTTCGAGGGCATGGTCACCCGTGTCTGGCGAGGCGCCGGCGCGCTCGTCGACGGGACGGCCGCGACGCCGATCGTCCAGCTCGCGGCGACCAACCTTACGGAACTCGACGCCGACGCGACGGAGCGTCAGCTCGTCAACATTGCAGCCGGGCAGGCCGCCACGGTCACCCTTTCCACAGGCGGCCCTCCGACGGTCGGAACGGTGCGCACCCGCTCCAGCGCGCTCGACCCCACAACGGGGCTGGGCCTCGTGCGGATCGCCCTGGGCCCCACGACCCCTGTGCTGCTCGGCGCCTTCGGCCTGGCCACGGTGCGCACCGGCGCGCGGCAGGGCGTGCTCGTCGTGCCGGCGCTCGCGCTGCGGGGTGCGGTCGCCGACGGGGCGCAGGTCGTCGTTTGCAACGGCGCGATCGCAGAGCTTCGCACCGTGCACGTGGGATGGCGCGACGACCAGCGCGTCGAAGTGATCGACGGTGTGGCCGAGGGCGAGAAGGTCGCAGTCGACCATGTGCTCGGTCTCGAACAAGGCTCGCCGGTAGACCAGAAATGACGGCCACTCTCGAGCTCGTGCGTCGCCACGCCGCAGCCGTTTGGTTTGCGGCGGCGGCGCTCGTGGCGCTGGGTGTCGCTTCGACCCGGTCGCTTCCGAGCGGGATCTACCCGGAGGTCGAATTCCCGCGAATCATCGTCGTCGCCCGCTCGGGCGGCGCGCCGGCCGACGTCTTTCTCACGAACGTCACGCGGCCGCTCGAGCAATCGCTCACCACCGTGCTCGGGGTGCAGCGCATCCGCTCGAGGACGATCCGCGGCGCCACGGAGATATCGCTCCAGCTCGCGCCCGAGACGGACATGTGGCGCGCGCTCCAGCTGGTCGAGTCGCACGTGAGCCAGGCTCGCTCGGAGCTTCCTTCGGGCGCCGAGATCGTGGTCGAGCGCGTCACCACCGGCTCCTTCCCCGTGGTCACGTTCAACCTGGCGGGCGCCATCGACCCACGCGAGCTGCGCGAGCTGGCGGAGTTGGTCGTACGCCCCACGCTCGCCGGGTTGCCCGGAGTGGGCCGGATCGAAGTGCTGGGAGGCGACGTGCGCGAAGTGGAGATCGTGCTCGACCCCGAAGCGGCGGCCGCGGTTCACCTCACGCCTGCGAAAGTCGCGGATGCGCTGCGATCGGCAATGGGACTGGCCGCCGTAGGTCGCGTCGACCGCGATCGGCAGCTTGTGACCGTGATCGGAGACGCGCAACCGAAGACGCTCGCCGACATCCGCGAGATGCCCGTGGCCACAGCTCCCGACGGAGTCGCCGTTCCACTCGCGGCGATCGCCGAGGTGGTCGACGGGCACGCCGACCGGATCGTCCGGGTCGGCGGGCCGCGTGGAGGCACCGTGCTCGTGAGCGTGGCTCGGTTGCCCGGTGCGAGCACCACCGACGTCGTCGAGAGCGCAATCGCCGCCACTCGGGCCCTGGCGGCGTCCCTCCCGGCCGGCGTGACGCTCACGCCCGTCTACGATCAAGCGCGGCTCGTGCGCGAGTCGATGGCGAGCGTTCGGGACGCGATTTTGCTCGGCATCCTCCTCTGCGCAGCGGTCGTCGGCGCGTTCCTGCGCGACGTCCGCGCCGGCATCCTCGCAGGCGCCACGGTTCCGCTCACCCTCGCGGTGACGTTCCTGGCCATGCGCCTGGCCGGACAGACACTGAATTTAATGTCGCTCGGGGGGATGGCCGTGGCCATCGGCCTGGTCGTCGACGACGCGATCGTCGTGATCGAGTCGATCGCGCGACAGCGCGACGCCGGCGCAATCGACATCCGAACGGCTGCGGTGAAGGGCACGCTCGAGCTCGCACCGGCGGTGATCGGGACGACGCTGACGACGGTCGTCGTCTTCGTGCCCCTCGCCTTCCTGGGCGGGGTCGTCGGCGACTTTTTTCGCGCCCTGGCGTTCACCGTAACGTCCGCAGTGCTCGTATCGCTCGTGGTCGCTCTGGTCTTGGTGCCGCTCGCGGCACAATGGGCCCTTTCCGGCGTCGCGCACGGCCGGCCAAGGTCACCTCTCGGAGTCTACGAGCGCGCGCTTCGCAAGGTCGTCCGGCGGCCCCTCGTCGCGGCGGTTGCCCTTCTCGCCGTCGCCGGCGCCGGAGCCGCGCTCGTTCCGGCGCTTCAGCGCGGATTTTTGCCGCAAATGGACGAGGGGGCCTTCGTGCTCGATTACTTCCTTCCGGCGGGGACGTCTTTGGCGACGACCGAGGGCTACGCGCGCTCGCTCGAGGCGGAGCTCCAGAGGACCCCTGAGGTGCGGACGTTTTCGCGTCGCCTGGGCGCAGAGCTCGGGCCAGCCGCGGCGACCCTTCTGAACCGCGGCGACATCATGGTGACGTTGGTGGACCCGTCTCGCCGGGCGCGCTCGTCCGAGCAGATCATCGCCGACGTCCGGGCGCGCGTCGAGCAGAGGTACCCTGAGGTGCGCGTCGAGTTCGTGCAGGTGCTGCAAGACGTGCTGAACGACCTGGCGGGCGATCCGCGGCCGCTCGAAGTCAAGGTGTTCGGGCCCGACTACGCGGAGCTCCATCGAATCGCCGGCGACCTGGCGCGCCGAATTCACGACGTGCGCGGTCTCGTCGACCTTTACTCCGGCGACGAGCGCGAGGCCCCCGAGCTTCGGTTCGTCATGCGGCGCGATGCCATCGCCCGTCTGGGCATGACCCCCGACGAGATCAGCACGCAGCTCGAAAGTGCGCTCGCCGGCGCGCCCGTGGGGGCAATCCGACGCTTCGATCGGCTCGTCGGTGTGCGGGTGCGCTATCCGGATCCAGTCCGCTTCGATCCGGAGCGCATTCTGCAGATGCCCTTCGTCGCCGGAGACAGGACGACGCTCTTCGCAGCCGTGGCCGATCCGACCAGCGGCACTTCGCCGTCGCAGCTTTTGCACGAGGCGCTCCAGCCGATGGTGGCGGTGACCGCCGACGTCGAAGGCCGCGACATCGGGTCGGTCGCGGACGACGTGACGCGGATCGCCGGCGCGCTGCCGCTGCCCAATGGCTACCGTCTCGTAATGGGCGGACAGGCCGAGAGCGAACGGAAGACCGTGGACCAGCTCGCGACCGTCGGCGCGTTTGCCATTGCCCTGGTGCTGACGCTTCTTGCAGCGCAGTTCCGTCGTTTGCTCGTGGCCATCCTGGTGATCGCGTCCGTTCCGGTCGCCCTCGTCGGCGCGCTCGGCGCATTGCTCGTGACATCGACGCCGCTCAACGCGTCGTCGCTCATGGGCTGCGTGCTGCTCGTCGGCCTGGTGGTGAAGAACGGAGTGCTCTTGCTGGAAGAGGCCGAAAAAGCGCGCGACCGAGGGGAAGACGCCGCCGACGCGGTGTTGCAAGCGGCCGAGCGCCGCCTGCGCCCCGTGGCGATGACGACGCTCGCGACGCTCGCCGGTCTCTTGCCGCTCGCTCTCGGGATCGGCGCGGGTGCGGAGCTCCAGCGGCCGCTGGCCGTGGCCGTGATCGGAGGGCTGGTGACGTCTACACTGGCAACCCTCGGGATTCTCCCGCCGCTCGCCGCAGCGGCGCTGCGGCGGGGCGGGGCAGAGGCGGGATGACGCCGGTCAGCGGGCGAACAGATCGCTCATCACTTTGACGTCCTCGTCGCACGCATGGTTGAGACAAGGCAGCTTGAACCCGGCCTCGAACGACTTCAGCAACGAGAAGTGCGTGTAGCGCTTTCCGCTGGAGACGCCATGGTCCCCGTAGTTGGTATCGACGATGACGAGGACCTGGTTGATGTTCGGCTGCAGGCTGTAGTCGTTCTCGTCCCACAAGACGACGATCGCGCTGTTGCCGTCGTGCCACGCGCTCGAGCGGTGGATCGACGTCACCAGCTTCTGCACGGTCACGTCGCCGCGGTAAATCAACGCGGGGTTCAAGCCGGCCTGGGTTCCGTCGGACACCGGATCGAAGTTGCAGAAGGCGCCCGCGTTGCCGCGCCCGTGCTGGTCGTTGCACTGATTCGGGGCGATGAACGAGAAGTTCGGAGCGTTGCCCGAGCCGAGGTCGGCAAAGAGGCCGTCGCTTCCCTCGAACGAGACGATGTTGTTCAAGCTGATCGCCTGGTCGGAGCCTTCTTGAACGTTCTTGAAGTACACGAACGGATTGTGCTTGGCCGCGTAGAGGGCGACGATGTCGCTCGACGTGAGCGCAGGGGTGAGCGCCGGCAGGATCGTGCTGAAGTTCGTGTTGTTCGTATAAAACCCGTCGCTGTAATTGACTCCGTCGGCGCCGTCGACCGGGAGGTTTTCCTGGTAGCTCTTCCAGCTCTTCTGGGTGGCCACCAGCTGATCGGCGATGGTCTTGCCGATCGTGCCGGTCGCCGCGGGGAACGACTGGACGCCGTCGATATTGACCTCGGGAGGCGGGCCCTGCGTCTCGTTCGTGGAGTCGAGGGCGGGCGTTTCCGCGTCGATCCCGGTGCCCGCGATCGGGCAGATGAGCGGGCTTGCCGGATTGTCCGTCGCGGTCGCTCCCGACGCGAGGTTCGGCGTACAGGTCGTGCTGTGCCAGTCCGGATAGTTGTCGGTCTGGACACCGAAGTTGGAGCCGCCGACGACTTCCAAGTAGTTCGTCAGGCTGGGATGGGCAATCGCGAAGTAGTTCGTGCCCACGTTGGCTTTCTTCGCCAACTTGTTGATGAACGGTGCATTCGGGTTGTTGATGATCTGGCCGTACCCGTGGTTCTCCATCATGATGAGAAACACGTGATCCAGGTGGGGAACACCCCTGGGGACCGCACCCTCTGCGGCCATTGAGGGCCGCGGGAGAATGACTGCCAACAGGCCGAGTGCGAGAGCGCTCTTTTTCATCGGGAGGGGTCCTTTCGAGTCGTCTGACTGCGTCCGTTCGTTTCCGGATAGGCCGACGGCTGCATCGACTACCCCCCGCCCGTGCTCGTTCCGTGGCGTGTTCGTGAACAGATCGTGCCGTTGCGTCCAGCGGCAGCGCACGGCCGCGACGGTCCACCCCGTGCTAGTCCCCTGCCCCATGGGCACTTCCGCGGGCGCCTCGCTCGACACCCTCTGCATCCACGCCGGCCAGCCGCCGGATCCTGCCTCGGGCGCGGTGATGACGCCCATCGTCCTCGCCACTACGTTCGCCCAAGACGGCCCCGGCGCTCACCACGGCTACGACTACTCGCGCGCCGGCAATCCGACGCGCACGGCCCTCGAGCAGTGCCTGGCCGCCCTCGAAGGGGCCAGCCACGCGATCGCGTTCGGCAGTGGGTGCGCCGCCACGACCGCGGTGCTCCTATCGCTCCGGAGCGGCGATCACGTGCTCGTCAGCGACGACGTGTACGGCGGCACCTTCCGTATTTTCGAACGCGTGCTGGCTCCGTTCGGGGTCGGCGCGACGTTCGTCGACATGAGCGAGCCCTCGTCCGTCGCCGCGGCCATGCGGCCAAACACGCGGCTCGTGTGGATCGAGACGCCGAGCAATCCGATGCTGAAGATCCTCGACATTCCAGCGATCGCCGACGTCGCGCGCACGCGCGGCGTTCCGCTGGCGGTCGACAACACCTTCGCCACACCGATGCTCCAGAGGCCGCTCGACCTCGGGGCGACGCTCGTCGTTCACTCGACGACGAAGTACTTGAACGGCCACTCCGACGTCATCGGCGGCGCCGTGATGACGAGCGACGACGCGCTCGGCGAGAAGCTGCGATTTCTTCAGAAGGCGGTCGGCGCCGTGCCGAGTCCGTTCGACTGTTACCTGGTTCTGCGCGGCCTGAAGACCCTCGCGGTGAGGATGAAGCGCCATGTCGAGAGCGCCCGGGTGATCGCTGGGTGGCTCGCCGCTCACCCAAAAGTCGCCCGGGTCCGCTACCCCGGCCTACCGTCCCACGAGGGCCACGTCCTCGCCGCGCGGCAGATGAAGGGCCCCGGGGGGATGATCAGCTTCGACCTCGATGGATCGCTCGCCGGGGCCAGCGCGTTCCTGCGGGCACTCCGCGTGTTCGCGTGCGCCGAGAGCCTCGGGGGTGTCGAGTCGCTCGCCGAGCACCCCGCAATCATGACGCACGCCAGCCTGCCCGCCGACGCGCGACGCGCCCTGGGCATCGGCGACGGCCTGATCCGGCTGTCGGTGGGCCTGGAAGATCCGGACGATCTCGTCGCCGACTTGCAACGTGGCTTCGCCGCCGCTGCGGACGTGTGACCCGGCCTTCGGTCTGCCGACCCGCACGACTGGCCGAGTGTTCTTCGCTCGGTCTGCGCGTCGCGTCATCCGACATACTGGCCCACGCAGAGAGGCGATCGCGCTATGCTCGCGCGCCCGCCCCGCCCACTGCACGTGGAGACGCCTCGATGACCCATCGCGACTTTCGAGCAAAAGCCGTCCGTCACGCCGTCGGCCCCGCGCTTGTGACCGCCCTCGCACTCGTTTCCTGCTCGAGCGCGCCCCCGCCCCCTCCCGACGCGTTCGTCAACCTGACGCTGGGCCCGCACGTGGACATGGCAGGGAACAATCTGTGCAGCAACGCCACTGTGACGCCGGTGCTGCTCATCGGTACGTCGACGGGAGGCGCCGGGCCCCACATCCAAGCCGACGGGAGCCAGAACGGCAACGGGAACGTCTCGGTGTCCTGCACGGTACGAGGAAGCTTCGACGTGTCCTTGACGGCGGCGCTGGGAGGCACAATCGGTGGCTCGATGGAGATCAGCGGTCACGTCACCGCTTCGAACGGAGGCTCGAACATCAACGCCTCCTTCACGTCGAACGGCCTCAGCTACTCGGAGACCGACTGTACGATCGCATTCACGTACAACGGGGCGCCCGTACCCACGAAGCCGCCCATCGCAGGGGGCAGAATCTGGGCCCATCTCAAATGCCCGTCGATGGCCAATCCGGCCCACCAGCAAAGGCTTGCGGACGGCTCGCAAGTCAGCGAAACGTGCGACGGCGAAGCCGATTTCTTGTTCGACAACTGCAATCAGTAGCGCGCGCGATTCCCCTCTCAATAGGCGGGCACCTCGCATACGTAGGGCAGCGTTCCCGATATCGTCAGCGTCGGCTCGTTTCTCGCCAGCGTGTCGTCGATCGCAGGCGCGTGGCTATCGTGATAGAGGAAGGCTCGGGTAGTGCCCGCGCGCCGGGGCTGGCCGATGGCCCACTCGGACGGATACGCGCCGGGACCGTCGGCCGGCGAGTGGTCGTCCCAAGCCCACGTGCCCGCTGGCACCTGAAAGCTCGCGGGGCTGACCTGCGACAAACCGATCCACACGGCGCTCGGGGCTACCGTCAGACGAGAGAGCTCGCGCCACAGCTGCTCTCGCTCGTCGCGCGATTGCAGCACCACGAGACGCCCCCCGAGCGCGACGCACGCCCGGCTGGCGCTGTCCGGCGTGGCGCGGTTCGCGTGGTACACGTAGCCTTTGGCACCATGGGTCTTGACGAGGTCGATGCAGATCCCCGCTTCGCACGACTTCGACTGCCGCCCCACCGGTTCGAGCTCGCAGACGACGTCGAGCGCCTCGCCAGGAAGGCCCCGACAGGGGTACTGCTGCCAGGGCTGCGAAGGGTCGGAGAGCGCCACCAAGCAGTCGAGAACGCCGCCCTCGACACCGGCGTCGGGAAACGCGGGCAGGTCGGCGTCCGGAACGACCGTGTGCGCGTAACATCCGGGGCATCCCAGGCTCCAACTGGGCTCGAACGGCGCCTCGGAGTACGGGCTGGAGCTCGGACTGCCCGTGCTGATTCCGATCCAGAACGGCGACCCGCCGCCGGCGAGCGGCAAGGCGAACTGGAATTCCTCCTCGCTCGCGAACGTCACGACGTGGGCTGCGCCCGCGCAAATGGCGCTCGCCGACCGAAACGAGCTCGCCCGCGCCGGCCGCGCCAACTGATAGCAGTGGTGGTTGACCGACCAAGGCGGCGCCCCCGCCGAGCACTGCATCTGGCAGCTGGGGCTGCACCCGCCAATGCCGGCGTCGCCTGCCCCCGGGCCGGGGTCACACTGCTCCCCCGCGGCCAGATCGATGATTCCGTCGCCGCAGGTGGCAAGCGGAGCCGGGGGTCCGGCATCCGGCAGATCGGGTATGCAGGCCAAACCCATAGCAACGGCTCCGCAGGCCACCGCCCACGCCGCGACCGCTGCTGCCGCGCCGCTCGGGTTCAACTCCAGCCTCCCAGTAACTCGCCCCAAGCATACCCTGCACTAGACTGAAAGCGATGGCTAGCCCGATTCCTGCCCCCCATCCCGAGGCAGCCCAGGCGGGGCGGGAGCCGCCTTCCAGGCGCACGCCGCGCCCAGGCAGCCTCGAGGATCGGTATCGGTCCCTCTTTCTCATCGGGCGGGGCGGGATGGGCACGGTCGAGGTCGCGCTCGAGCGGGGACAGGACGACTTCGAACGCGTCGTCGCGCTCAAGCGCCTCCTTCCCGAGGGGGCGCGAGATCCGCGGCACAAGGAGATGTTCTTGCGCGAAGCGCGCCTCGCCGCCCTGCTCGCGCACCCCAATGTCGTTCACGCGTTCGCGTTCGGGGAGCTCTGCGGAGAGCTGTTCATGGCCATGGAGTACGTCGAGGGCGAGCCCCTCTCGCACGTGCTCCACACGGCGGAGGATGGCGATCGCAAGCTCGCGCCCGAGCTCGTCGCCTTCATTCTCGCCGAAGTATGCGACGGCCTTCACGCGGCCCACGAGCTTCGCGACGGCGAAGGGCAGCCGCTCCACGTCGTGCACCGCGACGTCAGTCCGCACAACGTCATGATCGCCTACGACGGGCGCGTCAAGCTGCTCGATTTCGGGGTGGCAAAGTTCGAGGCGGGCGGAAATGAGACCCGGACGGGCGAAGTCAAAGGCAAGATGGCCTACATGTCGCCCGAGCAGGCGCTCGGCGAGAAGCTCGATCGACGGAGCGACTTGTTCAGCATCGGTGCCGTACTGTTCGAGTGTTTGACCGGCAACCGGATGTGGGGCTCGGGAACGGACCTCGACGTGATGCGCAAGCTCGCTCTCGAGAGCCCTCCGCGACTCGACGCGGCGATGAAACACGTACCGCGCGGGCTCGTCGAGCTTCACGCCCGTCTCGTGTCGCGTGACCCGGGCAGGCGCCCCTCCACGGCAATGGAGGTCGCGCGGGAGCTTCGGGCCGTCGCGGCGGCGCGGGGACCGGCACCGGACGCCGAGGCGGTACGGTCGCTGATGTATCTTCTCTTTGGCCGGCAGGCGCTGGGGCGGCGCGCGCAGCTGACCGAGTCGCTGGTCCAGGCGGCTCCGTCGCGCATCGACGAGCTCCGGCGCAGCCTCGACCCACTGGCGGAGGGCGGGCAGCCGATGTCGGCCGCACCGTTCGTCGTCGAGGCGCTGACGCCGGGTTCCAGGATTTCCGACCGGTCGAGAACGCCACTCGTTCCGGCCGTGCTCTTCCTGGTGATTCTTGGAGCGGTCGCTGCCGCCATTGCGACGGCGCGGAGCAGGCACCCCGCGGCGGCAAGCTCCCCGCTCACGACCACGACCCCGGTCGCCACATCGACCGCCGTCGCCCCGTTCCCCATTCCCACCTCGACGCCAAACCCGACCGCGACACCACCTCCGACCGCTTCGGCGCCGGTCACCACTTCCCGCGGCCCGACCCCGCCCGCTATGGCGTGGAGCTCGGCCCCGATTTCGCCCTTCTTGGCCCGCCGTCCTTCGGCTGCCCAACCGCCCTCGGCGGCTCCAACGAAGCCACCGGACTCGGCCCAACCGCCTTCACCCGCTCCGACGAGGCTACCCGATGTGGATCCGACGCCCTTTTGAGGTCGCGCTCGCCGCGGCCCTTTCGTTGGCGCCGCGAGCCGCGCATGCCGCGCCGCCCATCGAGGCGGACGCGCACGTGGATGACGACCCGCTGGCCGCGTACCGCGAGCGGTTCAAGCTCGGAATGGATCGGTACCAAGCGGGCGCGCTCGCCGAGGCCGTCGGCTACTGGGAGCCGGTCTACCGCGAGCTCGGGGAGCGCAAGGGATACCGCCTCGCCTTCAACCTGGGCGTCGCGTACCAAGAGCTGGGGGATGCGACGCACGCCGCCGAGCGGCTGCAGGCGTTCCTCGGCGAGGTGGACGCGTTGCGCCAACGCGGCGAAGGTCTCCCCTCGATCGTCGAAAGGGAATCGGAGGACGCGCGCTCGCGCCTCGCTCGTCTGATCGCGACCAAAGGGCGGATTCGCGTCGCCGCCGGCGGTGCGCCGCGCACCGCCCGCGTCGACGCGGCCGAGCCTCGACTGGCGGGCTTCGTCGCGTGGGTGACCCCCGGCGAGCATACGGTGGTTTTCGGGGAGGGCACTTCGGACGCCGAGACTTCGAGCATGAACGTGCGCGCCGGTGAGATCGTCGAGATCGCACCGAGACCGTCGACGCCCCCCGCTCCCGAGCCGGTCATCGTCAACGTGCTCGCGGCGCCGCCCGCGCCCATCGCGACGCGCAACGAGACGCTCCACCCCTTCCGATGGCAGCTCATCGCAGTGAGCGGCGCAGTCGCTCTGGCGACAGGAATCGCCGCCGTGCCGCTCTATGTCTACGAGGGGGACCTCTACACGCGATACGCGGCAGAGAGCCCGAGGCCCAAGGCCCATTCCGACGCCTACAACACCGTTCGCACATTGGCATACGCCGACGTCGGCGGCGCGGCCGGCTTCGCCTTCGTGACGGCCGGCCTTGCGACGTGGTACTTTCTGGGGGCGTCCGAGCACGAGATCCCAATCACCCCCACCATCGGCCCAGAGCCGGGTGGGGCATCGCTCGGAGCGAGCGGGCGATTCTGAGGCACGTCCCGATGCAGCCGAAAGGAAAGCGCCCACACGGCGGGAGGTTCGCCCCTCGCTCGATGCTCTTGCTGGTGATTCTGTCGTTCTTCATCGCCCGCGACGCTCCGGCCCGAACGCTCGCGTCCGCGCGTCAGGGAAAGGAGACGTCGCTCGCCGCCGCGCTGCGCGAGACTCGCGTGACGTCGTGGGCCGCGTCGCTCGAACCGCTCATCGTGACCAGCGCGAGCACGGGAGCGAGCGCGCGCATCGGATTGTACGACCGCGCGGGTGAGATCGACGAAGGAGCGCGCGCGTCGTTCGAGCGCGTCGTGTCGCGGGAGACGGAGGCACACATCCTGTCGCTGCGGGTCGAGCAGCTGGTCTTCAAGGCGGCCTACCACTTTGGCGTGGAGCGCGTGTTCGTGGTTTCCGGCTGGCGCGAGCACGCGGGGAAGCACTCCACCGGCGAGGCGATCGATTTTCGGCTTCCCGGAATCCGGCCGGGGCTGGTCGCCGCCTACTTGCGCGGGTTGCCGCGAGTGGGCGTCGGGATTTACACGCACCCGGGCACGCAGTTCGTGCACGTGGACGTGCGCGACCCGAGCTTCTACTGGATCGACGCTTCGCCGCCGGGGGTGCACTGGCGGGAACGACCGCTTGGCGTCGGAACGGCCGTTCGCGACGCCGCGTATCGGCCCGAGATGGACTTGCCCTAACGTCGACGTCCACGAAGGCCCGTCCTCGCCTGGGGAGCAAGCTCCCACGGCACGGGGAAGGCCTCTCCTCGCCTGGGGGGAGCAAGCTCCCACGGTGGGGACAGGACGCCTCGCTGTCGGGCGTTCGGTCCTCGCCGTCGGGCACCGCCTCCTCCTCGTGGGGCCCCGCCTTCTCATCGCCGCGCGGCGGCTCCTCACCATGAGGAGGCGGCTCCTCATCATGAGGAGGCGTCGCCGGATGCGGGGACGTGGCCGCCTCGTCACAGAGCGCCGTCGCCGAAGCGTCAGAAACCGCCTTCTCACGAGAAGAAGGCGCCGCTTCGACGAGATCGCCCGCTTTCTGGCGTTGGGGCGGCGCGTTCCTGTGTCGATGCGCCGCCGCCTCATGATGAGGAGGCGGCGCCTCATGATGAGGAGCCACCGCCACGGCCTGAGGAGGCCATCTCTCGCGACGAGAAATCAATGCCTTACGGGAAATCGACGCCGGCCATATCGATTTTTCGTCGGCCAGCGCGGAATCGGGCCGCGGGCCGAGGCTGCACCCGCCCGGGGGAGCAGCCGCGCTCCCTTGTTTACGGCTGGGGGTCGGGGCGAGCGACCGCGCTCCCTTGTTTACGGCTGGGGGGTCGGGGGGAGCGACCGCGCTCCCTTGTTTACGGCTGGGGGGTCGGGGGGAGCGGCCGCGCTCCCTTGTTTACGGCTGGGGGGTCGGGGGGAGC
>CAZHED010000023.1:0-75789 GCA_964531095.1 uncultured Polyangiaceae bacterium | reverse complement strand
GGGTCGGGGGGAGCGGCCGCGCTCCCTTGTTTACGGCTGGGGGGTCGGGGGGAGCGGCCGCGCTCCCCCCGTGTGCAAGTCGTTTGCTCGCGTAAGCTCCAATCGCGTCAGCCGGAGCGGAGCCCCGAAGGGGCGCAGCGCAGGCTGCACGTGACTAGTGTACCGACTTGTCGATCCGGTACTTACGCAGGTACGCGCGAACATGATGGCGTTCCATTCCGCTCTGGCGCGCCATTTCGCTCACGTTCCCTTTGCAGCGCTTCGTCAGCGCGTTGAAGTACTCCTTCTCGAACGAAGCGATCGCCCCCCGCTTCGCCTCGCTGAAGGCGGAACCGCCGCCCCCGCCGAGTCGGTCGATGGGAGCCTCGTCGCGCGCGAGCATGAGGACGTCGTCGATCGCGCCCGGCTCGTCGGCCAGCGTCGCGGCGACACTCGCCACGTTCACGAGCTCGCGGACATTGCCGGGCCAATCGTGGGACGCCATCCGCTGCTCAATCCATGCGAGCACCATCGCCACGTGCTCTGGCTTGCCCACCCGCCGGCATACGTCTTCCACGAGCAGCGGCAGGTCGCTCAGCCGATCGCGGAGCGACGGGAGCTCGACGCGCACTTGGGCGATACGGAAGAAGAGGTCACTGCGAAAGCGCCCTGCGTTCATCTCCGCGCCGAGGTCCCGGCGCGTCGCGGCCAGCACCCGCACGTCGATCGCCTCGAACGTCGCTCCTCCGACGCGTTTGACCTGCTTTTCGCTCAATGCGCGCAGGAGCTTCGGCTGGAGCTCGATCGGCAGCTCTCCGAGCTCGTCGAGGAACAGCGTACCGCCGTCGGCCTCCGCGAGCGCCCCCTTGCGGCGCTCGGCGGCGCCCGTGAATGCCCCCTTCTCGTGCCCGAAGAGGATGCTCTCCGCCAAGTTCGGCGGAATGCTGCCGCAGTCGACGACGACGAACGGCCCGCCGGCGCGCTCTCCGGCGTCATGGATCGCCCGGGCGACGAGCTCCTTTCCGGTGCCGGTCTCCCCGACGATGAGGACGCTCAGCGGCGTGCTCGCCACCTTCTCCAGGACGCCGAATACCCGCCGCATTCTCGGCGAGATCCCCACGAGGGGTCCGAAGTGGTCCGAGAAGCCCACTTCGACGCGGCGCTTCGCCTGAGGCTCCAATATGATCTTCGATCGCCCGACCGTGAGCTCGCTCGTCGTCACGATGGTCGCTTCGCGAATGCGCACGGGGCCAAGGAACGTGCCGTTGGTGCTCCCTAGGTCTTTGACGAGGATCCCCTCGCCGACGGCGCGCAACTCGCAGTGAAAAGCGCTGACTTCGAGATCGGCGATGACGATGTTCGCACCGGGGTCGCGGCCAACGACCAACGCGTCGACGTCGATGGTGAATTGCTCGCCGTCCGGCGCCCTGGCGACGCCACCGGATACGAACCAGTGGAGGACTCGGGTTCGGGTTTCTGTCATGTGCAGACGTAGCTCAAGAGAAGTTCGTTGGTTATTCTGGGGCAGGGTGTCATTCAGCCTCCGGTCCACCCCTCCGACCTGGCCTTTGTCTCAATCACTTCTGCGCTCCGTTCGGGCTGACGCAATTTCTACCACTTTTGCGCGGGGCGAGCGCGGCCGGCTGACGGTTGGTCACTTGTTGTGCTGCGTCATCGAACCGGCGGCACGACGGGCGGGTTCGGTACGGTGATCACGAGGCGCGGCCGCGCCCCCCGCGAAGAGCCCCCCAGCCGGATGACTCGGATGCCACTACGGTCCCGCGGTGGTCACATCCGGCAGGGCCCTGGGCACCCCTCGCCGTGGCTGCCCGAACTCCGGAAGCCTGCATGCCTGCTGGCGACCTCCGAACCAGCCCGCAATCTCCGCCGACGCGAGGATCATGATGAAGCCGTCCAACGGGATGCGATAGCGCGGGTCTCCCTGGGTCAGAAAGCACGTCAGCGTCAGCCCCACGACCGGAAGACTGAGAAGGATCTCCGGCGCGGCAGCGGGGTCCAGCCTGAAGAGGCCGCGCGCTCGCCTGCGAAGCTGAAAGAGGGCCGGAATCATACCCAGAAAGAGAAAGCCCTGTTCCGACTCGAGCGCCCAACGAGTCCATTTCGTGTGCGAGGACGGCCACGGAATCGATCCGTAAAACAGATTGGCGATCTGGTCGAACGACAGCGCCAGCGCTTGCACCGGATCGGCGCGCACGATTTCGACGATCTTGGCCATATTGGCTTTGCCATCGTAGGGGCCGAAATTGAACGTGTACTCTTGATCGAACATCCGTCGCTGGGCGCTCACGGGACAGCCCCATCCCAGCGTCAGTCCTCGCGCGGAGTCGACCCATGTGATCGACCGCACCCATGGCAAATGCCCGAAGATCGTGGTCAGCGGACCGTTCGTTGAAACGAGGCAAAAGTGCCCTTCGTTGGCCTTGGTGCACCGGTGACTGACCGCGACGAGCACGGGCACGAGGCCGATCGCCGCGTACCCCACGGTTCGATAAAGGCCCGACACGCGCCGGCGCCACTGCCACCACAAGAGCACGCCCCCGATCAGCACGGCGGACGACAGCGCCACTGTCTTGACCGACGCGGCCAGGCCGAACATCAGGCCGGCCGCAATCGCCGGCAAAAAGCCGAGGACCCGATGCCGGGTGAGAAGGGCGAGCACCGTCAAAGCGAACGCGCAAACCGTCGCCGGAATGAAGAGCGCCTCGGAAAGGAAGAACGCGAAGAAGTCGACCCACGGAAAGTAGAGACTCCCGAAAATGATGGTCAAGCCGGCGACACGGGCCCCGAAGAGATTCCACGCTATCCAGCCGAGACAGAGCGGGGTCGCACAAGACAAGAGGAACAGCGCCCATTCGAGGCTGATCCAGGTGGGATCGAATTTATGAAAGAAGCCAAAAAAGTACCCGGCGCCGGGAGGATAAACCGCGTCTCCCACGTTTGGGGCGTACCCCGGCGTGTACCAGCGAAGGGCGGATTCGTAGTAGCCCTGCATGTCGCTGTAGACGAATTGCGTCATCGGATGAGCCCGAAAGATGTGGGCATGACGCCACGCGACGCCGGCCAACCAAAACGGCAGCCAGAAGAGCTGCGTCCCGATTCGTCGAATCACCGGGGAGAACGAAGCCATCACGGACTACGGGTGGCAGAATTTCTGGGGGACGGCACTAGTGCACACCCGAGGTGGAATTAAGATCCGCAGGAGGCAGTGCGCTAGCGAACTCGCGGGAGCGAGTTCGGGGTTTGGGCGGAGCCCAAGGGAAAAACTGGGGCACCGCCCGCTCGCGCAGCGAGCGTAATCGCCGCAGGCGATTGGTCGTATCTCGACGGCGGTGCACTAGTGCACACCCGAGGTGTGAACACCGGCGGGCGCTGGTTCCACGAACACGCTGAGCGGCTCGAGCGTCACGAGCTGGTCGCGCGTCACGCCGACGCCGTTGTCGCTGAAGAAAACGTCGTTTTCCTGTAGCTGGGCACGCACCTGCGCAATGAACAGAATGCCGTCGCCGCTGCGGTTGTAACCGAGCTGCACGAGCGCTCCCTTCGGCCACTCGCCGCCCTGGAACGCAAGTGGCTTGCGCAGCATGTAAAAGCCTTCGGCGGGGAGCTTCACCAGGCTGTCCGCCCACGAGAGGCCCCGAAAAGGGATGCCAGCGCCGTGAAAGTGCCAGCGGTTGTAGACGTTGTGATCGGGTACGACAATCACCGGCAGCCCCGAATCGGAATGGTTGTGGAAGTAGACGAGGATACCGGCCGGGACCTCTCCCTCGTGCTCCGGAAGTGGTTTCGTCGTGCGAAAAAGCCCGCATTCGGGAAGGAGGTTCTTCGGCTTGACCATGCGCGAGGCCGCACTTTGCCACATCGCGCCCGCTTAAGGGGAGCGACCGCCGCCCTCGCGGGTGGCCGCGTCGTGAAGCTCGATTCCGCACACGATCCCGTCCGGCTCTTCCTGGACCCAGACGACGCGCCCCCCGCACGAGGTGACTGGGTCGGCGCCCGTGCTCAGACTGACTTCGAGCTCGCAGCCCAGCTCGACCATTCCATCGAGAATCACGCGCACTCCCCCGCGACTCACGTTGAGCGCCCATCCCGTGAGGACCTCGCCCGACTGGGCCGTCAGAGTGACACGCATGCTGACGCCGTGACGCGGCCCACCTCGGCGGGAAGCGTCCGGATCGGCGTCGACATGGGTTGCGGGTGTCGGCCCCTTGGCCTTGGTCACGGTGTGCCAACGAGGATAGCAGCGCGCCCACTTCTGGCCCCCGGCCCGCGGCGGCCGCCGCAATCGCCGGCAATCGGTCGCATGTCGCGCGAGCATGTCGCGTGAGGAGGCAGGGAAGAACCTCTTGACGCACGCTCTCTCCCCGAAGAAGCTTTGCGTTGGGTTTCGACGCCTTGCGGCCTCGCACCCCAAACGATGCCGGATTCACCCCCCAACGACGCGGCGCGGATCAAGAAGGCGCTCACGGACGCAGGCTTCGAGTTGTTCCGGTCGCGAGGCGAAGAGGTGGTCCTCGCCGAACGGCCCCGCGAGAACCTCATCATGGATTCGGGCGTTCGACTCCGTGTCGGCGACCCGCTCGAAGTCCGCGTCGTGCTCCGCGCACAAAAGGTCGACTTCCCCAACGAGGACGACCTTCACATCTTCGAGCGCGTGAGGCGCCTTGCGGTTCCCGCAGTGGCGGTCGGCTTTGCAGAGGTGGCGACGGCCGTGACGCCCGTGACCGACCCCAGCGACGGCGGGCGCACCCTCGACACGTTCTACGAAATCACGTACGCGAAGCGCGCCCCCGCGCTGGACGACGCTTTGGCCGAGCTGAAGTTCGCGCTCTGCCTCGAAAAGCGCTGCTAGTCTCGTGCAGCCTGCGCTGCGCCCCTTCGGGGCTCCGCTCCGGCTGAAGCGATTGAAGCTTACGCGAGCAAACGACTTGCACATAGGGGGAGCGCGGCCGCTCCCCCCGACCCACCCCCCGACCCCCAGCCGCAAACACGGGACTAGTGCGCCGCCGTCCACCGCGCCCTAGGCGTTGACGGGCGCCCGTGTTACACGGGCTCGCCGAATGCTCGACTTCTTCCGTCAGCGCGGCCTTTCGAACGTCATTTACGGTGCCGTCATCGTCGCGACGATTCTCGCGTTCGTCATCAGTTTCCGCCCGAACGCCACTTCGCGAACGGCTTCGCTGACCGAGCGATGCGCCGCCAGGGTCCGCGGGCGCTGCATCGATCCGAAAGACTTCGGATCGGCGTACCGGATCCTGGTCCCGTCCCGAAGCAGCAGCCAATCGCGCAAGTTGAACCTCAAGCGCATCGCGCTCGATGGACTGATCGAGCGTGAGCTCCTGGACGACGAGGCAAAGCGACTCGGCATCGGGGTGACCGACGCGGAGGTGACCGATCAGCTCTACGCGGGATACGTGCGAGCGAGTGTCCCTGCGGCCGACCCCGCGGTGGCTCAGTCGATCGTGCTCGAAATGTATCAGTCTTACGCGCGCGCCGGGCTGGTCTCGCAAGAGGCAGCGCAGGCGCATTTCAACGACCGCGACACGGCGATCCCGGTCGACTTCCGAGACGCGAAGACCAAAGCGTTCGACATGAAGGTCTACGAGCGCAGGGTGCGAGAGCTGAGCAATCGCTCGACTACGGAGTTCCGCGAAGAGCAGGCGCGCGAGCTCCTGGCGGCGAAGATGCGCGACGTCGTGCGCGCACCCGTTCGCGTGAGCGAGGCAGAGGCGAAGCAGGAATACCAGCGTCGCTACAGCACCGCGACCGTGACCTGGGTCCCGGTCAAGGAATCGTGGGCAGCCCGCTGGGCCGTCGACCTCAAGACTGCGGACGTCGACGCTTGGGTCAAGCAACACCAATCCGAGGTCGACAAGGCGTTCGGCGATCGCAAGACCGAAGACGCACCGAAAGCCGGGCACATCCGGCACATTCTGATCAAGCTGCCGTACGGCGCGACCGACGAGGAGAAGGCGCTGGCGCTGGCGAAGCTGTCGTGGGCCTCGGCGCGCATCCGCGCAGGCCAATCGTTTGCGGAGGCGGCGCGCGAGACCTCGGATGACGCCGGGAGCGCAGCGAAGGGCGGGGACGTCGGCGACAAGACCGACGGCTTCGTCGCACCCTTCAGGGCAGCGGCTGACGCGCTCAAACCCGGCGAAACGACGGCGGGCGCCGTCGAGACCCAGTTCGGCTACCACCTGATCAGTCGGGACGACCCCGCGAAGGCGGCCGAGATCGAGGCGGTCGTGAAGCGCGATGTCGCCCGCGGCATGTACGCCCAGGCGATGGCGACGGAGGCCGCGCAGTCGATCGCCCGCAAGATCGGCGACGAGATGCGTCAGGCCAAGAGCGCCGAAGATGCAGTCCAGAGCGCGTCGGCGCAGTACGTTCGCGACGCCGGAAAAGTGGTCGGCTTGAAGGTGCTCGCGGCGTCAACCGCCCCCGCGAGAGCCTCTTCGGGGCGCGATGGAGGGACCGTGACCGAGGGGCCCTCCGCGGACGGTGGCGACACGGACAAAGCAGCCACGGCGTCCCCGCCGCTCCGACGCTTCGATGCGAGCACGGACGCCGACCGCCCCCAGGCGCAGACGTCCAGCGCGTTCAACGGCGGGGGCGATCCCTTCCCGGGCCTCTCGCCCGAAGGCACGACGAGCGTCGTCGCGTTCGCCTTCTCGGGCGAGGAAGGGGCGGTCCTGGCCGAGCCAGTCCGCACGGCCGAGGGCTTCGTTGTCGTTCAGCTCAAGCAGCACAAGATCGCGACGGACGACGAATTCCAGAAGCAGCGCGATACGTTCGAGGAAGATCTGCTCCGCGCGAAGCGCGACGAGGCCCTCTCGCTGTACGTCAAACGCCTGCGCGAGCAGGCGAAGGCCGACATCAAAGTGGACGCGTCGTACATCGACGAGCCGCGCGTGGACGGCGGGGCGGGAAGCGCCAGCGACGAAGAAGATGAGTACTGAGCACACTGGGCCGCGTTTCGAGGCGACCAGGCCAGGGGCGGAGGCGATGAACGCTCGTACGGCCACGCTGGCCAGCAACGGCCTCCGCGTCGTCGTCGTTCCGCTGCCGCAGCTTCATCGCGTGCACCTCGCGCTTTGGGCTCGGGTGGGGTCTCGCTTCGAAACGCCTCACGACAACGGAATCAGCCACTTCCTCGAGCACATGATCTACCGGGGCACGCGCCGTGTGCCGAGCGCGCACGCGGTGAACCTTTCGTTCGAACGGTTGGGGGGTTCTCTCTTTGCGTCGACCCAGGTCGACCACGGCATCTTTTCCCTGACGTTGCCGCCCGAGTCCCTGGACACCGCCTGCGGCCTCTTCGGCGAGGTCTTGTCGCAACCCGCATTTCTGGACATCGACATAGAGCGCGGAATCGTCCTCGAGGAGATCCTCGAGGATCTGGACGACGAAGGGCGGCAGGTCGACGCGGACAACCTCTCGCGCGCGCTCATTTACCGTGATCATCCGCTAGGCTTCACCATCACCGGCAGCGAGGCCCAGGTGCGGTCGTTCGACGAAGGCGCGCTGCGTGTTTGGCACGCGCGCCACTATACGGCCGACAACACGGTCCTGGCCTTCGCTGGGCCCGTCGATCCGGACCTGGCGCTGCGCCTCGCCGAGCGCGACTTTGGCGCGTTGGCACGCGGCGAGCGCATCACGTCCGAGCCGCCGAGGCACGCCCAAAAGAGGGCGCGCTTCCAGATGGTCGACAACGTTTCGAGCCAGACGGAGCTGCGCGTCTGCTTCCGCGCCTTCGCCGAAGGCCACCCGCTGCGCCCCGCGCTGGACGTGCTGATGCGCATCGTCGACGACGGGATGTCGACGCGTCTCTACCACCGCCTCTGCGACGCGCGCGGGCTTTGCTACGACGTCTCGGCCGCCTACGACTGCTACGAAGACGACGGCGTCATCGACGTTGCAGCGGGCGTGCAGCACAAGCGCGCGGCGCTCGTGACCCGCGAAGTGCTGGCCATGTTCGAGGAGCTCGCGCGGGAAGGGCCCGGCGACGACGAGCTCGAGAAGGCGCGCCGCCGCATCGCATGGGACGCGAGGGGCCTTGCCGATTCCGCGGAGGACTCCGCGTCGTTTTACGCGGCCGGGACGTTGTTCGAACGGTTCACCACGCCGGAGCAGCACGTCGCCGAGCTCGTGGCCGTGAGCAGCGCGGAGGTGCGCGAAGCCGCGCGGCAGCTCACACGTCCGGAGAGGCTGAACGTGGTAGCGATCGGGCTCCTCCGCGGGGAGGACACGGAGCTTGCGGACTTCGTCGAGGGGTGGTCCGGCGTCGACTGACGCGCTCGGTCCTCGCCGCTCGCCACGAAGTTCACTAAGCGGCCCCATAGCTCCGGGGCGGGCGGACTGCGGCCGCCGTACACAATGGACGGCAAAGGACATCTCCACTTCAAGCGGGCTTACTTCGAGTGTCCCGCAGAGAGCATCGTGTCTCGCCGTCACGTGGCGTGCCAACGAAGTCTGGCGCGTACGTTGCCTGGGGTGCCCGAACGGTCGAGCTCAGCGTAAAGAGGGGCTCGCTTCGTGGAGGAGGTGACGCATGGAGAGTCTCGTTTCGTATCTCGTGGCCGCGATGCTGGCGTGGGTGCCCCCGCACGCGCACGCTCCAATCGAATCGCGCGATCACGTCCTGGCACGCTACGAAAGCATCGCCCGCGACGTCGCTTCGGTGGCCCTCGACGAAAGCGAGGCCCCGGTGTTCGAGGGCCCGGACAGGCGCACGGAAACGGCCGTACTCATGCTCGCGGTTGCATCCTACGAAAGCTCGTTCAGCAGACGGGTCGACGAGGGGACCCGTCGCGGCGATCACGGCCACTCGTATTGTTTGATGCAAGTGCAAGTGGGGGGCGGCGCGACGCGCGAAGGGTGGAACGGCCGGCAGCTCATCGAAGACCGCAAGCTGTGCTTCCGGGCAGCGCTGCACATCCTGCAGGCGTCCTTCGCAGCCTGCCGGAAGCTGCCCCTCGACGACCGCCTGAGCGCCTATGCGAGCGGCCATTGCTTCGCCGACGCGGAGATCTCGCGCTCCCGCGTCTGGCGCGCACGCGCCTGGTGGGAGGCGCACGCGCCGCCACGGGAGCTGGCGAGCGAGACCTGAGGACACATTGGGGCACAGCAGTGCCCCAGCGAGGAAAAGTGTCTCGTCTTCGTGCAGCCTCCGCTCCGCCCCTCCGGCGTGGCCTGTGCTGCAATCCCTTCGGGGCTACGCTGCGGCTGACGCAGCTACACGCCTTTCACCCGGGGGGAGCGCGGACGCTCCCCCCGTAGAGCCCCCCACCCGTAGTCGGGGCGGTCCTCCCCCCACCCGTAGTCGGGACAGCGTCCGCACGACGACCTGGGCAACGCGTGAACGGTGCCTCGAAAGAGGAAGCAACGCGCGCTGCACTGGGTTAGTGCTGCGGCTGCCACGGCGACCGCGGCATTCCCCCCATGACCGGCAACCTGCGCTTCGTGCGCGCTTACTCGACGACCTTCCTCGTCATTGCGAGCTACATGTGGTTCGCCGCGCGGGCGCGCTTTTTCGGCCGTGCATGGCGCGACGCGCGGGTCAGCGACGTCCACACGCGCAATGCACGCCGCGTCTACTCGACGATCCTGCGGCTCCAGGGCCTGTTCATCAAGGTGGGGCAGCTCCTGTCGATCATGGCCAATTTTTTGCCGCCCGAGTTCCGAGCCGAGCTCGAGGCGTTGCAGGACCAGGTGCCCCCTCGGCCCTACGCAGAAATCGCGGAGCGGCTGGAGAGCGAGCTAGGCGCACGAATGGGCGCGATCGCGACGCTCGATCGGGAACCGATCGCCAGCGCGTCTTTGGGCCAAGTGCACGCAGCGCGACTGGTCGACGGCCGGAAGGTCGCGGTCAAAGTCCAGCACCGCGACATCGATCGGATCGTGCGCCTCGATCTCACCACGATCCGTCGGATCCTGGGGATCGTACAGTGGTTCGTCCCGGTGCAGGGACTCGACGCCTACTATCACCAGGTCAAGGCGCTCTTGTCGCAGGAGCTCGACTTCGCCCTCGAGGCCGACAACATCGAGCGCATCGCGAAGAACTTCGTCAATGACCCGAACGTCGTCTTTCCCTTTCCGGCGCGCGAGCTCTGCACGAAGCGCATCCTCACGACCACCTACGTCGAAGGGGTGAAGGTAAGCGACGCCGCCGCGATCGGCGCGCTCGGCGTGGACAAGCGCGATCTGGCTAAGCGGCTCGTTCGCCTCTACTGCCAGATGATCTTCGTCGATGGCGTCTATCACGCCGATCCGCACCCGGGAAACGTGCTGGTCCGTAGCGACGGCGCCATCGTGCTGCTCGATTTCGGGGCAGTCGCCGAGCTGAGTCCCCAGATGCGCGAGGGAATTCCAGAGTTCTTGGAGGGGGTGCTCCGCAGGGACACCGACCGGCTCGTCAAGTCGCTCCGCAAGATGGGGTTCATTTCACGCACGAGCGACGAGGCGGTCAGCGAGAAAATCATCGAGTACTTCCACAGGCGCTTCCAAGAAGAGGTGCGCCTCGACAGCTTCAACTTGAAAGACATCCGGATCGACCCGCAGCGCGGGTTCGAAAACCTGCTGGACCTGCGACGCATGAACATCGGCCTGCGCGAGCTCTCGGGTGCATTCCACATCCCGAAGGACTGGGTGCTTCTCGAACGGACGCTGCTCCTCTTGTACGGCTCGTGCTCGCTTCTCGACCCGGAGCTGAACCCGGTCGCCATCATCCAGCCTTACTTGCGCGACTTCGTCCTCGGCAACCGCGATTTCGCGCAGATTGCGATGGAGGCGGTCCGCGACATGGCGATGAGCGCGATGACGCTGCCTGAAGACATGCGTCGCTACTTGGTGAAGGCCAACCGCGGCGAAATCGAGGTTCGCGTGCGCGGACTTCAGGACGGGGCGCGGACTATTTACGTGGCCGGCCGGCAGCTCATCTACACGGCAATCGGCCTCTTCGCGGCCGTCGAGGCACTCGAGAGTTGGCGGCGGCATGAGGCGGAGCTCGCGCGCGGGTTCGGTGGTGTGGCAGGCGCGGCCGCCGTGCTCTTGGTCCTGTCGAGCGTCTTCTCCCGACCGAGCGGAAGACGCTAACCTCGACACCATGTCGAAGCACCTGCTCGCAATCGATCAAGGGACGACGGGGACGACGGCCCTGGTGCTTTCATTGGACGGCAAAACGCTGGGCCGCGCGACTACCGAGCTGCCCCAGCACTTCCCGAGGGCGGGATGGGTCTCGCACGACGCAGACGAAATCTGGGCGACCGTCGAAGCCAGCGTGCGGGGCGCGATCAGGAGCGCCGGCGCGCGCGGAGAAGACGTCGCCGCGATCGGCATCACCAACCAGCGCGAGACCACGCTCCTCTGGGACCGGGCGACGCGACGGCCCATCGACCTTGCGATCGTCTGGCAATGCCGTCGCACCGCGGACGTCTGCGACGCGCTCAAGAAAGACGAACGGCTGGTCGCGCGTGTCCGCGAAAAGACGGGCTTGGTCATTGACGCGTACTTCAGCGCGACCAAGATCGCGTGGCTCCTCGATCATGTGAACGGCGCGCGTGCGCGCGCGGAAGCGGGGGAGCTTGCGTT
This sequence comes from uncultured Polyangiaceae bacterium, assembly GCA_964531095.1. Classification (GTDB taxonomy): domain Bacteria; phylum Myxococcota_A; class Polyangia; order Polyangiales; family Polyangiaceae; genus Palsa-1150. The sequence goes on along the minus strand of CAZHED010000023.1, from coordinate 64,203 downwards.
CGGCACGATCGATTGCTTCCTCGTCAGCCAGCTCACCGGAGGCGTCGTTCACGCCACGGACGTGACCAACGCTTCACGGACGCTGCTGATGAACCTCGCGCGCGCGGAATGGGACCCCGAGCTATTGGAGGTGTTTCGGGTGCCCGCGAGCGTTCTGCCGAAGATCGTCGGCAACGCAGAGGTCATCGGGCGGACGAAGGGGGTGGCTTTCCTGCCGGACGGCGTTCCGATCGCTGGGATGGCAGGCGACCAACAAGCAGCGCTGTTCGGCCAAGCCGCCTTCCGCGAAGGCGACGCGAAGTGCACATACGGCACCGGCGCCTTCGCCCTCATGAACATCGGAAGCCGTCCCACACTCAGCGATCATGGGCTCGTGACCACAGCGGCATGGCGAATCGCCGGGGCCACCACCTACGCGCTCGAGGGAAGCGCGTTCATCGCCGGCGCCGCGGTGCAATGGCTGCGCGACGGGCTGGGCATCATCCGGAGTGCCCAAGACATCGAGTCGCTCGCGCGCACGGTGCCATCGAGCGACGGGGTCGTCTTCGTGCCGGCTCTTGCCGGGCTGGGCGCTCCTCATTGGGACCAGGATGCGCGGGGCGCGATCACGGGGCTGACGCGCGCCACGACCGCCGCGCACATCGCGCGCGCGACCTTGGAGGGGATCGCCTTCGAAGTGCGTGACTTGCTCGACGCGATGGTCAAAGACGCGCGACGCCCGTTGCAACGCCTGCGCGTCGACGGTGGAGCGGCGCAGAACGACCTGCTGATGCAGTTTCAAGCGGATGTGGCGGGCGTCGTCGTCGAACGTCCGGCCGACGTCGAGTCGACGGCGCGGGGCGCCGGGATGCTCGCGGGAATGGGGGCGGGGCTATTCGGCAGTCTGGAAGAGGTGGCGAAAATGACGTCGGTGCAGGCCGAATTCCGGCCCCGCATGTCGGATACCGAGCGATCCAGCCACCTTCGCCGCTGGGAAGACGCGCTGCGGCGCACGAAGACGCTCTAGCCGACGGACGGGGCTAGTCCCGCGGGGCAGAAGTCCGACGAAACTTCGGCCGGGCGGTGCTCGACCCGTGCCGCCAGCCGGGAGACGGCTCTTCCAAGAGCGGCCCCAGCGTGCAATCCTCACCGTACGTCTTAGCTTGAAGTAGCGCGCCGCCCGCTCCTGCCCGAGCGGCGGCGACGCGGTGACGACGCCCGAGGCCGATTTGCGTTCGGTCCGCGCTTCCGTGCTTGAGAGGAAGGGAAATCCATGGCCAGCAGTGACGCCGGGGAACACCCGGGCGCGGATGTCGCGTCCGGTCCCGTACGAGAGGTGCCCGTTGATTGGGAGGCACTCGAAGACGCATTCGAAAACAACGCACCCGAGGTGCACAGCTATTTGCATTTGGCGACCGGCGAGGTCTTGCGCGTCGTCGACGGCGTCGCCGATCCGCAGATGCACGTGCGCATCGCTTCCGACGCCAACTACCTGCGCATTGATCCGGTCAGCTCTCGCGAGCAGTACCGCTGGATGGAGCGCTTCATTCCAATGGTGGAAAATAGCGAGTCCCGCGGAAAGCTCATGCAGGCGATCGACGGAAAGGGTGCGTTCCGCCGCTTCAAAGACGTGCTCATGACGTACGGGCCGGAACGCGAACGCTGGTTCACGTTCCGAAGCGAGCGCTTGCGCACGTTCATGGAGGCGTGGCTCGCCGCACACGCCATCAAGCCGGTCAACCGGCCCGCCTGGGCGGATCCCGCTCCGGAGCCGGAAGTCGAAGCGCCTGCCGACTCGGTCGAGGAAGGTCCGAAATCTTCGGGCGGCAGGCGAACACGAAACGCGGAGAGTCTGCGGCAGCACCTGAAGGAGCTGGGCGACGCGCTCGGGCCCCGCGACCTCGACATGGTCGTCGGTTTCGCCGAGTTTCTGAAGGCGCGCCGCGCGGCCCGAGGTTTTGCCCACCACCACGAGCACATGATGCAAGAGCGGGCCGCGCCCGGGGCTGGAAGCACTCCTCCTGCCGCCAAGGACGACGAGCCGTAAACGTGGCTCGCACGACGAGAGGCGTGGTGTCGGCTGGGCGGAGGCACGGTCGTACGGTGGCCGCCCTGGCGTGTGCCGGTGTCGCGGTCGCACACGCCGCGTATGGCCAGGACCATTTGCCGACTCCGCGGGATCGCGGTCCGAACGACGGGTCGTCGCCGGCAGTCGTGATCGAGCGAACCTCGGTACGCTTCTACTCCCCGGAGACGGGCGGCACGGCATACCCGCGCTTCATCTTCGAACGCGTCCTCGCGTTCGAAGCTCGCCTGGCGGACATGGCCGAGACGCCCGACGGCATCGGCGAATCCTACGGGGAGCGCGACCTTCGCGACGCGATCGAGCACCACGTCGCCGAAGAGATCCTCGCGAGCCTCGCCGACCGGTTCGTCGCCGAGGCTCCGCCCGACAGGCGACCGACCCCCGGCGATCTCGCGACCGTCGAGCGAGACGTCAGCGCGGCGTTCGTGGAACGCTTGGGTGGCCGGAAGCGCATCGACGACGCGGCTAGAGCCGAGCAGATCGACGACGCGGAGGTCGATGCCATCCTCCGGCGGGCCTCGCTGGCGGCGTGGTACATCGATCGCGCGGTCACGCCGATCCTCCACCCGAGCGAGGAGCAGCTCCGCAACGTGTTCCGTGCGTCCGCGCACCCGTACCGCGGGCAGCGGTTCGAGCAGGTGCGCGGGCCCCTCGAGCGCTGGTTCGTCGTCGAGCGCGTGCGCGTAGCCGAGAGCGCGTTTCTTCAGGCTGCGCGGTCGCGGGTGCAAATCATCACGATCCCATGAACTGCCCGACTTCGTCGGCGACGCGGGCGATCACGCCGTCGAAGGTCTCGCCGCTGCGCTTGGGCACGGCGAGCGAATGATCTCCGCCTTGGATGACGTAGAGACGCGTGCCGCGAGCGAGCGTCTCGACGATCGGCGCGAGCTCCGTCGGCGTTCCGAAAGGATCGCGCGAGCCCTGGACGAACAGCATCGGCGCCCGAACGCGCGGGAGATGCGCGGAACGGAGCTGCAGCGGCTTGCCCGGCGGGTGCAGCGGATACCCGAGGAGCACGAGACCCGCGACGTCGACGTCGCCCTTTGCGGCGACCTGCGTTGCGATGCGGCCCCCCATCGACTTGCCCCCGATGAATAGGCGCGCGGACGCGACGTCGCTTCGAGCGCGCACCGCCTCGATCGCCGCGCGCCACGTCGCCTCGAGCACGTCGCCTTTGTCGGGCGCACGCCGCCCGGCCTCGGCATACATGAAGTTGAACGTGACGACGTCGATGCCGCGATCCGAAAGGGCGCCCGCGACGGTCACCATCCACGGATGGGTCTGCGGCGCACCCGCACCTGGAGCGAGCACAATCGACCCGCGGCGCTGGCGGCCCCGGTAGATGAGGGCCGTGGTGCGCGCGTTGCCGACGTCGAAGAGAAAGCTCGCGGAATGCACGTTCCTTTGGCATTAGTGGGAAGCGCGAGAGATCGAAAGCGCTTCCGTCTGCCATCGCCCCAAGTCACACCCCCACGCCACGCCCCAAGTCGAGTGTCCCACGCCGACAGCCGCAAGGTGGTTCTCGCCGCGCTCGCCGGCAATATCGTCATTGCGGCATGCAAGCTCGCGGCGGCGATTCTTTCGAAATCGACGGCCACGCTCGCCGAGGCCGTGCACTCGTTCGCGGACAGCGGAAACCAAGCGCTGCTTCTCGTTGGCATGGGCCTCGCTTCACGGCCTCCCGACGAGCGCTACGCGTTCGGGCGCGCCAGCGAGAGGTACTTCTGGCCGTTCGTCGTCGCTCTCCTGCTCTTCAGCGTCGGCGGAGCGTTCGCGGTCTTCGAAGGGGTCGACCACCTCGTGCACCCGCGCATCGAGCCGCAAGACCGCGCGTGGAGCTACGCCGTGCTCGGGGTTTCGCTCGGCGTCGAAGCGATGAGCTTCCGTGTCGCTCTCGGCGAATTCCGCAAAGTGGCCGCGGGCCGCTCCTTGGCGACCACCATTCGCGACGCCCGTGACCCCACGATTGCGCTGGTGCTCGCCGAGGATGCGACGGCGATGGCGGGGCTGCTGCTGGCTCTGATCGCTGTCGCGGCAAGCGCCTGGACCGGCCGCGCCTTCTGGGATCCGCTGGGCAGCGTGGTCATTGGCGTCCTGCTCTGCGCCGTCGCGCTGCTCATCGCATGGATCACCCATGGCCTTCTGATTGGCGAGAGCGCGACCCGCGAGGACCGCTCGCGCGTGCGCACGCTGACCGAGCAGGTGGACGGAGTGGTGCGCGTGACCCAGCTCCTCACCATGCATCTCGGGCCCGATGTCGTCGTGCTCGCCATGAAGATCGCGTTCCGCACCACGCTGACGGTCGATCAATTGGAGGACGCGACCAACCGCATCGAAGCGACGATCCGAGCCGCAATGCCGCAGATGCGCAAGATTTTCATCGAGGCGGACTCCAGGGGAGACATGCGCGGGGTCACGAAGCCGGCATGACGTTGGAGCGTTGGGCAATCGCCCTGGTCGTGGCGGCGCTCGCCGCGACGTTTCTTCCCGCTCGACACGCGCCGGAGGCGACCCGTCCCGGAGGCGGGCCGCGGGTTGGTCTGGTGTTCGACGTGGGCGGCCGCGGAGACAAGAGCTTCAACGACGCCGCGTACGAGGGGCTATCGCGTGCGCGCCGCGAGCTGGGGGTCGCGACGGAGCTGCTGGAGCCGACGAAAAGCGAGGACCGTGAGGCCGCCATGCGCCTCTTTGCCACGCGCGGCTTCGACCTCGTGATCGCGGTCGGCTTCCTATTCTCGACCGACGTCGACCGAGTCGCGCGAGATTTCCCGAACGTGCGCTTCGCGTGCATCGACTACGCCCCCTCCGACGCGGGGCCGCCGCCCAACGTCGCGGGCCTGGTCTTCCGCGAGGAAGAGGGGTCTTACCTCGTCGGCGCGGTCGCCGGGATGATGACGACCACAAGGCACGTCGGCTTCGTCGGCGGAATGCAAACGCCGCTCGTCCGCAAATTCGAGGTGGGCTACGAAGCGGGGGTGCACGCCGTCTGCTCCGACTGCGTCGTGCACGTCGCGTACGCGGGCACGACACCCGACGCGTTCAGAGACCCGGCGAAGGGCAAGGCGCTGGCGATCGCCGAAATTGCTGCGGACGCCGACATCCTGTACCACGCGTCGGGGGCCACCGGGCACGGCGTCTTCGAAGCGGCGCACGAGACCCGCCGCCTCGCCATCGGTGTCGACTCGGATCAATTTGCCGAAATGCCCGACGCCGTGCTGACCAGCATGGTCAAGCGCGCCGACGTCGCCGTCTTCGACACGATCCACGCGGTCCAGGAGGGACGTTTCCACGGCGGGGTGCATGCGTTCGGGGTGAGCGACGGCGCCATCGACTACGTGCACGAAGGACCGCACGCGAGGCTCTTGACCCGCGAGGTGGTCGCGCGGGTCGAGCTCCTCCGCGAGGCGATCGTCTCCGGACGGGTCGCCGTGCCAAGTCGCTGAAGCCCCGTGTAAAGGCTGCTTGCCGGTCAGACGCTCCACGCTCCGGCAAACGTGCATTGTGTGTCGCCCAGGGCGACGCAGTGCGTTCGCTCGAGAACGAGGGCGGTGTACCCAACAGAAGAGAGAGCGCTCTCGAGCATGGCGCGCAACGTTCGGCACACACTCGGGTGATGCCGCGACCAGCCTCGCACGCGCGCGTCGAACGACCCCGGAGCGCCCGGACGCACCGAAAGCGTCCCTTCGTCGACGTAGGTTCGCCAGACCCGCTGGGCGTTGGCCTCGAGGAGCGACGGCGACGCGACCAGGCGAAAGAGCGCGCGGTGGGCGCCGCCGACATTTTCGTGCGCGATGGCTTCGCCCACCGAAGACCGGAACGCGACTGGGTCCATTGGACAGGCCACGCGCTCGATGAGCTCGATGAGCTCACCGGCGACCTGCGTGTCGTACCAGCCCGAGGCGATCAGCCCGAACACGGGAAGGTGCGGACGCAAGACCGCCCGAAGCTCGGGCGACGCGAGCTCCATGACTCGCGCGAGCGCGGGCGGCCCATACGCCTCGGCGAACCAGGCCACTCCGGCCCGCATCGCCGCCCCTTTGATTCGGCCACGCGGCGCCGCCATACGCGTGGCGCTCGACGGCGGTTTGGACGTCGCGGCCGCCGAGGAGCGCCCCGACGACGAACGAAACGGCATCGACGGGAGGCGCGGCGGCGGGGGGATGGTCCGGGAGTCGAGCGGGGCCGGAGGCGCCGACGGGCGCGCGGAAGCGCGCTGCGGGACCGATACGGTCTCGGACCGCGGATCGCCCACCGCATCGCGGAGAAGGACGAGCAGCTCGCGCGAGGTCGCGATGCGCGCGAACGAGTTCTTCCGGACGCACGCATTCACGATGTGAACAATGGCCGGAGCGACGTGAGCGGGAAACACCGGCTCGTCCCGCAAGATCGCCGCCGCGGTCTCCGCTCCCCCCGGGCCGAACGGTGGCGAGCCGACCACCATTTCGTAGAGCGCGCAGCCAAGGGCCCACACGTCGCTGCGCTCGTCGGCCAGCCCGTGCTCGATCTGTTCTGGCGCTGCGTACGCCGACGGCCCGGCAAGCCCGCCTCCCGCGAGCGGCTGCGCCGTGCGGTCGGTCCGCGTCGCGACACCGAAACCGACGACGACGATGCGGCCGTCGGGCGCGATGAGCAGCTTTCCAGACTCGATCTCGGCATGAATCACGCCCGCATCATGGGCGGCTGAAAGGGCCTCGGCGGCCTGGATGGTGTGGCGCAGCGCCATATCGATCGAGAGCGGCCCTCGCTCGGCCAAGAGCGATTCGACGGGCGTGCCTTGCACGAAGCCGACCGCGACCCAGAACATCCCCCCGTGCTCGCCGATGCCGTGAACATGCTCGAGACCCGGATGGTCGATACTTGCGAGAGCGCGCGCCTTGCGCCTCATGCGAGCGCGGATCGCGGTCGTCGCTGCGTCCCGCTGCAGCACGCGAAGGACAACGCGTTCGCCTGTGGAGTCGCGCGCGAGGTAAACGGTTCCAACCCTCGCCCCTCCGCCCCCGAATCGTCGCTCGACGAGGTAAGGGCCGACCCGGACACCGGTATCGATTTGGGAGGAGGCGGACCTCAAGTGCGGCACGGATGATCGCCGCTATTGTGCTCGCGCTTTGTGTTTCTAGCAAAGGTCCTGTCTTTCCAAAATTCGTCGTGACAGCCCGGCGAATCTGATACCTTTCTCGTCGGGGAAGGGATCCTATGCCGGCGAGAGTTGGGAGCGGAGCTGCGATCCACCCCGTCGTCAAAACGGCGGTCGGCAAGGCGATTCAAAAGGCGAATTCGCGATTGCGCGGCGCGAAGGCGACGTGCGGCTTTTTGTTCGTATCTCCGGACTTGGACTTCGGCGCAGCGGTCACTGCGGCTCGGGAGGCGACCGGTGCCGAGATCATCGCCTGCACCACGGCCGGAGAGATCACCGAGGATGGTCTCATCCATGGGGGAGTCGCCGTCATGCTTCTCGCTTCGGACGCCACGTCCCGCGTGGAGTTCGCCCCCGGGTTGAAAGCAGATCCGGCACGAGCTGCCCGGCGGCTCGCAGCCGGGCTGCCCCATGCGAAGCGCGCTGCCACGTCCGTTGACCATCGACACCTGACGACCGTGCTCTTTACCGACGGCTTGGGCGGGGCCGGCGAAAGGCTCGTCAGCGAGCTCTACGACGCTCGGGTTCAGGCAGGCACCCAAATCGTCGGTGGGGCATCCGGCGATGAGGGCAGATTCCAGGCGACCCTGGTCGGAGCCGCTGGAGAGATCGGCGCCGACGCGGCGGCCGCTCTCCACGTTTTCGGCTCGAGCCCGTGGGGCATCGGTGTCGGCCACGGCCTGCGCCCGACTACCCGGCAAATGCGGGTGACCAAGGCCGAGGGTAACGTGGTCTTCGAGATCGACGGGAAGCCGGCGTTCTCCGCGTATGAGAAGCACGCCGCCGAGCGAGGCGTCCAGCTGTCGCGCGAAAACGCGAGCGCGTACATGATTGCGAACGAGCTCGGCATTCACTTCTTCGAAAGAATCGGTCGCGCTCGCGCGCCTCTGTCCGTCGGGAGCGACGGCTCACTCGCCTGTGCTGGCGACATCCCGCGCGGATCGATGGTCAGCATCCTCGACGGCGAGGCGGACAGTATGGTCCGCGCCGCCCAATCGGCGGCGGAGGAGGCCCAGGCCGCCCTTCGGGGTCAAGCTGCCGCGGGTGTTCTGCTCTTCGACTGCGTTTGTCGGGGCATGATCCTGAAGACGAGCTTCCATCGCGAGGTCGACGCGGTTCGGTCGACCTTCGGCGACGTTCCGATCGCCGGGTTCTTGACGTACGGCGAGATCGCGCGGAGCCAGGAGCGGATGGATGGCTGGCACAATGCGACAACCGTCGTGGTGGCCATCCCGGAATGAGCGACGTGACGAGCGGGCGTTGTCCTGTATACTGGACGAGCCCTCATGACGGCCCTCTCGCTACTCGCTCCCACGATCGGCGGATTGCTCCTCGGCGCAGCATCCTCGCTGCTCTTCGTGTTCAACGGTCGCATCTGCGGGGTGAGCGGCATCGTCGGCGACCTACCGGCGGCGCCGAAGGGCGACCGGTCGTGGCGGCTCGCCTTCGTCGCGGGTCTGCTCGTGGGCGGCGCCGGGCTGACGCTCGTCCGGCCTGATCTCGTGGCGCTCGGGTCGGAGCAGAGCATCGGTGCCTCGCTCGTCGCCGGCGCGATGGTCGGCGTCGGAACGCGAATGAGCCGCGGTTGCACGAGCGGACACGGGCTGTGCGGCATCGCCCGCCTCTCGAAGCGCTCGTTCGCAGCCACGCTCGTGTTCATGGTGGCAGGCGCGGCGACGGTATTTGCAACGACGCATCTGCTGAGCGGGAGGGGTTCGTGAGGCGAATCGGCGTCGCGTTCGCAGTGGGCGTTCTCTTCGCCGTCGGGCTGGGGGTCTCGGGCATGACACACCCGAGCAAAGTCCTCGCGTTCCTCGACGTGGCCGGCGATTGGGATCCGAGCCTCGCGTTCGTAATGGGTAGTGGCGTGCTGGTGAACTTCGTCGTCTTCCGGCGCGCGTTGAAGCGCGGTGCCCCAATCCTGGCTCGGTCCTTCTCGATGCCCGTGAGGGCGGCCGTCGACGCACCGTTGCTACTGGGCGCGGCCATCTTCGGCATTGGGTGGGGAATCGGCGGTTTCTGCCCCGGACCTGCGATCGTCTCGCTTGCCGGTGGGGCGGCCCCCGTGATCGCCTTCGTTGCGGCGATGGTGGGGGCCATGCTCGCAAGCGATGCGGCCACGCGATTTGGACGCAAAGGCTGGCGTTGGGGAACAGAGAGCGCTCCGGAGGTCTAACCTCCGCGACCTCTGCGGCTTCCTTTCTGCCCGTCTGGCTGGCTGAACTGGCCCCTGGTCCAAGGCCGCGCCAACCGCGCGCTACCTACTCACAAGCTGAGCGCGGAGCTCGCCGCTCGCATAGCTCGGCGTCTTGATGTTGATGTAGCTGCCGCCTGACAGGAGCACTTGCACGTCGCTCGCCGTCGCGTTCACGGTACCGAGGGCTCCGGTCTGGTCCAGGGTCAACTGATCTAGCACTGGGCCGTTCTGTCCCGCCTGGCCCTGATCGATCTCCGCCCCGATCGGGATGACTCCGTTGACCACAGCTTCGTATTTCAGGCTCGACTGGTCCGCGCTCAGGATGACTTGGGAGCCACCGGTCGCTTGCGACACGATTGGGGGAACCTCGTTCGCTCCCGAGAGGACGCCCGTCAACAGCGCCTCACCCGGATGAAGGAGCTGTCCGCGAAGCTCGCCCGCGGGATTCTGCTGGGTGACGATATTCAAGTAGAAGCGGCCGTTCTCGAGATCCGTGGGGTCGCTGTTACCGGCCGTCCCCCCAATCTGCAGCGTTCCGTCGAGCGGCAGCCCGCCGCCGACGGGCAGATCATACGCAACCTGGCCGTTGACCCCCCCGATGCCTCGGTGCAGCCGCACGTCTGTCGGCGTCGCGTTCGTCGCGACGTGATAGATGAGCGTGCCCTGGTCGGGACTCAAGATGAATGACGCGTGTGCCGTGTAGACGCTCCCCGTGTCCGGCACCTGCTGCGCGCCGGTCGGGACGGCGACAAAGATTTCCGCGCCCACGAGCGCGAGCTGCCCGCGGAGCTCGCCGTTGGGGTAGGCTTGCGACGGAACGTCGACGTAGAGCTGGTCGCTCGCAATGGCGTTCTGCTCCTCCGTCGTGAGCGCAATCTGGCCGCTCATGTTCGTGGAGACCGGCGAGAGCTGGTGCGTCGTACCGGTATTCTCGCCCACCGCCCCCAAGTGCAAATTCACCGCGGTAGGGGCGAAGCCCGGTGACATCGAGATCTTGTAGCTGAGCGTCATTCCGTCCGCCGAGAGCGCGAACGTGCCTTTGCCGGTCGCGCCCGTCCTCACGACGGGCACGACCTGCGCGCCGCTGAGGTCCGCTTCGTACACGATCGCGCCGCTCCCGCCGTCGTCGCCACCATTGTCACCCGAGTCGTCGCCCGTGGTGACTCCATAAGGGCCGTCGATGCCGCCTCCGGCATCGGACGAGGACGATTGCACCGGCGCGCCGGCGCCGTTGCTCGAGCAGCCGCTCAGAGCTGCGAGGAAGGGAACAATCGCCATGGAGGAAATTCGATTCATGTTGGTTTTGACTCCTGCGATGAGCCGGTGCATCGCAAGAGGCGCGCCTGCGCTCTGGGCTCTCTCTCGTTCAAGGTTTCACTCGCAGATCGCGCGCAAGACCCAGGAGGTCGCGCCGCTCTCCGCGCTTCCCTGCCACGCCCTGCGCGCCGGAGTCGCGGGCCCGGCCGAGAAGCTCGGCGAGCCGGCGAGCCGGTCGTCACGGGCGGGCGGTCACGCGAGCCAGACGAGGGTGACCCCATCCCCGCCCCGGTCCGCTTCGACACCCGAAAGTCGTGCGACGTACGCTGAGCGCGCGAGCTCCTTGCGAAGCGCGTCGCGGAGAGCCCCCGTGCCGTGACCATGAAGCAGAAAGACAGCACGCCGTCCTTCCGTGATGGCGCGGTCGAGAAAGGCCGTCGCCATCGCAATCGCGTCGTCGACCCGCAGCCCGCGCAGATCGCACGTGTTGTCGCGTGTCTGCAGCGGCGCTTCGTCGACCGGGGCCGCCAGGTGGGAAGACGGGCGCGGCGGCGGGGGCTCGACGTTCACGGTCGTGCGGAGCTCGCTCGCCGACACGGTCAGCTTGAGAGGGCCGGCGGCGACCCGAACCTGCCCTCCCGCCATCAGGTCAACGACCTCCGCCTCGGCTCGAAGGCGGGGCACCCACACACGAGCCCCCTTTCGCAGATCCGCCCGCTTCACCGGGTCGCGAAGGCGTTGGTCGGCGCTCTTGTCGGAAGGCTCGAGGGCGCCGCCGATGGCCACCTCGCCGGCCACTCGCTCGATCGCCCGTTCGACCTCGCGCAGCGCCTCCGGCTCGACCTTCTTGGCGCGGAGCCGCGCCTGCGCCGCGCGCAGGTCCTCGCGCACGCGCCGAAGCCTGTCCATCAGCTCGCGGGTCTCGTCGGAGAGCATCCGATCCTCGCGGCTCTTCGCCGCCGCCAACTCGGCCTCGAGCTGGGTCGAGGTCGCTCGAGCCTCGCGCTCGCGCTGTTCCGCCGCGGCGCGCGCGAGCTCGAGCGCAGCGCGTTCATCGTGTAGCTTCCTCACCACGGCCTCGAAGCTGCGGTCCTCCCTCGTCAGGAACCGCTCCGCCCGCTCGATCACCGTTGCCGGCATCCCGAACCTTCGCGCGACTGCGAGCGCACTCGAGCTGCCGGGAATGCCCATCACGAGCTGGAACGTCGGCGCCATCGTCGCGATGTCGAATCCGACGCTGGCGTTGACGAAACGCTCGTCGGCGAGGGCGAGCGCCTTCAGCCCCTCGTAGTGCGTCGTCGCGGCGACCGCGCCCCCGCGGGCACAGAGACTGTCGAGAACGCCCGCGGCCAACGCCTCGCCTTCGCGCGGATCGGTGCCTCCCGCGAGCTCGTCGAGCAGGACGAGCGCGCCGCGCGTGGTCTCCTGAAGGATCCCGGCAAGATTGGAGACGTGCGCACTGAACGTCGAGAGGTTCTTCTGCAAGCTCTGATCGTCGCCGACGTCGGTGAGCACGACGTCGAACAGGCCGACGACGCTCCCCTCGGCGCACGGGACAGGCAGGCCCGCGCGCACCATGAGCGCCGCGAGCCCCATCGTCTTCAGGGCGACCGTCTTGCCGCCGGCGTTGGGCCCGCTGACGACGATCGCTCGACCCGCCTCGATAGCGAGGTCGCTCGGCACCACGCGAGGTAGATCCAGGGCGAGAAGGAGGTGCCGCGCGCCTTTCAACTCGAGGCGTGGCTCGTCCGATAGGACGGGGAAGACAAGCTCTGCGTCACGCGCGAGCTTCGCCGTTGCGGCGCGGACGTCGGCGAGAGCCAGCGCGCCAACCGCGGCGTCCACGCTGGGGATGGCGTCGGCGATCAACGCCGTGAGGCGTGCGTACACCGCTTCCTCCTCGCGCCTCACTTCCGCCTCGAGCACCTTCAGCCGATTTCCCATGGGCACGACCGCGCGTGGCTCGACGAACAAAGTCGCCCCGCTCGCACTCGTCGCGTGGACGATGCCCGGGAAACGCTCGTGGGCGTCGCTGCGCACCGGCAGCACCCACCGCCCCTCGCGCTCGGTGATGAAACCGTCTTGCACCACCGCGTCGTAGCGGGACAGAAGCTCCTCCATGCGCGCGAGCATGCGCTGGCGCGCGGTGTGCCACTCGCCGCGGAGCTCGCGCAGCCGCGGGCTGGCGCGATCGGCCAGCGTCCCGTCCGCGTCGAAGCTGCCGTCGATCTCGTCTGCGAGATCGTCCAGCGTCGGATCGGTCGAACAAGCCTCGAAGAGCGCCGGGAGATTCGCGCGACGCGTCCCGAGAAAGCGCCGGAGTGCGCGGGCCGCTCCGAGGGCGCGACCGATCGCTCGGAGCTCGGCTGGCGCCAGCACGCCGCCGATGCGCGCGCGCTCGACCGCCTCGCGAACGTCATCGACCTGCCCGACTGGAAGCGGCCTGCCCTCTATGAGTAGCCCGGAGGCTTCGCCTGACTGTCGGAGGGACGCGCGGGACTCGTCGCGGGTCGTACCGAACGCCAGAGTCAAGGCGAGCGCGCGGCCGAGCGGCCCTGCGCAGCGATCCGCGAGAGAACGGAGCACGGCGTCCCATTCCAGGTCGGAGCGGGTCTTTGGCGGACAGGGGTCGGGACGGAGCGGATGCAAGAAGCTCTCGACAATACTTGCATGCGGGTGCAGCCCGCGATGATGATTGGTGGCAGATGGCAGCCGGCGGCCCAGTTCAGCCACGTGAATCCGCCTCACGAGTCGCCAAGTGGCTGCTCGACAAGGGGCGGCTCGACGACGCGGTGGCCTTGCTCTCGGCCTGGGCAGCAAACGGACCCAACGACGCCGAAGGGCAGAATCTGCTTGCCGAAGCGCTGCGCGTCGATCCGTCGTCGCTCTTGGCCAAGCTCGCCTTCGAGCGCATGGAGGGCGTCGCGGGCGACCACGCGCCGCTGCAAGACGCCATCGCGCGCTGGTCGCCCGAAGAGCTTCGCAAGCTCGAGCGTGAGGTAGTCCGGCCCTCGTTTTTGCGCGCTCAGGTCGGGTTTAACAACAACGTCAAGTACCACAACCATACGTTTCACATTCAGACCGAGGACAGCGGCTTGGACAAGCCGCACGTCATCACCCACCTTTTCGCCGACGGCGGGCGCGTGATCAAGAGCCACAAGCGCACGTACGCCGAACACGTGCACCGCGACGACGTCGCGCAGTTCGTGCGGCAGCTTATGAAAAGCCAGCAGCTCGAGATGGCCGTTTCGCTGCGCGACGGCAAGTTCGACGAAATTATCGCCGGGCGCGCCATCGGCGGCATGCAGGTGCTCGATCATCCGCCGAAGGTGGACGTTCAAAAGCTCGCCACGCAGAAGAAGTCCCGTGTGCAGGCCGACGGGGAGAGCGCGCCGATCGTCGAGGCCGGGGCGCCAGCGTCGGTGGAGAAGCGACGAGCGCACTTCCGTTTGAACGTTACGCGCAGCCTCGGTGGCGGGCCGGGGGTGTACCAGCCGCTCGGAACAGAAGCCATCATCGGATCCCAAGGCTCGATCGCCCTGCCTGGCGAGTCGTTCTGTCATCCGCGCGAGGCGGCGATCCGGTTTCGTGGCGGGCGCCTATGGCTGCACGACTTCGAAGCGGGCAACGGCGTGTTCTTGCGCATCAAGGCGCGGGTCGAGCTCGGGCCGGGCGACGAGTTCGTCGTGGGCGACCAGCTCCTGCGCATCGAGCGCAACCCGATCCCAAAAGACGGGCCGGGGCCCGGCCCCACGTACTTCTATTCGTCGCCGAAGTGGCTCTCGTCCTTTCGCGTCGTCCAGATCTTCGAGGGCGGCTCGCTCGGTGCTTGCGTGCTCGCACGGGGAACCACGCTGCAGATCGGCTCGACCCACGGTGACTTCATCTTCCCTGCCGACCCGTTGGTGGGCGACCAGCATTGTCTGGTCGAGGAGCAGGCGGGGGCGATCCTGGTGACCGATCTCGGCGCGCAGACCGGCGTCTTCGTGCGCATCAAGGGCGAGCAAGAGCTCGTGCACGGCGACGAGCTACTCGTCGGCCGTACGCGGATGATCGTCGAGATTCTTCGCTAGAAAAGTGGGGACAGTCACAAAGGAGCCGGCAAGATCACGAAGTTCGGTGGATCGAGATCAACCAGCCGCATCGTCACCTTTCCTCATCTTTTTGATCTCTTTGTTTCCACGCTCCCACTATGTTGCACACCCTGATGCGCGTCCAAGCCCACATCCTCTGGGTCGCCCTCGCCGTCGCGCCGGCGTGTGACAAGAAGGCAGAGTCGACCCCCGAGGCCTCGTCTGTCCCGACCACGACCCCCCACGTCGCGGTCGGCGAGCACGGCTTCCTGCCCACGTCTCTGACGCTGCCCAAGGGGGCGGCCGGATCCACGGTAGCGGTCACTTTCGAACGCACGACCGACGACACGTGTGCGAAGGAAGTCGTTTTTCCAGATCTAGGAATCAAGAAGGACCTGCCGCTGAACCGGCCGGTCACCATCGATGTGCCGACCGACGCTTCACGGACCCTGACATTCCAGTGCGGCATGGCCATGTACAAGGGCGCGCTCGTCGTCAGGTAGCCGCGCGCACACTCTCTTCAAGAATGGCGAGCAGACGGTTCAGGTCGTCCGCTTCGATGGTCAGCGGAGGGCAGACGTAGACCGTGCGGCCGAGCGGCCGTAGATACGCACCGCGCCTGCGTGCCTCGTCGTAAACGCGCCAGCCGATTGCGCCGAGATAGCCTTCGCGGTCGTCCGCCAGGTCCGCGGCCCCGATCATGCCCACGGATCGCACCCGTTCGACGCCTGGAAGTCGCGCGAGCCGGTCGAATCCGCGTGCAATAACCGGAGCGAGCTGCGCGGCCCGCTCGAGGATTCGTTCGTCGCGGTAAATCGCCAGCACCTCGCGGGCAAGCGCCGCCCCCAGCGGGTTGCCGCAGAACGTGTGTCCGTGCAAAAAGGCGCGCTCGCGTCCACCACCGAAGGCGGATAGCACCTGCTCGGTCGCGAGCACGGCCCCCATCGGCACGACGGCCGCGAACGCCTTGCCCACGCAAAGAATGTCGGGGGTCACCGCCGCCAGCTCGCAGGCCCACATCGGCCCGACGCGGCCATATCCCGTGAACACCTCGTCGGCGACCAGCCATACATCGTGTGCATCACAGAGATCGCGAAGCTGACGAAGAAACGCGGCGTCGTAGATGCGCATCCCGGCGACGGCTTGGACAACCGGCTCGACGAAGACGGCTGCGATCGTGTCGCTCTCTTGGCGGACCAAGCGAGCGATTGCCGAGAACGCCTGCTGATACGCGCCCTCGGCCGGAAAAGGGACGTGGACGCAGTCGAACGTCACTCCCGCGTAGGGGCGGCGGAACACCTCGACGCCTCCGAGGCTCGTGGCGCCGACCGTGTCGCCGTGGAAGGCTCCGTCGAGGGCGACGAAGCGAGACTTGCTCGGCGCGCCGAGCTGTCGCCACGCCTGCACGCACATCTTGAGCGCGGCGTCGACGGCCGTCGAGCCGTCGTCGACGAAGAAGGCGCGCGTCAAGGCGCGATGCCCGTGGCGCGGAGCGACGGCCACGAGCTCTTCGGCGAGGCGAGCCGCTGGCTCGTGCGTGATCCCGAAGAGCGAACAGTGCGCCAGCGTTCGTGCCTGGTCCTCGAGCGCGCGCACGAGACGCGGGTGGCCGTGACCCAGGGCAGCGACGTTCCACGACGCGTTGCCGTCGATATAGCGCCGCCCATCGACGTCTTCGAGCCAAACGCCCTCCGCACGCCGGACGACGATCGGATCGGTGTCCTGCCACGCATCCATGGGCGTGTACGGATGCCAAACATGCTGGCGGTCGATGCGAACGATGCTGTCCCGGTCCATTGTGCAGATCGCCTTATTAGTTTAGGGCCTGTCCCTAGCCAAGCCGAGTCGGCTGCGGTGGCAGCGACAGCCGCCGTTAACGGGGACGTAACGACCACGTCCACGACTCAGATTCGAAGCCAGAGCAGCGCGCAGGCGATCTAGGTCGCTGGACCGGACGCCTCGGACGGAGGCTTGGGCGCGCGGCTGCGGGGGTGCACCGGCCCCATCGGTGACCCGGTCGGCAAGAACACCGTGACGGTCGTACCTTCGCCCGACCGGCTGTCGATGGCCAGGTAACCACCGTGCGCGTCCACGATGCGATCCACGATGGCCAGGCCGAGTCCGGTGCCGCTCGGGCGCGTCGTGAAGAACGGATCGCGCGCGCGCGTCCGCACTTGCGTGTCCATTCCTTCGCCCGTGTCGGTGATGTCCACCGCGACGCCGTCCACTTCGTTCTCGGTTGCCGCGCGAACGCGAACCGTGAGGTGACCGCCCGCTCCCATCGCCTGAACTGCGTTGGCGACGAGGTTGTCGAACACTTGGCGCAAGAGGTTGGCGTCTCCCCAAATTCGGCCGTCGTGACCGTCGACTATGAAGTCCGTCTTGATGCCTTTACGGTCCTGGCTGGCGAGGATGAGCGCGCGGTCGAGCACGTCCGCGAGGGAAAAGTCGGATCGCTGAATGTTGACGGGACGCGCGTAACGCAGGAGATCGGTCACGAGCCGGTTCAGGCGACTCGTCTCCTCTTCGAGGATCGCGAGGAGCGTCTCGTGATCTTGGCGCGAAATCGACTGCTTGCGCAGACCGGACACGGCGTTTGCGATGATCGCGAGCGGGTTGCGCACCTCGTGCGCGATGACCGCGGCCAGCTCTCCGACGACCGCGAGCTGTTCCTTCTTGACGAGCTCCTCCTTCGCCGCACGAAGATCTTCGTAGGAGCGGCGCAGCTCGCCCGTGCGCGTGCGCAACTCTTTGGTGCGCCGCTCGAGATCGACAGTGAGTGAAGCGAACCGCGCGCTCCGCGTGCTCGTGACACTGGCTACGAACGCCGCGAGTCCGGCGTCGATGAGCAGGCCCGTAGAGAGCGCCCCGGTCGCGACCCCGAGATCGTTGATGGCTGTCGCCAAGAGAACGGTCGCGCCCATGACGACGGCCAACGCCTCGCGGCGCCCGGCCAGGTAGGCTCGCGCCACGACGACCATCGTTCCGACCGAAGCGACCACGGACGCGGTGTATGCCAGGACGCTGAACGGCCCGATCGGCGCCCAGCGGTGCGCCGCATCCACGCCGCCGATCGAGCCCCCGCCATGTGGCAGGCCGAAAACGTCAAGCAAGGCCCACCCCGCGGCGCCTCCGTACAGCGCCGCGAGGAGTCCCCGCGAAGGGGGACCCGCCGAAAAGGCCATCGCGACGTGAACGGCTAGGGGCAGCGCCGCCACCAGCCCCAGCCACGCAGTGCGTTCGGCCGCGATGGCCGCGAAGGGACCCGACGCGTGCATGGCGACGTTGACCCCTGTGGCGTGCACGGCCGCCGCAAAGCACAAGAGCGCCGCTACGCCACTCTCCCGGTCACCCCGCCGTCGCACAAACGCGAGCGCGAACAGGACGCCCGCGAAAAGCTCGATCGCGCCGGCCGAGTCGGTGGCAGAAGGGGCACCCACCTGCCGCGGCCTCTTAGTTCACCCAGCGCCGGTTCCGCCCGACGTCTGCATGGACGAACCAGTCGTCTTTGGTCGGATACACGCCGACGCCCCCGTCCCACCCGAGCGCGCGGATCTCACGCTCGACGACGCGAGGGTCGAGCGCGGCCTGCTCGCCCCCCGGGACGATGCGAAAGTCGCAGGCCTGGCCTAGGGAGTGCTGGCTGTGCGACGAAACATGGTGGCCCTTCTTGCGCAGCATCTCGTTGAGCTTCGGGCTGCGGAACCCGCTCACGAGCTCGATTCGGCCCCCCGGGTGCTTGGCCGCCAGCGCCCGCAAGAGGCCGAGCAAGCGCTGATCCACCGCGTGCTTCACGCCGGTCACCCGGTCGGCGAGGAGCGCCTCGAACTGGGGCTGTGTTGGCCACTCGGCGTCGAGCGCGACGTGCTCACCGGTGTGCACCTGATCGAGCGTCGACAGGAGCGGTGGGCCACTCTCCGCGTCGACGAGGGGCCCTTTCTTTTGGGCGAGCCCCCCGCCGTGGGGGACGCGGGCTTCCGGGAGTGCAGGTTGCGCCGCGAACGTCAACGCAGAGGCTGATGCGATAAGCAGAAGAACGGCTCTCGCGTGCTGGCCCACCTGTGAAAAGTACTCTGACTGACGGCGTAGGCCAGCACGATTCGCCTCGCGGAGCGGGTTGTGTGCGTTAGGCTACACTCGCCATGACGACGCGCGCCGAAGGGGCATTGTCGCGAGCGGCCACGCCTGGGCCCGGCCTTTACTCGTGCTCCGTCACACCGGACGGAAGGGCTGTGGCCGTCGTCGGCCTCGTGCATGGCTACGCCGAGTACGCCGCTCGATACGCGCGTGTCATGGACGCTTGGGCAGAGCGGGGCATCGCCTCGGTCGCGATTGATCTCCGCGGGCACGGCCGCGCTGAAGGCAGGCGCGGCTACTGCGAGCGCTTCGGCGACTTCCTGAACGACGTCCGCGAGCTCGAGCGTCTCACGACAAAGAGTGGCCTTCCCGCGTTCCTATTCGGCCACAGCTTGGGTGGGCTCATCGCCGCCTCGTCCGTCCTGGCGAGGCCGGCGCCCTGGCGCGCTCTCGTCCTCAGCGCGCCATTCATGGGACTAGCCATCCGTGTTCCGCCCCTCAAGCGAATCGGCGTCCGGATCGCGTCGCGCGTCTGGCCCACGCTCTCGCAGCGGAGCGGTCTTCGCGGCACCGACGTCACCCACGACACAGCCCTCGCCCGCAAGTACGACGATGACCCGCTCGTCTTTCATACCGCGAACGTTCGCTTCTTCACGGAGGCAGAGGCCGCGCAGGACCGGGCATTCGAGCGGGCCGCGTCGCTCGTGATGCCGACGTACGTCGTCATGGGTACGGCAGACCCCGTTTCGAAGTACACCCGAGCACGGGAGTTCTTCGACGCCATCGGCGCTCGAGACAAGACGTGGGACGCGCGCGAAGGGCTCTATCACGAGGTCCTGAGCGAGCCGGAATGGCGCGGCATAGCCGACAAGATCGCAGACTGGATACTGGGCCACGCGTGACCCGGGCCACGCTGCTACGCGCCTACGGATCGGCCGCACGCACCCGAACCCGCCCGCTACTCGCCCGAACACGCGTTTGGCAGGCAAGACGGCAACGTGCAGGGTTGTCGCCAAAGAGGTTGAGCACATAGAGCTCGTCTTCGCATGGCGGCTCGAGCAACTCCGCGCCCTCCAACACGTCGATTCGGCAAGTGCCGCAGCTCGCGCTTCGGCAGGAGAATGGGACGGGCGCTCGCTGCTCGTCGCAAAGGTCGACCAGACGCCCCCCGGCGGGGGCGTCGGCCACGACCACGACACCCCCGGAGGATTCGAAGACGACGACAGGCATTGATCCGCCAACCTTGCCGTCTTCCCGTCTTCCCGTGAATCGCAAATCGGCGGGCGACGAAAAGAATTATCGTTTCTCGAGCGCGATCGCGTGCTCCGCGCGGGGCGCATCACGAAACGCACGCGCCGTCGGCCCGTGGAAATAGGGACGCTGCTGGGACGCGCGCGCGAGCAGGGTGAAGCCGGCGCCGGGTGCGACCGCCGCGACGATCGCGTCGGCGCGTAGCGCTTCGTCGCCGACCGCCGAATCGGCCAGCACGACCGCGACTCGCGCGCCTTTGCGGCATACGCGAGACATCGCGCGGAAGGCGGTCGCCAGATCGCGCGTCCACCTTTCGCGGGCGGCGCCTGGATCGAGCCGCGCGTACTGTCTGCGCGCGCCCATCTCGCCTGTTAGGAGCCCACTCGGGTCGAGGCCGAGCCAGCGCATCCGCAGCGCGTGGTGAGCAATGTAGTCGTAGGTCGAGGCGTACGGCGGAGAGGTGACGATCGCGTCGACGCTGCTCGCGTCGACCGCTCGCAGCCGCGCCGCGTCGTCCAGGGCGACAGTCGCAGCCGGGACTCCAGGCGGCAGGAGAGCGGAGAGCGTCGCGAGTCGTCGCACGAGCTCCGCGGCCTTGCGGATGAACAGGCGCGCCGGATACCCCGCCGCGATCCGGCGCGTCGCCATATGCTCCGACGTGTCGGAGGCTCGGCGGCTGATCTTCAGCAAGATCGAGCTGAGCACCAGCTCGAGAGCTTCCCGTACGTACGCGTCGTCGCGGCCGCGCTCGGCGATGCCGGCTCGGAGCGAATCGAGCTCGAGGAGCACGTGAGGCTCGAACGACGCGACGTCCTCCGCCGGGTAACGACGTGTCGCGCCGGCGCGGCGCTCGCGACGCTCGTCGGCGAAGGCGGCCACGTCGCGGGCGGCGGCCGTGATCTGCGGGCGGGACAGGGGGTCACCAGGGCTCGTCTTGACGCGGGCGAGGCGTACGGCGAGCGGGTTCAAGTCCACCCCCGACGCGCGTCGGCCTGCGATCATGGCCTCGACCAGCACCGTGCCCGAACCGCAAAAGGGGTCGAGCAATGTCGCGCTACCGTCGGACACGGCGCGGACCAGCCTCGCGGCGGTCGCCGGATGCATGCGCGCCGGGTAGGTGTGAAAGCCATGGACGTGGTCGCGGTCCGGATCGTCCGCCGCCGCGTCGCCCTTTCCGGATGGCTCGGGCGCGCCCGACACTTCGAGTGCCTGGGCGAGCGCGGCCGCGACATCGGGCGCCCCCAACGTCTCGACAGCGCCGCCAACGTGCGTGAGCGATCGGCGGCGCTTCATTCGGCGCGTCTCGGATTGCCGCGGCTCACCTGGGTTTACGGACGGATGACAGTAGTGCCGGCAGGGGGCGTGAACGTGAATTCCCCTGGGGCGATGGGCTCGTTGATCTTGGGGTTCGCAAAGTCGAAGCGGTTCCGGTTACCCTGGCCGTCGATGATGTTCACCCGCCGCACCTGCGACGTCACAGCGTCGACGTAGAAGAGAACTTTGGCATAGGCGGGTGTCGGCTGCTTTGGCGTACCGACGAGGACATAGCCGCCGGAGAACTTCATTTCTTGTCCTGACACGAGCTCGAAGTCGAACGCGTCGGCCAGCTTGCCGGTGCCCGTGAGAAACGAAAGCGCCGCCGGGTATTGCGACTTCGCGACCGGCTGCTCGTACATTTGCTTGTTTGCCGCCTCGTACACTTTGATCACGCTCCCGTCGGAGACCACGCGGTTGTCCTTGGGATCGAGGTACACCCAGTCCATCTTGCCGGGCTTTGCGAACGTGACGTGCCCGCGCGAGCTCTTTTCTTGGCTATACGCCTTGACCCAGAACCTCTGCTCGAAGTCGCTCTTGAACGTTTGCGATTTGTCATAGAAGGCCTGGACGGCGGTCACGGCAGGGCCAGCGCTCGGCGCCGACCCTGCCGTCGGGAGCGCGGACGGGGTCTGCGCCACGCCGATGTCCGCGTGGACGCCGCAGGGGGCTGCGATCGCAACGGCGGCAAGTACCATCGGAAGAAGCTTCGGCATGTTCTCGGATCTACGGCGAAACGTAAGCCCTTTGGGCAGGCGAAGCACGCCTCGAATGAAGGCTCAACCGCTGGGGCCCCGTTTTATGCCCGCCGCGGGGGTTTGCACGACGCGTTCCCGCCTCGGTCGAGGCAAAATCAACGCCTGCGGGCGCTGCAGGTGGGTCACCGCGAGCGCCAGCGCGTCGGCCGCGTCGGCAGGTGGCGCGCTCGGTAGGCCAAGCACGACCCGGATCATCTGGGCGACTTGCGACTTCTCTGCGCGCCCGCTGCCCGCGACCGCCCGCTTCACGAGGGCGGGCGCGTACTCGAAGACCTCGAGCCCAGCCCGGGCGCATACGAGCAGCACGACACCCCGCGCGTGGCCCAGCTTGGCGGCCGCCTGGGCGTCTTTGGCGTAGAAGAGCGCCTCGACGCTCGCGACGATCGGAGCGTGAGCCCGCACCACTTCGACGAGGTCTCTCTCGATGGTCACGAGGCGAGACGCGATGGGCTGGTGCTCGTCGGCATGGATGACGCCGTGCCCGCGGTGAACGAGCCGCGTACCACGCCGCTCGACGACGCCCCAGCCGAGGCGCCGCGTGCCGGGGTCAATGCCGAGAACGATCATCGCGTCGCTCGCTCCCGGCGAGCCCCGCTCACGCGCCGTGAATGCGCAGAAGCTCGTCTTCCGCGATATCGAAATCGGCGTAGACGTTTTGGACATCGTCGTGATCGTCCAGAACCTCGACGAGGTTGAGGGCGACCTCCGCATCTCGACCCGCGAGCGGTTTCTTCACTTTGGGCACATACCCGAGCGCGCTCGACTTCGGCTTGATTCCAGCCTTCTCGAGCGCATCGACGACGCCGTTCAGCGCGTCGGACGGCGTCGTCAGCTGCCATTCGTCGCCGGCGTTCACATAGTCGTCCGCTCCCGCGCCCACGGCGACCTCCATGAGCTGGTCTTCGGTCGCCTCTTTGCCCACTGTGACGAGCCCCCGCTTGTCGAACGCCCAGCCGGCCGTCCCCGCGCTGCCGAGCAGGCCGTTGTGCTTCTCGAACATCTTGCGAATCTCCGCGACCGTACGGTTGCGGTTGTCCGTCATCGCTTCCACGAGGAACAGCGTGCCGCACGGACCGGTTCCTTCGTACATCACCTCTTCGTAGGCCACGCCTTCGAGCTCGCCGGTGCCTCGCTTGACGGCGCGCTGAATCGTGTCGCCCGGCATCGACTGGGCCTTTGCATCGGCGACGGCCTTCCGCAGACGCGCGTTGCCGGCGACGTCACCACCGCCAATGCGCGCCGCGACGGTTATTTCTTTGATCAGCTTCGTGAAGAGCTTGCCGCGCTTGGCGTCGAGGGCGCCCTTCTTGTGCTTGATGGTGGCCCACTTGGAATGGCCGCTCATGGTATGCGCCTGCTGTGCTGAGGTCTCGCGCGCTGACGGGAAGCGGCCACCGTAGTGAAAAGAGAGCGGGGCTTCAAGTGTCGGCAGTGGAGGTCGCGCGCGTCGCGCCTTGGGTCCGGAGATGCGCGGGTCGCCGCGGGCCGCGCGACGCGCGAAGGAGGGACGGTCGCAGGCCCCCCAGTCGCGCCGCGCCGCGCCGCGAAGGCAGCTCCGACCAGGAGCTTGCCTCCTCATCGCCTCGGCGGTCGGCTCCCCGTCAGTGGGCCTCGCAGAATCCGAGATTGCAGTCGGGTGACTCGGCAGGGCAATCGGCTGCGGTCACGCAGGATTTGCAGGCGGTGCTCCCGGTCGCCACGCTATCGAAGTAGCAGCTGCAGCCAGGGCTCGGCGAGTAGGGCGACAGCGGACCCATCTCGAAGGACCGCGTGACGCCCATCGCGCACGGAGGAACGAGACGGTCCTGGATCACGAATTGGAGGAAATTGCCGGTGGGCGTTGGCGCGTTTCCGGTGAAATAAAGGACGATCTGGCCCGCGGTGTGGTTGAGAGGCACATTCTGGTTATTGACCTTGGTCAGCATGTGCGTGAAGCCCCAGACCGGATAGCGGCCGTTGCGCACGTTCACCTTGTCTGCGCTGGTCGCCGTCAAGTTCGGGTAGTAGGCGCAGCTTTGACCGAAATCTTGATACGCGAGCTCTTTGAGCGTCGAGCTTCTGGAAATGCTCTCTACCAGGTCCGTGCCCATGCACGTGAGTGTCTTTTCCGGGTCCGTCGAAGTGACGACCGCGGTGACGGTCTGGTTGGAGCCGGATTGCAGCGATCCCTGCCAGACGCCAGGTGGAACGCCAATCGCGATTCCGAAGTCGAGCTGGGCAGTCGACGTCGGATTCTGGAACACGAAGGTCCGGTCCGTCCACGGCGCCACGGCACCGGGCCCCAGGCCGAACGTGTAGTAGAGCGCCTCGGCGCTTATCGTCTTTTGCGTCGAGGCGATGGGGACCACCATGGCCTCCGGCACGATCGGGCCGAGAAAGTCCCCCACGCCCGGAGTACCCTGAGGCAACGAGAGGCACGACTCCGGAAACAGTGGAGTCAGGCCGATGTCCGCGTAGTTCCCCGCAGGGTCGAGCTGGCAGGTGTGGGCGGTCCCGCTGACGTCCCAGTAGGTGCCCGTCGTTGCTCCGAGAGTGAGCGTGGTCTGGTTGAGAATCACCGCGTTGGCACCGTCGCAAGCGTGCGCGCTCACGTATACCACGGTGATTGGTACCATCGCCGTCAGGGCCCCGAGCTGCTCGCCGATGGACAAGAGTCCACCGGCACCCACGATGAATACAGGCTGAGGGAGGCTCGAGCAGGCCGTTGCGCCCGCTGAACCCACGCCGCCTTCGTCGCCCAGGCTCCCGCTGTCGCCTCCGTCGTTTCCACCGCCTCCGTCGTTCCCTCCGCCTCCGTCGTTTCCGGCGCCACCTCCGTTTCTGCCACCTCCGCCCCCACCTCCGCCGCCACCTCCGCCGCCACCTCCCGTGTGGCCAGCCTCGGCGACGCCCCCATCCTCGTCCTGCGCGTCGGCGATTGGTCCCGCACCCGCTTCGGGCAGCGGGGGTAACGACGCGTCTTCGGAGAACCCGATGATCCGACGGTTGTCAAAGGAGAACGTGCACGCGCCTGTGCTGCAGGTCGATGTGTCCGAGGCGCACGCGTCCGGAGCGCCGCTCGGCGCTCGCAACCCTCCGTCGCCGCTGGTGGCGTCGAAGGGTTCGCTTGCGGTGGCACGCACCGCAAAGTCGTCCGTCCTGGCGATGAGAGTGCACCCCAAGAGAGAGACCGCGGCCAGCGAGGCGACCGCCAGCTTGCTCGGGGAAAAGCGAGCGTCGAAGGCTGCCGATCGTCTATGCATGGTCGTGTGACTCCGGATTGTCGTCAAAACGATCCATCGATCCCCCCCGAACCAAAGCCGATCCACGGGTGCAACATCGGGCGGGACGTGATCTCGCTTGCGTTGGCTGCTGGCCCTGAACGATGGTCTCGCAACGCGAAGTAAAGGCCGGCCAGTAAGGCCGCTGCGCCGACGCCAAACGAGACCGTCGACGCCCATGCGGTCGTCTTCGAGGCGTCGATGGCGGACTGGGCGCTAACGGGACACGTCGCACGGGTGGGGCACGTCTTGTCGAGGGCGGACGTCTTCGAAAGCGTGACGGCCCCGAAGACGGAACCCGCGGCGATTCCAGCGGCGCCAATGCCGAACGCGACGTACGCTGGAACGCGGCTCCGTCGCTCGGGCGAAGCGGCCGCAGAAGCCGTCGACCCGTTGCGAGAGCCTTCCGCCGTCGCGCCGGATTCGGTCTCCGGGAGGCGCACGAGCTCGAGGCTCAACTCTTGGGTTTCGCCTTCGCGCACAGTCAGGTCGCCGCTCGCATGGCTGTACCCGTTCGCGCTCACCTCCACGTGGTGGGCACCGGGATCCACCGGACGGTCGAGCCCCAACGAGGCGACGGGGATCGAATCGCCATCAAATCGCACCGTCAGAGCAACGTTTGGAGCGGCTCCCCGCACGACGAGCCGCACCTTCGGAATCCGAGGGCGCGCTTCTTCGAGGCGGATGCGCGCCCGGTCCTGGGCGGTATGGAAGGAAGCGGGCGCCAGCGGATCCAGATTTTCGCGAACGACCCGCGTGAGCTCCTCCGCGCCCTCCACGAGCTTGCCCAGCGTGATGTGGCATTCGCCGAGAATGGCCAGCGTCGTCGGCGCGTGATGCATGGCCTCCGACCGCGACAGGGGATCGACTGCCGCCGCGCAGTCCCCGGACTGAGCGAGCTCGAGGCCCTTATTGCCGAGCTGGCGCGCCATCGTGACGTCCGCCGCGCTTTGCTCGCCCGCCGTAACTTGCGCGGAGGCGTTGGCCGTCGTGAGCAACACCGCGACGAGCGGTCCTCGAGCCAGCCACGCGCGGGCGGGCATCGACGAAGAACGCAAGGGGGCCTTCATGGTCATGGTCTCCTTCAGTAACCCACGTCCGTGATCGCGCTGTTCGCGCTCTTCGCCACCTGCGGGGTCGGCGTGGGAACCGGCTCCTGTCGCTTCGGCGCGGGGGTTTGGGTCGAAGACCGTGGGGTCTGTGCACCGGAATACCCGGGACGGGGACCAACGGGGCGCGAAACCATGGGAGCGCCTGCTGAGGGCGCCCCATCGAACGGCGCGACGGTTGGCCCCACTTTCACCGTCGCTGGAGCGGAGGGGGCGATCTCCTTTTCCACTTCCGCCGTTTTTCGTTGCTGCTCGACGCGGGCTTGGATTCCGTCGGAGCGCGGCTCGCGTGCCCAGCGCAGCAACACGATCGAGAGCACCAGGACAGCGAAGGCTCCCAGAACGCTTACGGCA
Organism: uncultured Polyangiaceae bacterium; assembly: GCA_964531095.1. Lineage (GTDB taxonomy): Bacteria > Myxococcota_A > Polyangia > Polyangiales > Polyangiaceae > Palsa-1150. Next base: position 37,354 of record CAZHED010000023.1, on the reverse strand, counting down.
AGAGCCAGGCTGCGCCAACTCGGTCCGGCGTGCATCCCGGTGATCGAACGCGGATCCATCCCAGACAAGGACGGAACTGGTGTAGCCCCGACCGGCGTGCTTCGAGGCAGATCCTGCGTCGCCGGAACCGGCGTGCTCCCGGGCAGATCCCGCGTGGCCGGAACCGGCGTGCTCAGGGCCACTCCTCGCGCCAGGTGTGTCCCTGAGACGTAGGAATCGGGCACCGCAAGCTTCGATATACTCATGCCGGCCGCCACGAGCAGCGCCTCGGCACACTCGCTGGCCGAGCTGAATCGCACGTCGCGGTCACGCGCGCACGTCCGCTGAAACCAGGATTCGACTTCGGGCGGAAGGTCGGGCAACTGATCGCGCAACTGTGGCAGCGGCCCTTTGCAAATGTTGATGAGAAGGGCTGTGGTCGAGGTCGTGTCGTAGAGGGAAAGCCCCGTGAGCATCCGGTATGCGAGCACCCCGAGCGAATAGACGTCCGTGCGGTGATCCACGTCCGGTCGGCCCATGGCCTGCTCCGGGCTCATGAACTGGGGAGTGCCGATGAACATACCCGCGACGGTCTCCGACCCGTTGGCGGCATCCATGAGCTTGGCAACGCCAAAGTCGAAGACCTTCGCGACGACGCCGTCGTCGGGAGTCTGCGCGAGAAAGACGTTGTCGGGCTTGATGTCGCGATGAACGATCCCCGACTCGTGGGCGCGCTGCAGCCCACGCGCGACCTGGGTCACAATGCCAACGGTTTCCGGGAGCGGCAGGCGTGTGACGCGGCGCAGATGTTGACGCAGCGTCTCCCCCTCGAGGTACTCCATCACGATGTACGGCGTTCCATGCGGGAGTTCCCCGCTGTCGAACACCTGCACGCTGAACCTCGACTTGAGTCGAGCGGAGGCGCGCGCCTCGCGCGAGAAGCGGGAGCGCACCTCTCGAGAAAGGGTGGTGGATGTAGACACGATCTTGACCGCCATGCGGTCGCCCAGGGCAAGGTGAGTGCAGGCCCAGACGGTTCCCATTCCGCCACGGCCCAAGCGCGCGTCGATTCGATATTTGTCGGCAATGACCGTGCCGACCGTCACCTCGTCGGCAGCCTCGCCAGGAGGACGGACGGACGGACGAACTGACGCGCTCTTTTCCGTGCTCATGCGTTTCGTCCCGGCGCCCACTTCGCGTTTCCAGCGGTCAGCCGCATGTCGTAAGGGGCGGCGCGAAGAGGCGAATCCACCTCGCGAGGGCATTTCCGCAGCGCCGTGCGCGTGGAGCGACGGGCCGCACAGTGGGGCTCGGCAGAAGCAACGGTCGCCTTTCTCGAGAAGTTAACCATTCGGCGCCGCCCCCCTTTCCGGCCCGCGGAAAGCGGGTCGGCGTGCACGAGAAGACTCCGGCACGTTCGACTGGGTGCCCTTGGGGCATTCGAACTGATCCCCATTCTGTTCCAGAAAAGGCGAACTTTCCACCGTTTGAGGAGTCGGATTCTCGTGCTCCCGGCCGCCTGCAGGCTGCTCCCCCCTCGCGATGATTGCACCTGGCCTCAGCGTCCCGATGACCCACGGTTCGCGGGCCGGCCCCCGACGGAACTTGCCAGGTATTCGCATTGACGTCGTGGCCAAAGAGGCTAATGTGATGTGTTCGTTTTCGATCGACGTTTCGACGAATTCGGACGGTTTGGCCTGGCCCGCCGTTGTGGCCTCGAGGGAGGTACCGAGGATGATCGGTTCGTCAAAAATTCTTGCAGCGCTCTTTCTTGTGATGCCATTCTTTCGGTTCGGCGATTCGCACGACGATGATCGTTGTTCGAAGTATGTCGACTGCGACCGAGGGGAAACGATTATGAAGTCGCTCCAGACTCTGAAGCCTGGCGACACCCTCTACATCAAGGGCACTTGCAACGAGAATGTGACCGTCGCCAGCCCGACCGGCCAGTTCAACGGCGTCACGTTCGACGGGAAGGGAGCGGCCACGATCTCCGGTCCGAGCGCGACGGAGAACACGCTCGAGCTCGATGGCGTCTCGAGCTTCACCGTTCGCGGGCTCGAGATCACGGGCGGCTTCGACGGCCTGTCCGTGAACACGGGGAGCCAGATCGCGGTGGACACTGTCGTCGTCCAGAATGCGGGCCGGCACGGGATACACTTCCAGCGCGGAACGACGATGGCTTACGTGATCAACTCGACGGTCCAAAACAATCCGCAGAATGGGATCATCGTTAATGAGAACTCCTACGCGCGAATCGGGTTCACAGCGGGCGTGGGCGCATCGGAAGCCGATACGGGGCCGTGCGTCATTCAAGGCAATGGCGGACACGGGATCCGGATCCAGCGCTCTTCTTCGGCACGCATCTATGTGAGCACGATCAGCAACAATGGCCAAAACGGCGTAAACGTCGAAAGCGCGTCGTATGCCGAGGTGGCGACGAACGTCATCAATGGCAACAAGAAAAATGGCGTGTCGGTGGCCGAGAATTCCACGCTGCACTTGGGCAACGCAACTGGCACGAAGACGGAGGACAATCCCAACACCACGACGGTGGCCAATGGCCAATTTGGCCTACAGGCACAGTGGGGCGCCTACGTGCAGGGCCGGTTGGGAACGTTGACCGGTACGAGCGGCGCGTCGAGCTTCACGCACGACGCCAACGACAACCTCACGCCATGAGACCGTCCTGCCCAGATCGAGGGGGCGGCGCGAGGGTTCCACTCAAGGCAAAGTGACGTAGACTCCGCACTCGTCGGCGCACGCGGAAAGCGCCTGGAGCCCGTTCGGAGCCGGGCCGCTCCTGACCTGACCACCGAGGTCGAAGGTGGATCCGTGACACGGGCAGACGAACTCCGCGTGCGTCGCGTTGAACGAAACGGTGCAGCACTGGTGCGGACACCCGGCCGAGAAGGCCACGTACATCCCGGCCGATGGTTGGACAACAATGATCGTGTCGAGGTGGCAAGACGGATCCGAGTATCCCAATGCCTTGTGCAGCGCGCTCCCGCCGGCGTTCCGGAGCTGGGGATACATTGAGAACGGAAGCGCGATGGTTTTCGTCCCGACCGAGCACGCCGGCTGGCAGGCGCCTCCCTCGGCGACGTCCGCCACGCCGCCGTCGTCTCCCGGTGCGCCTTCATCTCCCTCGGCATGAGCCGCGCCGTCATCCGCCTCCGACTGGCTCGGACCGCCGCTGCAGCCAGGCACGAAGAGCGCCGTAACCCCACTGATGGTGGCCTGCAACAAGCCCCTCCTACACTCGTCGCACCGACCCATCCGTGTGCTTCTCTTGTAGCATCGGTTGCCGCATTCGCGAAATGCATACTTGAGCGGGCGTAGCCGAAGAAGATGCAACGTGTGCATTAGTCGGTAATCCGAATCGAGCTTGCGCTCGACCCACCCGCGATCCCCATTCCACACCTCGGGGTGTGGCCTCACCGCACCAAGCAGCGGACGACTACGGCATTCCCACCCGCGTACTCGCGAGAAATCCGTCGTCCGCCTGTCGGGTCACCGCAACGAACGCGTCGTAGTCCTTCGCCGCGATGGTCCCCGTGGCGACCCCGAGGACGAAGTCGTCTTCAATCACCTGACCGCCCTTGTCGACACCAATGGCGCGTGACGCCTCGACCAGCTTGGCCCGGACGTCGATCGGCCCCGGCAGACGCGTGACAGTCGCGCCCTTGGGCAGCTCGACGCGCCGATGCAGGTGATATTGCGCGGCGGTGTTCAGCGCGAGCGCACTCTCGCGTCCGGCGCGCGTCGTGAACGTCGCGCCCAGAGTCGACACACGGGAGCGGGGCCACGACGAGTGCAACGTGTCCAGCCCGGGTAGGAGCCAGGTCCTACCTGCCTCGAGCTGCGCGTAGCCGCTCACGCTGACTTCGGCCCGGAGGGCGACTTGCCAGCTCCCTTCGGTCGAGTCGAGCTGGACGTCGTCGACGTTCGCCCACGGCAGCCACGCGAGGACCACGTCGCGCAGAGCGCGCTGCCGCTCGGCGCCAACGACGCGGAAGAACGCCTCGGACAACTCCTGCGCTTCGCGGCCACGCAGCACGACAGCGAGCGTGCCCCGCGCGTTTCCGTGCATGTCGAGCGCCAGGCGCACGTCCACTTCGTCGCGCTCGTCGTCGACCCCCGACGCTGGGAGGGGCGCTATGGTGCCGTCGGTGCGAAGCGCCAGGCGACCCCGCAGCTCCGGCGATACCCGCCCCGCGGGCAGCGGTGGACCTTGCACGTCCGCGTCGATCCAGACGTCGGTTGCGGCGGTCCCCTTCCCTTGCGTACGTCCACTCGGGTCGCCTAGAGCCGCCGGCACATGCGCCACGACGAGCGGATGCAAGAAGCGACCGAAGTGCGGCGGGAAGGACGGGTCGGCGCTGTATGGCTCATTCTCGGCGACGACGACGTCGCAAGGAACGCCGAGCTCCCCGAGCGCTCGCACCACGAGCCACGATCGGCTGCCGTCGTGCGAGGTCAGAAACGTTCGGGCGGTGCGCGCCTGCGTCGGCGCGAGGCCACCGCCGTAGTCGCTGAGCGTCCCGGGGTCCGACTCGCGCAGCGCCTTGCCGGCGGCCGCCACGATGGCGTCGACCGTCGCGCGCGTCGGCTTGCCACCGGAGGCCTCGGACGCATCGTGCGCCCACGCCGCGATCTCCGGATCGTGCTCGCCGAGCGCGGCGATCGTCTCGCGCAGGGCGCGCGCCACGCCCTGCCACTGTGTCGTCGAGAAGCTCACCTCGGCGCTCCGGTCCATCTTGGGAACTCCGTCCTCGACGCGCCTGGCCGCCTGGTCGGCGATGTGCCACGAAAGCACGCGCACGTCCCCCTCGGCGCGCTCGGTCGGCTTACCGAGCAACGGGTGACTCCAGAGCGAGCCGCGCAAGCCGCGCGGCAAGCGAAGCTCGACCGTCGCCTCGTGCACGGCCGTGCGCTCCGGCAGGAGGTCCGTCGTGTCGATGCCGATATCGCCGGTGTCGCCCGGCAAGAGCCAGCCCTCGTAGATGGCTTCGACGATGTCCCCCTGTTCGAGCTGCGAAAGGTCGGCGTGCGCCTGAGAGGCCCGGGGCGTGCGTTCGGGCTCGAGCACGCGTCCGTCGCGTTTGAAGATGCGCCGGCGCAGCGCGCGCATGGCGGCGCGGCCCCAGAGCTCGGGGGCGGCCGCCTGCGCGTTCTCTTCCACGTCGGTGGTTCCACTCACGCGGCGCACGTCGAACAGTGTCCAGCGCACAAGCCCGGTCGCACCGACGTCGTATCGCTCGAGGTGGCTGAGAACCGCGGTCGCCGCACCCGGCAGAATCGAGCCGTCTCGGTCCTGGGCGGCGAGTCGCTCGGCGACGCCGTCGAACTCGCGCGCGGGGTCGTCGCCCGCCGCGCGCAGCAGGGGCGCTATCGCCGCAGGAGCGTCGCGCATCTCCGGGGCCATGCCCAAGAGGCGCGCGGGCGAGTCGGCGACGGATCTCTCGCCAAGCAGCGCGGGAGCGACAAGCCCGAGCGTCCGCTCGCCCGGCAGCAGGTGGCCCAAAGCAGCGGGGAGCGCGTCGTGATCGCCCGTTGCGATCGCCTCGCGCAGCTCGAGCGCGCCAAAGCGCGTCGGTGCACCGAGCAGCTGGCGCAGTCGCGCGATCTCGCGTGTCGCCGCGGCGTGATCGCCTGTGGCGCGCAGCGCATCGAAGCAGGCGAGCGTGTCGCGACCCGCGGTGCGCGCTGGGTCGCAGGTTGCGGCGAGCCACTCGGCGCCCGACCGTGGCGTCACGGCGTCCTCGGCGTCGTCGAGAAGCGCGCTCCGGGCGAGCGCACGTTGCGCGCGAGCGAGCGCGGCGTGGGCGCGATCGAAGAGACGCTCGCGGCCACTCGTCAGCGCCTCGAAGGCGTCGAGCAGTGGGGACTTCGCGTCCAGCTGCTTCGTGCGAAGCGCCTCGAGATCGCGCAGCGTCTCCAGCCCCGCCTCGTCGCGCCCGCGACGAGCCCCGGCCAGGACGGCGTGCGCGATCGAAGCCTCCCAGCTCGTGGGCCATGCTTCGAGGGCGCGCTCGTAGGCGCCGCGCGCTCGCTCGGCACGGGTTGCTGGGGAGAGGTCTTGCGCGGTCTCGACGGCGCGACCGTAGACGACGGCGAGCTCCGGTGGAGCGTCCGAGCGCGCCGCGGCCGGCCAGAGCAGGCGCTCCGCTTCGCGCGCGTCGCCCCCGGCCAGCGCAGCGGCGGCCGCCAGAAGCATCTCTTCGGTCCGCGCGGGCGACGGCGTTGCGACCACGGCGGCGCCCACGAGGCGGGCACCGGCCGCCGAGGCCAGCGCGGGGGCGTGCGATTCCAGCGGGCTGCCGTCCTCACCCCAGACGTCGATTTCCACGGAGTCGTCCTCGCGAACTGTCCCGACCCGCGCCACGACGCGCAGCTCGCCCGCCGTGACCGAGACCCGCGCGAAGCGCACAGCCTCGCCGTCGCCGAGCTCGAACGGGCGCCGCAGCACCACGGCCCCGCCCATCCGCAGCGCCGCAGCGCCGTGGGCGCGCAGCGCGACGCCGATCGTCTGGGCGTGGGGCACGCTGACGTCGACGACCACTTCACGCACCCCCGGACGCGAACGCGCCGCCGAGAGATCGATGGCGCACCCGCGGTCGCGAACGAGCACGGGCGCGGTCGTCGTTCCGAACGCGTCTCCGGTGCCATACGACATCAGAACGCGCGCGTCGGCTCGGTCGAGCGGCCCCGGCTCGTCGACGCCTGTCACGGGCGTCCACGTAGTCGGGCCGATGACCAACGCTTCGCGGACGCATGCAGACGCGGACCGCCACTTCTTGGCTTCCTCGGCGTCGCCGCGGCGCTCAGCCATCGACGTGAGCGCCCGCGCGACCAAGCCTTTGGCGAACACCCCGGAGGCACGGCTTGCGACCTCCGCGAGCCCGCGCGCGACCCGGCCGCCTTCGGCCGTTCGGTTCACGAGCGCCGCGTCGCGCGCCGCATCGCCCAGCGACGGCATCGTGCGGGTCGCCAGCGCGTCGATCGACGCTTCCATCGCGGCAACCTGCCACGGGTCGCCCCCGTCGGTAGCGGCCGCTTCGACCACCGCCAAATAGGCCGTGACCGCATCTTGGGGGTCGCCGGTGGCATCCGCACGGAACGCATCGTCGAACGCGCGCGCAAGGTCCGTCCTCGCTGCAGGCGACCGCGGGGGTGGGGCTCCGCACGCCACGGAAAGGAGCAGAGCAGCGGCCCCTAGAGGGAAGCCCCGAACGAACGCGATCTTCATTGGGCCCCTCCAGCCGGCACCAGACGCACGGCCTTGTGCATCAGCGCGTCCACTCGCTGGACCCACGCGCGCCACTTCGGATATTGCGCGAGCGAGATGGCGCTCTCGTCGAAAACGACAGTGCGCTTCGCGACGATGGCTCGTGGATCATTCGGGTCGCGCGCCACGTCGAGGCGGGCGCGGCCGAACGGGCCTCCGTTCTCGTCTCCGCCGCGCGGCAACGTCTCGAAAGCCCAACCCTTCGGGGCAATCACCCGGATGGTGCGGGACTCTTTTCGAGGCGCGACATGGGGCGGCAGCCAGACCGGGAGCGTGCGCCGAACGAGCGGCGCCAGTTGCGAGGCGAGAGTCTGCGCCGGAGAGAGGGGCAGAACCAGCTCCGCCCCCTCGTGTCGCGCGAGACTGTCGGAACGCGCGCGCCAACGCGCCGTCGCCCCGCCGCGCGGGAGGTCGCCGCGGAAGTCGACGGCCTTCTCCACTTCGACCGTCGAGAACCAGGAGCCTATCAGGCGATCTTCGACCCACTGCGCGCGCGCCCCGGGCTCGGTCAAGTAGGTTCGCATCCAGAACGCATCGTCGCCCGACGCGCGCTCCACTCCGTCGAGTTCGGCACTTCCGTCCGCCGCGAGCTTGATCGTCCAGGCCGCATCGACGCCGTGGTCGTCCGGCGAGCTCGCTGGCAGATCCACGACGTCTGCGGCTCCGTCCATGCGAAGAGCTACCGCGCGCGCGTCCATCGACGGCAGGGGGCCGAGGCGCGACTGCGGGCTCGTCGCATCGAGGTACGAACCGCCGTTCGGCCCAGGCAGAAACGCAATCCCGTGATCGAACAAAGGAATCGCAGCGCCCGGGGCGCGCACGACCGACGGCTCGCCCGTCAGGCGCGTCTGCACCATGACCTCTTGCGCTTCGATCCCCACCGCCTTGAGGAGAGTGATGAGCAAGAGAGCCTTGTCGTCGCAATCCCCTTCTCTGCGCGCGAGCAATTGCTGCGGCCGATTGGGAAGCCACCACTCGCCGCTCACGTAGTTCACGTAGCGAATGTCGTCCGCGACGAAGTCGAAGAGCGCACGCAGCTTGTCGTCGCGCGTCGCCTTGCCTCGCGTCAGGCTCGCTGCGAGCTCGCGGACTTGCGCATCCGGTTCGGTGAAGCCGCGCACGGCGTCGCCGTACCAAGCGCGGAACGCGTTCCAGTCCCGGAACGTCGACAGAACAACGGTCGGGATGACTTCGCTCAGGGGCGGCGCGAACGGCTCGTCGGGCACGTTGCTCGGCTTGTCCCAGACGAGGCGCAAGACGTGCCGCTCGCCCTCGTCGCGTTCGTCCCGTCGGTCCGGCTTGCCGTTGACGACGTCGACGTAGATCGGCCGATCCCTCGGGGATTCGACAACGACTTCGTTGTAGAGAACCGGGTGCGTTGACAGCGACCCGGCGTAGTCGAGTCGGTAGAACGGTGGATCGCCGCGACCACCGACCGGGCCGGCCGTCCACGACCGGAAGGCGACCTCGACCACGTCGCCCGCGGCGAGCTCCGGCCAGCGGATGCGCGGGTGCGCGTTTTCGTTCGCCTCCTCGACCGGGAACGCGGTGGTGCCGTCTTTGCGGTGCACGCGAGCCCGCAGGATTTCCGTGAGGTCCCCTTCGGAAGGGATGTCCTCGTAGAGCTCCTCTTCGGTGCGGGGCGGAATCACGATCTCGCGCGCGTAATGGACCATTTCGGAGACGCGTCGGTCCGGGTGCATCACCACGGCGCGGAGCCAGTGAAGTTGGCGGTCGGCGACGTCGGGGACCTCGCTCGACGGCATCGGGGTCGGCGGCGCGTTCTTCGCGTTGGGGACGATCGCCGCGGCGCGATCGAGGATCTTCGACCCTTCGTCTCTTGCGTCCGCCGTCGCTGCCGCCAGCACCCCTTGCCTTCGCGCAAGGATGGTCTGCGAAGACACGATGTACTTCTCGTCGTCGCGCGATTCGCCGCGGAGCATCGGCGCGCGATCCCGCAGCGCGAGCTCGGCCCGATAGCGAGCCTCACCCGGGTCGAGCTCCCTCGCGCGCCGCAGGGCGGCCGTGATGACGTCCGCGCGGTCGGGTGCAACCCCCGCGCTCATCTCCTGCGCGACCCCGGCCCACACAGCGGCGCGGTTCGGAGCCCAGCCCACGAGCTGACGGTAGAGGGCCAGCGCGTCGCCGTGCGCACCCGTCCGCGCTATCGTCCGCGCGACGGCGACCGCCTCGTCGGCGTCATCGATGCCTCCCGCGGCGACGGCGTGGAGCGCTGCGGCGACCGCCTCGGCGCGGCCTTTGGTCGACGCCAAGACACGTACCCGGTCGGCGCCCATGTCACCCCGGGCCGCCAGCTTCTCGCGCGCCGAGAGTGCAACGCGCGAGTCGATACCTTCGGCCAGTTGCGCAAGGAGGGTGAGCGCCTCGGTCGACGAGCTCGCCGGCGAAGCCTGCGTCATCACCTCGAGCCCATGCATCGCCTGTACGCGAAGCGCGTCGGTACCGAGCGCAAGATCGACTTGCGCCTCGAGTAGCCGAGCCTCGCCGTCCCCCTCCGAGTCGATGCGCGCGCCCCGCAGGGCAGCCATCGACCAGTCGGCGAGCTGTGCCTCGACGTGACGCTCGACGATGCGCCGGTCGATGAAGGCGCGGGTGAGCGCGTCAGCGTTGTCGCGCGCGCGGTTGAGCCACGCGCCTCGGTTTGCGCCGCTGGGCGCGATCCAAGCGACCATGGCCAGGCGATCCGAGTCGAGCCGTCCGTCGGCGAGCGCCGCGAGCATTCCGGGGGCGCGCGGACTGCGGACATCGTCGGCGCCTCCGAGCGTGCGCAGAATCGCCGCGTCGAGTCGGGCGTCCACCTCGGCCGACGGCTTGCCGATCGCTCGAGCGAGCGCCGTCGTCGCAGGGGTCACCGCGGACCGCTGCGGGAGAGCGCGCCCTCTCTGCCAGGGCCCCGCCGCCGCCTCGACGCCGGAGGGCCACCGCCCGGCGTCGTCGGTCACCCTCAGCCGCACACGCCCCTCGTCCTCGAGGGCGCCGGTGCAGACCTTGGCCGCAAGAAGATGATCGCCCGCGGCCGAGGCGACACGCGCCGCCGCGCGATCAAAGTGCGCCGCCACGTTCACGCTCTCGTCGCGGGCGACGTCAACGCCGTCGAACACCAGGCGCACCTGTCCCGCGGCGGCGACGCGCAGCGTGAGGGTCTGCGCGCTCGGGACCGTCAAGCGCGCCGCGACCCACGTGCAGCTCTCTTTGCGGGGGAAGACGAACAGATCGAGCGGCATGCCGCGCGCACCCGAGAACGCGCGGGGTACGGTGCGCCACGCGACTTCGTAGCTTCCCCAAGCGTATTGCCCTTCGCGATCGAAAGCGACGCCGGGTGCCTCCGGGCCATCGTGCGCGTCGAGGCCACCGCCGGTGTCGCGGAAGGGCCCCAAAACGGCCAGCGTGTCGACCACCCCGAGCGTGCGATCCGCCTGCTCCCCGTCATCCGTTCCCTCGTCGGACGCGAACGTTCGCGCGAGCAGCGCCGCATCGCCCCGCAGGTCGACGCCGACGTGGGGCGACAGGGCGATGCGGTCGAGCGCCTCTTTCGCGCCGTCGCTTCGCGCGCGGCCGGCGAGCGCTGCGATCGTCGCGATGGCTGCCGCACGGTCGGACTCCGAAGTGCCCTGCGAGAGCGCGCGAGCGGCCGCGTCGTCCACCATGCCGTCGGGGGTCTTGTCGGTCCACCGCAGAGGCTCTGACTCGAGCGCGGAGTGGGCAGGGGCGCCGGCAAGAAGCCCGACCAAGACGACCAAGGATAGCGGGAGCAGACGGGTGAGGCGCACGGTCGCGGGACTGTACAAGGGGGCGCTCGCCGACGCGAACCGCGTGGAGAGGCTGGGGTCGCGCTACATTGTCGAGCTCGTGAGCACATCCCGGCGCCCACTTCTCATCGTGAACCCCATCTCGGGCGGCGGTCGTGCGGGCCGGACCGCCGCTGACGTGCGGGCGGTCCTCGAGCGGCGCCTGGGGCCCGTCGACCTCGCGATGACCCGAGGGCCAGCGCACGCGATCGACATCGCGCGTCAAGGCGCGGAGCATGGACGCACACTCCTCGTTGCTGTCGGCGGCGACGGCACGCTCCACGAAGTCGCCAACGGCGTGCTCGACGCCGGAGGCGGCGCTGCTATTGGCTACGTCGGCCAGGGAACCGGAGGCGACTTCCGGCGCTCTCTCGGCGTCGAGCACCGCCTCGACGCGTATACGGAGGCGATTGCAAGTGGTCGCGAGCGACGCGTCGACGCCGGCCGGATCTCCTACCGCGCGCCGGACGGCGCGACGCGAATGCGCTGGTTCGTCAACGTCGTGTCGGTGGGGATGGGGGGTCTGGTCGACGCGTACGTGTCGGAGACGACCAAGGCGCTCGGCGGCAAGGCAGCGTACTTCTTGGCGAGCGTCCGGGCGCTCATGGCCTGTCAGCGCGGTCGCCTGCGTTGCGACGTGACACTGGGATCCGAGCGCGCCGAGAGGCAGGTCGATTCGCTCATGATGGCGATTTGCAACGGCGGCTATTTCGGGAGCGGCATGCACGTGGCCCCGATGGCGAAGCTCGACGACGGACGCTTCGAAGTGATCTCCCTCGACGCTCCGAACAAGATCGCGTTCGCGATGTCTTCGCGTCGAATCTACCGGGGAGCGCACCTGTCGGCGCCGGGCGCGCGCCACTTCGGGTGCGACCGCATCGGCATCGAACTCCAGAACGAAGCGGCGCGCGGCGTGTTCCTGCTCGACGTCGACGGAGAGCCCCTCGGCGGCCTGCCGCTGCAGGTACAGCTCGTACCCGGAGCGCTCCGACTGCGGGCGTGAGCGCCTTCGGCCGATTCATCACCGCCTGGGTGGACCGCCGACGCTTCCCATCGCGCCTCGCCGCGACTCCGCTTCGTTGACGCGCACCGGCCGCCCGTCGATCGTCGCCCCATTCATTGCGGCCGCAGCCCGTGCCGCTTGCTCCGACTTCGCCATCGTCACGAAGGCGAAACCGCGCGGACGACCGCTATACCGATCGATGACCAATTGCACGTCGACGACCTCGCCGAACTGCGAGAACGCCGTGCGAAGCGTGTCCCCGGTCGATTCGCCGGAGAGATTGCCGACGTAGAGACGTGTGGTCATTGCCTTTGACCGTAGCCGGCCGCATCCGGCATGCAAGGTCCCCCCGAGTCGTCTAGGCGGCTACCTGAGCTGCCAGCACCCGCTCCAGCTCGGGCTTTTCCAGCGTCTCGTGCTCGAGAAGGGCCGCGACGAGCCGCTCGAGCGCTTCACGTTTGCTCACCACCATGTGTTTGGCCGCCTCGACCGCTTCGGTGAGCATCCGCCGGGCTTCCTGCTCGATCTCGTGCGTAGTCTCATCGCTCAGGCCGGTCTCCGTCGCGAGCCGCTGGCCCAGAAATGGGTGCTCGACCCGCTGCTCATGAAACATGGGTCCGACCCGCTGGCTCATGCCGTAGTGCGCGACCATGCGGAACGCAAAGTCGGTCGCCTGCCGCAGATCTTGCTCCGAGCCGCTCGACAGATTGCCGTAGATCGCGGTCTCGGCGGCGTAGCCTCCCATGAGCACCCGCAGCTTCGCTTCGAGCTCGGGCTCGGTCACGATGTGCCGATCGTTGCTCGCCCATTGCTGAGTCGCGCCGAGCGACATACCGCGCGGAAGGATCGACACGCGCCGCAGCGGCTCCGCGTGCTCGCTGAAATGCGCGACGATGGCGTGGCCGGCCTCGTGCGTCGCCACGCGACGCCGCTCGGCCGGGTCGAGCAGTGCCTCGCGCGGATCGCCGAGAAGAATCTTGTCCATCGACGTGGAGAAGTCACGCTGCCCAACCGCGTCCGCGCCACGCCGAACTGCCGCCAGCGCCGCTTCGTTGCAGAGGTTCGCCAGGTCCGCGCCGCTGAAGCCGGGGGTCGCGCGCGCGAGGTCGATGAGCGAGACGTCGGGCGCCAGGGGCTTGTGCCGCGTGTGAACGCGCATGATGGCCAGGCGGGCTTCGCACTCCGGGCGATCGATGATCACGCGCCGGTCGAAACGGCCGGGCCGCAGCAGGGCCGGATCGAGGACGTCGGGGCGGTTCGTCGCCGCGACCACCACGGTGTGGTCGTTGGGCGTGAAGCCGTCCATTTCCGACAGGAGCTGGTTGAGCGTCTGCTCGCGTTCGTCGTTCCCTCCGCCCAGCCCGGCGCCGCGCGAGCGCCCCACCGCGTCGATCTCGTCGATGAAGACGATTGCCGGCGCGGCCGCCTTCGCCTCGTCGAACAGCTCGCGCACGCGCGCGGCCCCCACCCCCACGAACAGCTGAATGAACTCCGATCCGTTGACGTAAAAGAAGGGGACCTCCGCTTCGCCAGCGACCGCACGCGCCAGGAGCGTCTTGCCCGTGCCGGGGGGGCCCACGAGGAGCGCTCCGCGCGGGAGCTTCCCGCCGAGCCGCTGGAACCGCTCGGGCGTGCGCAGAAAATCGACGACCTCCTGAAGGTCGCGCTTGGCGTTGGTCAGCCCAGCGACGTCGTCGAAGCGCACGCGCACGTGGTCCTGCCGCTCGAAGCGGTGAGGACGTCCTTTTAGGATGCTTTGAAGTGGCGAACCGACTCCGGTGATCGCGCCGCGCGCCCGGCGGGCGAGCCAAGTCCACGCGCCTAGCACGAGCACCCATGGAAGGAGCGTGACCATCAGCGGCCCCCAGAACGAGGGCTGCTCTGGTTCCGCCCGCACGTCCACCCTCTGCCGCCGCAAGAGTGGGAGCAACTCCTGATCCTCCAGCGCGGGAAGCAACGTCGAAAAGTCTCGGACCGATCTGCCGTCGACCTGCTCCGGCTCCTTGAGCATTCCGGTCACGCTGTGCCCGTTGATGGTAACCCTCGCCAGATGACCCTGCTCCGCCAGCGCGTAGAAGCTCGAGTAGTCGATGATCGTCCCGACGGGTTTGCGATCCGCGAGAACTTCGGACCCGAGAAGGAGTGCCACGAGAAGGAGGGGAATCGCCCACCTCAACCATATGAGCGAGTCCGATCCCTTCTTGTCGCGGCTGTCGTCCGGCATCCCGATGCCGGGCCGTAGCGCGAAGCGTGCCGTGACCAACCGTTCGACAGCTCCTCCCAAGTGCGGCAAGCGCCTTGCTCTCGTCCCTCGGGCGAGGTCCGCCGTATGAAACCATTCACGGTCCCGATCGCAGTCGCGCTGGCGCTGGCCTCGGCGGCTCCGGCTTCTGCCCGAGAACCTCAGGCGTCGGCGAAGATCGTTTTTCGAAACGACTTGCCGGGCACCTACGAGCTCCGCCGTGTAAGGCTCTGGGTCGACGGTGCGCTGCTTCACGAAGGCTCCCGCTCGTTCGACGCGTCCCTCGCGCCGGGCACGCACGTCGTCTCGATTGCCGCGGAGTACCGGATGCGTGACCCGCTTCTCCCTTACGTGCGGGGCTATTCCATTCAGCTGCGGTCGGCCGAGCGCGTCCGATCGGCGCCCACGCGCACCGTCATCGCTCGAGCTCAGGAGTCCGGTGGAGTGACGACACCGATCGAGCGGCGCGCACGTATCGCCTGGCGCTAGTGCTTCCCCACCAATGACTCTGGTGTCGCAGGCAGTCGCAGCGATCGTTACGCTCGCGTTTCGGCCGAGCTGGACGGAGACGCTGGCTATTGGAAAGAAGAGGTCGCGCGCAGGCGCGCTCGGGAGCGGCCACGGCCAGGCGGGGGCCGAGGGCGGGCTACCGACGACCAGCAACCTCAAATCGAAGTCGAGAGTCACATTGAACAAACCGTTGTCGACGTCCCTCAAGGCCGAGATACCGGCCGACGAGGATTCGATTCGAGCGTATTACAGGAAACTCGGCAGGGTACCGCTGCTCACGCGCGAAGGAGAGGTGGCCCTCGCCCAGCGCATCGAGCAGGCAGAGAGGAACGTGGCCCAGGCGCTCGTTTCTTCGCATGTGGCTGTCCAGGAGCTGTGTCGCCTCGGAGCCGAGCTCGGAACCGGTAAGCTTCGGGCTCGGGACGTAACGCGCAACCCGGCAGACGAAGAAGAGGACGAGGCTGCGGCGCGCACGCGCCTGCTCGAGCTCTTCGAGCCGTTTCGTACGCTCGAACGCGCCGTGTCCGAGCGAGCGCGCGGGCTCGCCCCGATGCGCGTGGCGGCCCGGAAAGCGCTCGAGCAGGTACGCTTGACCCGTGCTGCCCTCCTCCGCGTGGTGGCGGCCATCCGGCGGCTGGCTCACCGAGGAGCGGTGCAGAGCCGCGCGACCGAGATGACCTTGGCCGCGGTGCGCGCGGGCGAGCGCGAGGCAGATCGGGGCAAGGCCGCGCTCATCGAGGCGAACTTACGGCTCGTCGTGTCGATCGCGAAGCGGCACACGGGGCAGGGGCTGCAAATCGCCGACCTCGTCCAGGAGGGGAACATCGGCCTGATGCGCGCCGTCGACAAGTTCGACTACAAGCGCGGCTTCAAGTTCTCGACCTACGCCACGTGGTGGATTCGCCAGTCGATCACGCGCGCCATCGCCGATCAGGGGCGGACGATCCGCACGCCAGTGCACATGGTCGAGACGGGCAACCGCCTCGCGACCGCCCGCAAACGCCTCGTGCAGTCTTGCGGCCGCGAGCCGACGATCGAAGAGCTGTCCGTCGAAGTGGGCTTGCCGATCGCAAAGGCCCAGATGGCGCTCGTGGCACGGCGGGAGCCGGTGAGCCTCGAGACGCCGGCGGGCGAGGACGACAGCGCGCGACTCGTCGACTTCGTCGCGGACACGGAGCGAGAGGACGCGCTCGAGAACCTCTTGCGCAAGCGCTTCGTCGAGGGCACGCGCGAGCTTCTCTCGACGTTGACCGCGCGCGAGGCAGAGGTGCTCCGAATGCGCTTCGGCCTCGACGGTGGCGCGGAGCGGACCCTGGCGGAGATCGGCGAGTCGTTCGACCTCACACGCGAGCGCATCCGTCAGATCGAGACCCAGGCCCTTCGCAAGCTCCGATTGCCGACGCGCGCGAAGCGACTGCGGGCGATCTTCGACGGCTGACGCGACGCCGGGGGGTGCGTACGTTACATTTTCGATGTGAATGGGGCGCGCGTCGCACTCTTCCTGGTTGCGCTGATCCCGGCGTGCGACCGCGGGTCGGCGCCGGCCGAGGGGCGCGCGGAGCCACAGCCGCCGGAGCACAGCGACGAGCGGCTCGAGCGCGAGGTACGCGCCAAGCTGTTTGGCGACCCCGAGCTCTCGGGAAGCGGTTCCATCGTTGTAATCGTCGACGGCCGGCGCGTCGTTCTGGAGGGGTGGGTCGCGTCGGTCAATGAGCGCACCCTGGCTGAGGCGGACGCCGCCACCGTGGCTGGGGTGGCAGCGGTCGACGACCGATTGCTAGTTCGTCCGAGCGGTCGCTAGAAACCTGGTGATTTTCGACGAGAGCAAGCGAGGCCGGTGGCGGGCGCGCGGAGCGTACTTCTGTACGCGAGCGCGCTCGACGCCGGGATCGCGAAGCTATCGGCGAAAAGCACCAGGTTTCTAAGGGGCGCCGTTGGCCGGGGGTACAGCCTCGGTCTTCGGCAGAGCCACAGCGTCCGCGGCGGGCGGGCGGACGCTCGCCGGACGGGGCATCTCGGAGATGCGGGCGCCTTCCTTCTTCTGCGGCTGGTCGCCGCCGACCTCGAGCTCGCATTCGCCGAAGATCACCTGCATCTTGCCTTTGAGCGGCGCAAGCTTCACCTCGAGCGACCTCGCGCGGATGACGGTGTTGTCTTTGACGGTCCCCGAGAGTTGCACGACGTCGGCGTCGAACTCCCCGGCGAGCTCTCCCTCGGAGCGCATCTCGCCGACTTTGACGTGGCCATGGACCGCGCCGCTCGGGCTGACCACCAGCGCCGGCGCGGTGAGGTCTCCTTCGATCCGCCCTTTCACTTCGATCGGGCAATCCGACGAGAGAGAGCCCTTGAACTGTGTGCCTTCTTCCACCAGCGTCTTTCGTCGCTGGGCCGCTTCCTTGTCCATCATCGCTGTCTCCCACTTTTGACGGCTCGTTCCGCGACACGTTCCTTCTTGCCTTGCTGAATCTTCATGCGCAGCATGCACCCCGGCTCGAACGCGAAGCGCGTCAGATCGGCGGACTGTTCGACCGCGCCCGTGAGCGAACCGCACGAGCTGACCACGAGCTGGGTAGGTCCGTGAATCCCAGGGGAATCGCGCTCCACGAACTTGCCGTGGACGGTGATCTTGCCGGCGCCGCGGATCTGGCACCCGGCGAGGACGCCCGCCTTGCCGATCACCAGCTCCGCATCGTCGCCGAGCGCGATCGTGCACTGCTCGAAGAGGCTCTCGATCTCGACCGACGCGCCCGCGTCGAACTCCAAATGGGCGTTGCGCAGGACGTCGCCGCGGCCGAAGTAGCGCTTCTGGGTGGCCGCTTGGCCAGAGAGCAGCGCCGCAGCGTCCGCCCCGTTCACTCGCTTGGTACCGCTGCCTTCGGCGCTGTCGTCAGCCCACTCGGCGCGGAGCCCCTGAATCGGCGACCCGGTGCCGAGCACTCCGTGGATCCGGGCGCCCGTGACGAGGGCCCCGTCCAACCGGGCGCCCGCCAGGCTGACGCGACGGAGGTCCGCGCCGGTGAGGTCGGCGTTTGTCAAGTCTGCAGCGGCGAGGGCCGCGTTGACGAGAATGGCCTCGACGAAGCGCGCCCCCTTCGCGTTGGCGCCCGTCAGCTGCGCGTCCTTGAGCTGCGCGCGGACCAGGCTCGCTTCTTCGAGGTTGGCGCCGCTGAAATTCGCGTTGGTCAGGTCGGCCTCGTCGAGCTTTGCGGTCGACAGGTCCGTCTCGCCGAGGTCGGCGTGCGCGAGGTGCGCGCCGACGAGCTTCGCGCCTCCCAGCTTGGCCGACTCGAGCTGCGCGTGGGTGAGACGTGCCCCGGAGAGGTCGGCCCCCTGAAGGTTGGCCCCCTCCAGGTTGGCGCGGCTCAAGTTCGCTCCCACCAGGTTTGCGCCTTGAAGATTGGCGCCCTCGAGGTCGGCGCTCTCCAGGTTCGCTTCGCGCAGATCGGCAGCTGCCAAGAACGCTTCGCGCAGGCTGGCGTTCTTGAGGACCGCGCGCGATAGGCGCGCTCCCTCGAAGTTCGCGCCGTCGAGATCGCATCGGCGAAAGCTGACTCCCTCGAGCATCGCCTTGGGCATCGCCAGACCGCGCAAGTCGGCGCGCTCTACTTTCTCGCCGCTCTTGATCTTCCTCAGAACTACGTCCGCCGTGAGCTCGGGCATGTCGGTTCGGACCTCCTCCTCGTCAGGGCTGCGCCGTGTACTTTTCGCGCGCTTCCTCGAGGAACGACTCGAGGTGCACGACCTTGCGCTCGAACGGAAGCCGCTCGAGCTCCTTGAGCCGCTCGACCTCGCCCAGCCGTGCGAGCACGACCTGCAGGTCGAGCAGCGTTTGGGCGCGCGCTTTGCGCAGCGTTTTGCGCTTCTCGTCGGCCTCGCGCGTCCACGACTGGGCGGCGAGCTCGAATTCGTCGTGCTCGCGGCGAAGCCGCGCGGTCAGCTCCGCGACGCGCTCGCGTTCGTGGGTGCGCGACGCGTCCGGAACCGCCGCCTTGACCTGCTCGCGGTACGCGCGAAAGCGTTCGACCACTCTCAAGGCAAGCGCTTCGCTGATGCCGGTGGTCGCGGCGATGTCGGCCGGGGTGGCGAGGAATAGCGCCTCGAGGCTCGTCAGGCCCGCGGCGTACAGCTTGTCGAGCGTGACCTTCTTCACGTCCGGGACTTGCAGCAGGAGCGACTGGAGAATGACCGCCTCGCGCTGCGTGCGATCGAGGTCCAGCGCGAACGCCTGCGGCATCAGCGTGCATAGCTCGTCGTACCGAGCGAGGAGCGCGTCGCGCCGGTCGCCGTCGATCGTTCCCCCGCCGCTCGCCTGCGCGACTGTGAGCGCTTCGGCGAAGCGATCGAGCGCCCCGCACAGCTCGCGCAGCTCGAGCTTGTCCGCCGCGCGCCGGAGCGACCGCAGCGCGGGTTCGCAGATGCCGATCCAGTCGAGCGTGGCGTCGCGCCAGCGCAGGTCGATCATGAAGTCACGCACCTGGCGAACATGGTTGACCGCGAGCTGGGCGAAGAGCACCCGAACCTCGGCCAGATCCGTCAAGGCCACGCTGTGCGAGCCCGACGCGTCGGCCGAGCCCTCGATCCTCGCGAAGCCCTCGTCGAGATCTTCCAGGCTGAGCAGCCGCTCGAACGTATCGGCGATTGAGACGTGCGCGCCCTCGTTGCTGGTCAAGTCCGGCGCGGTCGGCCGAACGGACCCGAGGGGCTCGGCACGCGGCGCGGCCGGCGAGGCAGCCTTGGGCGGCGAAGGCGCAGGCGGCGATGCGGGCGGGGGCACCGCAGCGACTGGAGCTGCCGCCGGCCACGTGGCGGCAGGCGGCGCTGGGGCGGGCGCAGCCGCCGGAGACGCGGGGCTGGGCGCGGACGCCGCGACGGGCGGACCCGCGGGCGGTCCGATGGCTATCGCCGGCATGGCCGGGCGAGCCCTGGCGGCAGCGGCGCTGTCGATGATGCGCGAGGGCACGACGGGCGGCGGAGAGGCTTTGGGCGCGGGCGGGGGATTGACTGGCGCGGCTTGCGGCGCTTGCGGAGGCGAGAGCGGGCGCTGCCCGCCGGCGCGAGGAGGCGGCGGCGCCGCGGGGCTCTTGCTCCCCGACGGATCGGGCTTCTGGGGGCCGTCCTTTGGCGATTTGGAGAAGAGACTCATCCCCTTGTGTCCACGATACCTGTGTCCACGATACCAGTTTCGCGCTCGAGCTCGATCGAAAGCGCCTGGGTCCGTGTCGATCACGTACACATTGTCCTAGTGCAGCCTCCGCTGCGCCCCTTCGGGGCTCCGCTCCGGCTGACGCGATTGGAACTGACGCGATCCAACGAACTGCACACGGGGGGAGCGCGGCCGCTCCCCCCGACCCCCAGCCGTAGTCCCGTAGTCCGCTTGCACAGCCTCCGCTGCGCCCCTTCGGAGCTCCGCTCCCCAGCTTGCTGGCTCTACTGGTGCTGGAGTGCCGGGCAGGCGGGGCAGGTGGCAACGCAGCTCGCGAAATCCAGATACGCCGACACCCCGGCCTGCAAGGTCGGATCGTCCTCGCAGACTCCGACGCAATTGAGGTCCCCTTGGGTGCACTTCTGCGTGCACGCGAGCAACGACTGGCACGTGGCGCCGCAGGACATGGCCGAGTTGCAGCAAGTCGAGACGATGCAGGGCTCGCAGTACACGTTGGTGTTGATGACGAGAAACTCGGCGCCCCCGCAAGTGCCCGGGGCGGCGCCGGTTCCGGTCCCTGCGCCCGAGTCGCCCTGATTTTCCGCTGCGCTACCCCCTCCCCCACCGGGGCTCGCGCACGCGGCATCCGGCGGCGGGACGCAGTTTCCAAGCACGGGCGGAAGCTTGCCGCTGCGCGAAGAGCACGCAACGACGCAGGCGACGACGGCAAATGAAATCGCCGCGAGGCTGCCGCGGCCCCTTTCTTTGGGGTCGCCGGTTCGATCGGGGGGGCTACGGCAACGTTTCAAGGACACGACGAATTTACCCGTTTGGCGACCTGTTGGCGACTCGAAGCCCCTTCCGATGGACCACGCCCCTGCACCCCCCTCCTTCGCCCCCTCGTGGACGCGCCTCGGCCGCACACGACTTTCCTTCGTCCCCTCGTGGACGCGCCTCGGCCGCGCACGACCTTCTTTCGTCCCTTCGTGGACGCGCCTCGGCGGCGCACGACCCTCGTCCCGGATCGGGCTGCACCGGGGAACGCTGCTAGTCTACGCTCCCCGCGATGATGGAGCCGCTGCTCGTTCTCGTGCTCCTCGCGCAAGGTGGCGCAAGCGCCTGGTCGAGCGGGCGGCCACGCGAGTGTGGCGACTCCGCCGGACGTGCCGTCAACGTGTGGGAGCGCGCCAAGTCGCCGGAGCTGAGGCGCTACTGCGATCTGGTCGCCAGCGCCTCGTCGAAGTTGGCCGGAGTCACCGTGATGGCCCAGGCCGCTCTCGATGCCGCGCACGAAGCCGACCGGGTCCTTCCCGGGCATGCAGCGCCGCGCGTTCTGGAGGGGCGTGCGCTCGCCGCGCTCGGGAGGTTCGCCGAGGCTCTCGCCGCGCTCGACGAGGGCACGTCGCGAGATCCCCGCGCGCTCGATGACCCCCCGGCTCTGCTCGCCTGGGGCCGCGCGCTCGCGCGCACCGGACGCGTGCAGGCGGCAGCGGAGGCGTACCGCGCGCTTCTCCCGCGCTCGACGACGCTTCCCACCGCGGAGCGGGTGTCCGCGGAGATCGAGGCGGCGTTCGTGGCGATGGCGCGCGGCGCAGCGGGCCTCGACGAAGCGGCCGCGGCGCTCCGGGAAGCGCTGCGCGAAGCGCAGGACGAGGCACGGGGCATCGCCGTGCTGGCGCTCGCGCTCGCGCTCGACCGCCACGGAAGCGCCGACGAGGCCCGAGCACTGCTCGCCGAGCGCCCGCGCGGCGACCCGCGCGACGCCGTGGCGTCATCGCGCGCCAAAGCGCTTCTCGCAGTGGTTCCCGCCGAGACACACGCACTCACGGCCTTCGCCTTGGAAGCGACCGACGCCGCGGGCGCGCGAGACGAATGGCAGAGCGCCATCGACCAGGCGCCGACCAGCGCGTGGGCCGCGCATGCGCGTGGCCACCTCGAGGCCCTTCGTGGCAAGCGCGAAGCCTCCGGGGCGCGCCGATGACGTCCGCGTCCGTCCGGCTCCGGGCGCGCGCGCTCCTCCTGCTGACGATGACAGGCCTGGCCGGACGAGCGCGGACGGTTCGGGCGGACACGCCGCCGAGCGCATGGGACATCGCGAAAGACCCGGCCGAGAAAGAGCGCTGGGCGCTCCACGTCCGCGTGGAGCGACTCGTGCATCGGCGCCCGATCGAAGATCTCCTGCCGTCCGAGCAGCGACGCGACGAAGAGCTGCGCCTCGAGGCAGCGCGCGTCATGCTCGAGGAGGCGGGAGCCGAGAGGAGCCCCGACGTACGCCTTCGGTTCGACATCGGAATCGTCTACGAACGCCTCGCCACCGCCCAGGGTCGAAGCGACCTGTACCAACGCGTCGTCGACGTTCTGGCGCCCGCGCTCGAAGCCGCCCCGGATCACCCGGGGACCACCTTCGCGCTCGAAGCGCTGGTCGAGACCTACGCCAAGCTCGATCGCCCGCGCGAAGAGGTCGTCGTCTCGCGGCGTTACATCGCGCGCCTGTCGGACGACCGGTCGCGCGCGCTGACGATGATGAACATGGGGGAGGCCGAGATGCGGCTCGGCCGACTGGACGACGCCCTAGGGACGTTCCGCAGCGTGCTCCAGATCTGCGGCGCCCTGCCGAACTCCAGCGCCCGCAACTCCACGTACGCCCTGACCCTCTGGGATCTCGCGGTCGCCCTCGATCGCGGAGGCGACGCACGCGCCGCGCTGGACACCGCCGCCAAGGCGGAGCAGCTCACGTGGGATGAGCTCGGCCAGCTCGGGCTGCCGCAAAGAGTGACGGGGTGGGACGCGATCCGCGACGAACAGAACGTGTTCTTCGTGCCGGAATGGGAGCGCGAGTGGTATCTGGGGCTCGGCGATGCGGCGGCCGCCGGCGCCGAACCAGACGCGCGGGCTGCCGCCGCTCTGTGGGCGTCGTCCGAGGCGCACTGGAGCACCTACGTGTCGCGGGCGGTCGCGAGCCGAGAGGATCGCTGGCTGGCGATAGCCAGGCTCCGCCACGACCGAGCGCACACCGAGCGCGTCCGCGCCGAAAAGCGCGCCGCGATGCTGCCGCGCTCGACGAAAGACGCCTCCGGCCATGTCGAAGAGCGGCCCTGACGCGCTCACCGAACGCGAAGAGCGCATCAAGAGCGCTCTGGACGACATCCGCGCCCGCTGCGACGTGCGCGCACGCCGCGAAGCCGATCCCGTGGGCTTCGTCCACGACTATGCGGAGCCGCACGACCGAGAGCTCGTGGCTCTCCTGGCGGCCTGCATCGCGTTCGGCAACGTCAAAGCGATCCGCGCCAAGATGGACGACCTCTTGGCGCGCCTGGGCCCCCATCCCGCGCGCCTCGCCGACGGTCCGCCGCGAGAGGTCTTGGCCCGTCTCCGAGGGTGGAAGCATCGGGTCTTTCGCGGCGACGACGTCGCGCGACTCCTCGTCGGCGGCCGCCGCGTGCAACGGGAGCATGGATCGCTCGGTGATCTCTTCGAGGCGGAGCTGCGACGCACGCGGTCGCTGCGCGAGGCCCTCGGCGCATGGTGCGACGCGATCCGGTCGGCGGGGGGCCTGCGCCGCGGGGGTCCCCGCCGCGGCCCCGGCCACTTGCTCCCGGATCCGCGCGGCCCGAGCGGCAGCAAGCGGCTCTTGCTCTTTCTTCGATGGATGGTGCGCGCACCCGACGGCGTAGACCTCGGCCTCTGGCGAGTGGACCCGGCCGCGCTCGTCGTGCCCGTGGACGTCCACATCCACAAGCTGGCCTTCAACCTCGGCTTCACGCGACGAAAGACCACCTCGTGGCGAACAACGGAAGAAATCACGCGCGCGCTCGCGCGGTTCGACCCGGCCGATCCGACGAAATACGACTTCTCCCTCTGCCACATGGGAATGCTGCAGCGCTGCCCGTCGCGGCGCGACGCGGCTCGATGCGAAGGCTGTGGAGTCAAACCGGTGTGCATCCACTGGAGCGCCGCGCGCGGGCCCGGCCGAGGCGCCGGCAGCGGCTGAAACGGCAGCGGCCGGCGCCGTCATGTCTGGTATGGGTGAAGACGCGGCAAATGAGCGAAGGACAGCACCGAGAGCTGGATCTCGACGCGGTTCGCACGGACGGCTGGTTCGAGCGGATCGGCGAAGGGATCGGGTCGTTTCAGGCGCTCTGCGAAATCATCGGCGAGCGCTTTTTCGCGTTTTCGATCATCGTGGGCGCGCGCATCACTGCGCTCACGGTGGACCGGCGCAACCCGGATCTGTCGCTTGTCGATTTCGTCGTGGGCATCAGCGAATCGGACGAGGCGCTCGAGCCGCAGCGCCTCACGCTGGCCGACTTCCGGCGTCGCCTCGCCGGAGCTCTCCTGGTCGAAGACGACAAGCCGGTCCCCGCGCCGACGCGGGAGACGGAGATCGAGCCGATCCAGCTCTACATCGGCGTGCGCTATCTCCTTCTCGCGCCGCTCTACGGTTACTCGCTCCAGAAGCTGATCCTCGGTGGCAACGAGCCGGCGCAGCTCGTCGTCTTGCACGACGGAGTTCAGGAGACGCACGAGCTCGACGCCTTCCGCTTGCGCATGCGCGCGCTCGTGCGCGAAGAGCTCGATCGTGTCGGCACCGCGTCGCGCAGCGCCATCGACCTCTCCAAAGTCAGCGACGCCGAAGCCGCCGCCTCGCGCGCCGAGTGGACCCGCGTCGTGCAGCTGCTGGGGAGCTGGCCGGCGCCGCTCGCGATCTTTCTGCGCACGCCCGAGGGGCAGCTTCTGACTCCGGACGCGCGCGGCCTCATCGCCAAGGGGCTAGGGCTCCTTGGCAGCGCGTGCGTCCACCTCGGGCAGACCGAACAAGCCGAAGAAGTCTTGCGCATCGGCATTCAATATGCCCAGGAGGGGGTCGCGGCCGCGGACCTCTTTCGACGCCTGGGAGAAGCGCTCCTCCAGAACGATCGGCCTGGCGAGGCCATCGCCCCCTTGCGACGCTCGCTCGCGTTCGGGGGGGCGCCGGCCGACGTCAGCTTGCCGCTCGCCCGCGCGTTTCTCAGGCGAAAGAAGTGGGTGGCCGCGTACGCGTGCCTCCGCGACGCACTGAAGGCGGGCGTCGGCGAGCGCGACCTCGCCGACGAGCTGCACCAGGTGGAGACGGCGCTGGGACTTCCGCTCACGGGCTGGAAGGCGACGGTGGCGCAGTCGAAGAGTTAGTTCGTTGGGCGGCTGAACCCGGCGTTGACACGATTGGCGGCGAGGACTAGAAAAACCCCGGCTTTTCGCGCGATAGCCGCGCGCGCCCGCCTGCCCAACCGTAACGCGAGGCAGCGGGCAGACCACGAGACCGAGTCCACCTCCACGGGCCGCCATGATCGCCACGTATGCGCCGATGTTCCTGCTTCTCGCGACGGCGTTTCTCATCGCCTCCGTGTTCTGGGGCGCCGCTACGTACCTCGGTCGTCACAAGAATCCGGTCGGCGCGAAGAATGCACCGTTCGAGTGCGGAAGCGAAAGCACGGGCGGCCACCTCCGGCTCTCCGTGAAGTTCTATTTGACGGCGATCCTGTTCGTCGTCTTCGACATCGAGGCAGTGTTCGTCTATCCGTGGGCCATCCATTTCCGTGACCTCGGATGGCTGGGGCTCGCCGAGATGCTCAGCTTCTTGGCCGTCATCGTCGTCGCACTGGTCTATGTCTGGAGAAAAGGAGCGCTCGAATGGGAGACGTGAACCGTTCGCTCACCCTCGAGGGCAGCGAGCAAGGCTTTGCGACGACCAAGGTCGACGCGCTGCTCGGCTGGGCGCGCAAGTACTCGCTCTTCATGTATCCGTTCGTCACGGCGTGCTGCGGAATGGAGTTCATGGCCCTCACCAGCCCGCGATTCGACGTCGCGCGGTTCGGCGCGGAAGCACCCCGGTTTTCGCCGCGTCAGAGCGACCTTCTATGGGTCGTCGGCACGATCAGCCAGCGTCAGGCGCCCGTGCTCAAGCGGATCTACGAGCAGATGATGGATCCGAAGTGGGTCATGGCCTTCGGCACGTGCGCGTCGACCGGCGGCTTTTACGACAACTACACGACGGTGCCCGGGATCGACAAAATCATCCCGACCGACGTCTATATCCCCGGTTGCCCCCCGCGACCCGAGGCCGTCCTCGACGGGCTGATGCTCCTTCAAGACAAGATTGCCCGCAACGAGCGACGCCCAGGTGTGGTTAAGCCGCGCTTCGACCCCGCCCACAACGTCGCGGGGCTCGTCCACCTCCGGCGATCGGCGACCGACGCTCGCGATCTCGTGCCGGCCTTGCGCGACAAGGAAGCAAAGGCCCTCGCGCCCCACGGCGGGCGGGAGGCATGAGGTGAGCCAAGTTGTTCTCGACAAGCTGCGAGAGCGCTTCGGCGCGGCGGTCTTGGAGACGCACTCGCAGCTAGGCGACGACACGGCGGTCGTCGACCCCTCGAAGTGGAAAGCCATCTGCGCGTTTCTGCGTCAGGACCCGGCGCTCGACTTCGACCTGCCGGTCGACCTCTGCGGCGTGGACTACCCCGACCGGGCGCCGCGCATGGAGGTCGTGATGCACCTTTATTCGATCTCGATGCGCCACCGCATTCGGCTCAAGACGCGCGTCGGCGACGAGGACATGGCCGGCGCAGAGCTGGACAGCGTGACGTCGATATGGCCCGGCATGAACTGGCTCGAGCGCGAAGTCTTCGACATGAGCGGCGTGCATTTCCGCGGTCACCCCGACCTGCGCCGCATCCTGATGTATCCGGAGTTCGAGGGGCACCCGCTCCAGCGAACGTACGCGGCGGATCGCACGCAACCGCTGGTGCCCTATCGCACCGAAGCGGAAGCGGGGATGCCCCTCCACAAGCTGGAACCGTTCGGGCCCGACGAGGGGATGCCCTTCGGCCGTATGCCGCCGAGGCCGGAGGACGACTGATGGAACCGCTCGACATGGAGCTCGAAGAAGGCGAGCTCGAGCTGCCGGCGGAGCCGATGCACTTGAACCTCGGGCCGTCGCACCCCGCGATGCACGGGACCGTGCGCATCGTGCTCGAGCTGTCCGGCGAGACGATGGTCAAGGCCGACGTTCAGGTCGGCTACCTGCACCGCGGCTTCGAAAAGATGTGCGAGCGCGGGACCTGGGCGCAGGTCTTCCCGTACGTCGACCGCCTCAACTACGTGTCGCCGATGCTCAACAACGTCGGGTACGCGCTCGCCGTCGAAAAGCTCTGCGGCCTCGTCGTGCCCGAGCGGTGCCAGTGGTATCGCATGGCCCTCGGCGAGCTCGCGCGGATCAGCGACCACCTGACGTGCGACGGCGCGATGGCCATGGAGCTCGGCGCGATCACGCCGTTTCTGTGGTTCGTCAAGGCGCGCGAGATGGTCTGGGACATCCTCGAAGAGGAGACCGGCGCCCGCCTGACGCACTCGTTCGGTCGCATCGGCGGCATGGCCAATCCTCCGAGCCGGGATTTCAAAGGGCTCTGCCGGGCGGCGCTTCCGAAGATCGTCGGCCTGGTCGAAGAGGGCGAGCGGATGCTCCTCAAAAACCGCATCTTCATCGACCGCCTCGAGAACGTCGGCGCGATCAGCGGCGCCGACGCCGTCGCGCTCGGCTGGACCGGCCCGTGCCTGCGAGCGACCGGCGTCGCCTACGACATTCGCAAGGCTCACCCGTACCTCAAGTACGACGAGGTCGACTTCGACGTCCCAGTGGGCACGAAGGGCGACACGCTCGACCGGTTCCTCGTACGACTGGGCGAAATCCGACAAAGCCGGCGCATCATCGAGCAATCGATCGATCGCATGGCCGACGATGGCCCCATCTCCTGCGACGACCCTGCCGTGGTTCTCCCCGACAAGATGGCGGTCTACACGACCATCGAAGCGACGATTCAGCACTTCAAGCTGATCATGGAGGGCGCCAAGATCCCCAAGGGGGAGGTGTACTCGTACACCGAGGGGGGGAACGGCGAGCTTGGCTTTTACTTGGTGTCCGACGGGAGCGGCACGCCCTACCGGGTGCGCATTCGCCCGCCGTGCTTCCAGATCACCGGCGGCCTCTCGAAGCTGCTCGAGGGCCGCATGCTGAGCGACATCGTGCCGACGTTCGGTTCGCTGAACATGATCGGCGGCGAGTGCGACCACTAGCGAATCTCGAGTTTCTCGCCCAGGACGCTTCCACCCATGCCCACTTTCAAACTCGACGGCAAAACCCTCCCCTTCGAGCCGGGTGACACGATCATCCGGGCGGCGTGGCGGCAGGGCATCGAGATACCGCACTACTGCTGGCACCCCGGTCTGTCGGCGCCGGCGAACTGCCGAATGTGCCTCGTCGACATCCAGCCCAAGCCCGGGCAGCGCGGCCTCACGCTCGACGTGCTCGAATGGGACGCCAAGGCGGGCGACTACGTTCCACGGCAGAAGCCCAAGCTGCAGCCCGCGTGTTACGTCGCCGCGGCCGACGGCATGGAGGTGCTCGCCGACACGAGCGAGCACGTGCGCCGCGCGCGCCACGACGTCCAAGAGTTTTTGCTCCTGAACCACCCGGTCGACTGTCCCATCTGCGATCAGTCGGGTGAGTGCAAGCTGCAGGACTACTGGCTCGACTACGGGCGATACACGAAGCGCATGCGCGACGAGCCCGTGCACAAGCCGAAGGGGGTCGTGTTCGGGCCGACGATCGTCTACGACGGCGAGCGCTGCGTCATGTGCACGCGATGCGTCCGCTTCATGGCCGAAGTGGCCAAGGATCCTGTGCTCGATATGCGCGAGCGCGGCAACCTGAACGAGATCATCGTCGCGCCGGGGCGTCAGCTCGACGGGCATTACACGTTCATG
This sequence comes from uncultured Polyangiaceae bacterium, assembly GCA_964531095.1. Lineage (GTDB taxonomy): Bacteria > Myxococcota_A > Polyangia > Polyangiales > Polyangiaceae > Palsa-1150. Next base: position 8,578 of record CAZHED010000023.1, on the reverse strand, counting down.
ACCGAGCACGTCTGCCCGGTCGGCGCGCTGACCACGAAAGACTTCCGCTTCAAGGCCCGCGTTTGGTTTTTGAGAACAGCGAGTGCGATCTGCCAGGGCTGCGCGACCGGCTGCAACGCGTACCTCGACTACGATCCGCGCAACAACAAGGCCTACCGGTACCGGCCGCGCGACAACGAAAAGGTCAACAAGTTCTGGATGTGCGACGAGGGGATGCTCTCGTACAAGGCGGCGCACGACGGGCGAGTCCTCGAGGCGAAGGTTCGAGGAGTGGCCACGTCGGCGAGCAAGGCGCTCGACGAGATCAAGGCCGTATTCGCGGGGGTGGCGCCGAGCTCGGTGGCCATCGTGCTCAGCGCGGAGCACTCGCTCGAGGACAACTGGGCGCTCTACGAGCTCGGAACGGTGCTGCTGGGCGGCAAGAACGTCTATTTCACCGGGCGCCGCGAGGGCTACCACGACGACATCCTGATTCATCGGGACAAGAACTCGAATTCGAGCGGCGTGCACATCATCGCGCCGGTGGCAAAGCCGCTTCGCATGTTGCTCGACGACGTGGGCGCGTCGCGGATCACCCACGTGATCGCGCTGGGCGGCGCCGCTCCGGTGGATCCCGAGGCGCTCGGCGCCGCGACGATGGTCACGATCGCCGCGCACGAGGGGCCGCTCTCGCGCCTTGCGGTCGTCCTGCTCCCCGCGACATCGTGGGCCGAGCATTCGGGAACGTACGTGAATGCCAAGGGCGTGCGCCAGGTGAGCGAGAAGGCGCTCGAGCCGCTCGGGGTCAGCAAGCCGGCGTGGCAGTCGGTCGCCCAGATCGCCGCGGCGCTCGGATACGAGGCTTCGTGGACGAAGCTACAAGAGATAAGGGGGCGGCTCGCCTCCAAAGGCGTGGCGAACAGCGCGAGGCCTCCGGCGGCCATCCCCGCCGAATAAGGCACTACCCAACCGAAATGCTTCTTATGAGTGGGTCGAAACCATGACCGCGATGCAGTTCATCTGGACGATGATCAAGATCCTCATCATGGTCGGGTTCGTCCTGAACCTCGCGGCCATCCTCACCTGGGCCGACCGGCGCCAGAGCTCGATGATCCAGGACCGCATCGGCCCGAACCGGGCGGTGGTCAAGATCTTCGGCAAAGAGTTCCGGCTCGCCGGGCTCCTTCACCCGGCGGCCGACGGCTTGAAGTTCTTCACGAAGGAAGACTTCATGCCCCCCCGCGCCGACCGGCTGCTCTTCACGCTCGCGCCGATCATGGCGATGGGAATGGTCTTCACGCTCGTCGGCACCATCCCGTTCGGCGACACCGTCTGCCCGCGCCTGTTTCACCTGCACCTCGTCGCGCACTGGCCGATCATCGAAGGGCCGTCGGCGCAGCGCTGGGGCACTTGCTCGCCCGACGTCAAGAATGGTCTCTACCCCATCGAGCTCATGGTCGCGCCGCTGGGGGCGGGCATCCTCTACGTGTTCGCGATGTCGGGACAGGGGATCATCGCCGCGGCGATCGCCGGCTGGTCCAGCGACAACAAATTCAGCCTGTTGGGCGCGCTCCGCGCAGCGAGCCAGATGGTCTCCTACGAAGTCACTCTGGGCATGTCGCTGATCGGCGCGATGATGATCTACGGCACGGTGCGCCTCGACGAGATGGTGCGCTGGCAGGACAACCACGCGTGGGGCATCTTCGTGCAGCCGCTCGCGTTCGTCCTTTTCTTCACCGCCGCCGTCGCGGAGAACAAGCGCATCCCGTTCGACTTGCCCGAGGCCGAGAGCGAGCTCGTGTCCGGCTACTTCACCGAATACGCCGGGATGAAGTTCGGGATGTTCTACTTCGCGGAGTACGCCGAAGTCGTCACGGGTTCGATGCTGCTGGTCACGATCTTCCTCGGCGGCTGGACGCTCCCCTTCTTCCACCGCGACGGGCTGACGATCGAATTCGGCACTCTGCGGCTCCTGCAGATTCCCGTGTCGCACGTGTGGATGACTCTGCTCGGGGTTCTCACGTTCTTCGTGAAAGTGATCCTCGTCTGCTGGATGCAGGTGTTCGTGCGGTGGACGCTTCCGCGCTTTCGGTACGACCAGCTGATGAAGCTCGGCTGGCGCATGCTCTTGCCGGCGTCGCTCGCCAACATCCTTGTGACCGGGGTCGTGTGGCTCGCGCTCGACAAGGCGGGGCCCGGGGTGAGCGACGCGCTCAAGGTCGCGGGAGACCTCTCGCAAGCGATCGTCGCGGGCGTTCTGGCCTTCCTCGTCGGGAGCTTGGTCATCGGCTTCTTCGCGCCGATCAAGCACCTACGAACGCTGCTCGGCTCGTCGGCCGAGGTGACCGCGAAGCGCGGCGGGACGAAGTCCGAACCGATGCAGGCATGAAAGGCCAACCGAATGGAAACCAGGACCTTCCCCAAGAAGCCGCCCGCAACGATGAACGCGACGTCGGTCCGGTACGCGCCGCGCGACTTCGAGACCAGAAGCTACCTCCCGGAGATCTTTCGTGGAGTCGGCGTGTCGATGAAGCATTTCTTCGACAACACGCGCGAAATGGTGCGCGGAGGCCGCCCGGATCCGGTGCTCGACCGCTTCGACACGGGCATCACGACCATCTCGTACCCCGAGCAGAAGCGGCCGTATCCCGAGCGTTTCCGGGGCATCCACCGCCTGACGACGCGCGCCGACGCGAGCGTCCGGTGCGTCGCCTGCCTGTGTTGCTCGACCGCGTGCCCGGCGCAGTGCATCTACATCGAGGCGGGTGAGTACCCGGAAGGCGACAAGCGCCGGGGCTACGAGCGCTACCCCGTGAAGTTCGTCGTCGACGAGCTGCGGTGCATCTTCTGCGGCTACTGCGTCGAGGCGTGCCCGTGCGACGCGATCCGGATGGACACCGGCATGCACGCGGTGCCGTACGACTCGCGTGATCAGCACATCTACGATCGCGATCTGCTCTTGTCGATTCCAGCGCGCGACGGGACGTACGAGACGAAGAACCCGAGGCATGAGCCGGGCGAGCCGACACATCCGGGGGTGTCGCGGCAAGCTCACCACGGATGATGCCTGCGCGGACTCGGGGCGGCCGCCATGGGTGATGGCGGCTCGCCGGTTCACACGATTTTGCAAGGGATCAGGGCGTCCTCATCGAACGAGTAGACGGCGCATAGGCGGTGATAGCCGTCGGCGATCGTCACCTTGCCGGTATGGCTGTCTCGGAACAGGAGCAGTGGAGACAATTTCTCTTCCCGGATGATTCGGGCTCGGTCTTTGTCCACGTGGCTATTGCCGACGCCCAGCAGCGGCAACTCCGACGCTCTAAAGATGTCCTTCGCCGCAAACTCCGACATCTCGGCCTGTTCCAATTTTTCGGCGACCTTCTTCGCCGTGGGTCGATCCAGAGTCAGGCTCAGGTAGGACGCTGCTGCTGGATAGTCATGTTTCTGCGGTTCGCTCAGCCACTTGATTTGCGTTCTTTCCATCGCGGCGCTCCTTTCGCGGGCGGTGAATTGGTGCAAGCGGCGAGCCCGGCCGAACGCGACCAGGCGGCGCCCAAATGACCGTACCTGGACTGGCAACGGCGACGTCGCGGCTCACGGGTTGCAGGGGTCGTGCGCAATCGGTCGGAGGAATCCTGGTGGTCGACAGAGACAAGTACGAGTTGCGCCGGCTCTTCGGCGAGCTTCTGGGCACGTTCTTTCTAGTGCTCGTGGCTGCCGGCGGCGGGATGGTCAATGCCCGATTCGGCGGACATGCGATCGGCCAGGCTGCGCTGGTGACCGCGCCGGGGCTGATGGTGGGGGCGATCATTCTGTTCATGGGGTCCGTGTCGGGCGCGCACCTCAACCCGGCCGTGAGTCTCGCATTCGCCATGCGCGGCGACTTTCCGTGGAAGCGGTTGCCCGGCTACGTCGTGGCGCAGTTTGCGGGCGCCTGTCTCGCTGCGCTCCTGCTCGTCGCGCTCATCGGCCCGCACGGGACGGCCGGGCTCACCCAGCCCGGCCCGTCCATAAGCCCTACGACGGCGATGCTCTGGGAGGCGGTCCTCACCACGGGGCTCGTGAGCGTCATCCTCGGCACCTCGTCGGGCGCGCAGAACGTCGGACAGATGAGCGCCGCAGCCGTCGCCAGCTACATCGCCCTCGCCGGTCTATGGGGCGCACCGGTGAGCGGCGCGTCGATGAACCTTGCGCGCTCGCTCGGCCCGGCCCTCGTCATTGGGGAGGGCAACGCGTGGTGGCCGTATCTCGTCGGGCCGATCGCCGGCTCGGTGATCGCTGTCGGGATCGCGTACGTGCTTCGAGGACAAGGCGGGGGGTTCTCCGGGAAGAAGGCGGCGCAAGGCGGCCTGGGATGGCTGTGGAGCCCCGGCCCGATCGCGCGTGAGAAGGCCAGGGAGTATTAGTCCGGGCTGGCACGACGATGGGCGATCGCTATCCGGCCGACTCCCTCAGGCTCTGGCCAACCACCAATCCCGTCGAGCGCTCTTCCGTCGCTTTCGCTGGGGTGACGGGCGCAGCGATCGCGATCAATGACTTTCTCTCGGGCAGATCGACGACGCGCTCGAGACCCTCGCCCGACGCGTGAACCCCCGGGAAGAGGAGGAGGTCGGAGTCGCCAGTATGGTCCTTTACCCACCCGACCGGGTCTGCGCTCTCGACTCGCTCGACGTGGATCCTCTTCGCTTTGAACGGTGACGGGGCCGTGGTCACCGACGGCCCCACGTAGACCACCGGTCGCTGGCCCGCGAGGCGGCTCGCCACTTGCACCGCCAGATCGAGGTCGCGGCTCCCTGGGTGGACCTGGTCTTCGCGGCGAGCGATGATCACGATCCGCTGGAACGCGTTGACTGCTCCGTTCGCGATGAGGACTGGAATGGGCGATCGGCCGAGCGTACGGAAAGCCTCGGCGTCCCGCTCGAGGCGATCGCGTGCTCCCGAGTGTCTCTCCGTGAGGAGCATGGTCGCCTTCTCGGCGCGCACGGTCTCGAAGAGCCCCGCCGGCACGGTCCGCGCGACTCGGAAGCACGTGCGCGATTCGAGCCCGTCCTTGGCGAGCCACTCCTCCGCCTTGTCCTTCAGTGCGCGCTGCGATTCCAGCTCTGCCTCCGATGCCTCCTCAGTCGCGAAGCTCGCGGCCAGCACGATCCCTCCGTCGCCCTCCGCCAGACGGCCCGCCACGGCGAGCAGCGGCCGGGTCGCCTCGCCCCAGACCGGCACCAGGACCGTGCGCGCCAGCGACTCGCTGCCTTCTTGCGTGCGTCCCATCTTCTTCGCGAAGAACGTGACCACGGCGGGCGTGATGACGAGCGAGGCCAGGATCACCACGAGCACGGCGTTGATCGTCTGCTTGTCGAAGATCCCGAGCTTTGCCCCGACGAGCGTGGTCGCAAGCGTCGCTGCAGCCTGCGAGCCGGACAGACCCGACATGACCCCGACCTCCGGCCATGAGAAGCCGAAGCGCCGCCCCGCGATGACCGCCGCGAGGGCTTTGCCGCCGAGCACCGCGATCGTGAAGACGAGCGCCAGGAGAAGCGTCTTCGGATCGACGAGCACCTTCGGATCGAGCAGGATTCCGACCGAAACGAGAAAGATCGGAATGAAGAGGCCCGAGCCGAAGAACTGGACTCGCTCCATCAGCGGGCTTCCCTCGGGGATCGCGCGGTTGAGACCGAGCCCGGCGAAGAAGGCGCCGACGATCCCGTCGATTCCGGCGGCCTGCGCAAGGACCGCGCCCGCGAGGAACGCGACCATGCCGAAGACGAACCGGTACGAGGCATCGGTGCCGACCCGCGCAAAGAACCAGCGCGCGACCCTCGGGAGCGCGTAAAGCGACCAGGCCAGCAGGACGACGAGCCCGATCGCGATCTCCGCGACCTGGATCCCCACGCCCCCCACCTTCTTCACACTCGCCGCAACCCCGGTGAGCACGAGGAGAGCCGACGTGTCGGTGACCGCCGTCGCGCCGACCACCGTCCCCACCGCCCGGTTTCGTGCGAGCCCCATCTGCCGCAGGATCGGATAGGTGACCAGCGTATGCGATCCCCAGTTCGACCCCATGAGCACCGCTCCCGCCCACGCGTAGCTCATGAGACGCGCGCTCGCGATGCCGAGCGAGCACGGAATGAGAAACGAGAGAACCGCGAACGTGAGCGCGGCCTTCTTCATCCTGGCGAAGAGCTTGAGATCCAGCTCGAGCCCGGCCGCGAACATCAGGTACAGCAGGCCGAAGTTGCCCCAGTTCGAGAGCGCGATCGCGTTCGTGTCCAGGATACGGATGCCGTGGGGCCCCACCAGCATCCCAGCGAGGACGAGGCCCACCATCGCCGGGAGACGGATCCGCTCGGCGAGCCTCGGCCCAAGGATGAGCGCGAGCATGAGAATGAGAAAGGCCAGAGCCGGGCCCTGGGTCACTTGCTGGGCAATGCTCTTGAGCACGTTCATGACGACCTCCTTGAGTGGCCAGCGACCCCGACGTTGCCGCGACAAGGCACTGCAACGGTCGATCCGCGAGGCTCAGGAGGTCCTGGACATGCGCCCGTCGCGGGTGCCCGCCTCGAGCAGGCCTGGCGGGGCAGAACCGGCTGGCGCTGTGGGCTAGTCGCTCGCGTGCCCGTGGTCTTGAACCTGCTTCATGATCGCGTCGAGGTTGTACGTCGCCGCGGCTTGGAGCGGCGGGTACGTCTTGAACGTCATGAGGTGCTGCTCCCAGAGCTGCTGACCGATGGGGAGGATGCTCCAGTCGTACATATAGGCGGTGCTGGGCGAGGCTAGTGCTCCGCCAAAACCCATAATCGTCTTCTGGTCCACGCCAACCGCCTGCTCGAACGGGTCGCGCTTAATGTTCTGTACCAACGTGAAGTGGAACGGCGTGAGTGGCATGAGCCAGCCGGTCGCCCCAGGTTGCGCCATCGTGTAGTACATTTTCCAATTCTTGTAGCGGACCGCGGACGGAGTCGCGCCCGAGTAATAAAAGAAGTAGTCACGGGCCGACTTCTCCGAATTGCCTTCTAGGTAGTCGCGCTGGTTGAAGCCATCGAGCGTGGTCTTCACGATACCGGGATACTTGCCCGCCTGAATCTGTTGCTTCAGCCCGTCGCCCTTCGGCCCTCCGGCGATGTCCACCAACGTGGGTAGCCAGTCGAGCGCGGCGAATAGCTGCTTCTTGACCGTGCCCGCTTGGATGTGGCCCGGCCAGCGGACCACCGCCGGGGCGCGATAGCCACCTTCCCATGCCTCGCCTTTCTGGCCCTTAAATGGAGTCACGCCGCCGTCGGGGAAGCTGATCGCCTCCGCTCCGTTGTCGGTGGTGAAGACGACGAGGGTGTTGTCGAGCTCGCCCATGTCCTCGAGCTTCTTGAGAACGTAGCCGATGTTGTCGTCCATCTGCTTCATGCCGGCTTCGTTGACGCCCCAGTCTTTGCCGCCCGACTCGCCCACCATTTCCATGTACTTGGGCGACAGCATCGTCGTGATGTGCATGCGCGCGGGGTTGTACCAAACGAAGAAGGGCTTGCCGGTCTTCTGCGGAGCGTTGCGATCGATGAAATCGATCACTTTGCTCGAAATCTCTTCGTCGACGGTCTTCGAACGCTCGAGAGTCAGCGGACCCTCGTCGCGGCAATTCTGGTTTTTCATCGTCCCGTCGGCGGACTTGCACCAGAGCACCGGACGCGGCGGGGTGAGGCACGTCTTGAGCTTGGGATCGACGGCGCCTTGGACCTCGGCGACACCCGGAATGGGAGTGTTCTTGCACGGTGGAGCGACGCTCTGCACCGTCGGGCTCTTGTTGATGTCCGGGAAACTCACCTGCTGCATGGCATCCAGGTGATAGAGGTAGCCCCAGTATTCCTGAAAGCCATGCGCCGTCGGCAGCGACTCGGTGTGGTCACCGAGGTGGTTCTTGCCGAACTCGCCGGTGGTGTAGCCGAGATCCAGCAGGAACTGCGCGAGCGCGGGGGTGCCCGGCCTCAGCCAGGACGGGCTGCCCGGCAGCTGCGGCGGAATCATTCCCGTGCGCACCGGGTACATGCCCGTGAAAAAGGCGTTGCGGCCAGACGTGCAGCTCTGCATGGCCACGTAGTCGACGAAGAGGGCGCCCTCGTTGCCGATGCGGTCGATGTTGGGCGTTTCTCCGACCATCAATCCCCGGTGGTAGATGCTCGGCTGCATCCAGCCGATGTCGTCGCCCATGATGAAGAGGATGTTCGGCTTGCGTCCATTTCCGGCGGGTGCGCCCTGGGCGGGCGCCGGCGCTCCGGCTTGCAGGGCCACCGGGATGATCTGGGAGGCAAGCAAGGCGCCTTTCCGGTCCACGACTTGATCGTCCAGAGCCGAAACGGTCTTGTTGGAATTGCAACTGACGGCGGCGGTGGCGACCGCGGCCAGAACCGCGGCCAGCGTGAGCGAGTGGCGTCCCGACTTGCGCGTACTCATCCGAGAACCTCCCCTTGGTGTGATGCGACTGCGACCACCTAAGGCAGAGGCGTCGAGAAGCAAGCAGCGGCGACTGGGCGCTTCCCCGTTCTGCGAGGCACGTTCAGGCGACTACCTTCCCGCCCGAGCGCGGCCACGGGCACGGGCACGGGCACGGGCACGG
>CAZHED010000022.1:53634-92661 GCA_964531095.1 uncultured Polyangiaceae bacterium | reverse complement strand
GAAAGCCCTCTCTCTCGCGCTTTCGAGCGTGGTGCCAGCCCCGAGCCGAGGCGTCGCGTGCTGCACCTGCAGCCTCTGGCCATCACGGAGTTTTTGTCTGAAGAGGACGAGCTGGTTGCTCTCTGCTCTCCGTCCGCCACCTGGGGGTGCGACGCCGTGCTCTTCGACGCTCAGCGGCCGCCGCGCGCGGCTCGTTCGATGAGCTCCGCGACGGCCGCCGGTCTCGATTCGTAGATCGCGTGACTTCCCGGAACCTCGACGACCGTGGCTTTGGCGCGACCCGACATGGCCCGCTGTGCCTGGGGAGGGATCATCTTGTCCTCGGTAGAGACCAGGTAATAGCTTGGCTTCGACTTCCAGGCGGGATTGCCGACTGTACCCGAGAGTGCGCCGACACCCCACGGCACCTGCGAATCCGCCCGAAACTCCGCGAGATTCGACTCGAGATCGGCGGCGAAAGAGGCGTGAAACTTGGCTCGGTCGAGGAACAGAAAGCCCTCTTGTGGTGGCAGAATTGGCGGCACCGGGCCCCCCGGCGGAAATGACTTGATGAGCGTCTGCACCGACTCGCCCTCATCGGGCACGAACGCGGCGATGTACACCAGGGCCGCAACCTTCGGATGACTGCCCGCTTGCGTGATCACCGCACCTCCGTACGAGTGTCCGACGAGAAGCGATGGGCCGTCCTGCATATCGAGGACGAGCTTCGTCGCCGCGACATCGCCTTCGAGCGTAAGCGTCGGATTTTGAACGATGCTCACTCGGTAGCCGCCCTTTTTCAGTGCTGAATACACCCCGCCCACCCCGAGCCATCGACGAACCCGCCGTGCACGAGTACGACATTTTGTACGATCTTGTTCATGGACGTCTCCTCTCTTCCGCGCGTCTTCGCGCAGGTCCGCAGTCATGACTCCCAGGTAAGGGTCGACGCCAAGCGGTCAAGAACAGGCCAGACGAACGACCCTTTTGGCACGAAGATGATGTCCGGATTCGATCAAACGCGTCCGGATTGGCCAAAGGACCGAAGCGCTGACGCCGCGCTCCAGGCGTGGGCTTGCGTTTCAGAGGCCGTTCCGCTCACCCGGCTGCCAAAATTGTCTCTTTTACGACGTCCAGATCGACGTGCAAGTGAGAGACCAATTGGCCGTCTGCAAGAAGCCAAAAACAGGTCGGATATGGTCGCGTCGACCAGCGCGACTGCGGCACCCGAGAAGGGCGGGAAGCTGCGTTCCGTCCGTCTCGTGCATGCGGAAGGAACCGTTTCGATCGTTCGATGCGGCGCTCGAGGGACTCCGCAGGGCCCGCAGCCTGGCGAAGACGAGGCGCACGTCTGCTTGGGGTTGGTCGAGCCGCGACCCGTGTATTTCCGGTGGCGCTTGGAACGTCGAGCGCACTGGTGCACCGCCGTCGAGATACGACCAATCGCCTGCGGCGATTACGCTCGCTGGGCGAGCGGGCGGTGCCCCAGTCTTTCCCTTGGGCTCCGCCCAAACCCCGAACTCGCTCCCGGCTGCGCCGACAGCGCTTGTCAAGCGTACTCATTCCGCCGCGTGGGGCGCGGTCGGCGGGCGCGTTGGACGGCTCGACGTCGGCAGCTCGAGCTCGCGAGCGAGCTTGAGCGCGGCCGTCAGGTCCTCAGCAACAAGGACCATTCCGACATGGCGTTCGTCGAAACGCGCCTTCTCGAAGATGCTGCGTGGCCGCGGCAATGGGCCCGCGATGATGACCACTTTCTTTCGCTTCACCAGCCCTTCGACCGCGCTTTCGAGCGCCGCGAATCCCGTCGCGTCGATGACAGAGACCTTTCCGAGATGGAGGATCAGCGCACGAAATGCGTCGGTGTGGCTGGCGTGAAGCGCCTCCATCGCATTCTGTGCGGCGCCGAAGAAGAGCGGCCCGTTGATCTCGTAGAAGCTCACGCCGCGCGGCAAATCGACGAGCCGATGCTCCTCCGTGTTGTCGAGCGAGAGTTTGGTCTCGGTAATCTCGGCCATTCGCCTCATGAAGAGGACCGCCGCGAGCACGAAGCCGACCGACACCGCAACGACCATGTCGAAAAAGACCGTAAGGAAGAAGCACGTGAGCAAGACCAGAACGTCGCTCCGCGGTGCGATTCGCAGCAGGCCCGTAAAGTGGCGCAGCTCGGACATGTTCCAGGCGACGAGCAGCAAGAGCGCTGCCAGCGAGGCCATGGGCACGTACGCGACCAGCGGGGCCAAAAACAGAATCGCGAGAAGGACCACGAGCGAATGCGTGGCGCATGCGACGGGCGAACGGGCGCCCGCGCGGATGCTCGTGGCCGTGCGCGCGAGCGCGCCCGTCGCTGCGATCCCACCGAAAATGGGGGCAATGACGTTGCCGATGCCGAGCGCGACCAACTCCGAGTTCGGGTCGTGCTTCGTGCCGGTCATGCCGTCGGCGACCACGGCGGAGAGAAGGGACTCGATTGCGCCGAGCATGGCGATTGCGAATGCCGACGGGAACAAGTCGCGCACGAGATTGAAGGAGAATGAGCCGCTCCAGGGCACGCCCGGCGTTGGCACGATGGGCGGAATCCCCGCGACGTCGACCCCGTGGACGGTCGTGTGAAATCGGCTTCCTATCGTGGCCACCGAAAAGGATGGCGCGACGTGATGGGCCAGCGTGGCGGCGGCGGACGCGAGGACGATGGCGACGAGCGGCGCTGGGACGCGCTTGGTAATCCGCGGCACGCCCAAGAGAAGGGCAAGCGTCGCGGCGGCTACCGCGACTTCTCGGAGGCTCGCGGAGCCTCTCGCCTCCCAAAGCGCCGCGACCTTCTCGACATAGTGATCGGGCATGGCGGGCACCGAGAGCCCAAAGGCATCTTTGACCTGCAGCGTGGCGATGACCGTCGCGATCCCCGTCGTAAACCCCGTGGTGACCGGGTACGGGATGAATCGGATCAGGTTGCCGAGGCGAAAGGCCCCCATGGCGATGAGAAGCACGCCCGCCATCAAGCCGGCGGTGAGCAACCCGCCGAGGCCATGCTTGCTCACGATGGGCGCCAGGATCACGACGAAAGCCGCCGTAGGACCCGATACCTGGAACTTGCACCCGCCTAACAGCGCGACGGGGAATCCGGCGAAGATCGCCGTATAGAGGCCGTGCTGGGGCGGTACGCCCACCGCGATGGCCAGGGCCATCGACAGCGGCAACGCCACGATCCCGACCACGACGCCAGCGAGAACGTCGGCTCGAAAGTCCGGCAGCTTGTATCCCTTACGAACGACGCGGCGGATCGCGTAGGCGATCGGAAAGCCTCTGTTGCCATCGAGGGCGGCGAGCGACGATCCGATCCCGGGCGGGATGGCAGGGGGCTCCTTCGGGGCCATTTCAGGCGTCTTCCGCAGCGGTCTGCGCGCGAATGGCATCGAGGATGTTTGAACCGGCGGATGCCTTCGGCAGGATGATAAGAGGGAGCGACCGGCCGCCCGGTTTCGCCACGTCGTGAAAGCGCTGCGGTCGACGAGTCACGGTCACGAAGAAGAGGCGCGGGCGCACGGGGGGGGAGCTGACTCACGACGGCGAGCACATCGCCGTCCAGCGAATCTACGCCTTGATCTGGGTGATCTCGGTGTTGGAGCTGTACGGGCCGTTCGCGCTAGGGCACGCGACCCCGTTGAACGTCGGCAGCGGGAAGGTGGCCATCGGGACGCCCATCGCGCTCGCCATCGAGATGAGTGCGTCGGTCGGGTTCGTCGCCTTGGCGAGGACGACGTTTTGCCCCGTCTTGAAGTACCCACCGGCGCCACCACCGATGATTCCTGGCAGTGCATAGTTCGTGTGGCCGTTGCCGTTTCCGTGGCGGTTCGTGAGGTAGATCACCGTATCGTCCAGCAACGTCCCAGTCGCGGTCGGAATGGCCTTGAGTAGGTCCATCAAGAGCGCCACCTGGCTGATGATCCACTGGTTCATGAGCGCGTACTTCGCGATTAGGGTGGCGTCGCCGTTGTTGTGGGAAACGAAGTGCAACGGGTCGTCGAAGCTAGCCTTGTTGTAGGTGAGCCAGGGCATTCGTAGACCGCCGACGCCGCCTCCGCCCGGGTATCCGAAGCTAACGGTAACCACCTTGTTCATCGCGCAATTGAAGACAATCGAAGTCGTCTGCATGATGAAATTCGAAAGCGCCTGGGTCTCCGACCCGTCCTGCGCGGCCGCCGGTACCGCGGTGGCCGAGGGCCCGGCGCAGCCGGCGACCGGGTTCGCCCCATTCGTCAACTTGGTTGCCGCGCCCGTCTCGTACGCCTGCAACTGCGCCAGATGCTGGTCCATGACGGCCTTGTCATGAGCGCTCAGCTGCGGCCGAAGGGTGGCGAAGCGACTGTTCAAGAAATTCGTAACCGCGTTCTGCTTGGCGAGCGCGAGGGCGTTCTGTGACGCCGTCATCGGGCCTGCCATGCTCGTCCCAAACACCGTGGACAGTATCGTGCCGGGTTGATACAGCCGTGTCTGCGGGTTGCCCGACTCGTCGAAAGTAACGTCCGACGGCGTGTCGCCACCGCACGGATGCATCGCCAAGAGCAGCGGATCTTGCTTGTAGGTCTTGGCGATGACGTAGTCGATCGACGGCCCGTCGTTCTTGTTCACGATGGCGGGCCCACCGTCGGCCGTAGCTTGACCGACCACGATGTTGAGTGTCTTTTTCGAAGCGGTGAAGCAAATGTTCGCCCGGTGCTGGGCGGGCTTCTGGTTGTAGGTGAGGCCCGTGTTCGATAGAGGGCTGTTCGAGGCGTCGACGGACGCCCCCAGGAGGATGATTTGGGCCTTGTGGGGCGCGAGCGGCGACAGCGTGGTGCTGGCGGTGGGGTCGGTGCTGCCGTTCGGAGGAAAGAATGCCGGCGGGTGCATGCCGTCGTTCGTGTAGATGAAGACAGCGAACTTGGCGGTCTTTGCAGCGGTCTGGGCCCTCGCAGAAAGCTCGAAGAGCTCGAGGGAGGGCAGAGCGAGCGCAGCGCCGCCGATCCACTTGACGAAGTCGCGCCGCTGCAGGCGGTGATGGATCGAAAGCTTCATTACGGAGCTCCTTCCGACATGCGCAAGCGGAACGAATCGCTGCCTCCGACCAAGCTGACGAGACCCACAAGGTCGCCCGACTGCGCGAACTGCGTGCTGACTTCACTGACGGAGCAGTGGTCGCTGGCAGCGACGGGCGTCGAGACTTCTCCCGACAACGCGTGCTCCAGGAATTGCTGCGCAAAGCACGCTTTCACCGTGCTGCTCTTGGCGATTCGGCTCAAGAGCTCGTCGCCGTTCGCGAAGGGACCGTTCAAGTCCCCGGCGCCGACGATCGTCCCTGATGTGTCGACAGGTTTGCCATTGTCCGTCGTGCGAACGTTGCCGACCTGGTCGAACCCCTCGAGCGCAAATCCAGGAGGATCAATCACGTTGTGGCAGCCTTGGCACTGCGGCTGAACGTGGCTTTGGTCGATCAGCTCTCGCGTCGTCAACCCCGGTTGGGGAGTCTCGGCCAGATCGGGGATGACGATGTTGGTCGGCACCTGCAAGCCGAGGCACAAGAGGTTCGACGTGACGAAGAACCCCCGCAGTATCGGGGCAGTCACCTGCGGTCGGGCATTGACGGCCAGGAACGCCGGATGCGTAAGAAGGCCGCTGCGATGCTGGCCCGTCATGGTGACGGGCGTGAACGCGGTCGATGATGCGCCGGGCAGCTTGTAGTAGGCCCGAAGGGCGTCATTCATGTAGTACGTCTCTCCGGTGAAGAGAGCCGAGATGTTCGGCGATGGGGACGCGTAAAGCTGCGTCGCCCCCATCAAAATCGATTGCCCAAGCGACACGGCAACCGCCTGCGTGAAGCTCGGGTCCGGGGAGCCGCTCGCATCGTTCTTGACGAGTCCTTCGCTGTAACCAGGCGTGTTCAGCCAGTTGGAATAAAACGCGCTCATTCCGCGCACCAAGGACGCCGCGTTCTGCGTCATGCGAGTAACTTGCGCCTGCACGCTGGCGGCGTCGCTCAGTCCAGCGGCGGCCGCAGCGAAGAGCACGTCGTCGGGCATCGAGTCCCATAGGTAGTACGAGAGGCGGCTGGCCATCTCGTATCCGCTGATGGGGACCACCTGCCCCGACTGCTCGCTCGCCGCGGGCCGAACGAGCTGATACTGGAAGTCCGGGGTCTGCAGCAGGCCGGTGACGAGCCAGTTGACTCCTGTCGCGAAGTCGCCTCCCGCGGCAACGCCGGCGTCGAACAGAGCCTTCATCTGGGCGGTATCGTCGGCGGACAACGGGTGGCGGTATGCGCGCTGCCCGACCTGGCTGATGATCTGCTGCTCGCAAGCCGCCTGCGCCGCGGCGTTCGCGGGGACACACGGGGACCACATCGAAAGGTTCGCAACGGCCTGCGCGGCAACGGCAGCGGACGCGTTCGCGCGGAACTGCAGCGCCGTCTTGTCGAGCGCCGCGGTCTCGCCGCCGGCGACGTTGTTGGTCTCCGCCGGGCTCCCACCCACCTTCAGCAAGTCCTGGATGGTGTTGTCGTACTGGCTGGGCGACAGCAGGCGCGCATGGACCGGGGATGCCTGCACCGTCGTTCCTACGCAATCGGCGGCGGGTGCCGTGTTGCCGGAGTCTGCGCCCGACGCGCCCGGGGTTCCCGCCTGGACCCCCGAAGAACCGCCGCCGCTGACGCTTCCCACTCCGGAGCCTCCCCTTCCGCCGGAGGAGCCGACGCTTCCGGCGCCGGAGCCCCCGCTTTCGCCGAGCCCTCCGATCGCTCCCGTGCACGCCACGCCAACGCCAAGGCTCAGGCCTAGCCCGAACACACAGACGACCGTTCGATTGTTCATGCGTCACCCGAGAGGTTGCCGCCGCGTCGCTGCTGCCCGGTGGGAAACATCGGCCGAGCCTTCCGCATAAGTGGCCGGCAAAGCCCCCACAGATCGAAATACTACGCTACCGCGACCATTTCGCGGACACCAAGTAGGTGGCGCGACCTCTTTGCGCAGCTGACGTGGAAAATGGCCGTGTCAGTGAAGTCCGGGATGGCGCGCGGAAGCTCGAGCTGCAGCTCACAGTGAGTGCGATGCGACGTCCTGCACGATCCGTCCGTCCGCCATCCGCACGACCCGTGCGTCCAGGCTCGTCACCAGCTCTGCATCGTGTGTCGCAACCAGGGCCGTCGCGCCACGCAGCCGCTGGAGGACAGCCGCCCACCCATCGCGGTTGAGCGCATTGGTGGGCTCGTCGAGCACAAGCACCGACGGCTCGCCGAGAAAGGCCGCGCAGAGCGACACGCGCTGCCCTTGGGCGAAAAGGAGCCCACACGGGAACTGGGCGAGCAGAAGGAGCGCGAGAAGCGGCCCCACCCAGGCGTTGCGGGCGACGGGCAGCGACCGGAGGATGCGCGTGCCTGGCGCGTCGAACGCGCACGACACGACGGGTGTGGCCAGCACGATCCACATCGTGGCAAGGGTGACTCGTACACCCAACGAGCCGTGAAACAGGCGGGTGAGGTCGCGCGCGCTCATCCCGTTGCCGGCGAACAGCACCGTGGCCAAGAGGCCGGTTGCGGCCCATAGCGCGAGTGTGCGCTGCAGGACGGGACGGCCGCAGGTGACGAAGATGGCGCGCACTGTGGCCCAGGTCGCGAGGAACATCGGAGTGCACCGGCGTCGAGAGGGCATCGAACGGTTCGCCGGCCTCTTGCTGCGGCTTGCTTAATCGAGATTCAGCTTACCGCAAGAGCCGAAGAAACCCGGGGACTTCGTCCTCGGTGGCGTCGGTGGCTTGACCGAGGACGATTGCACGTGTGACGCGGCCACGGCATCACGCGCGCGCGATCAGTCCGAGCACGCCGCGAAGGATGGCGTGCACGATCATGTACGCGACGATCGCGATCACGAGCGGCCAGACAATCCAGTGGCTCCCGTCGAGAGAAGTGTTGCCGACGATTCCTCGGAACGGCGCGAAGAACGGATCGCTGACTACGCGGATGAATTCGAAGAACCCCGAGCTGCGAGAGGCGTTGATGAGCTCGAGGACGAAGCGGACGAGGAGCAGCGTGTAAAGCACGCCGAAAAGGAAGTCGACGATGCGCGCCACGAAGTGGACCGGCTCGTGCCGAGGATATTCGGGCTGGATGAGCTCCGCTTGTGCTCGCATGAAAACCTTGGGAGCAAAGCGTGCGCCAGATGGGCGCCGGGGTGGGCCGAGGCGAGCAAATTGCTCAACAAGAATCCCTAGCCGAGCGGACGCTCGAGCGATCCCAAAGCCGTAGCCTCGGGCTTCACGTGCGCGGCCGTCGACGAAACCGTGCCGGCGCGGCTCTGGAGCCAGCGCGCGCCTGGTCGATGATGCAAGCGCGCGCCGGGGGTTCGCACCGTTCGGCCCACTCCTTCGAGGGCCTACTTCTCGATGTACGTTGTCATCGGCGGGAGGACGCCGTGGCGCTGCATGGCCGCGGCGGTTTCCGGCGGAGGTGCGGCCATCATCGCCTGCGCGCCCGCCAGGTCGTGGATATCGACGGTGATCGCGACCTTGTTGCTCCCATCCGCTGCGACGTGGTCAGTGACGTTCGTGCCGTACTTGCCGATGAGCGCGACTCGGTCTGCCTTGCCGCGCAGCCACTTTTCGATATCGACGACCGCGTGGGTAATGACCATCTTCGGCATGACGAGCCTCCTTCGGGGGACGTTGCGTCGAGTCGGGCCGGCGATGCCGGCGCTCTCGCTGAGGCGCGAGTATCGCCCTGGGGGAACCGCGTGTGCAAGGGTGCGCGACACGAGCCCCGTTGTGCGGCATCCGCCGCGCCAATCGCCGACTCAATTGAGCGGATAGCCCCGCCACACCCACAGAAGGGTGTCCGCAATCGTGAGATTCTGCACCCTTCCGGGGACGTACACGGTGACCTCGCGTTGTGAACGAGTGCTGATTGGCCGCGAGCAGGTTGGGGGCCATCCTGGCTGCTCGTCGCGTCCGTTCCGGGCCCTGCACCCCCGTCGGAACGGCTCTTCGCGCGTCAACGCGGTCGCGCCCCGCTCCGGGCCGTCCGCCGCCGCCGAAACGCCAGCGCGATGGGCAATCCGAAGAACGCCGCCGTCGCCGCGGCCTTCGTGATGGGGGGCAACGCGAGGCCGGCCAAATCGCACCCACAACCGCTGCTCCCGCCGTGGCTCGCCGGGGAACTGGTCCCGCCGGCGGCCGCGCCTCCGTCTCGGCCCTCGCCCCCGCCGCCGCCGGCACTGCCGCTGCTGCCGGCGCTGCCGCTGCTGCCCGCACTGCCGCTGATCGCACCGGTCCCGCTGCTCCCGGTCGGGGTGGTCCCGCTCCCGCTTCCAGCGCCGCCCGCCCCGCTGCCGCTGGTCGACCCCCCATTCGCACCGGAGGAGCCGTCCGCGCTCGGCGCACGCGCGTCGCTCGATGGGACGGAGCCGTCGGGGCTTTCGGCCCCTGAGCCCGATCCGCCCGACCCCGACGAATCACCGGCCGACCCGTCCAACAATCCGGCAGGGCTCAGCGTGAGCAACGACACGCCGAAGCGGGGCAGGTCGAAGTCGACCGTCGCCGACCCGCCGACGACGGCGATCGACTGCGTGGGTTGGAAGGTGAGCGCATCGGCCGCCGCTTGCAATTGGGCGAGCTGCGCCGCGGATGGCGCCGCGGGACTTCCTTGGGAAGTCCAAACGGTGTACGCGTCGCCGTGCGTGTCGTCGACTCGCAAGTGGCTCACCAGCGCGCTCGTCCCGAAGCTCGGCGGCACTTTGACGGTCAGGTGAATCGGCGAGGGCGTCGCAGCCACGAGGTCGTCGTGATAGTTCCACACGAGCACTTGGACGTGTTGCCCGTCGAACGCCGCCATGGCGTCGACATCGGGCTGCCCGCGCACGCTGTTGGCGACGATGGCGTCCGCCGTGAGCGCGCCGCTGCTCGTTACGGGCAAGCGCATGCCGTTCAGACTGCCCAGCAGTTTGAAGGCATTCAATACCGGCAAATGAATTCCGTTCGACTGCAACACGCGATATCCGATGAAGTAGGGCTGACCTTCGAAGAGAAAGGCCCAGGTCACGAGGCCACGAACGTTGACGCCGATCTCGGCCTCTAGCTCGAGCGTGTGCTTCATCATCGCCACTTCGTAGGCGCCGTAGGCGGGTGAATTGCGGTAGGCGTCGGCAGGCGTGGTGCTGGCGGGGCACGCGGCGCACCCGTCGGGATCGGCTTCGCTCACGACGATCGGCGTCTGCTTGTACTGCGGAAAGGCGGCAACGGCCGTGAACCCGGTGCGGTGCAGCTGCAGCTGGTGACCCAGGTTCATTTCCACGTTGCCGCCCACGATGGAAGTTCCCCCCTTTGCGTGGAAGCTCACCATGTCGAGCCGCGTGCCGGTCTTCCCGGTGACGGCGTTCGTCCCTGTCGCGCAGTGCTGGAGAAACTGCGTCAAGAAGGCGCCCGGGCTCGCGGTCGCGGGACCTCCGAGCGGGGTGTTCGGAAGGGCTCCGTGAAGCGCTGCCTCCGTGTAGTCGAATAGTTGTTGGTACTCGGCCGCCGTGCCTTTCCAATACCCGATATCGGGCTCGTTCCAGAGCTCCCATTGCCAGGAGGCCGCGTTGTTGTAGCGAGTGCCCGTGTGTCCGGCCCAGGCTGTGATGAGCGCGCCCCATTTCGAATAGTCCGTCGGCGGATAGAAGCAGCCCCCATCGAGCGTGCGCACGGCGGAGTTCATGTACGGCGTCGGGTGCGTCGAAAGAGCCTCAGGCATGAAGCCGATCTCGGCATAGGGGAAGGCTCCGGCGCCGGTCACGGCATCCATGATCCCGTCCATCAGCGTCCAGCTGTAGACCGGGTTTCCCGACGCGTCCTGCGTGTATACGTTGGTCGATCCCCACTTCAGCGACGGCGTGCCGTCCCCCGTGTTGAGCAAGAAGTGCGAACGGATGTGGGGCGGGGTCGAGTGAATCGTGCCGAGCGTCTTGAGCAGATCCTGCCCTTCGGCCGTCGTCGTGTAATTGGCTTCGTCGTACCCGTGAAAAGCCCAGATGCGCTCGAGGGGCGTCCCCGCCGCCGTGGCGTCGACGGCCACGTTCACGGCGGCCGCCGTCTGCGCGCGTGCCGTTGCTGCAGCGACGATCGTCGAGGCGAGCGCCGCGAATTGAATGCTCGCCCGAAAAGTGACTCTGCCCATGGACCCGTCCTTCGAAGCACGCTGCGGAAGCTCTGTAAGACTATGGTCACATACCACTTCGTCGGGCTGGCGGGCGGGGGAGGTGACAGGGGGCCGCCCCTACTGTCAATTTGCACCTGCGAGCTCCTCGGTTTGCTTCCTTCCGAGGCGCTCACGTCGGTGAGGGGGCATTCGCGTTGCACGGATCCAAGCCAACAGGAGGTTTCATGAGATATAGCGCGATCCTTTTGGCACCCTCGATTGGCCTCGCATTCTTGGGGGCGTGCACGAGCACGACCACCGCGTCGCCGGTGGTGGCGTGTGGCCCGGACAACGTTGCCACGACCGACTGGGACGTCGTGGCAACCACGGACTACGAAGCGGCCTGGTACTTTGCGGCGGTCGACCCCGTCCCCGTGACCGTTTTCACGGTCGCCGCGGCGCCGACGTCCAGCGATCCAGACGCATCGGTCGTCGACGCAGTCATCGTGGACCCGTCGGCAGCCGCGGCGAGCGCGGTCGCCGCCGCGGTGGGCAATAATTTCCCCAACAGCTGCGCGACGGCGAGCGCCAGCGGAAACGTGGTGACATTCCACCTCACCAACTGCTCCGGTCCGCTCGGCCTCTTGGCGAGCTCCGGCACGATCACCGCGACGCTTAACGTCGTCGGCAATGCGATTCAGGTGCAGCTGGCGGGCAGCAACATTACCGCCAACGGCGCGACGATCAACCTGTCCAGCTCTGGCACGCTCACGGCAGCCAATGGGCAGAAGACGCTCCAGGCCAGCTCGCAGAGCAGCGGCACGGGTCCGTACGGAAACGCTGTTTCGCACGCGGGCACGTACTCGGTCGTCTGGCCGACCGGTGATGGATGCGCAACGATCAACGCTGCGCTCTCCGGCGTCGGCACCGGCAGCTTCTCCGGAACGACGACCCAGGTCACCAACTACGTCGTGTGCACGGGCAAGTGCCCGCAATCCGGCACGGCGGTCAGCTCGTTCAACGGGGGCACCGTGACGCTGACCTTCAACGGGAGCAGCAACGCCCAGTGCAACGCGAGCGACGGGACGAGCGCGAGCGTGGCGCTCCGCTGCAAGTAGCGGCTGAGAGGGGCGCCGGCGAGGCTCTATCCACCTCGCTGGCGCCCATTTTTTCGAACGATCTATCTAACTACATTCCTAATGTGGAGAAGAGGGTGGATCAGGGCACGGCGGGACATGCTCGCCGCGAAGCTCGTACCATTGGGCATCGTCGGCACAGGTCGGCGCCGGCGCGTCGTCGCTGACCATTGCAGCCATTAGGTGACCGGGACCGTTGTGCTCCAGCTGCATCGCGTGCCCGATCTCGTGGGCAACGATGCGTTGGAAGTCCGCCGCATAGTTGGCCTCGATGGTGGGCTGGTCGATGAACACCTCTCCGCCGTCGACGGAGTTCCCCGAGATCTGCGTTCGGAGCGTCAGGCCCACCCCGACGCCGTCCGATACCGCTTGTTTCGCCGCGATCTCCGCGCGGGTCGACGCGTGGGTGCAGATCATCCCTCCGTGAACGCCTGAGCACGGGCCGATCTCCACGGTGAAATGAACCGGGACCGCCGCCTCCCAGGAGTCGAGGGCCGCCACGATCTTCGCCTGCTCATCCTGGCTGAAGCGCGGGTCGACGTGGACCACGTAGGTATCCCCCAAGCCGCCACACGCTTGTAGTGCACACGCGACGACGCACGACAAGAGCCGGACTTCAGCAGACATCGCGCGGCGAAGGCGCGCGATATCGGTCGATACGGATGGGGTCCTGCGAGTGATCAGGCCGGCAATCTGGCAAAATCCACTTTCGGGAGCAAGGCAAACGCGCTCTGAGTGGGGTATACAGGGCCCTCACATCGGATTGAAGGGCGTGTCGAAAGGCTCAGGCCCAACCCATCGGCGTAATGCGGGACCGTTCGGTCCGAGCCCCAAGGTCGCGCGCGGGATCGGACCGGGTATACCGGCCAAGGCGCGCGGACTATTCTCGCGCCAAATGGACCAGACGTCCCCAGCTTTCCGAGGCAGCCATCGCTTTCGATTGGTTGCACCGCAGCCTGGGCCACCCGTAAGCGTTCGGGTACACCCATTTGACCAGAGGCATCGGGACGTTTTTGTGCGCCGATTGGACGCAGGCCGAGAGGCCCTCTCGGTCGGCCGAGGTCATATTCGAGAATCGGCCCGCGATGGCGTCGTGGGAGCTCGCGAGCGCGCGTCTGTTCTTGCTCTTTTCGCATTTCTTCTTGGGCAATCTCGCGGCGATCCAGCGGCGGGTGCCCGAGCTCGTTCGTGAGGCGGTGGGCCGCGGCGACCTTTTCGCGTCGACCAATCTCCGCCTGAGCGTGTGCAATGTGGCGTGGCTCGTTGCAGACGATCCGACCGAAGCGCGGCGTCACCTTCAGGAAGCCGAAGCTTGCTGCCCGAAGCAGGGAGCGGTATTGGATCGCGGTCTCTCGGACGAATCTGTACCTCTACGAGGGGCGCGCCGAAGAGGCCTACCATGGTGCCACCGCCGTCTGGCCGACGCTGCGTCGATCGATGCTCCTGCGGATGGAGCACGTGCGCGTGGAGTTTCATTCGCTTCGCGGACGCTGCGCGCTGGCGCGGGCGGACGAAGCGCGCCGCGAAGGTCTACTTCGGGAGGCCCAGGAGTGTGCAGCGCGACTTGGCCGCGAGCTGCCAGGTCGCGATTGGTCGCCGAGATGAACCGTACGTCGACGGCGCGCGGGCGCAAGCCGCCGACGCGTGCCACTTCGCGCGCCTCGATGACGTGCAACAGCGTGGCCTGCATCGACCGGGTGAGCTCTCCGACTTCGTCGAGAAACGCGGTACCGCCATCGGCGGATTCGATGAGGCCCGGCTTGGACGACACGGCGCCCGAGAAAGCGCCGCGCTCATGACCAAAGATCTCGCTCTCGAAGAGAGACTCCGTGAGCGCGGAGCAATTGATGCGCACGAAAGGCGCATTCCGTCGCGGCGATTGACGATGAATGGACTGGGCGACGAGGTCCTTTCCAACGCCCGTCTCGCCAAGGACGAGGACGCTGATCGGTACTTGGGCCACGCGGTCAATCGTCGCATAGAGTCTTTTCATGAAGGGATCGTCGATGACCGCCGCATCGTCCCTCTCGAACGCTGCAGGGTCGTGATCCGGTTTCCGGCTTACGTCCGTTCGACTCGTCTCGACGCGCTGCACGAGCAGAAGAGAGCTCCCGATGGAGACCGTCTCGCCCGGACGAAGCGGATGCATGATCCTCGGCGCGATGGCTGCGTCTCCCACGCGGGTACCATTGGCGCTCTCGCAGTCCTCGACGGCCAGGGGCCGCACGTGAAGCCGCACGTGGTGTCGCGACGCCAACGGGTCGCTCAGGCGCACGTCGCAGTCCTGGGCGCGGCCGATGATGAGGGTGCCTGAGGTCGGCAGCGGGTACGCGGAGAGCCCATCCGCCTCGACGACGAGTACCTGCAACCCGGAGGCGCGACATTCGCCGGTCGCTCCAAGTCGAACGAGCGTGGTGATCGCGCTGGAAGGCGCGATCGGCCCCCCGAGCCCGAGCTCGGACGCGTCAGCCGGCGTGGACGCTGGATTTGCGGGGAGCGCAATCATTTTTCAAGATCTACACCTCATTGGGCCCAGCCCGGACGCCTCGCCGACATCGGCCATAAACGCCCAGGGAGGCCCCGGAGACTCCACCGATTCTCTCACCACGACCCGATGTTGGATCGAGCAGTTTTCACACAGCGGAATCGTCGTGAACGACATGGGTTTGAATGTTGCTGACTCGACGATCGACAGCAACAGCAGCGTGGGAGACGTCGGCGGTGGAGGCATCTTTTTTGCCATCAACGGCCCTCCCGCGGCGTTCTTGACGATCAGCAATTCGGCCATTACTCGGAACTTTTCGGACCACGCTGGAGGCGTACAGATTCAGGCAACGGGCACGACCTTGATCCAGAATTCAACCATCTCGAACAATGTCGCCCTCGGTCACGTCGGCGGCGGCATAAGCTACAACGTCGACGAAACGCTCAACGGCGGCACTCTCGAGCTGCTCGGGTCGACCGTCGCCTTCAATGGGACGACCAATGATGTGACGACGGGCACCGGTGGCGGTGGCGGTGGCATCGCCAACAGCATCCAGGTCGGCAACTCCAACACGGTGGAGGTCTTGGGGAGCATTGTCGCGAACAACTGTTTGGCCAGGACGAACGGCGGGGCGGTTTTCACTTGCCTCTCGACCGACGACTTTGATGGACACGTCCAGCTTCAGGACTCGCTCCTGGGATCCACGGTGAATACGACCATCGATTCCCGCAGCGGCGTGGTACTCACCAACGTGGCCTCTGGTTTGAGCTCCTCTCTTACCGACAAGGGCGGAGTCGGGGGACATCATCCCAGAGTGCATGCGTTGAACAGCGGAAGCCGCGCAATCGATGCCACGCGCAAATTGTTGACCGGCAACGCGATCGATCAAACCCACCACACGCGCGGCAAAGAGCCCAGCGGCCCGAGCCTCTTCGACTTTGGCGCCGTCGAGAACGAATAAGTCACGAGAGGATCCGCGCCACGACGCCGACGGCATCGCCCGCACGGGGCGGTGCCGTCCTCGTTCGAGTGCTTGCAGTGTCCGTGCGAGACTCGGTGGTTCCGGCGGAGTCTTCGATGCTTAGGGCGCTCTCGCGCACCGGATCCCATAGCCCGCCACCGGGTTTCGTGCGTAGCGACCGGGCGGTAGCAAGGGAGATTGGTTGTCGAAGGAGTCGCCGCCGCGAACGACGCGCAAAGAGGCGGCGCTAACGTCCGCGCAGTCGGTGCACGGATTGGCGTACGCGTCGTACCAGTCCAGGTTCCACACGAAGGTCTCCCCCACCAAGTCGAGCTGGCCCCAATACCCGGCCCCCAGCGTCGGGGTCCCCACGGGTGCGTTGCACGACACGCCGCCAACCCCGCCGATGAACGCCGATGCGTTCGAGTAATTGCATGCGTAGATCGCGTACTGGTTGTCGGCTCCCGGCGACGTCGCTCCCCAGGGAAACTCCAGTTGCTGGCTGCCGCCCGCCGCGGCGTACTCCCATTCGGCCTCGCTCGGCAGAAATCCACCGTCCCAGATACAAAACGCATAGGCATCGAACCAGTTCGCGCATTTCATCGGCAGCGACTCGTTGCTGCTCGGTGAAGGCGTCCACGTCGTGTAGGGGCCAAGAACATCGCAATTCGGATCGGCGTTCGGCGAGATGATGCTGCCATCGTCCGTCGCTAGCCAGCCGACCTCGTACCCACCCGACGTCGCGTTCAGGCCGCTGCCCCCGTTGAGGTGCGTGTGCTTGCCCGACCCGGCCGACGGCAACCAGCCTGTCCCGCCATCGGAGGGCGAGAGCGCATTCACGAATTGACGGAACCTTCCCACGGTGACCACGTATTTGTCCAAACGAAATCCGCTCACGATGGCCGGGTCGGCCTCGTCGATCGGTGCCCCGCCCGAGCTGTAATACGATCGGTAATAGATGCCCCCCGACACCTGCAGGCTCGTGCAGCAATTCTCGCCGGTCGCGCCGCAGTCGGTCAGACCAGGGCCGCTCGTCCGGCAGCTCGTCCCGGTCGCCGTGGAGCCTTTGCAGGCACCGGCGGCGCATACGCCCGACGTGCATTGCCAGGCGGTGCCCCACTGCCCGGTCGCTCCGCAAGTCTGCACGGCCGACGCGCCCGAGCACTGAGTGGCGCCGGGTGCGCACGCACCGCTGTCGCCGCCGCTCGAGCCAGAATCGCCCCCGGAGCCCGTCGTCGCCCCCGCCTCGGCGCTCGCGCCGGAGTCGCTTCCATTCGTGCTGCCTACGCCGGACCCGGAGTCGCGCACGCCACCGCCGCTCGCGCCTCCGGCTTCCGAGCCGGCGCCATCGGGGGAGCTCCCAACATCCGCGCCAGCGCCGTCGGTGCCATTCGTTCCGCTCGCATCAGAACCCGAATCGCTTGCCGTCCCGCCGCCTGAGCCTGATCCCGAGGCGCTCCCGCCACCCGAGCCAGAACTCGAGTCTGCCCCCGAGTCGTCTCCACTGTTCGACTCTGGCGCCGCGCCGCTTCCATCGGTGACACCGCCGTGCTCCGCATCCGGCACCTCGGGAGCGCCGGCGTCAACGCCGATCGAGAAGTCGCCGAGTACCCTCGTGCAGGCTGTAACCAGGACCAGCGACGTGAGCGCAACGTGCGCCAGGCGGCAGCCCGCCCCTCCCCGCGGGCCAACGATGCGCGAGGCCACCTATATGCCTCCGGTGGTGGTCTTGTAGAGCCCTCCGGCGGCCACGCCGATGTAAATCGTGGTCGGAGTCGACGGGTCGATCGCGATGGCCTTCGGCGTCCAACCCGCGAGGCCGAGCTGCGCCCACGTGGTGCCGCCATTGGTGGTCCGCCAGACGCCCTGGGTCTCGAAGGCCGCGTATACGGTCGTTGGGGTCTTGGGATCGATCGCCATCGCCGACGGGTTCGTGCGGGGAGGCAGCCCCGCCGTCTGCCCGACCCACGTGGTGCCGCCGTCGGTGCTGTGCATCAGGGTTTCGTTGCCCGCGTAAAGGTTCTGCGTGTTCGTCGGATCGATGGCCATGCAGTTGAACGAGCGGATGCCGGTCATCGGCTTCCAGGTCGCACCGTGGTCGGTCGTCTTGTACGCGCCCGTGCTCAGTCCGATGTACGCGACGCTCGCGTTGGAGGGATCGATCGCGACGCCGTACCCGAATGTGTCGAGTGTCGGATTGGCCCACGTCGTTCCGCCGTTCGCCGTGACGTACGCGGCGCCGTTCACGCCCGGGTAGGCCGCCGCGTACACGCTCTGGTCGTCGGAGGCGGCGACCGCAAGTGCCATGGTGCGCACTCCGGGCTCGACCGAGACGCCCGGGCTGGTACTGCTCGCGTCGGAGAACTTGTAGAACCCTCCCCCGTTGGTGCCAGCGTAGACAAGGTTCGCGTCCTTGGACGAGACGCCGACATAAAAGTCGCCGCCCCCACTTGGTTGCGTCTCCAGCGTCCCCCACGTGGTGGCACCGTCGGTCGAGCGGTGAAGGCCGTTGTATCCCCCGCCGAGGTACACGATCGACGGGTTGGTCGGCGCGACGGCGACGGAGTTCGCGTCGTACGCGTGAAGGCCGGCGGATGCGTCGGTCCATGCCGCGCCGCCGTTGGTCGTCGCGTGCATCATGTGACCGTCGAGCGGAAAATACGCGGCGGCGTACGCGACGGCGCTGTTGCTCGGGGCGACGGCGAGAGCGATGGGGAGAGTCGAGAAGGTAGTATCTCCGACGTCCGCCCAGGTCGCTCCTCCGTCCGACGAAGTGTACAGGCCGTCTCCGTAGAGAACGGCGTACGACGTTCTGCCGGGGGGGTTGAGCGCGATCGCCTCCGACATGCCCGTCGTCCGCAGCCCCGGCAGAAGGCTCCAGACGCCGCCGGTGAATTTCCAGATGCCGCCCTGACCCGCGGCGCCATTCTCGAAGCCGACGTAGGGTATCGTCGGGTCGACCGGGTCTACCACGATCTTGCGGTACCACAGCGCGGCACCCGGATCGGGGCCGAACACGCCGGGAAGTATCGCCCACATCTTGCCGCCGTCTTTGGACTCTTGGATCGGTCCGCCGTAGATGCCCGCGTAAATGACGTTGGGGCTCGTGGGAGCCACGCCGATGGCTGTGACGTTCATCGAGGAACTTGCGTCGACGTTGGCGAGGATCGGGACCCAGGTCTGGCCGGCGTCCGTCGTTTTGTACGCACCGGTTGCGCACCCGAAGTAGAGCGTCGTCGTGGTCACTGGATCGATCGCGAGTGCGTCGACGTAGATGCCCGTCATGGTTGCGGTCATGTTCGTCCACGTTGCGCCGGCGTCGCTCGACCGGTAGACGCCGTCGGCTGCGACATAGATGACCCTCGGGTTGGTCGGGTCGATCACGAGGCTTTGCACGTGCTCCCCCGGCAAACCGATGAACGTCCACGAAGGGCTGGTGGTTCCGGTCGTCGTCATATAGATCCCGCCGCCGTTGGTGCCGGCATAGGCGACGTTCGGGTCCGTGGGCGAGACGGCGATCGCCCGCACGTCGCCTCCCACAATGGCCCCGTCGGCCGGCTGAAACGAGCCGACGGCAGGCGAAATGGTGACGGCCGGGCTCGAGGCGGAGAGCGTCCCGGATGTCGCCGTGAAGAAGTAGGTGCCAGCCTGACTGATCGCGATGCCATTGAACGTGGCGATTCCGCTCGAAGCGGTCGCGGTGAGGACGCCCGCCAGGACCGCCGGCGCCGCCGAGGGGTACGCCGAGAACCCGAGCTTGATGGTGCCCGTGAATTTCGCGTCGACCGCGCCGCCGGGTGCGAGCACGGAGACGACAATCGCGGAAAGGGCGGTGCCCGCCGTTCCGGTCGACGGGCTCTGCGTGAACGCAATCGTGTCGGCGGCCTGCACGGACCCGGAATGGGCGTCCGGGGTGCCGGCATCGAGGGTGCTCGCGTCCGCGGCGATCGTGGCATCGCCGCCTTCGGAGGCGACGAACTGGGTCGCATCGATGCTCGCCGGGGTCGCGTCCAGTCCCGCTTCGGCGCCCGAGCCGCCGGCGATTGTCGAGTCACCCCCGCCGCTCGGCGTGGCGTCGGCCGCCCTGTACGCTCCATCGGCCACGAGCGCCCTGGCGTCTTGGGTGGCGGAGACGGGCGAGGCATCGCTCCCGGGGCCAGCGCCGCGGGTCGCCGCATCGTCGCCGGGTGGCTCAACTTGGAAGTCGCCGAGGACTTGCGTGCAGCCGTTGCTCGCAAGAGAGATCAGGAAGGCGAGAACGAGCCGGAGTGTGCGCAAAGGGTCCCTCACGACGCAAACGGCAGCCAGGATAGCTGGTTTGCAGGAAGGAAAGTCGTCGCCGAGTCCCCGCGTGCCCCGAGGGGGTTCTCGGGTAGCGTGCCACCAGCACGGCGTCGGTCGTAAGGGAAGGCGGAGGGCGTTGCGCGAACGGCGCTCGGCGAGACCCGTTGCGGCCCCTGTTCGCCTGAAGCATGGTCCCGTTGAAACCCGGAAGACACACGTGTCGACTACCGTCTCTACGCGATCGCGCGTGGCGAGGAGGTGTCTTGCGATGTTGGATCCGACGCTGTCCGAGGTCGCCAAGGAGCTCGATGAGCTGAAGCAGGCCGTGGGCGATCTCCCCACCGCTCTCAACATCGTTTGGACGCTGGTGACGGGTTTCCTGGTCATGTTCATGCAGGCGGGGTTCGCCCTGGTCGAGACAGGCCTCTGTCGGCGGAAAAACGCCGGGCACGTGATGGCGATGAATTTTCTCGTCTACTCGATCGGGATCATCGGCTTCTGGGCCATCGGCTTTGCTTTGCAAATGGGTGGCGTGGGCGCGATGTCCACCTTCGGCAACGACGCCACGCTCTCGGGGGAGTTCGTCGTCAACCTGGGCGGAAAAGACTTCGGCCTCCTGGGGACCAAAGGCTTCTTCTTGCTCCCGACGACGCTCTACACGCCGGGCGTCGCCGCCATGTTCCTCTTTCAGATGGTGTTCATGGACACGGCGGCCACCATCCCCACGGGAGCGATGGCCGAGCGCTGGAAGTTTCTCTCGTTTTGCCTCTTCAGCTTCGTGATTTCGACCATCATTTACCCCATCTTCGCCAACTGGACTTGGGGCGGCGGCTGGCTCGCGACGCTCGGGAAGAATTTCGGCCTCGGCCACGGTCACGTCGACTTCGCGGGCAGCTCGGTCGTGCATATGACCGGCGGCGTCGTGGCGTTCGTTGGCGCGAGGATGCTCGGGCCTCGAATCGGAAAGTTCAACAGCGACGGCTCGCCCAACCCGATTCCCGCGCACAACATCCCTATGGCGCTGCTCGGCACCTTCATTCTGGCCTTCGGTTGGTTCGGGTTCAACCCCGGGTCCACTCTCGCCGGAACGGACACGCGGATCGCGGTCGTCGCCGTCAACACCATGCTGGCCTCGGCCTCCGGGGCGGGGGCTGCCACCGTTTACGTTTGGGGCCGATACGGCAAAC
The DNA here is from genome assembly GCA_964531095.1 of uncultured Polyangiaceae bacterium. GTDB lineage: Bacteria > Myxococcota_A > Polyangia > Polyangiales > Polyangiaceae > Palsa-1150. Next base: position 71,495 of record CAZHED010000022.1, on the reverse strand, counting down.
CGGATCCAACCTGGATGGCCAACGGGATGCTGGCGGGGCTCGTCGCCATCACGGCGCCATGCGCATTCGTGAGCGCGCCCTCGGCCATCCTCATCGGCGCGATCGCCGGAGTACTCGTGGTGCTGGGCGCGCTCTTCGTCGAGGGGGTTCTCAAAGTCGACGATCCGGTCGGCGCCATCGCCGTCCATGGCATCAACGGGGCGTGGGGCGTCCTCTCCCTCGGGCTTTTTGCAAACGGGGTCTACGGCGATGGCTGGAACGGGGTCGATGGCAAAGTGACCGGACTGCTGTTCGGCAATCCGAGTCAGTTTGTCGCCGAGTGCATCGGCGTGATCGTGAACTTCGCCTACGTAGGCGGAGTGACGGCCATTTCGATGCTCGTATTGGACAAGCTCGTCGGCAATCGCGTCTCCCGTGAGGTGGAGCTGGCCGGGCTGGATATCCCCGAGCATGGCATCGCGGGATATTACGATGGCCCGAGAGCGTCGCTCGCGCCGACCTCGGTCACGCCCCCGCCCCCATCCGCGGCCCCGTTCCCTGCTCGCTCGACGCGGACGTGAGCAGCGGCGGCAAATGACCGCAAGGTGGGAGCTCCGACGATCGCGCGCCTCATCGGCTTTGACCTCGAGACGATCGAACTCTCTCACGTCGTGCGTGATGACTTGCCCCCGGATCGACCATCGCAGGGGACCCCGGCGGTCACCATCGTTTTCACATCGGGCCGGTGCCGGCCACGGGGCTCGCGGCGGGATTGGAGAAGACGACCGGAGCCGCCGGCGCGCCCCCGGGGATGTAACAGTGATCGAAAGTGATGGTCCCGTTCGTGCCGGCCGGGTCGAAGGCCACCTCGTTCGATGCATCGACGTTCGAATACTTCATCGTGCCGCCGGCCGGGCCTGACCCGTAGAGCATGAACCCGTACGCGTTGTCGTGAATGTTTGCGTAGCTGATGTCGAAGGTCGCGACGGGTCCGAAGTGAAACGCACAGTGCACTTCGTAGATCTCGGTATTGCTCACGCGAACGGTGCCGCCGGTCAACCCCTCCGAAATCAGCATGTCGGCGTCCGGCCCGTCGCCGTGGAGCTTCGAGTTGCGAATGTCGACCGTGGCCGAATCTTCGGCGACGATTCCGGAGTTGCCGTTCGCGTTGTAGTCCAGATACGCCGCCACGAGCGACCCAGACACCGACGAGGCGCCTTGCGTGTTGACCACCGCGGCGCCCGTGGTCTTCAAGATCCCCCCGGCCGCGACCGTGAACGGAGCGGCCGAGCCGTCGATCTTCGCGTAGTCGTATTCGGCGGACGCGCCCGCGAGCACGGTCAGCGCCGCGCCCGCGCCCGTCACGTCCACTCCGTCGAGAACCAGGGTGCCGCCGGGTGCCACGACGATTCCACTGGTCGCCGCTGCGCCCGAGGGCCACGCGAGGTGCGCGTGAGGTCCGCACGCGCTGTGAGCGACTAGAGTGCCTTGAACCGTGACGATCGCCGCGGTCCCCATCCCGATGTTGGCGCCGGGCGCGATGACCACGGTCGTCCCCGAGGCGACGGTCATGCCGGCGGTCTGCGACGTGCCATCCGCCCAGATGATCGCCCGGCTCGCGGCGGAACCCGCGTCGCTCGGGCAAGACGGGCTGCCGCCCGCGAGCGAAGGGCCGGGGCCCGACGCGTCGGGGCCGGCGCCGCCGTCGACGCGCGTCTGGGTCGGCTCGCCCGGCGCGTTGCCCGAAGGGCCGGACGCGGAGCACGCCGCCAGGGTCCCAGCCAAGAGCGGCGCGAGGGGCCCACCGCCCCGAAATGCTCGTGCAAACATGACGAAGCCTACCAAATGGCCACGCAAAGCGCACCCGCCCGAGGGCCGGGAGTCTACGGTTCCGCCGTTGGACTCCCGTTCGAATCCCGCGCCACGCCGGGCTCCGGCGCGATCCCGTTTCCGTCCCAGATCGGACCGGCCACCTCCCCGTAGCGCCGCCCCCAGTACACGCGCTCGAGCAGCTTGTGGTTGTGCACGAGCGGGCGGTCGAACTTGCCGAGGCGCATGCCGTTCCACGCGAACGGGGTGCCGGCGACTTTCGGCATGAACCGACCGTCGTACGCGATTTCGTGGTGCCCGAGACGCAAGCGCCGCGAACGAAACGCGCGTATTTCCCGCCGGCTCCCACCCGTCCCACTCGAGCCGGGGCATGCGCTCCTCGGGCACGCCGGGGCCTGCCACCCAGATGTACCCGTATCGCTCCACCACGGTGAGCGACGGAACGCGGCACTTGCCGAGCTCGGGCGAGGACGGTGAGCACCCCTGGCCCGCGCCGTCGTAGTGCCACCCGTGATAGGGGCAGGCGAGCCGCCCGTCCTGCCGGACGCGCCCTGCCGAGAGGGGCGCAAAGCGGTGCGCACACCGGTCCAGGAGCCCGCGCGCCGCCCCCGCCTTGTCGCGCCAGAGCACGTAGCCGGCGCCTTCCAAGCGAAAGGCGACGGGAGCGTCGCGAAGCGAAGTGGCGGGAAGGACCGGATGAAACCAGCGCAGGATGCCGGTCGGCGGTTGGTTCGTCTGCATCGGGGTGACCGTGGAAGGCCTCTTCGCAGTCCTTACGTCGGGGGGCCCCGCCCGGTTCCATCTGCGTCCGTTCGTCGGCAATGGGCCGCGCAGGTTTCTTTGGTGCGCTTGACATCTGTTTCGATCATTGTAGAAATACGGTAGCAGATGCCGGCCAAGCTCGAGACGCACGCGGATCAGTTCAACGCATTGGGCCATCCGGCGCGGCTGGCGATCCTGCGATACGTGGTCCAGGGCGACCAAGAGGGTACGCCCGCTGGCGAGATCCAGTCCAAGCTCGACATCCCCGCCTCCACGCTCAGCCACCACCTGGAGAAACTCGTGTCTGCCGGGCTGCTGCGGTCTCGACGAGAGGGCACCTTCATTTACTACGCCGCAGAGTTCGGAGCTCTGAAGGCGTTGACGGGCTACCTCTGGGAGGACTGCTGCAAGCGTGGGAAGGGGTGCTGTTGAAAGGCGCTTTTTCGGTACCGATGTTTCGAACATCGCAGAAATATGGAAGGAACTGTCGACCATGAACACTCTCAAGCCGCACGTCTCGCTCAACGTTTCCGACATCGACGCATCGGTCGCCTTCTACGAGAAGGCGTTCGGGGTCACGGTGACCAAACGCCGGCCTGGCTACGCCAAGTTCGACTTGAAGGAGCCTTCTCTCAACCTCTCGATGGTCGAGGCTCCTCGAACGGGTGTGAATGCCAGTCACTTCGGCGTTCAGGTGGCGAGCAGCGAAGACGTCGCGTCGGCCTGGGCTCGCTTCAAGCAGGCGGGTCTGAAGACGAGGACCGAGGAGAACACGTCCTGCTGCTACGCCCTTCAAGACAAAGTCTGGGTCGAAGATCCGGACGGCAACGATTGGGAGGTGTTCGTCGTCAAAGGCGAGACCGATCAGATGCACGCGGAAGCCCCGAAACCAACCTGCTGTGTACCCCAGCGGGCATCCGATCCAGAGGCGAAGGCGAGCGGTGGCTGCTGCGGTTGATCTGCGCCGTCGCGTGGTCGCCGAAGGCCTGGGAACGGCTCTTCTTCTCTCGACTGTGGTCGGGTCGGGGATCATGGGCGAGCGCCTCTGCGGCGGAAATGTCGCCGTCGCTCTGCTCGCCAATACTCTTGCCACGGGCGCGGCTCTCGTAGCGTTGATCCTGACGTTCGGTCCCATTTCGGGCGCCCACTTCAATCCGGCGGTGACGCTCGCGGACGCCAGCCAGGGCGGGCTGCCGTGGCGAGAGGTTCCGCTCTACCTCGCGGCGCAAGTCCTCGGCGCCTTCGGCGGAGTCGCGGCGGCGCACGTGATGTTCGAGGAGCCGATCTTCTCGGTCTCGCGCCATGCGCGTGCGGGATTCGCGCAAGCGTTCTCGGAGCTCGTGGCCACATTCGGGCTGCTTGCCGTCATCTGGGGCTGCTCCCGCCGAAGATCGGGCGCCGTTCCGTTCGCGGTCGGCGCGTACATCACGGCTGCCTACTGGTTTACCGCCTCCACTTCGTTCGCCAACCCGGCGGTCACGTTGGCACGAGCGGCGAGCGACACGTTCGCGGGTATCCGCCCCGTGGACGTCCCCGCCTTTCTCGCAGCGCAATTGCTGGGCGCCGCTGCCGCCACCCTGTTCTTTCGATGGCTGGTGCCCGCTCTGCCAATGACGGCAACGCTCGTCATGGATCGCTCCGATGTAGAGGAGGAACTGTCATGAAGACCGTGATCTTCGCCTGCGTTCACAGTGCCGGTCGCTCGCAAATGGCAGCCGCGTGGTTCAACGAGCTCGCGGATCCCGCGACGGCAAGAGCCCTGGCCGCAGGAACGCAACCAGCCGAGCGCGTTCATCCCGTCGTGGTGGACGCGATGAACGAGGTCGGCGTCGATCTCTCGGACGCCAAGCCGCGACTCCTGACGGAGGAGCTCGTGGCGAAGGCATCCTTCCTCATCACCATGGGCTGCGGCGAGAGTTGTCCCGTGGCGCCACCTGGCGTCCATCGAAGGGATTGGGAGCTAGAGGACCCGAAAGGACAGCCGATGGATCGGGTTCGTGCGATCAGAGACGACATTCGACGGCGAGTGGCTGCGCTGATCGACGAGAACGATTGGCCGAGGGCTGCGCCGCGAAGAGCGCCGACGTGATCGACGTCCGACTGCGGGTCGGCGGCGGATCGCGTCGATCACCATCCCATCAGCGACTTGAGGCGACCCGCGAGCACGGCGCCCATGGCGGCCTGTCCAGCCACGTTCGGGTGCTGATTGCACCCGAGGTTGTTCTGTGCCGAGCTGACGCTGAGCGATTCGACCATCGATTCGCCGCCGCCCTTCAGCGCAGCGACTACGTTGTTGATCCGGGTGAGTCGATTGCCGCCGTACATGTCGATGAGGATGAAGTACGCACTCGCGTATTTTGCGCGGACCGTCTTGATGAACGCCTCGTACGCGGTTTCGTACGGCGTTCCCGGATCGCCGGAGCCGAAATCGTTCGTACCGAGATTGATGACGACGACGTTCGGCTGGTAGAGGGAGAAATCCCAGGCGGTGCTGTCGTTCGGGATCGAATACGGATACCGCATCGGCATCGTGTTCGTCATGCTGCCATCGGAGTTGCGGTACACGCCGATGCCGGACCAGGCGATCGTGACCACGTCGGCTCCCACGGCCCGCGCGGCCACCGACCCGTACGCCAAGTAGTTGTTGGTGAACGCGTTGATCCCGCCCGGGCAGGCGGCGTTCCCTTCCACGCCTGCGCCCGCGGAGAGCGAGTCTCCGATGACCTCCATGCGCTTGTTCGGCGCAGCGGCGGGTACCAAGAGCGAGCCGCCGGTGCCGAAGCTCGAAAGCCCGGTGAGCTGGGTGACTCCGATGCTCGGTTCGGTGTTCCGCCAAATCACGAGATCGTGCGGCCCGTTCGTCAACCCGGTGGCGAGCGACAGCGACGTCTGCCCCGCCGGGCTCGTGATGGTCGTCGGTGTACCGCCGTCGATCACCACCGTGAACCGGTTCTTGTTGTTGCCGTCGTTCAGGTCCATCGAAGCCTGTGTACCTGTGAACCGCGCGCTGAGGTTCACGCCTGGCCACGAGAAACGGACCGACCCCGCGGTGGTACCCGGAGCGGTGCGACCGATGATGCGAAGGCCGAGCGCTCCCGCCTCGCCGACGGGCGGGCTTGCTGCCGCGTCGAGAATCTGCGTGCCCGGGTTCCCGTCCGAGCCCGAACTCGCGCCGGAAGTCGCACCCGAACTCCCGCTCAACCCCGAGGCTCCGCCCGCCGAGGACCCCGAGCTTGCGCCGGACCCCGACGACCCACCCACCGAAGACGCCGAGCTCGACCCCGCGGAAGCCCCGGAGCTCGACCCCGCGGAAGCCCCGGAGCTCGACCCCGCGGAAGCCCCGGAGCTCGACCCCGCGGGAGCCCCGGAGCTTGACCCCGAGCTCGCGCCGGAGGGTCCGGGGGACATCGCCCCGGAGCTGCTGGACGAACCCATCTTCACGCCGCCGTTCGCGGCGACGCCGGAAGGATCGGCCGGTGAGGCGCAGGCGCTCGCGATCGATGCCGCGGCCCCCAATGCGACCCATCCGGTGGTTCTCGAATAAGACAACGCCTCGCCCGGCGTGATCACTTCAAATACGCGGCCAGCGGACTGTTGACCCGAGCCAATTCTTGCGCGGCGAGCTGGGCGATCGCCGTCGCTCCCGCCTTGTCGAAGTGCGCTTTGTCCCCGTTGAAGGTGAGGGCTGCCGCCGCGGTTTGACCGATCATGTCGTAGTACGCGATTGCCTGCGCGTTCAGGTCGTCGACCGGTAGGCCTTTCATCATCCCGAGCGCGATCGTCGCGTCGCAGTACGGCTGCAACCGCGTGTTGGTCTCCATGGTGCCGACCCACATCTGGAGCGGCGAAGACGTCGTCGGGACGAAGGTCGCGTTCTTGGCCGCGACTTCGTCGGCCATGACCCCCATCTGCGTCTGGAAGGCCGCCGGAGCGACGGGCCCGTGCGTCGTGCCGCTGTCGTTGATTCCGAACGCCGCCAGCACGAAATCGCCGGCCTTGACGTTGCCGATCAGAGTCTTCCAGCGACCGCTGTAGAACGTATCGATGTTGGCGCCCGGTTGGGCCTGATTGTCGATCGTCACTTTGCTGATGAAGAATTGCCCGAGCTCTTGGCCCCACCCCTCTTGGGTAGTCGCGGCCGTGTACGTGCTCATGGTGGAGTCGCCCGCCAAGTGGACCGTGATGGCCGGCAGCGCGTTCTGATCGACCGGGGCGCCGTCGCGAAGCAGAGGCGGGATCCCAGTGGACGCGTCGCTGGGCGCGCCGGAGGCGGAGCTGTCGCGGGCCCCCGCGTCTGCATGGGTACCGGCACCGCTGCTGCTGCCCGATTGCATGGCCCCGCCGCTGCTGCTGCCAGAGCCACCGGCCGGCGGCGTCATCTGGACGCCGCCCGATGAACTTCCACCGCTGCCTCCAGGAGGATTGGCCACTCCGCCCGAGCTGCCGCCACCGCTGCTGCTGCTGCCGCTGCCGCTCGAAGAGGAGCCAGCCGTGTTGTCCCCAGCGCCGCTGCTGCTCGAGGACGCGGATGGTTCCGACCCGCTCGACCCACCGCCGGAAGCGGCGCCGGACGCAGGTGGGTTCACGCTGCTGCTACACGCGACCGGCCCGATCGCCGTCGCCAACACAATGCCCATTCGCAGCTTCCAGCATCGCATGTGAGCTTTCCCGTCGCTTACAGAGCACCGCGCGCACGCGTGCGCCCGAAGTCTCGTATCGCCCGTGCACGTTGAACGCTCCGCGCGACCGGGTCAAGCGAGACTCGCAGCACAATGCGAGTCACCGGCTCGATGACGAAAAATTGCGTTAGGCGCGCATTTCTCGGTCGGACAAAGCCGCCGGCAAGGGTCGCTTGCGGGCTTTTCTTTTCGCGATTCCGCCCAACGCGGCGGCGCCCGTCGCCGGCGCTGGTCTCCTGCCGGTTCAGGGTCGCCCGCGCTTGGTCTCCTGCCGGTTCACTTTGTCTCCTGCCGGTTCACCCACCCGTTCCTGGGCCGCTGCCAAGCGGCCGCCCAGAGCCGCCGCAGCATCGACGTCAGCGGCGCCGCGATCCGGCGTGGCAGTGCGGTCCACCGATTGCATCCCGCGACGGGTCGTGACGCAAGGGCCGAAGGCGCGAGACACTTCGTCGGACATCGAATCGAGCAACGACACCGGGAACGGCGCGCGCGTCGACCTCCGAGGTCGCGGCCAACCGGCGTCGCTCCGCCTGCTCTCCAGGTTCGATAGCCGTTGCCCCGAATGCGGCGACGTCGCGAGCCCGCACCGTCACACGCAGCGCACGAAGGTCGGGCGGTACACGGTGGTGGACGCGTCCCAGTTCGTCTTGGCGTGTGCGAACCAGCATGCCGAGATCGGCCTCGAACAGCTGGCGGAGTACCGCCGGCGCGCCTCTGTCGTGGTGCTGGCCGAAGCCGAGGTCGTCGGGGGAGAAGAAATCCGAGTTGCGCGCCACGCCATCGGGCTGACCCGAACCCAGTTGTCCGAGCTACTGGGGATCGAGCGGGAAGCGCTTACGCGTTGGGAGACGAATCTGGAGCCGATCGGGCGACTCGCCCGCCTCGCCCTCTTGGCGGTCGTCAAAGACCCGGACGCGCTCGATCGTCTCGACGATGGCGCAGCGCGCGCCGACGAGACGCTGCACGTGCCTCTTCGCGCGGCGTGGACCTACGTGCGCCTGACGCCCGCGGACGAACGCTGACGATGCGGCGTTTCAGAGGCATTCGGTCTTGAAGTGGATCGTGCCCTCGGAGTCCATGACGAACGGAGGGGAACACGCGGGCCGCGTCTCCGCGCGAGCGCGCGGCTGGGATGCCGGTGCGGCGCGCACCATCGCGGCGCGCGGGGGACTGCTCTCGGCGGGGGCCGCGACCGGGCGCGGGGCCGGCTCGTCGGCCGGCGGCGGGGGGCTCCTGCTCCCTTCGGCTGGCGACGGTTCGGTTCGGGCCGTGCTTGCCACGATTCCGGGTGCCACCCTCCCGCCGAGGGGACCAGTTCGCACTTGGCGTGCGACGAGCACGCCCACCGGGACCAAGATCACCAGCAACCCTACACCCAGCGCTTTCACGATGACCCGGCGGGGCGCTCGCGACGGCCGCGCTGCGGCCAGGCCATCGTCGACCGGGGTCCTGGGGGCGTTGCTCGCGTCGGGTGCGGCCGGCGGGCCGGTGGCTGCCGACAACCCAACCAAGTCGGACGCCGAAAGGCCCTCGATGAACGCGGCGTCCGCCGCCCGCGCGCGGAGCTCCTTCTCCGCCATGCGGTGCAGCCAGGAGCTCACTTCGCCCGGAGATGCGAGCGCACCGGCTGCCTCGATCGCATCGGCCATTTCCTGCGCGCTCCGGAAGCGAGCGTCGGGGTCGCGCGCGAGCCCTCGCATCGCGATGGCGTCGATCGCGGGTGAGACGCCTTCCACGACCGCACCCGGTCGCTCGACGGGGCGCGTCGCGACCTTGTGCAGAATCGCGGCAGAACTCTCCCCCACGAACAGGCGCTGCCCGGTGAGCGCCTCCCACAGAACGACCGACGCGGAATACACGTCCGAGAGCTTCGTCGCTCGGCCGAAAATCTGTTCGGGCGCCATGTACGCCGCCTTTCCCTTGAAGTCCCCCTGCCGGGTCACCTGCGATCGCCCCGCGGCCTTCGCGATGCCGAAGTCGAGCAATCGCGCCGACCCGTGAATGCCGATCATGATGTTTTGCGGCGAGACATCCCGGTGGACGAGGCCCAGAGGTTCTCCGGAGGCGCTCGTGGCTTCATGGGCCGCCTCGAGTCCCTTCAGAACATCGCGGACGATCGCGAGGACGACACGCGTGGGAGGTCGCTCTCGATGCATGGCGGACTCGGCGAGCAGCCGCGCGAGCGTCTCGCCGGCCACGTACTCCATGACCATGAAGAGCTCCGGCCCGCGATCGCAGTCGTGCCAGAATACGTCCAGCGACGGGACGACGTTCGGGTGATGAATTCGGGCGACGAGGCGGGCCTCGTCGAGGAACATCGCGACGAAGTCGGGGTCGGCCGAGTACTCCGACAGCAATCGCTTGACCGCGACGGTCCGCGAAAAACCCCCTTCGGAAACGAGCCTGCCGAGGTGAACGGTCGCGCACCCGCCCGAGCCGATCGCTCCGAGGATCACATAGCGCCCCGCCAGCCGCGGTTTGGCCAGCCGCTCGCGTGGGCGCACGGCGGTGTCCGGAAAGAGGGGTCGTTCGAGGCGCGCTCCGCTCACGTGGGGCCCGTAGCGAGGTATGGTAGCAGCTCACCGCAAGACGCGGGACCGCGCGTGCCGGGCGCCCGGGAGCGGGGTAGTCTGCAGAAGTGGCCCCCGTCCCAGCCCATCCGTTCGACATCGAAACGGTGATTCGCCGGGGCTCGCCGCGCGAAAGAACGCGCGTCGGGATGCGTCTTCGGTGGAAGGACGCGGCCGGGGACCATGAGGCGATCGTATCGACCCGCTGCGTGCTGGGGTCGGCAGAGCGGGCGGAGATCGTCGTGGCCGACCCCGCGGTCTCCCGGATCCACCTCGAGCTCGAACCGCGGGACGACGGACTATGGGTTCGCGATCTGGGCAGCAAGAACGGCGCCTCCGTCAACGGTGTGGAAGTGGGCTTGGCGCGCCTGCCCCAGGGGAGCCGCCTGCGCGTCGGGGATACGACCCTTCACGCAGAGGGCGAGACCTCCCCGGCGGCGGTCGACCTCTGGCCGGCCGATTCGTTTGGCCCGCTCGTCGGGCCGAGCGCCGCGATGCGAGAGATGTTCGTCAGGCTCGTTCGCGTCGCGCAGAGCGAGTCCACCGTCCTCGTTCGCGGCGAGACCGGTACGGGCAAAGACCTGGTCGCGCGCGCCATTCACGACGCTTCGCCCCGCGCCGGCCATCCGTTCGTCGTCGTCGACTGCGCGGCGATGACGGAAAGCCTCCTCGAGAGCGAGCTTTTCGGCCACGCGAAGGGGGCTTTCACCGGGGCGAACGCCGCCCGCGAGGGGGCGATCGAGGCCGCGAACAAGGGTACGGTGTTCATCGACGAAGTCGGCGAGCTACCGCTCTCGATGCAGCCCAAGCTCCTGCGCGTTCTCGAGACACGGTCGGTGCGTCGGGTGGGCGAAACGCACTACCGTCCGGTCGACGTCCGGTTCGTGTGCGCCACGCACCGCGACCTGCAGACGATGGTCAACGCCGGGGCGTTCCGGGAGGACGTGTACTTTCGACTCTCCGTTCTCCCGCTGACCATTCCGCCGCTGCGCGACCGCGTCGAGGACATTGGCCCGCTCGCGCAGCACTTTCTGCAAAACGTCTCGAGAGAGCTGGGAGTGGTCGGCGCGCCCGCGATTCTGACGAGCGAGCTGCTCGATGAGCTCGAGCGCCGTCCGTGGCTCGGCAACGTGAGGGAGCTGCGGAACTTCACGGAGCGATTGGTGACGCTCGGCGCCCGAGAGGCGCTGTCTCTCACCGGGGCGAGCACCAAGGGCGACCCCTTCGCGGCGTCGACCAGCCTCGATCCGCCGGCGACCCGAGCCCTCGTCGAGGCCCTGGGTCGTCCGCTGAAAGAAGCGCGCGACGTCTGGGTCGACACGCTGGAACGCGACTATGTCGGGCGGCTCCTCGAACGTTGCGGACGAAATGTACCCGTCGCGGCGGAACGAGCGGGCGTCAATCGAACCTACATGTACCGGCTGATTCGAAAGCACGGTCTCTAGTCGAATAGGATGCCAGGGTGAATTCGACAGCCCAGATGATGACCTCGCGTCGTCGTGTCTGGCCTTCGTTCACCGTGACGGTCGTTTTTTTGGCGCTTTGGAACACGCCGTCGTTCGCGACTGACGTCGACGCCACGAAGCAAGCGTGCGTCGCCGCGGCGGACCGTGGCCAGGCGCTCCGCAACGGAGGCCAGTACTTGGCCGCGCGAGACGAGTTTGCGCGCTGCTCGGACGAACGCTGCCCGACGCTCGTCCGCGAGCAATGCACGGCATGGCTGCGGCAGGCCGTCGAGTCGACGCCGACGGTGGTCTTCGCCGCAACCGACGAAACCGGGCGCGACCTTGCCCAGGTGACGGTGACCGCGGAAGGGCGTCCCATGGCGGATCGGCTCGACGGACGCCCCGTGGAGCTCGACCCCGGCCGCCACGAGCTTCGCTTCGAAGCTCCGGACCGTGAAGCCGTCGTCCTCGATGTCGTGCTGCGAGCGGGCGACAGGAACCGCGCTCTGCGCGCCGTTCTGCCAGAGCGCCATGCCGGCTCGGGAAAGCGGGAGCCACCCCCCTGGCGGCCCGAACCGGCGCTTCCCCCGGGCCTTGCGCAGGCGGCGCCTCCCGCGACCGGGCGCACCATCGTATCCGCCACTCTCCTCGCGGCCGCCGCGGCTTCCGGGGCCGCCGGGCTGATTCTCGCGATTGTCTCACGAAGTGACGCCGATCGGGTCACTACCTTGAGAGGCAATATGGGGCCGAGCGCATGTTTTCAGTCGAGCTCCGACGCGTGCGCCGCGCTCGGCGACGCGGTCGACGCGCAGCGCCGCGATTTCATGGCGAGCAGCGTGTGCTACGCCGGCGCGGGGGTGTTCGGCGCCGCGGCCGTCGCGACATGGATCCTGTGGCCGCAGAAGGCCGATGCGAGCGCCGCGGGCGGCAGCTGGCGGGTTCGTCCCACCGTGGGAGCGGGCCGCGCAGGCGTAAGCGCCGAGCTGGTGTTCCAGTGACCCGCGCGGACCCAGCTCGCGGTTCGCGGGCGGTCTCACCGACGTTCGCGGCTGCGGCAGGGGCGGCGGCTCTGGCGCTCGCGGGATGCCCGGTTGCGCCTCCCGACACCTGCGCTGCCAAAGCGACGTGCTCGGCTTCCGCCGGGGACTCCACGGGAGGGGGCGTCGAAGCGGACGCCGCCGCGGGGATCGAGCCGTCGGACGCGGCGCGCCCGGCGATCGACTCCGGCGGTGGCGCCGTCGACGTTCTCGTCGGGAGCGATGCCGCGAACGACGCGAATGCGCCATCGATTTGCCCGCTCGACCACCAGTGCGCCGAACCCGGGCCTACCGGCTGGTATTGGGGCCTGGCGGTGTGGACCTCGGGCGGCGGCGCGCCGCCACCCCCCTGCCCGCCCAATTTCGGCCGCCCATACGACATGCTCGGCGGGTTCAACGCGCCCGATGCGATATGCACGAGCACCTGCCTCGCGACGGGGCAAGCGTGCTCCACGATGGTCTCGATCCACACGGACTCGACCTGCATGTCCGCGCACACCGTCGTGGCGGACGTCGCGGAGGCCACGTGCACGAACGTCGTAGCCGGAACGCAGGGGACACTGATCGCGGACGTGCGGGCGCCCTCAGGCGGAGCCTGCACGCCTCACGTGTCGACGACGCTACCGCCGGTGACCTGGACGAGCGTCGCTCGCATGTGCATCGCCCAGACTCCCGCCGTCGCGGGGGGCTGCCCGAACCCGAGCGCGCTGTGCGTCCCCTCGCCGGCCCTTCCGTACGCTTCGCAGCTCTGCATCGCCGAGGTCTCGTCCCCAGGGCAGCCGATCCCGACGTCGTGCCCGCCGGACTATCCCAATGGCCCGAGCCTCTACTATCCGAGCACCGCCGGTACGACGGACGATCGGGGTTGCTCGGCGGCTTCGTGCGCGGGGACGGGCCCGACGGGGGGCCGGTGCGAGGGCACGATCGCCGTCACCGGGAGCCTGTCGAGCGATTGCGCGACGGGCGGGTTCACGTACGCGATCGGATCGGGCTGTAGCCCACCCTTCCAGCTGGACAGCCCCCTGGCCCACGTTCAAGCCAGCTACGCAGCCACTCCTGGCTCGTGCCCGGTCGCGACGCCGTCCTCGGCGGTCGGATCGGCACTCCCCGCCGGCCCGCCGAACGTCGTCTGCTGCAAGTGATCAGTAATTCAACGGATATCCCTGCCACAGCCAGACGAGCGTGTCGGCCATCGTCAGGTTCTGGACCCGCCCGTCGCAGTGGGACGCGCCGAGGCCTTCGACGAAGCGGTAATGGTAGTTCTGCGACTTCAGCGCCATCGCCGTGCGCTGGTTGGCGAGCAGCCAATCGTGATGGTTCGCGTCTCCCGTACCGGCGCCGTTGTCGTTCTCGTTGGCGTTGATGAATACGCGAAGAGGCTTCGCCGGCGTGGTGGTGCCGATGAGATCGAGGACCGAGTGATAGTCCCAAGCCCCGAGCGGATACATCGCTTGCTCGGGAGCGGTGTCGTTCTGCTGCGCCACGAGCGTTCCGGAGTACGTCACGATTCTGTGAAACCACTCGGGCCGGAACCATCCCATCGTCAACGCCGCGGCCGCGCCCGAGCTGCAGCCGACGGTGCCGCGGCCTTCCGGGTCCGTCGTGAGCATCAAGTTGGGATACGCGGCCTTGATGGTGGCGTCGGCGAGCACGGCGGGCAGGACTTCCGTCTGAACGAATTGCGCATAGCGGTCCGACATCGTGTCGTATTCCAGCCCGCGCTCGCTGCCCTTGCCGTCGCCCCCGCCGTTGCCCACGGCGATCGCGATGAACGCGGGGATACGGCGCGTCGCGTCGGTTCCTTGCGTGAGATTGTCGAGCGCGAACTTGATGAGGCCAATCTGGCCCGGGCCGTCTTGGATCACCATGAACGGAGCCACCGTTCCGTCTTTGTATTTCGCCGGAACGTACACCTGCACGTTGCGGGTAAACGAGTGCTGGTTGGCCGCGAGGAGCGTCGTGTCCATCCCCATGAAGATTTTGCTGTTGGTGGAGCTCAAGGTGAAATTGAATGTCTTGCCGGCGGGCAGGCCTTTGGACATCAAATCCGGGCTCGTGGTGTAGGTCGGCCCGACCATGTAATCGCCGTCGCCGGTGGTACCCGGATCGCCTGCGTCGCCCGACGCGCTCGCGCCGCCGCTGTCTTGGCCTCCGGCCGTGCCGCTGCCCGAGGATGCCCCGGCCCCGCCGCTCGACGACCCACCTGCACGGCTACCGGACGACCCACCCGCCGCACCCGAGCCGGAGCCCGCGCCGCCGCTCGAGGAGAGGCCGGCGCCGCTCGATGAACCCCCGGCGGTCTGCGGAGGCACGCTCGATCCACCGCCCGACGAGCCACCGCTCGAGCCCGAGCTACCCGATGACGCCGCCTGGGACCCGCTCGAGCTTCCCGTATCGGGAGGCGTGGCGGACCCGCCCGCGCCCGAGGGAGGAGGCGCCTTCGACGAAGAGCACGCCCCGGAGAGCAGTCCGAGCGCGAGAAGAAGTCCGTGAGACGAGCGAGCCATGATGCCTCCTTACGACCATGCGAACAGGACGTCACCAGCGATGGGTCCGCGCTCTACCAGTGGCAGCTGCCCGCGAAGGCGGTTCACAAACTCACTCGACCGGCGACCTTCCACCGTGTCGCCTCAAACATCCAGCCGGGCTGGACGCCAAACGACGACAACGCCCCGGACAACGGCGATCCACGGCCTCGTCCGCACGCCCTCCTTCGCCGGCGCACCTCCCTGCGTCGCCGGCGTACGTGCGTCCTTCGCTGGCGCATCCTCGTTCCCGGGCGCACTGTGGACCGACCCCTGCAATCACGGAGGCCCCATGAAAACAGCGCTCGCCCGCTTCGGCACGCACCGGTGTACGACGCGCTCCGCTCTTCTGGCGCTTGTCGTGGCCTTCGCCTGCGCGATCCGCGAGCGCCCCGCACAAGCGTGCGGCGGGTGCTTCTCTCGACCCACCGAGAACACGGTCGTCACCGACCACAGGATGGCGTTCTCCGTGTCGACGCAGCAAACGGTGCTCTGGGATCAAATCAAGTACTCCGGCGACCCCACCGAGTTCTCGTGGGTGCTTCCGGTACGGCCGGGCGCAGTCGTAGAGCTCTCCCATGACGAGTGGTTCGCCGCGCTCGACGCGACGACGAGCCCCTCAATAGCGGGCCCTGTCCTCAACTGCGGTGGCCGGTCTACGGGTGGCTGCGTTGGATTCGTGGGGGGATCGAGCAAGTCGGCAGGGTTCAGCACCGGCACGGGCCCGGGCGTCCAGGTCATCAGCCAGACCGTGGTAGGGCCCTACGACACTGTCACGCTGCAATCGACCGACCCGAACGCGCTCGACACCTGGCTCAACGCGAATGGCTTCTTTCTCCCCGACACGTTCCGACCGACCGTCGCTGCGTACGTCACCGCGGGATTCGACTTCATCGCCTTGCGGCTGCGGCCCGATCAAGGGGTCCAGTCGATGCAACCGGTGCGCATCGTCACACCCGGCGCGGACGCCACGCTGCCGCTGCGCATGGTCGCCGCGGGCGTCGGCGCGCAGGTGGGCATCACGCTCTATGTCATCAGCGAGGGGCGGTACGAGGCGAAGGCCCCGTTCTTCAACGACGTGATCGAAGACTCGAAGCTCGTATGGTTTCAACCGCAGGGTCGCTCGAATTACCAGGAGCTGTCTCAGCAGCTCATGCAAAATCACAACGGCCGCACGTGGCTCACCGAGTATTCGCAACCGACGTCGCTGGCGAAGTCGCCTTTCGGTTTACAACCGTTTTGCGGCGCCTCGTTCGGAGCGCCGTTCGCGCAGCTGTACCTCGGCCAATGCAAGTGCAAGCCCGCGATCGCCTGCGGTGTCTCGGGCGCATCCGAAGGCGGATCGATCGCGCCGGCACCCGCCACTGCCGCGGATGACGCCCCCTCATCCGACGCGACGAACGACGCCGCAGCGAGTGACGCCGCCTTCACAGAGGCGACCGGCGACGACCCGACGAACGACGCCACCGCCTCCGACGCCATCTCCTCTGACGCAACCGGGGACGACGCGACCGGCGACGGCGCGTCGTCCGATTCGACCGGCCCAGGCGACGCCAACGGCACGTCGACGCCCGACGCCGCTTGCAACTCCGACCCATGCGCGGGGTTCGACGACGTGGACACGGCCCTCGTCGGCATGCACGCGGACAGCACCTGGGTGACGCGCCTGCGCGCGGTGTTGCCGGTCGATGCCCTCTCCGAAGGCGACCTGCAGATCCAGGCCTCCGCGACGCAAAGCATCGTCTCCAGCCAACACGCGACCAACACATTCTCCAACCCGAAAGACAACCCGTGCGGGACGCAGAGCGGATGCAGCGCGATCGCTGCGAGAACGAGTTTCTTCGAGAAGTGGCTCGTCCTCGGGGCGTTCGCCTTCGCCGGCGCGGCGCTCCTGCGGCGGCGATCGCGCAGGACGCCGCGGTAGCGCTCACGGCCCGGTCGTTCGTCGGAGGAGCTTCCCTCTGCGCACCGCGCGACCACGCTTGAAGGACGGCCCGCGCGCTTGGCCCCGCGGCTATCATGAGCCAATGACCGTTGCCCGCCTCTCCGGGGGGATCGCCCTGCTGCTCATCGGCTCGGTGGCTGCATTTCCGGCCTGCCACGGCGACGATATCCACGTCCCCACCCCCGTGCCGGGACCCGACGCGGCGGAAAGCGGCGCGACGCCCGAGGGACTCGACGACGCGGGCGGGGCACACCCCGGCGCGGGCGACGCGGGCGCGCCGGGGCCCGGGGTCGACGCCGGAAGCACGCCGCCCGACGCGAATGCGATCGACAGCGGCGCGACCGGGGTCGACGCGGGTGACGGCGGGGGCCCTTCGCGCCCGGACGCGAGCGCGAACGAAGCGGGAGTCGCAAGTCCGTGCACGGCACGGAGCGGCCTGCTCTTCTGCGACGATTTCGAGGCCGCGAAGACCGCGGCGCTGCCCGCCCCCTGGTCGACATCGATCGTCGGAAGCGGGACGGTCACCGTGGACAGCTCGACGCCCGCGCACAGCGGCACCAAGTCGATCCACGTGAGCGACGGCGACGCCGACTACGACACGCTCCTCGTGCTGCACGACGCGTCGGTGCTCCCGGCGCCGGGGGGGCGGTTTTACGTCCGCGTCTTCATGCGGCTCGGCGCGGCGATGAGCGCGGGGCACAACACGTTCCTCCTGGCGGACCTCTTTGCGACGCAAGGCCAGCACAATGACCTGCGGCTCGGCGAAGACGACCAGATGCTCATGTACACGGTCATGGGCGACGCACACGGCGCGCTGTCCAATGCCAATTATTACAACGATGGAATGTTGCCTGGAATTCAAATTGCCGCCGGCGCTTGGACATGCCTCGAAGTTCTCCTCGATTCGACGAAACCCGAGATCGACGTATGGGTGGGCGGCAAGGAGGTCCCCGACCTGCACCACACCGACTTCCCGCTGGACGATTACGACAACGTGCGTCTCGGCTTCGAGAAGTACGGCGGGCCGGCCATGGACATCTGGTACGACGACGTCGCGATCGGGACCCAGCCGATCGGCTGCGATTGACG
>CAZHED010000022.1:14236-53534 GCA_964531095.1 uncultured Polyangiaceae bacterium | reverse complement strand
ACCCGAGGTCGGGCTACCGGGCGGCGCCGTCCCGAGAGCGCCTCCGTGCGTCCTCGGCCCGCTCGATGCGCGCGTCGCCCAGCACGCGGTTCAGCTGGGCGCCGAGCAGAAGCGCGACGCAGAACAGCCACAGCGTCGTGAGCGTGACGCCCACGACAGCAAGCCCAGCCAGATACGCCCCGCCGTCTCCCCCGAGCCTGGTCACGTACACTCCATACCCCCAGCCCAGGGCCGCCTGCATCGCGACCGCGACCAACGCGCCGGGCAGCACCGGGGAGCGCGCCCGCCCCTCGCGCGGAACCGCGACACGATAGAGCCCGGCCACCATCCCGACCGTGATGATCGCACCGGCCCCCCAGCGCGCCGCCTGAGCCATCGGCCCGTGCGCAAGCTCCAGGATCGCGGCAGGAAGCCCGCCTCCCACGAGCGCGCCGAGCCGGTCGAGCCCCGCACCGAGGAGCGCCAGCAGCGCCCCGGCGATCGAGAACGCGATGCATGTCGCGATGGCGAGCAGGCGCTTTTTCCACCACGGCCTCGATGTCCCGGTTTGCACCTCGAGCCCGTCGAAGATGGCGGACACTCCGCTCGAGGCGAGCCAGAAGAAGGTCCCCGCGGCGACGGGCGCGAGCGTCCCGCCTCGCAGCGCGGCGACGTCGGTCACTTGCCGCGCAACGAGCTCGCGTACGTCCGATGGGACCGCATCGAGAACGGATGAGAGCGCGCCGAGACGAGCCTTGGCCAAGCGGGCCGCGACCAGCCCCGCGATCGCCGCCAGCGGCACCAGCGCAAAGAAGAGCCAGAAGCTCATCTCCGCGGCCAGGCCGAACGTTCGTGCGCGGCCGATTCCGGAGACCATCGACCAAACCCACGCGCTGTCGAACAGAGGGCGCAGGTACTTGCTCATGAGCGGCCATCGCGCGCGGCGCTGCGCCCGGAGCTCGAGATCCGCGAGCGTCTCTTCCTTCTTTCGCACGTAATGCAACTGTCTCGGCTCGCAGCATGGGCCGTGCCGGGATGTCCGCCGGCCAGGCTTACTTTTGCACGCCCATCGCGCGGCAATTCATGACGCCCGCGGTTTGGGCTTGCTCGACGCAGCCCCTGTACGCGTCGCCCGCGCCCGCGAGGTCACCGGCGGCCTTGCGCGCCGCGGCCAACGTCAGCCAGGCATCGGCGTCGGCGGGGCTCCCCGACACGGCCTTCTGCGCCAGCGACGTCGCGGCCTCCGTATCCCCCTTGAGGAGCGCTCGCTGCGCGTCCCGGACGAGCGGCGACGACGAATGGAACACAAACCTCACGTCGAGAGCCTTCTCTTGTCCCCGCGCGCGGACGTCCGCCGCCGGGACTGCGGCGAGGTTCACGCTCGTGATCGTCGGCGCGAGTGGCTCGGCCGCGGCCGTCACCGAGAGGACTCCCATGCTGGGCTCGGCCGCCGGTGCGCTCGCGCTGGCGATCGGTTCATCCGGCGGGCTCGGTATCGCGGGCTCGCCAGGCAACGCGGCGGCGGCGGCGCCCGAAGGCTCGATCCCGGCAACCGTGGCGGCGCTGCCGCTGCGCGCTGCTTCGGACTCCTGGAGCTGATGGGCGCGCAGGGAGCGAAGGCCGACGACCGCGCCCAGAACCAGCGCCACGGTGAGGCCCGTCGCGGCCACGCGTTTCGTGGTCGCGTCGAGGGCACGCGGCACTCCCGCCGCAACGGTGTCCGCGAAGTAGTCGGACACGGGGTCCACTTCGCGAGTCCACGGGGCGGCCGATGGCCGTTGGCTCGGGATGCGCGGCAGCGACGGAGTCGCGTCTGCCTCGAGGAGCGGCAGCGCGTTCGCCGCTTCCGCGCGGACCACGGGTTGCGCAGAGGCCACCGGCTGCGCGCGGGCCAAAGGTTCCGCAGGGGCCACGGGTTCCGCAGCGGCAACAGGTTGAGCGCGGGCCGCGGATTCCGCAGGGGCAACAGGTTGAGCGCCGGCCGCGGGTTCCGCAGGGGCAACAGGTTGAGCGCGGGCCACGGGCGCTGCGCCCGTGGCTTCGTCGCGCTCGGGCGCAAGACGCTTCGCTGTCGTCGCGGCGCCCGCCTCCGCCCAGGAAGAAGTAGGAACCAGGGCCTTCAGTCCTTCGGGGACGTCGGTCAAGTCGTGGAGCCGCTCCAGGAGCTGCGGGGGAGGAACGTCCAACAGGGCCGCCAATGGCTTCACCTGAGCGCAGAGCCGCACCCACTCGTCGATCCGGCGCATGCCCGCAACCACCACCGCCTGCGTCGATCGGCCGATGGCGTCTTCGTTTCGAACCGGTTTGAACTCGACCTCGAACGAAGCTTCGTCCCAGAGGAGCGCCCGATGGATCGCCGCCTCGCCGCGCAGCGGCCCGAGGTCAGCGTCGACCACGTTCCCGTCGCGGAAAAAGATGTGCGCCTCATGCATGCCGTTTCGCAAGCGCACGACGCCGCTCTGGCGCGACGCCTCGAAGTTGCGAAGGATGTCGACGAGGGCCAGATCGTGCGTCGACCCCACGGGCCGAGCGAGGCCGCCGCCGCCGGAAAGGGCCCTCTCCTCCATCGCGCGCCGGGTGCGCTTGGCGAGCAGGAACTGAATGCGCGCGCTGAGCTCCCGCATGTAGACGGGCTTCGTCAGGTAGTCCTCGACGCCGAGGTCGAGCGCGCGCCGCCGATCGTCGGGGGATCCATTCGCAGCGAGAAAGACGACGGAAGGGTCGTGGAGTCCGCCGGTCGTTCGAATCCTTCGCACGAGCTCGAAGCCGTCGAGCCCGGGCAGCTGCGTATCGGTAACCACCACCTCAGGCGAAGCCGAATCGACGTTTTCAATCGCTTCGAGGGCCTCGGCGCCGTCCGCGGCGACCGTGACATGGTACCCTTCTTTGCGCAGATGGACTTCGAGGACACAACGGTTTACGGGATCCGCGTCGACGAGAAGAAGCGTTTGCACGGTCGCGCACTCCTTTGTTGTCACCCGGACGCGCGACGAACGATCGATTCGCTCGCTGCAGCGGAGGTAGGGTTGTCGTACGCTCCGCCCACCTCTTGTCAATGACAAGGTGCCGACGGGCGGCGGCGCCAGTCGCAGAGGAAAAGTTAATGAGCGGCGTTGCGTTTTCGATGGGCGCCGCGTGCGCCGCCGCATGAACGGCGTCTCTAGATCGTCTCGGCGACGGGACCACCTAGACCCGGCCATGTGCGAATGAGTCTTCTCTCACTTCGTCTCGAAGGAGCCCGCCATGCGCACTGCCGGTCACGTCGCCTCGCTTACAGCGTTGTTCGTAATTGCCGCAGCAGCGTGGAATTCCGGTTGCAGCGGCTCGACCACCGGAAGCGGCTTCACGGAGACGAGCGGCTCGGGCAGTGGCACTTCGAGCGGCGGCAAAGGATCGGCTTCGGGGACTGGCGGCGGGCCGGGCAGTAGCGCACCGCCGAGCGGCGGCGCGCCGAACGGCAGCCTCGTCATCGGATCGTCCGACGGCGGGACCAAGCCGGTGACCGTCAAGAAGTGCACGTCGCAGGGGCAGTGCGCGAACCTCAACTGCCCCAACGGCGGCCACACGACCATCAGCGGCACGGTCTACGATCCGGCGGGGGTCAATCCGCTCTACGACGTCGCGGTCTACGTTCCGCAGAATCCGCCCTCGCCTCTGCCGGCGGGCGCGTCCTGTTATTCGTGCCAGAGCCTGTACACGGGCGGCGTCGTCGCGGGCACGCT
This sequence comes from uncultured Polyangiaceae bacterium, assembly GCA_964531095.1. Classification (GTDB taxonomy): domain Bacteria; phylum Myxococcota_A; class Polyangia; order Polyangiales; family Polyangiaceae; genus Palsa-1150. Next base: position 49,833 of record CAZHED010000022.1, on the reverse strand, counting down.
CACCGACCCCGCAGGGCATTTCCAGATCGTGGACGCCCCGACCGGCAAAGGGATCCCGATCGTCGTCCAGATTGGCAAGTGGCGACGGCAATACACGGTCGATGTGGCGGATTGCGCGGACACGCCGCAACCCACGCTGCGTTTGCCCGCCAACGCGAGCGAGGGCGACCTTCCGAACATCGCGATCTCGACGGGCGGGTCCGATTCGCTCGAGTGCTTGCTCCGCCGCATCGGCGTCGATGCCGGCGGCGATGCGGGCACCGGCGAGTACGTCAGCGGCGCGGCAGCCGGTGGACACATCCATATTTTCCAAGGTGGACGCGGCCGCGGCGGAGGCGGAGGTGGGGGTGCAGGTCCGGCGATGGCCGGCGGTTCGCCCTCGTCCGCTACGGCGCTTTGGACGTCGGGCATGGCGATGCAGCCCTACGACATCGTGATTCTGTCGTGCGAAGGCTCGGAGGCCGCGAACCCCAACCGGCAAGCGATGAACGACTATGCGGCCCTGGGCGGCCGCGTCTTCGCGTCCCACTTTCACTACTCCTGGTTCAACGCAGCGCCTTTCGCTGCCTACAATCTCGCGACGTGGACGACCGGCACGCAGGACCTGGGCAACGTCAACGGGCTGATTCAGCAGACTCTGTCGGACGGCGTGACGCCCTTTCCGAAGGGCATCGCGATGCAGCAGTGGCTGCTGAACGTGAACGCGCTGACGGCTACGACCCCGCCCGAGCTTCAGATCCAAGCGTCGAGGCACAACGCCGACGTCGCGGTGGCCAACACGCCCTCGACCCCGTGGATCGTGGCCGATCAAATGGCTTCGGCACCCGGCGCCACGCAGTACTTCTCGTGGGACATGCCCATCCCCGCGGGCGCACAGGGAGCTTGCGGTCGCGTCGTCTACAGTGACCTGCACGTGGGAGCGGCCTCGGGGGACTACGGGCAAGCGGCCGGCGCCATGAACTTCAATGCGACCACGGCGATCGTCCCGAGCGGATGCGCGAACAACGCGCTCTCGCCGCAGGAGAAGGCCCTGGAGTTCATGCTGTTCGACCTGTCGTCTTGTCTGACTCCGGTCAACGAGATGCCGCCGCCTCCGTCTCCGGCGAAGTGAAGGGTCACTTCGGCTTCAGCGCGAGGGCGCCGTGCTGGGGGCCGAGCACGGCCTTGAGCGCCGTGGCGTAGTCGAACGATCCGACGAGGCTCTGGTCGTCGGTGTGGCAACCCAGGCAGACTTCCGGAGCGACGGTCCGCGAGGTGCCGGTCTTCTTGTCGACGGCGCGCACGTGCGCGGAGCTCGGTCCGTGGCAGCTCTCGCAGCCCACGTTCGCAAAGTACTTCAGTGTCTGGTCGTAGTTCGTCGTCTGTCCCGGTTGCAGGTATCCGGTCATGTGACAGCCGAGGCACTCGTGATCGTGATCGCGCTTGTACTTCTTGAGGACAGCGAAGGCCCGAGCGTGGTCCGTGGTGCTCCACTGGTCGGCCTGCTCTTGGTGGCACATCTCGCAGGCCGCATTGCTCGCGAACGTCCAGGTCGGGGGGTAGAGGGGCTCTTTCTGTCCCGCCTTCTGGCGTAAGGTGGCCAGCACCGCGCGCTCGATCGCGGCGACGCCGACCTGTTCGGGAATCGCGCTGGTCAACGGCACCTTCTGATCGTCGAACACCGGCTCGCCGCCCGACTGCAGTCCGCGCACGTCGATGCGGCCCACCGCGGCCCCGAGAACCCCGGCGAAGGCGACCGGCGTCCGACCCACCCCGGCGGCGGCGTCCGCTTCCTCCCCGTCCCCGGCGTGCCCGAGAATCGCGACGTCGATCCCGCTCGCCTGCGCCAGGATCTCTGCGGCCCGAGCCCGGCCGCCGGCGACGTGAAACAGACCGACCACCAGCCGCGCGCCGCGGGACCGAAGCGATTGCACCTCCGCCTTCGCCGCTTCCACCGCGTCGCCGAGCCGAAACCCCCACCGGCGCAACGCCGGCGCCTGCTCGGCGGGCACGTCGAGAACGCCGAATACGCCCACGGACAGGCCATCCTTCTCGACGATCGTGTCCGGAGGGAAAGGGCGTTCGTCTCCCTTGCCGAAGAGGTTCGCCGCGACCACCGTGGTCTCGGAAGAGCGGAGCCCCGCGAGGAGGCCCTCGCGACCGATCTCGAGATCGCGCTCACCGGGGGTGACGACGTCGACTCCCAAGCGCGAGTAGCTCGCAAGGACGATACGCGTGCGGAGCTCACGGCCGTAGGGGCTGCCCGGAACGTCGTCGTCCGCGGCCCCAGCGCCGGCGCCAGCCAGGAAATCGCCGGCCTCGACCTGGATCACCGCGCCGCCCTCCTGCTTGATGCGGTCGACCAGGCTCGCGCGCCGGGCGACTCCTCCCCCGGCGTCCCCGGGAGGAGAAGACACGTGCCCGCGAAGATCCGACGTGTAGAGAATCGTCAGATCGGGCCGGGCTCGCGGCGGGACCGACACGACCGCCCCGAGCGCTTCGGCATCGACCGGCTCGGGGCGCGCGCTCTGGGACCGGCGGCCGCAGTCAGCGAGGAAACCCACCATCCCGAGTATCAGGAGCGCACGACGCCACGTCATGCGCCATTCTACAACGCCCCGCCGAGCTCACGGGAAGCAACCCAGGTCCACCGCGCGGCGAATGAGCTCATAGCGCCCGGTCACGCGCAAGGCCGCGAAGACCGCGTGGCACTGCCCAGCCACTGTGTAGACCGAAGTCTCGCGGCGGTCGGCGATCTCGTAGCGCGTGAGGCCTTCGATGAGCCACTGCGCAATCTCCTGCTCCACGGGGGTCAACGATGTCAGGTGGGAGGTGACCGGCCGCGGAACGCCGAGCGCCAGGCACGGGCGGCCTTCGTAGTCGAAGACGGCGCTGCGCGCCCCGGGTATCCGTGCCGCCCCCGCCCAGCACTGGGCGGCCAGGACCAGCGGCAAGGACACGTTGCGATCGGCGAGCTCGAGCTTCGCGAGCGCCCGTAGAAAGCGCGCCGTGGCCGTGGAGAGCGCTATCCCGTACTCGGCCGCGATCGCTTTGCGCGGCTCGCCTCGGAGAACGCTCGCCACGATTGCAGCATCTTCGGGCCTCAGGCCACACGGGCGGTCGACCACGTGGGCCGCCAAGCAAACGGAGGCCGGGGTGATGGTCTCGCGCAGCGGTCGGAGGCCGCCCCGCACCAGGTCTTCCCAGGCTTGCCCGAGGGCAGCGGAGCCGGCGCGGCTTTCGGGGCCGTGGAGCGCCTCGACCCAGGGCAGCCGTTCGGGCGTGTCGGGGTTGTCGGTCGGATCAGGAGGTTCAGACGGCGAGGGCGGCGACGAATGGACAAGATGGACCGATGACGTGATCATGAAAGCACTCCCTTGCGTTGCTTGGTGGCGGACCGGGAGGCAGGCGGGGAGCGGCGCTCGATGGGCGGCGCGCTCCCGAACCGAGGCATTCGCCGGGCTCGCGTTAAGGGGACGCGCGAGGCGCTCGGTCCATGCGCAATTACCGGCACGCGCGGGTAAGTAGGCCCCGGCAGGCGACAACAAGAGAGAGGGGGCAATTGAGCCGGCGCGCCGGGGGCAAATCCCCTGGTCAACGCGGTTTTGGTCCTGGTATACGGTCGTGTTGGACCGATGGGCGAAGCGCCGGAGCTACACGAGGCGCTCGAAGCGCTGACCGATGCGGCGGAGGCGGCCTGGCCCGCATTTCGAGTCGATCGTTCGGCGTTCCAGGCTCACGTCGTGTCGTGCGTCGAGGGCGAGATGGGCAACCAGGCCATCGCGGTCTCCAGGCTCCACACGAAGGACCTCTACCTGGCGTACGCGTGCTCCCAGCGGGTTTCCCCGGCGCTCGAGGAGTTCACGGAGAGGTACCTGTCGCGCCTCGATACGTCGTTGAAGCAATTCAGTGACAGCTCCGTCCGGCCGGAAGACGTACGGCGTGAGCTCGAGGACGGGCTCTTGTTCGGGCGCAACGACTCGCCGGCGCGAATCGGGCAATACACGGGACGGGGCCCGCTCGAGCGCTTCGTCAAGACGGCGGCCCGCAACGCCGCGGTCACGCTGATCCGCGGCCAGCGCCACACCGCGGCGTCCGACGACTTCGACGCGCTCGCTTCGAAGCTGGCCGCGCCGCCGGCAGGGTCCGAGAGCTTCGTGGCGGCGCGCTACGAGGCGGTCGTCCGCGAGGCGCTGCGAACCGCGCTCCTCGCGCTCGACCGGCGCCAGCGCATGATCGTGCGACTGCACCTCCTTCAGAGCGTGACGCTCACCCAGATCGCGCGGATGCTCCAGGTGAACCAGTCCACCGTCAGCCGGGCGCTCGCGGCGGCCGTGGACGTGATCCACGGAGAAATCCGCCAGCAGCTCCAAGAGCTCGAGGGCATGAACGAGTCCGAGATGAAGTCGGTCATCCGCGACGTACGGCATCGCATCGACCTGAGTTTGTCGCGCATCCTTCGCAGCACGAAGAGCGGAGCCTGACGCGGAAGCGCGCCGCTCGTCGCGGTGACGAACGCCTATTTCGCGCGGTTGGCGAATTTGTGCGCATGACCGAGTCGCGGTGAGCGTCCAAGGGGACGAGCACCGAGCCATGAGCATCGTCGACGCGTTGCGACAGGAAACTTGTTTGAAACGATTGGAGTCGCGACCACCGCGTGAAGCCCCAATCGATGGCGGTTGCCTCTTGTGTTCCGACTCCAGTGGTGCAACCTGCGCGACTCGTGAAGCGGTGCGCTTGGGACGCAGAACCGGTCGGGGAGCCAGATGAAACAGAAGGAAAAGGTGGTTATCATCGGCGGAGGCATCGCGGGGCTGACGGCCGCGCACGAGCTGATCGAGCGCGATTTCGATGTCGCGCTCTATGAGCGGCGCCCTCGGTTGGGAGGCAAGGCGGCGAGCGTACGGGTACCCAACGATCCGAAAGGATATCCCGGCGAGCACGGCTTTCATTTCTTTCCCGCGTGGTATCGTCACGTGCGCGACACGATGCGCCGGATCCCGGTTCGTGGGCGCCGGGACTGGGTCGGCGAACACTCCGTGCTGGACTACCTCGTTCCGACCGATCGCAATCTGCTCGCTCGCTACGACAGCGATCCAGTCCCCATCCTTCTTCATTCGCCGAAGACCACCAATCAAGCACAGGCGTTGCTCACATTCGCCCGGCAGCTGTTCGCGATGGGCCTGCCCGTCGCCGACGTGACCCTCTTCTTCAAGCGTCTTGGTGCGTTCGTTCGCACCCCCGAGGAGGAGCGCGAGAAAGAGTACGACGCGCAATCTTGGTGGAACTTCCTCTCCGCCGGCGAGCGCTCGGAGGCCTTTCGTACGCTGACGATCGCGACCACACGAACGCTCGTCGCCGCAAAAGCAGAAATCGCCAGCGCATACACAATTGCCCTTTTGGCTGTGCGAACGTTGTTCGACTCTCCGCTGAAGCCCGACTGTGTGTTGGATGGCCCGACGAGCGAGACGTGGTTCGACCCCTGGAGAAGCTATCTTGAGGGGAGGGGGGTCGAGTTTCATTGCGAGCGTGAGCTCGATTCCATTCAGTTCGATGGGGCCGGACCATGCATCCAGTCTGTTGCCTTCGTCTCGAGCACCGACCTCCTTAGAGTCCGGCAGCTCCGCGCAGTCCTGAGCGCATCGACCCCACAACAGGCAAACGACCGACTCCGAAGCTTCCTTGAATTGCAGCGCCAGCCGCTCCCATCACATGTCACTGTCACTGACGGGAAGGGCGAGCGCCGGGAGCAGTACGACCCCAACAAGCTGGCCCACATCCATTCGCTGGCAATGGCCAAGCTCAGGGCGCTCTCCCCACCAGAACCTGTCGATGCTCCCGCGGATTACTACGTCTTTGCCCTTCCCGTCGAGCAGATGGCCTACTACGTCAACCGTTCGACCACGCTACTCTCCTACGCACCGTCCCTTCGAAACATCGTGGCGCTCAGCGCCTCGGTCGATTGGATGGCCGGGATTCAGTATTATCTGAAGTACCCGCTGAAGCTATCCCCCGGCCACATCGTCTGCGCAGACTCAGAATGGGCACTGACAGCGGTCGAGCAGACGCAATTCTGGAAATATGTATCCATTCCCGATGGGGTGCAATCCATTCTCTCCGTGGATATCAGCGCCTGGGACAAGAAAGGGCGGACTCTCAGAAAGGAGGCCTTTCTTTGCACCAAGGCCGAGATCAAAAAGGAGGTCTGGGAGCAGCTTAAGGCGTCGTTCAACCGAGCCGGCGAGCAGGACGTCCTGAGGGACGCCGCCATAATCGACTATTACATCGACGATGACATCATAGAACGCTACGATCGCAAGAAACAGGCGGCGTTTGCTCTTGGACGAGACCGCGCTCTCAATCGGGTGGCGCAAACCGTCGCAGGGGCTGACGAGCTCCTGACCGCGGCTGCGGCAGACCCCGATGCTCCGTTCGTCTTCGGCGACCGGCTCGAACTGAATGTTGAACCACTGCTCATCAATCGTCCGGGCAGCCTCGCGCTTAGACCCACCGCCAAAACTAAGATCAGAAACATGTTTCTTGCGGGCGACTACGTGAAGACCGCTACCAATTTGGCATGTATGGAAGGCGCCAATGAGGCGGCGCGTCACGCCGTGAACGCCATCCTCGATGCGGCCGGCTCCAAGTACGATCGCTGCCGAACTTGGCGCTTCGAGGACGGTGAAACACTCGCGCGCATCGCCGCATTCTTGACCCTCGCCGAGCGCTTGCCGAGCGCCGGCGCGTCATTCGAAGCGGCGACGGGAGCTTTGTCGACCCTGAGTTCGTTTGCCACCCAAGCCACCGCAAACCTAAAGCAATTCTGGACCAAACATGAGCGCTAGAGATCTCGAACCTGGTAGAAGGGCCAGCTCAAAACCACCCCCGCGTAGCGACCCGTCCCCGCCGGGTCCCAGGGACCCCACGTGCTTCCAATGGGATCCATGTTTCAAGATCGAAGGCAGGGCGGAGTGTTCTGCGGGTCAGAGAGTGCTCGGCGGAACGCGGGTACACGTGACATACAAGGGCGGGACGGTCACTCCGCTCAGCCAGAGCATCGTCCCGCGGCTCAACGGAAAAGTATTGAGTGGGGCCGACTGGCTCACCATCCGCGACGATGGGGTCGTGGCCTTCGATGCACGTCTTACGCTCGGTAAGGATGCCGATGACGTCGTGATAGACGTAGGGCTACCCGCTGAAAAGCGATTCGAGGAGGGCGAGGCAAGCCCTGAAGACGACTTTTTGCTCAATGCAGTCGTCTCCGGAGTGGCAGACTCCAAGCTGGCCGATGGCGGGTGGCGGCCATCGTTCACCGGCCGGCTGCACGTGGCCCTTCCCGTCGTGTTCGAAGCGTCCGGGCAGCCGGTACCTTGGGCGGGTCCCCGCTTCCGACAGCTCGCGGCAAGTCTTGCCAAGAACTACGGCGTCCTCGTCCGTCGCCAATGCCTCGCCATCGGCACAATGGACTTCACCAACGGTGAAACCGTGGCGGTCCACCTCAAGGTGTACGCCTTGAAAGCGAACGCACTTGCATTTCCGAGAAGACCATGATTGCACATCGAGGATACTTCATCGACAAATCCCTTTTGTACTTGTTTTCGGTGGACTTGGAATTTTCTATGGATTTCGAAGAGCTCGGGCTCGTTCCCGGCGGCATTCGGCTCAATCTTTTCTGCGTTCCGAATACCGCGCGCGTATACAACGTTCTCCGTGAGCGCACGGTTGGCGCGCTGGGCTATCCTGCAGTCACCGGCACACTCATATACGGCGAGGACCCCGTTTTGGTCCGCGAGGACGACGTTGCCGTCGCAAATGTTCGCGCGAGGATCCAGACCGACGACGGGGCGCTTATCGACACCACCTACCACGGGATCATGCCAATGGGCGTCGGGGCCTTTCGCGCCATTGCGGGCGGCCTGGATTCGCTTGGAACACTAGAGGCGCCTGCCGAGTACCGCATTGTGGTGACGCCTACCTACGAAACGGACTCCCCGACGTATCGATGGCTGACCGAGGAACAATGTGTTGGATTCGGCACGGTCCAGCAGGTCCAGGGGCTGTTTCGTCGCGTGAGCTACGACATTTATTCCATGACCTGAGGCCACATATGGATCTTCGCAACGTTCGAACGCAGTTCTTGGACAGGAAGATGAAATATGCCTGCTCGTACGACCCGAAGCTCGCCTTCAGCGAGGCCGAGGCCTTACGTGTGCCCGGCGGAGTCCGCGTGGTTCCGCGACGACGCTTCGAGGGAGGGAGTGGCTTGTCGCTCGGAAACTTCTTTCACGTCTTGGACGCGATTAGTATCGTCGGCGTCGACGACCGCAAGCACAATTGTCCCGTAGGCGCGATCGAAAGCATCGAGGAGACAGTCCTATTCCGCGAAAACGGCGTTGTCGCATCAATCAAGGGGCGAATGAGCATAAATACGGAGGATCGCGCGTCGATCGACGTGACGTACCAAGGCGTGCTGCGTTTTCGCGGCGACGCGACTACCTATTTCGGGACCGGCCGCCCCCTCGAAGGTGGGGCGTGGATTGTGCCTCTCTTCGAGACAACGGACACGCGGTACCGATGGCTTTCGGAGCAAACCTGTATTGCTTTCGGTACCTGGAACGCGAGCCGTGTGCCCGGAGCTCAAACTCGAAACGTAACGGGCAGGCTCGACGTCTACTCGACCGGATGAAGAGCCGCTGTCACTCTCTCGTTGCCGCGTCTTCGACCCCGAGACGGGCGAGGATTTGTAGGGCCCGTTCGCTGGACGTCGCGTTGGCAGCGGCTGGCGACCGATACTTGGCCAGCTTCAGGAGCAGGAGTGCCTCTTCGTGCGGGATTTCCAGGGTGGCCGCGGTCCGAACACCGCGTTCCCACATCGCGACGGCAGCTTGCCGCGAGCCGCGCAGCAGGCGTCTCGTCCCCTCGTGCAGGCAGAAGCGCGGGAGCGCGATGGGGAAGAGACGCGCCGCCTTGCCGAGGGTCTCACATGCAGATTTCGCCTTTGCCTTCTCGGGGTCGGACGGAAGAGTCGCCGTCGACAAGGCCGCAAGGCGTACCTCGGCAATCCGAGCGTAAGCGTCGATGCAATAAATGTGAATCGTTTTGGTCTCATCGATTAGCTTGGCGGCGCGGTCCGCAGCAATGGTTGCATCCTGCAATCGGTCCCGTGCCACCAGTGCAATGGCGCGGAGTCCGAGCGCACGTATTTGCTCTGCGTAGCCCAGATCCGTGAGCCTCGGCTCAACCTCGTCGAGGCTTCGCTCGGCAAGGTCGAGATCGCCACGTGCTACGTTCACCTCTGCACGCCGAAGAAAGCCCCAGACCGTTGCTTGGGCATCGCGTCGTCGCAGTGCTGACTCGAGCATCCGATTGCACCACATCATGGATTCATCGAAATCCCGTCCCCAGCTCAGGTCCGATCGCAGGCCCGCTCCCTCGTCCCAGCGCCGCCGGAAGCCAAGGTCTTCGGCCAACGCCATGACCCGGTCTGCGGCAGCAATCGCCTCGGTCCACTTTCCGAGCCCGCTCAGGTAACGCGCGCTCAGCGCGCGAAGATATGATTCGGCCTCGGCGTCGTAAGCCTGACCCAGCGTCGTCTCGGCGAGACGAAAGTAGGTGTTGGCGACGCCTCGCAGCGGGACGAGCCCTGCGGTAGCGGCGGTGTTCGCATACGCGACGGCCAGGATGGGCGAGGCTGCTGCCCGCTCGGCGAAGTCCAGCATGGAAAGGTTTGCGAAGAAGAGGGGCCCATACTCGCCTCGATAATAGTAGATCTGCATCAAGCGGTCGTAGGCGCGGGCTATTTCCAATAGAGCCGCGCTCTGTTGCGAATCGGCTTCGATCCACCGGTGTGGCACAGCACGGTAGACAATCTGCTTGAAGAGCTTTCGCGCGATGCCGAGACCGATCTTTGCGTTCGTCTGAGGCATCGGCTGGCCGAGACGGCTGAGCGCGTCCAAGAGATGCTCTTTGCTGCCGGCAAGGTCTCCGACACCCTGCAGGGCATCTCCGATTTTACGCGCCCACAATGCGCGGCGGTCCGCCGGGATGCCAATCGCATTGGCTGTGTCCACGGCGATCGCGTCTCGAAAGAAGCGCACCGCATCCACGTTGGCCGACCTCCTCAGCGCATGCTCCCCCGCCTTCTCGAAGTAATCCACCGCCCGCCCCGCATCCCCTCCCCGCTGCAGGTGATACGCGAGCTCGGCGTAGTGGGCGGGCAGCTCGGAGCTCGCCGCGTACGAGACTTCGATCACATTCGCCGCCGCGAGATGCAGGGCCCGGCGCCGGTCGGGCTCCAGGCGGGCATACGCGGCCTCGCGCGTCTTGTCGTGAAGAAAGCGGAGACTCTCCTTGGAAGTCCGCTGGGCGACTTGACGCTCCACCATCTCGTCGATGACCCGCGTGACCTCCTCGGGTGTGTTGCCGACGATGGCCGTCAGCATGGCGATTCGTTGCTCGCGTCCCAGCACGGCGGCCGCCTCCGCCAGTCGCTGCGCCGTCGGCGTCAGTGAGGACAGCCGGCGCTCGAGCAGCGCCTGGAGCGACTGTGGCAACGGCCAATCTGCGTAAACCGAAGGGCCCTCCCCGGTCGCCACCGGGAGCCTCCAGCCCGCCGCGGTTCGTTCCAGGCGACCCTCCGACGCCGCGGCTCGCAAGTACTCCGCGACGAAGAATGGATTGCCCTCGGAATGGGCCGCCAGCGTTTCCACGAACATCGCCGGGGGACTGTCCGAAAGAAGGTCGCCCACCATGACCGTGAGCGCCGACGAATCGAGGCGCTCCAGTCGAAACGATTGCACGTCGTTCTTGCCTTCCAAGTCCGAGAGCGCCTTCGACGTCTCCTCGCTCCGGTAAAGGCCGAGCACGAGAAGCCGCCTCGTGGCGAAGACGTCCGCGGACAGCGACTCCAGGAACGCCAGCGACAGATCGTCCGCCCATTGCAAGTCGTCGATGATCAGAAGCAACGGCGCGTCTTCCGCCACCCGCTCGAGAACGTCGGTCAGCGCCTGGAGCACCCGCTCGCGCTCCGCCGTGGGGGGAAGCGGCGCGAGGTCCTCTTCCCCTGCCGGGCCGAGCAGGTGCGCCAGCGCCGGCTCGTACCTCGCGAGAAGGCGAATGGTCCGCTCGGAACCGAACAGGCGAATGCGGCTGTCGTATCCGGCATCCCGGCAGCGGTCCGCCGCGTGCTGGAGCAACTTTCGGAATGGCTCGAGCGCGGCACCGACAATCTCCCTCCCGCCCTGCTCGGTGGGCGCCACGGGCACGCACTCTCCGGTGACGACTTCGAACCGCGCTCGCGCCGCGCGCTGCGCGATCTCGGAAGCCAAGAAGGTCTTGCCGATCCCGCTCTCGCCGCTGATGAGCAGAAGATGCCCGTGCCCGTTCAGGGCGTCGGCGCGCAACGCGTGGATGCGCTCGATCACTTCGTCGCGGCCCACCATCCTCGGCCGGAAGAGAGCGGGCATCGACGGACGGGGCGACCGCGGACGCGCGTCGGGATCCCGAATCAGGCGGGTGAGCCGCTCGGCGGCGACGTCCACATCGCCAATTCGCTCCGCGGGCCGCTTGGCCAGGAGCCCCGCGAGCAGCTGGTCGAGCTCCGGCGGCACGCCTGCCACCAAGCGCGAGGCCGGCTCGGGATCGTCGTGCAAGTGCGCTTCGAGAAACCCGTTTGCGGTCTTCGCGACGAACGGAGGTCTTCCCGTCACGCTCTCGTAGAGAATGCATCCGAGCGCGTACAGGTCCGCGCGGGCATCGGGAATCTGTCCTCGAATGAGCTCCGGCGAGAGATAGGGCAGCGTGCCGCGCAGGTGACCGCCCACCTCCAGCGACTCGCGGCCTATCGCCCCACCGGCGCGGGAGAGCAAGCCAAAGTCCATGAGCACCGGCTGGCCGCCGCCGCAAATGAAGATATTGGCCGGCTTGAGGTCGCAGTGAACGATGCCCGCTCTATGGATGAATCCGAGAGGCGCGGCCATGCGGACGAACAGCGCCAGGACTTCGTCCAGGCGTCCGCCAGCGGCCGGGGGCTGTGGGGACGCCAGACGAATCATCGGCTCGGCGCGCGCGACGCTCGACCGCCCCTGCCACAGGCCGCGGTTGAAGTCTTCGAGCGTCGCGCCCCGGAGAAGCTCCATCGCGTACCACGGGTCGCCATCGACGACTCCGTTCTCGAAGATGGTCACGATGCCCGGGTGTTGCTGGCGCTCGAGGAAAGCAATCTCCTGCCTCATCGCAGCCAGGAGCTTCGGGCTCGGCGAGGCCACCGTCTTGATGGCGACGCTCCGGCCGGAGGTCTGGTGAAGCCCTTCGTACACGACGCCCATCGCGCCCCGCCCGAGGACTCCGACCACGCGGTACGGACCGAAGCGCTCCGGAGGAGATGGCGGGTTTGCGACCGGGCGGTCCGACCGGCGGGCAAGGGCCGCAATGAGGTGGACGAAGACCGAGTCGTCCTTCGCGCTCGGGACGGCCGCCTCCCCGGAGTGACGCGCGGAGGAGTCGGCCGCCTGCGCGACGAGCGCCAGGCATTGCTCGCAGTGGTCCAGATGGGCTTCGAGCCGAGAGACGTCGGCTACGGGCAGCTCTCCCTGAACGAACATCGCGACGTGCGCTTCGTCGGGACAAGCCATGGCGGGATGTCAGCCCCCGGCTCTCGGCGCGAGCGGCGGCGGGTCTCGGCGACCATCTCGATCCGGCTCGGCACGTAACACGGTGCGCCAATATCGCGCTTCTCGTCGCGCTCGGCAAGACTCCGCGTGCGGCTCTATTCGGACCTGGCGCCCTTGCCCTTGCGGGCGAGGTCGCGCTCCGCGCGGCGCTCCTTGTCGCGCGCTCGGTCTTTGCCCTTGCGCTCTCGCTGCTGCGCGCGCGTCGCACCCTCCTCGCTCCCCTTGATGGAGGCGAGCGGCCAGAGAGTGTGCTCCACCCGCGCCAGCCCCGCGGCGAGCACGGCGGACACCACCTCTTCGCACCGCTTGTAGCACTGCGCCGATTCGTCGAGCGGCACGCGCCCGTCGAGGTTCACGAGGACGCCGGCGCGCCGATACTGCTCGTCGATCTTGCGCGGATCGAGCTGACGCATGGCCTCTCCGCGCGAGAGGCGACGTCCCGCGCCATGGTTGACCGAGTAGCCGCTCTTCACCGCGCCCGCTTCGGGCATCAGCACGTAGCTGTGGTCGCGGTTCGACCCGGGGATGAGGATTGGATGCCCCGACTCCTGCCACATCGTGCCCTCGAGCGCAGGGTGGCCCGCCGGGAACGCGCGCGTCGCGCCCTTGCGGTGCACCCAGACCTCGCCGTACGCCGGGTGCTCTTCGGCCTGAACCAGGTTGTGGCTGATCTCGTAAACGAGCTCGAGGTCCTCTCGGAACACCCTGCGGAACGCCTCGGCGATCTGCTCGAAGATGACGAGCCGGTTCAGGATGGCGTAGTTGCCCGCCGCCGCGACCGCGTTGAGGTAGTCGCCGAAGTGTCGCGAGTCGGGGGTGAAGTAACCGAGATCGATGTCGGCAATTTCGTCCTCTCCGCGTTCGGCCCGCTCGTCTTTCGCGATCTGGAAATAGTTCGTCGCGAGCCCGTGGCCGAAGCCGCGGCTTCCAGTGTGGACCTGCACGAACAGCGTGCCGGTGTCCTCGCACCTCTGAAGCTCGATGAAGTGATTGCCCCCGCCGAGCGACCCTAGCTGGTCGAGCCCCCGCTCGGGGGCGCCCTTGCCGCCCCACGGGATGTCCCAGTCATCCGATACCGGGATGCGATGCCGCTCGGCCCGGCTTCGATCGAACTCCCCGCCGTACTTCTCGACGTAGCGCTCGGCGCCGCCGCGCACGAGATCCTGAAAGTCGGGCACCGACAGCTTGCCGAGCCTGACGCTCTTGCCGCCCGCACCGAGGCTCACGCGCTTGGTGACCTCGCGATTGAACTCGAGCTTGCGATCCGGCGTGGCGCGCTCGGCGGCGACAGGGCTCTGCGCGATCATCATCCCGCACCCGATGTCGAAGCCGACGGGCCCCATCGCGACCGCGCCGCCCGACCCCGGCCGGCGATCGGTCAGGATGACGCACCCGACGGGAACCCCGTACCCGTAGTGTACGTCCGGGGTGATCACGACGAGGCGAACGCCGGGAAAGCGCGTGGCCTGCACGATCTGGCGGTAGAGTGCCGGCTCTGCTTCGATGAGCAGAGCGCGGGTCACGAAGAGGCGCACTTCGACCTCGGCGGTGTCGTCGGTTCGGAGGCGGAAGTAGCCTTCGTCGGACCAGACGGCCCGCGCCTTCCAGTCGCCCTCGTGCACGAGCGCGCGCGCCTTCATCGTGGGTCCCTTGCGCGCTGGTCCGCTGCTCTTCGCACAAACCCGCCCGGCCGCCCTGCCTCGACCTCGGCGGCGCTGCGCGTTCTCAAATGAGCTTTTCGTCGGGGTTCGTGATCTTTCGGAGCACTTCGTACCTGCCCGATTGAGCCCTCAGGGGGTATCGCGCCCCGCTCGGTTCCCAGTTGGGATCGTCGATGCCCTCGAATGCGCCGCGCAGACGCTGACCCCACGAGTCGCGGATCATCGAAAAGTACGGGTTGGTCTCGTCGATGCACGCAATCTGGTCACTGCGCAGCGCCCCCGCTTCGTAGACGAGGAGATCGATCGGCAAGCCGACCGACAGATTGGACTTGAGCGTCGAGTCGATCGACACGAGCGCGCACTTGGTCGCTTCGGCGAGCGGCGTGCTCGGCACGAGCATTCGGTCGAGCACGGGCTTTCCGTACTTCGCTTCGCCTATCTGGAAGTAGCACGTCTCGGCTGTGGCTTCGATGAAGTTGCCAGTGGAGTACACGAGAAACAAGCGCATCGCCTCGCCCTTGATCTGGCCTCCGAAAATCAGCGTGCAGCTGAAATCAATCCCTCCGGCACGCAAGGCCGGACCCTCTTGGTTGTTCACCCGCCGCACCGACCGCCCGAGAACGCGAGCCGCATCGAACATGCTGGCGGCATTCCAGATGGTCGTCGCTTCATGACCTTCCCCCTCGAGCTGTTCGACCTGGAGGATTTCGCGAATCGACTGCGTGACCGACAGGTTGCCGGACGACAGGAGCACCATGAATCGGTCGCCCGGCCGCTCGTATACGACCATTTTGCGAAAGGTGCCGATCTGGTCGAAGCCGGCGTTCGTGCGCGAGTCGGATGCGAACACCATCCCTGCCTCGACTTTGAGCCCCACGCAGTAGGTCACGGCAGCCTTCGCGCGACAGATGTCTCAGTCGTCCCCACCGGCGGTCAGTGCGTGGAGCACTTCATCATGCACATCAGGTCGCCATTGCACCCGCAGTCACCCTTCTTCGCGGGAGCCGGCGCGGCCCCGCCGGCGCCTGTCGCCGCTCCGCCCGCGGCCGATCCCCCGCCGCCCGCACCCGCGCCGGCGCCACCACCGCCGGCACCCGTACCGCCGCCGACCGCGCCCGCGGCTCCGGCGGGCTTCGGCGAGACGGCCTGCTTGAACGCACTACCACCCCCACCGCCGCCAAAGGGTCGGGGCTTCATGGCGACGGGTGCCGGCGGGGCGCTCGCCGATGCGCTCGGCGCTGCGCTCGCCGAGGCCAGCGGGGCGGCGCTCGCCGCAGAAGCGCTCGCCTCGGCGGTCGCAGACGCGGACGGCCCCGGCGCGGCATTCGCTGTCGCTGCAGGAGCGGGAGTCGCCCCGCCGCCGATCTTCAGGCCGATGACGATGCCAAGCACCAGCAGCAAAGCCACGCCGGCTCCCCCGCCGATGAGAAGCGGCAACTTGCTCTTGGGCCGATCCTCGGACCCTGGACCAAACCCTCCGAGCGGAGCTCCGAGCGGCGCGGCAAATCCGAGCGGCGGTGCCAGCGGCGCGGAGAGCGCATTCGCGTCGTGCAGCGTCGGCGGGCGCATCGATTCCGCCTTCGCCGAGAGCGCCTTGAGGTCGATGAGGCCCGAGTCGTCTTTGCTCCGCGCGAACCCGGTGTCTTGCGGGCGCTGCGGCTCGCTGTTCTTGGTCAGGTGGTCGAGCGAAAAGAGAACGGAGTTCTCGTTGCGTTGCCCGGTTAGCTTGCTGTCGTCTCCGGCGAGGGGCGGAGCCGTGGAATGCGTGACTGGCGCGCTCGTGTGCATCTCTTCGCCCGTGCGTGTCGCAAAGAGATCGCGCGCGCGCGCCTCGCGCTTGACCACCGCTGCTCGCCGCGGCTCGGGCGACGCCGCCGCCTGCGACGCGAAGCCACCCTCGTAGGCCGGTGCTGCTTCCGGGTACGCGACGGCCGGCGCTCGAGGCGCGGCCTCGTACACGGGCGATGCCGCCGCGGGAGCCGACAAACCGTAGCCGAACGCCGGTGCAGGCGCGGGGGCGACGGGCGCAGGCGCCTGCTGGACTGCGGCGTGCAGCGCGGAGACCACGACGTCCACTTCGCTGAGCGGCTTCCAGTCGCCCATGCCTTCGGTCCACACGAACGTATCTTGAGCGACGACGCCCGCGTTGTACGCATCGACGAGCTCCGCCAGGCTCATGGTGCGCTGGTCGTTGTCAGCCACGCTAACGTGCCACTCCCCCTCGCTCTCGCGACCGGCCGAAGCGCCCTGCGGCGCCGCGGGTGCCGGCGCCGGAACGGAGCCGTTTGCCAAGGCGCCGCCGCTCGCGTTGACGACGATCGTCGCTCCGCACTTTCGGCAGCGGATCTTGACGATCTTGCCTTGCACCTTCTCGTCGGCGACGTTGTATTTGGAGTGACAGGACTGACAACTGATCTTCATGTGAGACCCTGGGCTAGTGTACACGGGCGATGCGCTTGTCGCCCTGTTTCCGACGCGGGACTCAAGGCTGCTTGGCGGTCACGCGCATGTCCTCGCCGCGCACGAGCGTTGCCTGGGTTTGAAGCTGCGCGGTCATCATGCCGCCGGGCGGCTGACCAGCGGCCGACGGGCTCGCGCCGGGCCCCTGGAACATCATGAGCACGCGCTCTTTCATCTCCGATTTTCGCGCGAGCGTCTCACCGCGCACGAGCTCCAGCTCACCTTCGGACTCCGTCTCGAACTCTTCGAGCGTCGACCCCTTCGGCACCCCCTGGAGGGGAACCTCCTTGCTCGTCGCATAGGCCTTCACGTCCAGCGCCAACCGAAGTCGATCCCCCTCGATCGCCTTCACGCGATACGCTCGGTAGGCGACGACGTCCACTCCCGAGATCGCCATGCGCGTCTCCGCGATCCACTGCGCGCCGACGCCGACGGGCTTGGCGGGCAAGGGCACCGTGGCGAGCACCAAGGCCTCCGCCGCGCCGTTCGCCACGCGGTCGAGCTCGGTGTGGGCGGCTTTGCTCAGCTGCATCTGCGCATCGCTCTCGCAGCCGTCCGGCGTGATCTTGATCCGCACCGACGTCCCTACCAGGGAGGCCACTTCCTTTTCTATGCCCGCCGGTAGCTGGCCGAGCTGCTCGCGGGCAGGAACGGCCTTTTTCACGTCGGCGACGAGCCAGTCCGCACCGCCGTCGTCCTTTTTCGCCGGACCGAGGCCGAAGCCGAAGTCGATCGTAGGCATCGCAACGCGCGGTCCCATCTGCATCGCGAGCTCGAGCAACGCCGGACCATAGGAGGACGCGCGCGCACTGTCGGACGCCAAATCCCCGGGTGGCAAGAGGCTCGCGCGCGGCTCGGAGCCTTCCAGCACCAACTCGACGTGCGTCGGACTGCCCTTCGGATGGCGCTGGTCGGCTACCCCGGGAGCGAAAATGCCCCCCGGGGGTGGCCCTTTGTCCGAGGCCGCAGCGCCGTTGGTCGCGCCTTGCAGCGCTTTGGCGAGCTTTGGGTCTGCGGTCGCGTACTTGTCCGTGCCGGCGCCCCCGTCCGACAAAGGGGCTTCGGACGCATGCTTCTTTTCCTCACACGCGACGCCGAGCGGTGCGGCGCCGAGCGCGAGCACGAGCAACCGGTGCGTGAATCGCGTCATGGCGGGAAGTGCTTATCACATGCTCCCCTCTTGGCGTCCCCGCGAACCGGGAGGCGCTGACGCGTCTTGTGCGACCATGTGCGACTGGCGCACCGGGAGCCGGCCACCCCGCCGGGTCTCAGGGAAACGGCGTCGCCGTGTTGTCCTTGATGTACTTCTCCTTGTAGGCGTCGTGGCACTGCTTGCAGGCGGCCTTGACAGCCTTCAAGTCCTGCTTGGCGGCGGCTGCGGAGCCCGCTTTCGACATGCTCGCCCACTGCGGGTAGTCGCCTGTCGGCGGCTTTCCGGCGACGAAGTCGAACGCCTTCTGGAGGGCCGCATAGTCTTCGCCGGCGAGCGGCGCGCCCATGTTGGGCTTCATCCATTTGCCGAGCGGCGTCTTCGGGGTTGCGGCGGCGGCGACTCCGGCGGCAAGGGCTAGGGCGGCGGTGAGCGGAACGCAGGTGCGGAGGAAGGTTTGGCGCATGTGTTTTGGTTTTGACGTTGGAGGAAACAAAACCTTACACGTGCTCGACCTCTACGGGTAGCGTGCTTGTGCTAGGTGCGAAACTTGTCGCCGACTGGGCAGGCGACCCCTGTTCCGCCCAGACCGCAGTATCCGTTCGGATTCTTGGCCAAATACTGCTGGTGGTCGTCTTCGGCGTAAAAGAATTCGCCGGCCGGGAGGATCTCCGTCGTAATCGCGCTGCGGCCGGCCTGCGAAAGGCGCTTGCCGTATGCTTCGCGCGACGCCTCGGCCAGGCGCAATTGCTCGTCGTCGTGTACGTAGATGCCCGAGCGGTATTGCGTGCCCACGTCGTTGCCTTGGCGCATTCCTTGCGTCGGGTCGTGCCCCTCCCAAAAGACGCGGAGAAGGTCCGCGTAGCCAACCTTCGACGGGTCGAACACGACACGCACGACCTCGGCGTGCCCGGTCCGGCCCGAGCACACCTCGCGGTACGTCGGGTGGGACGTGGAGCCTGCGGCATACCCAACCTGCGTCGAGTACACGCCGGGAGTCTGCCAAAAGAGCTTCTCGGCCCCCCAGAAGCAGCCCATCGCAAACGTCGCCACACGCATCTCGCTTGGAAACGGCGGCTCTAACGGTGAGCCGAGAACGACATGACGAGCCGCGACGGACATCGCTTGGCTGCGACCCGGAGCGACCTGCTCGGAGGTGCCTGGCGTTGGAGACTTCGGCTTGCGTGGATCGGTGGCTCCCATAAGGCGCGCAGCATGTCACCGAATCGGCGAGCGCGCATACGGTGGCGATTCGATCCGGCAAGCTGGGCCGTACGAAAACGGCGCGGGCGGGGCCGTGGACGATCGATCCGGCGGACGGTTCAGTGAATCGGCGTTTGCGCCGTATGGCTTGCCATGAACGCGCCGACGGTTGCGATGCGCGTTCTTCTCGTGGAGGACGAACGGGTTCTCGCGCGCGTCTACTCGCGTGCGCTCGTGGCCGCTGGCTTCGTCGTCGACACCGCTGCCGACGGCGCGGAGGGCTTCGAACGCTTCCTCTTGGGCTCTTACGACGTCGTGGTCAGCGATGTCTCCATGCCACGGCTGAGCGGGCTGGACCTCCTCGCGCAAGTGCGGCGGCTGCGACCGAACGTACCGGTCGTGCTCATCACCGCTCGGCTCGACCAAAGCGCTTACGAGCAGGCGCACGGTCTAGGGACCGCTCGCTACCTTCTCAAACCGGTCACGATGGAACAGCTCGCCCGCGCCGTGCAGGGTGCTGCGATGCTGCGAGCGGCGCTGCTCCGCAGCGAAAAGAAACGCAAGCCGTAGCTTGGAGTTTGTCCCGGTAGCTGTCGCGAGCGAGGGTAGGCCAAGGCGAAACCGAGCACCGCGCGGAGCGTACTTTGCGGGTACGTGAGCACGGAGCGCAGGATTCAACGCCGGCATCGCGGCGAGCAGCAGCCTACCGGGATAGACTCTTACGGACACTGGACGTCATCGTTGCCGGCATTGGGCGTGCCGAGAAAGCCCGGAAACCAAGCGGAGGTGGACGACTGCCAGGCCGTCCAGTCCGAACGGCGGCTCGGCGCGCAATCGCTCGGAAAGGCCAGCGACGCTCCGGCCGTCAGGGCCATCGACGGGTAGGTCACCGAATCGATGATCGCACCCCCGTACTGGAGCGTGATCGTGCCGCCCTTGTTGCGAAGAACGTCGCCGGGCTGCCCGGACCACACGACCACCGGGCCCGGAAGGTCGTGGTCGATGGCAGCATTGCTGGAGTCGGCGACGATGAACCTGCCGAGGGCTGGGATCCACAGGTCGCCGCCCACGTCGAACGTGCGAATCTTGTTGCCGTTCGGAGCATCGCCGTGCAGCCCGCGAAGATCGAGCGCGCAGGCGAGGGTGCTCTGCACTTCCAGCCACTCTCCGTGGTCGCCTGCGCCGGCGACCGATTCGATCATGAGCTCGTCGATGACGAGGTCACCCGGCGCAGGCGCCGCGAGGCATAGTCCCCCGTCGCCCGGGTCGAACGGAGGCAGGGGGACGACCACCGTGTCCGCGACCGCGTCCACGGCCTCTTCTGCTTCATCCGCGGAGGCATCGAAGTCGTCGGCCTGGGACGGGCCGCTCCCCGGCGGCAGGGTCGACGAGTCGTCACCGGGCGTCGCCGCGATGCCGTCGTCGCCGGACGTGAAATCGCCCGAGCCGAGCGCGCCGCCAAGCCCCGCATCGTCGACGCCCCCGAATGCCGGCGGGAGGTCCGTGCCGCTCGCCGCCTGTCCGGCGGACGCGCATCCGACCACGAGAGAGAAGAGCGAGGGAGTCCATCGTCGCATGCTCCTTCGTTGTGCACGCGCCGTTCCGCCGCCCTCCCGAGCGCTTTCGTGGACTTGCACGCAAGCGCCCCGCGTCCGGGACGAGCGCCCTACTGTCTACGGCCAGCTGGTGGTCTCGCTCGAAGGTCGCTTCGTGCCGAACCATTTCTCATCGGTGAACGAGGAGCTAATCGTGTACAGGCACACGTCCGCGCCGTTCCGGAAGCACTCGCGCTGCGACACGAGTCCTGGGCACCCCACGGCCGACAGCCCAGCGGCGAGGATGCCTTGCTCCATGACGCAGTGATGAGGCGTCGTCTTCTCGAGCTCCGCGTACCCCGGTTCGAACCGGAGGACTTTCCACCCACCGATGCCGACCCCGCGGTTCGCGTGGTGGTACATGGCGTCGATGCCCTCGATGATGTCGCGCGCCGCGGTCGCGACCCGCAGCACGCGTTCCTTATGCGACATATCGAAGAGCGCCCGTCCCATGCGAAGCAGACCGTAGTGGCCGACGGCATTGTCCAGTCGGTCCATCAAATCGAGGAGCCACTCGATGGGATACCAGGCATCCGGATCGACCTCCTTAAGTCGCACGCAAACTTCTGCGCCCAGGACTTGCTCGGGAAGCTTGAGGACCCGCATGACCGACAAGATGTCGGACCCGATCGTCTCGTGCTGCCTTCCCGTGTAGCCCCTCGGTCTGCGCGAACCGTTTACCACCGCGGCACTCTACCTCGTTCTCACCGCACTCGCGACGCGAGCAGTCGCGACACGATCGGCGCATACCACCCCCTCGACATCGCCACGTCGAGCGACCTCGCCGGCTGAAGATGCCAGGCAACGGCAGGGGCGGCGGCTGCGAGGAGAAGCGCCCCGATCGCGATCAAGAGGGACGCCGGCTGAACCTTCACGAAACCCAATGCTAGACGCGGATGCTTCGTGGCGCGTAAAACCTGTGGGCTGTGGGGCGCGCCGGGCGCTCTCGAAGGTAGATGCGATGTCGGTCCTGATCGTAGGCGGTGCGGGTTACATCGGCAGCCATACGGCGAAACGCGTTGCACACGCCGGTCTCACGCCGGTCGTTTTCGACAACTTGGAGTACGGACACCAATCGGCCGTGAAATGGGGCCCGTTCGTCGAGGGTGATCTGGCGGATCCGTCGCTGGTCCAGCGCGTTCTTCGCGACCACGAAGTCACGTCGGTGATCCACTTTGCCGCGTACGCGTACGTGGGTGAATCGGTGACGAACCCTCGCAAGTACTTTCGAAACAACGTGGTTTGCACGCTCAACCTGCTCGACGCCATGATCGACGCGGGCGTGCGTGAAATCGTCTTCTCGTCGACGTGTGCGACCTACGGCGAGCCGCGCGAGGTGCCCATCTCCGAGACTCATCCCCAGAGCCCCGTGAACCCCTACGGCGAATCGAAGCTCGCCGTCGAGAAGATCCTTCACTGGTATTCGGCCGCATACGGAACCCGCTTCGCGGCGCTGCGCTACTTCAACGCAGCCGGCGCAGACCCCGACGGCGAGCTCGGGGAAGATCACGACCCGGAGACGCACTTGATTCCGCTGGCGATCGAGGCCGCTCTCGGCCGTGGCCGCGAGCTTTCGATCTATGGAACCGACTATCCGACTCCCGACGGCACGGCCATACGCGACTACATTCACGTGGCCGATCTGGCCGATGCGCACTGGCTCGCGCTCCAGCATCTGGCGGCATCGAACGGCAACCTCCGCCTCAATCTGGGAACGGGACGCGGGCACTCGGTGCGCGAAGTGGTCGCTGCGGTCGAGAAGGTCGGCGGCCGCAAGGTTCCCACGCGCGAGGCACCGCGCCGCCCGGGCGATCCGCCTGCTCTCGTGGCCGATGCCCGCGAGGCGGCCAAGGTTCTCGGTTGGCGGCCGAAGCACCCCGATCTCGAAACGATCGTGACGCATGCGTTTCGCTGGCACGAGCGTCCGCGTTGAGCGCCACCGGCTCGGCCGATCGGGCCTGTTGGGAAGAGCGCTGGCACCCGCTGCGCGAAGAGTGGGTGGTGGTCGCCGCGCACCGTGACCGTCGCCCCTGGTCCGGCGAGACGGTGTCGACCAAAGCGAGCGCGATTCCGGCCTACGATCCCGGATGCTACCTGTGCCCCGGCAACGCCCGGGTCGGTGGAAAGAAGAATCCCGCCTACGAGGGGACGTTCGTCTTCGACAACGATCATCCATGCGTCGGAGTCGACGCCCCGGTAGCTCTGTCCGTTCCCCCCTCTCCCTACCGGAACCGGAGAGCGGACGGGATGGCTCGCGTCCTCTGCTTTTCTCCCAAGCACGACGCCACGTTGGCGACCCTTCCGGCGCGCGCCGTTCGTGAGGTCGTCGAGGTCTGGCGCCGGGAGACCAGGGATCTCGGCAAGCGACCCGAGGTGAAGCACGTTCTCTGCTTCGAGAACAAAGGCGAAGTGGTCGGCGTGTCGAATCCCCATCCGCACGGCCAGGTCTACGCTACCAATTTCGTGTTCAAGACGATCGAGATCGAGCTGTCGGCGGCGGTTCGCCATGAGCTCGAGACGGGCCGAGGACTCTTCGCGGACATCATCTGCGCCGAACAGAAAGATGGCGGCCGGATCTTGTTCGAAGACGAACGGACTCTCGCCTTCGTGCCGTACTTCGCGCGCTACGCGTACGAAGTGTACGTCGCGCCGAAGCGGCGCGTCGCCCACGTGTTCGACCTCACCGACGACGAGGCGCTTTCTCTCGCGGCGGCCTTGAAGGACGTCACGATTCGCTTCGACAACCTGTGGCAGGCGCCCTTTCCCTACGTGATGGCGCTGCATCAGGCGCCGACCGACGGCGGCGACTACCGCTCGTTCCATTTCTTCGTCGCGCTGCATCCGCCGCTGCGGCAGCCCGGCCTGCTCAAGTACCTGGCCGGCCCGGAGATCGGGGGAGGCAACTTCTTGAGTGACAGCGCGCCCGAGGCCAAGGCGGCGGAGCTACGGGCGCTCTCGTCGGTTCACTACTCCGAGCGAGGTTGAACCAGACGAAGGGAGCACCATGTGGCGCATCGACCCGAGCTCGGGTGAAGCGGACCCCGAGCTATTGGAAATGGTTTCGCTCATCGAGGCACGCTCCGACTTCTTCGACCAGTCGAGGCCGATCACCATCGCGCGTGCCCCCGGACGGCTCGATCTGATGGGCGGGATCGCCGACTATTCGGGTTCCCTCGTCCTCGAGTGGCCGCTCCAGGTCGCGGCGTGGATCGCCATACAAAGCTGCGCCGCACCGACCGTCACTTTGCTCAGCACCGCGGCTCGCGAGCTGTCCGCCGACGACACCGTCACGATTCCGCTGCATGCGCTGGCGCCACCGGGTGGGCCGGTCGACTATGCGCGCGCCCGCGCCTCGCTGACGGCCGACCCGCGCCGCGCCTGGGGCGCGTATGTCGCGGGCGCGGTCGTCGTGCTGCATCACGCGTACGGCCCGCGATGCGCGCATGGCCTGAAGTGTCTCGTTCATTCGAAGGTCCCGGTCGGCAAGGGGTTGAGCTCGTCGGCCGCCATCGAAGTGGCGACAATGCACGCGTTGGCGGCTGTCGCAGGGATCGACGTCGGAGGCCGAGACGTGGCCCTTCTGGCGCAGCGGGTCGAGAACTCGGTCGTCGGTGCTCCATGCGGAGCCATGGACCAGATGACCGCCGCGTGCGGCCGGCGTGATCACTTGCTCGCGCTTCTTTGCCAGCCCGCCGAGCTCCAAGCGCACGTGGCCCTTCCCCCGGAGCTGGAGGTGTGGGGGCTCGACTCGGGAATCCGGCACGCTGTGGCGGGGGCGGACTACGCGAGCGTTCGCGTCGCGGCCTTCATGGGTTATCGCATCGTGGCGGACGAGGCGGGGTTCGCGTGCCGGGACGCGGAGGGCGGCTGCGTCTCCGTCGACGACCCCGAATTCGGCGGCTACCTCGCCAACATCACGCCGTCGGTATGGGAGGCGCGTTTTCGAGACCACGCCCCCGAAGCCATCGACGGTGGGTCCTTCCTCGCCCGCTACCGCGGCCTCACCGATCGGGTCACCCGCGTTGACCCGACCATGCGCTACGCCGTGCGGGCGTGCACGGCGCACCCCGTGCACGAGCACCATCGCGTCCGCGTCTTCCGCGCGCTCCTCGAAGCCGGGGCGAAGTCCGAAGCGTCGCGCGGGCTCTTGGGCGAGCTGATGTACCAGTCGCACGCGAGCTACGGCGCGTGCGGGCTCGGGTCCGACGGCACCGATCGCCTCGTGGAGCTGGTGCGCGCCGCCGGCGACGGTGCCGGGCTGTATGGCGCGAAAGTGATGGGCGGCGGGAGCGGCGGAACGGTCGCGGTCCTGGCCCGTGCGGGCAGCCGCCCGGCGCTCGATCGGATCGTCGCGCAATACCGCCGCGAGACCGGGCGAGCGGCCGCCGTCGTCGGAGGCTCGTCGGACGGCGCGCTCGGCTATGGGGTGAAGAGGCTATTGCCCAGCTGAAGGCAGCTCGTCGAGAAGCTCGTCGAGAGCCCCCCGCTCCCCTCCTCGCGGCACGACGATCACCGCCCGGCACCCTTGGGCCGCAGCGGCGATGCCGGCTTCGTCGCCCTTCACCGCCTCCCGCGTCCAGTCGCGCCGCGTGCGAAGGGCGTCGACGACGCGCCGGGCGGCGTTCGCGTCGTCGATGAGCAAGACCCCTTGCTCGCGTCTCGACCGCATATCCAGCGGGAGACGCACGACGAATGCCGCGCCGCCCCCGGGGGCCTCGTCTGCAATTGCCGCCCCGCCGTGCATCGCCACAATTTCGCGGACGACCGCGAGACCGACGCCGGCTCCCGGAACGCGCTCGTCACGCGCAAGACGCACCCCCCGTTCGAAGACCCGCTCGCGGTCGCCGGGGGGAATGCCGGGCCCCGTGTCGACGACCATCAGCTCGGCGTGGTGGCGCGCCGCCGGCCCGGTCGCGGGCCCCCGCGGCGCGACCGAACGGACGACCACGCGAATGCGCCCCCCGGTCGGCGTGAACTTGAGCGCGTTGACCAGGAGGTTCGTCACCACCTGCTTGAGTTGCATCGCGTCGCCCCAGAGCGACACGGGCTCGGGCGCTTCGAACTCGGTGGCGACGGACTTCTGCTCGGCCACCGCCTCGAACAGGTGCATCGTCGACCGGGCCACCTCGACGAGGTCGAGAAGCGTGCGGCGCACTGTCCTCGGCGAAGCCGGAGACACGCTTCCCATGGCGGCGGGCAGCTCGGTTTGTGCGCGGGCCGAGCCGCCGAAGCGATGAACCATCGCCGCGGTGTCGTTGGCGGCCTCGAGGATTTGCGCAACGTGACTCCGCTGCGTGGAGTCGAGCGGCCCGGCAATGCCGTCGCGCAGATTGGCGGCGAAGCCGGCGACGACTCCGCAGAGAACGCGCGCATCGTGGGTGAATGTCTGCGCCTCGCTCCTGAGGGCCGAGAGCCGCACGAGCGCTCCGCGCAAGCGCTCCTCGAGCTGTCGGGCCCGCTCGGAGGCTTCGGCCGCGGCGCGATGGCGGGCGACGACTTCGGACACCATTTGCATGAGCTGCGGGAGATCGCCGGCAGGGCCCAGGTGCACCGCCCCCAGGCCCGCGAGTCGACCGCAGGGGAGGCCCACCGGGGCGAGCGCGAAGAGGGGCGTCGCCTGCGTGCGCGGATCGCCGCGCATCGCGGTCACGAGGGCGATGAAGGACTCGGGCGACTCGGCCAGATCGAGCAGCACCGCATCGAAGCCGGGTGCGCTGAGCATCGCGAGCGCGTTCGCGTTCACGGTGGCGCTCTTCACTGTGGCGCCGCCGGAACGAAGCGCCGCGGCGGTTGGCCGACTGGCATCGTCGTCGAGCGCGACGACAGCGAGGACAGCACCTTCGAGGGTCACGGCGGCGATGGTACCTGAAGACCGACGCGCCTTGCGCGGCCACCGGAACCAGGAGAGCCACCGGGCCGCGGCCTACATGGGAGCCTCAAGTCGACGGCCGCCTCGCCGTTCCTATGGGAAGATGAGCGCAACATTCGGTTCGATGCTCGATCGACTCGTTCGATCGCTCGACGCGGCGAGGGTGGCGCTGGGGGCGTCGTCGACCGAGGCGGGGCGTCGTCGGCTCGACGAAGCGTTCGCCCTCCTCGGGGGGCTCTACGCGTCGCTCGACTCGCGCCGCCATCCGGAGATGACCGCGTACCTTCAGTTCGTCTACGACGCGTGTCTTCAGCACATCGGCGGAGCCGGCCCGGGGCGGTGCGAAGGGCTGGCGTCGGCGATCGCCCTCTTGTCCGCCCTCCGGAGGGCCGATGAGAACGCGCGGAGCAGCGCCGGGCCGGAAGACCGCCCGTCGTTCATCGCGCGCGCGATTGCGGTTTAGGGCTTTCGCCGAATGACCGTCTTCGGGCAAGCCCCTCAAACCGTCTCGTCCGGAGCGAGTCGACAGGGCTCGGGGGCGTCCTCCGGATCGACCTGAAGCGTCGAGTGCTCGATCCCGAAGCGGCCGTGGAGCTCGCCGCAGACCCCCGAGAGAAACGACGGCTCGCAGACGTTGCCGGGCATGACGAGGTGAGCGGTCAGCGCCGTCTCGGTCGTGCTCATCGCCCACACGTGAAGATCGTGCACCTCGCGCACGTGCGGAAGCGTGGCGAGATACGCGCGAACCTCGTCGATGTCGATCGTCTCGGGCACGGCATCCAGCACCAGATTCATCGACTGGCGCAAGAGCGACCAGGTGCTGACGAGAATCAGGCCGGCGACGGCGAGCCCCAGGACCGGATCCAGAAGCAGCCACCCCGTTCGCGCCATCACGATGCTCGCGACGATGACCGCGAGGGAGATGCCGGCGTCGCCGATCAGGTGCAAGAAGGCGGCTCGCACGTTCAGATCGCGCGCGCTTTCGCGAAGGAAGAAAAGCGCGGACGCCGCGTTGACGACCACCGCGACCGCGGCGACGGCGATCACCGGCTTGGTAGCGACCGCCTCGGGCACGCTCAGCCGCCGGATCGACTCCCACGCGATGGCGCCTGTCGCGACGAGGAGGAAGATCCCGTTCGCAAGCGCCGATAGGAGCGTCAGGCGGCGATACCCGTACGTGCGCCTCTTGGTCGGCCTGCGATGAGCCAGATAGGTCGCGCCGCCCGCCAGGACGAGTCCGAGCACGTCGCCCAGGTTGTGGCCCGCGTCGGCGAGCAGGGCCATCGAGTGCGCGACGACGCCGTAGAACGCTTCGACTACGACCATCGCGGAGTTGAGGACGATGCCGACGAGAAAGGCGAGACCGCCGGTTTCAGAGGGATGGTGTTCGTGGGAATGGCCCATCGGCGGGACACGGTTGGAGCGCCGAGCTCCCGGCTCGGCGGGGCTGACGTCTCTCTTATAGCGTGAGGACGGATCGCGGCGCCGTCCACAGATGCATGCATCGGTCGGGGTCCGCGCGGTTCGGCCGTACCCTGACGGTACAGGTGCGGCTGCGCCGCAACGCGGACAACGCCTGGGGCCGAGCGCAAGCACCAGCTACAATCGGGCCACGCGTGGCCGTCTCCAGCCCCCCGGGATCGAAGAATCCGCTGGCGCGCGGAGGGCTGCTCGCCGTCCTCGCGGCCTTTTCGTTCGGTGTGACCACGCCGCTCATCCAGCGGCTCGCCGAAGTGTCGGGGGCCTTCTCGACCGCGGCTCTCCTCTATGCCGGAGCGGCGCTGGCTTCGTTGGGCGCTCGATCGAAAGCAAACCGCGAAGCTCCCATCCGCCGTCGTCACGTGCGTCGTCTCGTCCTCGTTGCGCTCGTCGGCGCGGTGTTCGCACCGGTGTGCTTCGCCTGGGGCCTGCAGCACACGAGCGGATCCGGTGCTTCGTTGCTTCTCAACTTCGAAGCCGTGTTCACCGTCTTGCTCGCGTGGCGCATCTACCACGAGCCCATCGGGGGGCGCGTCGGGGTCGCCCTCGCGGTCATGGTCGCGGGCGGCGCTTGCCTGGTCGCCGGTGGGAACGCGAACGGTCCGGTCGGGTGGGGCGCTGTGGCGGTCGTCCTGGCGACGTTGGGGTGGGCGCTGGACAATGCGCTCAGCCGGCCTCTGGCCGATTTGAATCCTACCCAGGTCGTCCGGTGGAAGGGGGCGCTGGGAGCCGCTTTCGGTCTGGTGGCGTCGCGCGCACTCCGCGAGACGCTTCCAAGCCCCGCGGCCGCCCTCGGCCTCCTCGCGATCGGCGCGACCGGCTACGGTCTCAGCTTGCGCCTCTACCTGCTGGCACAGCGCCGAATTGGGGCGGCTCGCACGGGATCGATTTTCGCGCTTGCGCCGTTCGTCGGGGCTGGGGCCGCATGGGCGATGGGCGATCGCGTAGCGGGATTCCCGACGGTCGCGGCGACGGGACTCTTCGCCGTAGGCGTCTACCTTCACCTCACCGAGCGCCACCGTCACCCCCATACTCACGAGCCGATGGATCACGAGCACGCCCATCGGCACGACGATGGCCACCACGACCATCCGCACGAGCCAGCGGTGGAAGGCGAGCATAGCCACGTGCATCGCCACGACGAACAAACCCACGATCATCCTCACGCCCCAGACGCGCACCACATACACCGGCACGTCTGAGCGATCGCCAATTCGTTGACCCACGATCGCCGAGCCGCGCCTGGCACACTCCGGCGCAGCAGCCGGCTATTCGGGGCCTTTTTTTCGACCGACCACGCTTTGGCATCAATCGTGCGAACCTCGTCCGCATGCCGATCGCTCGCGCGCTCCTGTTCTCGTTCGGGTGGACCGCCTGCATGGCCGCATGCACGGCAATCGCCGCATGCTCGGGCACCACCTTTTCGCTGCAGGCGGCCGACGGCGGGGGCGCCGAGACGGGCTCGATGGGCATGGGAAGCAGCTCGGGGACGGCCATGTCCTCCAGCAGCTCGGGAACCGGAAGCTCGGGCGGCAGCTCCGGAACGGGCACAACCAGCAGCGGCAGCTCCGGGGCCGCCGGGTCGGGCAGTAGCTCCGGAGTGACCATGTCCTCCGGCAGCAGCTCTGGGATGGCCATGTCGTCCGGCAGCAGCTCCGGGATGGGCGGCTCCGGCGGCGGCTCCGACGCGGGCAGTAGCTCCGGGCCGAAGGACGCCGCCCTGCACGACGCGCCGGCGTTGGATTCGGCGACCAAGGTCACCGATGCGCAATCCGACGGAGCGGGCGACGCGACGAAAGGTGGCTCCGACGGGGGCGCGTGTGCGGCGTGCGGCGCCGGAAGCATCTGCGTAGAAGACTTGACGGTCGGGGGAGCCCTGATCCTCCCAGACGACGCCGGCCAATGTCCGAACGGGCGCGTCGTCGTGCCGCAATCCATCGGCTGCTCGGTGCCGCCAACGTTCCACTGCGCGCAAGTGCCGGGTGCGTGCACGGCCGGCACTCCGGCGATAGCCCACTGCGTTTGCGTGCCTTCGATCTGCCCGGCAGGCTACATGTGCACCGATTTGACCCCCACCCTCACGCAGTGCATCCAGGCGGTGCCCTGATCGGTTCTGCTAGAGGGAGCGGGGAATGAGACTCGCTCTCGTCATCGTGTGCGTCCTGGGTGCAGCTTGCCATCGCGGCGGCTCGTCGGCGGAGGAGCAGCAGCAGCCCGGCCCACCGGCGAGCGTCGTCACGATTGGCGCCGCACCGGGGACGTGCCCGGATATCCCGGTCTGCGAACGCGAGTGCGACGCGGGTTCGGCGGACCGTTGCCGCAGACTTGCCACGACCTATGCCTTCGGCCGGGGCGTCGACAAGGACGAAGCGCGGGCGACGGCGCTCTTCGAGCGCGCCTGCGACATGAAGGATCCCTCGGCGTGCGTCTTCGCCGGTCAGATGAACGAGTACGCGCACGGGGTGGTCAAAGACGACGCCAAGGCGGCGCACCTTTACGCCCGGGCGTGCGATCTGAAATGGGCAGCCGGCTGCTACAACCTCGCGATCATGTACGAGCGCGGCACCGGGGTGCCCGTGGACCGCGCGAAGGCGGGCGAGCTCTATCAACTGACCTGCACGGCGGGTGCGAAAGCGTCCTGCGAGAAAGCGAAAGCGATGCTCGAGCCGCCGCTGCCGTTTCTCGAGGGCGGGCTCACTCGATGACCATGACCTCCATTCGCAAGGCGACCTCGCCGCGTTGCCTCTTGACCCTGACGCTCACTTTGTCCCCCGCGCGCCGCTGGTCGAGCGCGTTGTACAAGTCGTCGTAGTCGTCGACCTTTTGGTCTTCGACGCCGACGATCACGTCGCCCAAGGCCAAGCCCTCGGCCGTCTGGGTGATGCCCACCATGCCCGCGCGCTCTGCGGCGCCACCTCGGGGCACCTCGAGGACAACGACCCCACGGATGCCGAATCTCCGTTCCAGCCGGCCGAGCGGGTCGATTTGGATCGGTAGGCCAAGCTGCTCCGCGTGCCCCTTTGCGATGATCTGCGGCACGACCCGGGCGATCGTCGTCGCTGGCACCGCGAAGCCGATTCCCGCGTAGGCGCCGCTCTTGCTGTAGATCATCGTGTTCATGCCGATGAGCAGCCCCGAGGAGTCGAGAAGCGGTCCCCCGCTGTTTCCCGGATTGATCGCGGCGTCGGTCTGGATCATGTCCCGGATGGTCACCCCGCCGGCGCCTTGCACCTGACGGCCGAGCGCGCTGACGATGCCGGTGGTCAAGGTGTGGTCGAGGCCGAACGGGTTGCCGATCGCGATCGTCTTCTGCCCGACTTCGAGCTTGACGTGCTGTCCCGCCGTCACCGGCTTGAGCAGGTCGCGTGGCGCGCCGACTTTGAGGACGGCGATGTCTTTGCGGGGCTCGACGCCGACCAGAATCCCGTCGAACGTCTTCTGGTTCTGGAAGGTGACGGTGAGCGATCGCGCTCCGTCGACGACGTGGAAGTTCGTGACCACGTGGCCGTCGTCGTCCCAGACGAACCCCGACCCGCTCCCGGCGGCGACCTCCTGCGCGCCGCCGAGAAAATCGACGACGATTCGCGTCTGCGTAACGAAGACGGTGCTGGGGGCGACCGCGCGGAAGACGGCGATCGTATTGCGCTCGTCCTCCGTGCGCGCGCCGGGGCTCAGCTCGGGGATGGGCGGCGGCGCGGGTGGCTCGGGGCCGGTGTTCGCGGTAGGGGCGGGCGGTGCGGGCGTCGCGCGACAGCCGACGATGACCACGAGAACCAGGAGCGCGAGCGATGAGCGGGGCACGCCGCCATCCTAACTGGGGCGCGCGTCGAAGGGGATGAGACGCGCAAGAGGGTGGCCGTCGTCCTCGCTCGGGCGTCGATGCGTCTCGCTCGAGCGCTTGCCGAGGCGCGGAGGGACTACTCGGGAGAGCCTGGAGGCGGCGGTTTTTGAGTCACGGGGGTCAGACACGAGGACAGGTCGAAGAGCATGAACTCGAGCGCCTTCTCCTGAGGCGAGAGAGCATTGTTCGCGCATCCGCTGGGCACGAGGGCTCCCGGCGGCACGTTCTGGGTGTCTGCTCCCTGTCCATAGTCGGCGGAGGCCGCGCCGACGTGCAGGTCGCTGTACACCACGCGCCCGCAAGGCTGCTGGGTCGGATTGGGGATGGGCATGTCCCAGGAAAAGTACTGCGTCGCGCCGGGCGACGGAGCGAGC
The DNA here is from genome assembly GCA_964531095.1 of uncultured Polyangiaceae bacterium. Taxonomy (GTDB): domain Bacteria; phylum Myxococcota_A; class Polyangia; order Polyangiales; family Polyangiaceae; genus Palsa-1150. Next base: position 17,551 of record CAZHED010000022.1, on the reverse strand, counting down.
GGATCCGCCACAATCCAGGCGGTCGAGGGCATGTTCAGCGCGCTCACGTCCGCGTTGTGCCTCGACACCTGGATCGGTAGCTCGGCCGGCACGTTCGTCAACGCGTTCACGTGGGTCAGCCATTGCTGCATCGCAATGCCCTTCGGGAAAGGCGTCACCCCGTCAGCCAAGGTCGTCCGGATCGATGCGTTGATGTTGCCGGTGTTGTTCGTTCCACGTGTCCAGGTGGCGAGATCGTACGCGAGGAAAGGAGCTTGATTGAACCAGGCGTAGTGGAAATGGGACGCGAACACACGGCCCCCCAATCCTGCGTAGTCGTTCAGGGCTTGCGGGTTGGCATTCGCCGTTTCCCCTCCTTCGCACGAAAGAAGAACGATGTCGTACGGCTGCATGGCGGCCCCCGACGTCCAGAGGGCCGTGGCGGACGCGGGTGAGCCGCCGGCCATCGTCGCGCCCGGGAGGGGCGCGCCGGCCACGCCGCCGCCACCCTTGGCAGTGGCGTTCGTTCCTCCCGGCGCATTCGTGCCCCCCTGAAAAATGTGAATATGCCCGCTGCCGCCTGCTCCGCTCACGTACTCGCCGGTGCCCCCGCCGCTACCCCCTGGGTCCACGCCGATTCGGCGGAGCAGGCACTCCAGGGAATCCGCACCGCCGGTCGACACCGCGATGTTCGGAAGGTCGCCTTCGCTCGTGTTGGCCGGCAATCGCAAGGTGGGCTGCGCCGTATTCGCGCAATCGGCCACGTCGACTTTGTATTGTCGCCGCCACTTTCCGATCTGAACGACGAGCGGAACGCCGCTTCCCGTGGGCGCGTCCACAATCGAGAAATTCCCCGCCGCGTCGGTCAGCGTGCCCGCGACGACGCCGCCCGTATAGAGACTCTGGCACGTGTAACACGAGGCGCCGGCCGGAAGCGGCGAGGGCGGACTCTGGGGGACGTAGACGGCGACGTTGTAGAGGGGGTTGACCCCGGCCGGGTCGTAGACGGTGCCGCTGATCGTGGTATGTCCGCCGTTGGGGCAGCTGCGGTTCACGCACTGCCGTTGTGCGGTGCACCCAAGGGTCGAGCCGGGGCCGCTGTCCGTCGCGCCGAGCGTGAGCGTGACGGCGCTGCCGGGCGGAGGCGCGGGGTATGCCGCACCCGTTTGGCCGCCGGACGCCTCGCTTTCGGCCGCGCCGCTGTCGCCGCTGCTCGCAAAGCCGCCCTCCCAAGCGCTCGAGCCACCGCATCCGGAGGTCCACCCCATTGTCCCAGCCGCGACCAGACCGATGAGCCATGCAACGTGACGGAGCGTTCGCATGGCGAGACAGTCCTTCAAGGTCACGCCAAAAATCCAAAAAACTTCTCTTGCCACGGCCGAGGTTCACCTCGCGTTCAAGCTCCGCCGAGAGTGATCGTCGACGGCTCCTCCCTCGATCGGACCCCCACTCGAGGCGCGGCTCGTCGGCAAGCCAGTGCCTCACGTCGGAATCGGATCGACGCGCGCCAGGGCCCCGAGGAAAGCTCCGTTGCGTGCCGCGCCGCAACCGGACGACCGAATCCAGCTCGCGTAGCGCGTCACTCGACGAGTACTTTCGCGGCCTGGCAAACCGCCCGCTCCTTACGGCCGAGGAGGAGCTCGCCCTGGCCCAGGAGATCGTTCGCGCGACCGCCGGGCTATCGGAGCTGAAGCGGAGCGGAGCGGAGGCCGCCACGCTCCTTCAGGCGCGAGAGCACGTCCGGCGCATCAAGCAGCAAATGGTCGAGGCGAACCTGCGCCTCGTCGTGAGCATCGCGAAACGCTTTGCGAACCGAGGCACGCCGCTCGCCGACCTCGTCCAGGAGGGCAATCTCGGGCTGATGGCAGCCGTCGATCGATTCGATCCAGCATATGGAACACGCTTCTCGACCTACGCGTCCTGGTGGATCCACGAGGGCATCCGGCGATCCCTCCAGAACACCGCAAGGGCGATCCGCATCCCGGTGCACCTGAACGACCTCCAGTCCCGCATCGGGTCGGCAGCCGCCGCTTTCACCGCGGAGTTCGGACGCGAGCCGACCCCGGAGGAGATCGCGGCCACCACGGGCCTACGGATCGCGCAAGTTGCGAGGGCGCTCGCCGCGCGGATGGTGGAGCCGCGTTCTCTCGACCAACTCGTCGACTCCGACCATCCGATCACGTTCGTGGACACGCTCCTCGATCGCAACCGACCGTCGCCTTTCGACGAAGTCGACGCACGCGAAAGGGCGCTGGAAGCGCTCCGTTTGCTGGACACCCTGCCGCCGCGAGAGGCCGAGATCTTGCGCGAGCGCTTCGTCGAGGGCCGGACGCTGGCCGACATCGGTCACGGCTTCGGCTTGTCCCGCGAGCGCGTTCGCCAGATCGAAGCGGCCGCGCTCGATCGCATGCGCAGCCAGACCGTGATCGGCGACCCCCCGCATGGCGCCGCCGAAAGGCGCGTGCGCGCATGACAGGTCTGCACGCAACGTGATGGCTCACGGGCACGGCGACGACGCGAACGATTTTTTTCCTGGGTCGGCCGTCATTGCGGCATAGTCCCCCCGTCCACCGCGCCGGGATGCGATCGGGGACAAGAATGACGATTGACAGGGCGCGGTGCCCTGGTAGGCGTGTGCGATGCTGGCGGTTCTTGCGGTCGTCGTCCCTTCCCGGGGGTTGAGCTCATGAGACGCATTTCGGTCGAGATCGTGTGGTTGGCTTTCGCCGCGGGCCTGTCGGCGAGCTGCAGCAGCTCGAATGCGGGTCTTCTTCCATCGAGTGCAAACTGCCATGTGAAGGGCCCCGGCAGCACGAACTGCGGCGCTGCGAATGAGAGCTGCTGCACGAGTCCGGTGGTCGCCGGTGGGACGTACAACCGAACGTACACGAACGACGGGACCGCAACGGGCTTGGCGGATCCAGCGACGGTCAGCAGCTTCCGTCTCGACAAGTACCCCGTTACGGTGGGGCGGTTCCGGCAGTACGTAGCCGCGTGGAAAAGTGGCTGGACGCCGACGGCGGCGTCCGGAATTCACACGCACGTGAACGGCGGCAAGGGGCTGGCGGATAGCGCCACCCCGGGCAAGTACGAAACGGGGTGGGTCGCGGCGGATAACAGCAACGTCTCGCTGACCGACGTGGACCTGGCGAGCGATCCCAATTCGACGTGGACGAGCAAGCCAGGGAGCCAGGAGAACTTACCAATCAACGAAGTGACGTGGTACGCGGCCTACGCGTTCTGCATCTGGGACGGGGGCTTTCTGCCGAGTGAAGCCGAGTGGGAGTACGCAGCGGCGGGAGGCAACCAACAGCGCGAGTACCCCTGGGGCGAGAC
>CAZHED010000022.1:0-14136 GCA_964531095.1 uncultured Polyangiaceae bacterium | reverse complement strand
GTCCCGTAGAACGACTCGAGCACGCGATCCATCACGGCCGAGGTCCTGGCGGCGCTCGCGCCAGTGCTCGGGCACACGCCCCTGCCCTCGAGGGCGTCGACGACGGTCTGAATGAGTGGCTGTTGAATGTGCGCAGGGTTGGGCAGGGCGAGACGCTGCACGTCGACGCGGTCGGTCCCGGTGGCGAGGGCGATTTCCACCGGGTCGTCGCCGAACGTCGCGAGCGACACGCGTCCCTCCGTGCCGAGAATGTCGATGCGGTCGTCGCGGGCGTCGGACGCGAACGACCAGTGCGCCGTGCCCGGAACGCCGCGCACCTCGAAGGACATGGCCACCGTGTCTTCGACGTCGCACGCCGAAGCCAGGTTGGCCGCGCTTCCGGCGACGCGGCCGAGCGGGCCGACCAGAAAATCGAGGATGTCGAGCGTATGCGATCCCAGGTCCAGCAGCAGCCCTCCGCCCGCCTCCTCGGCGCGAAGGCGCCACGGCAACGCCGATGGGTCGAGGCCTCGATGATGGGGGGCGGCGTAGCGGTACGTGACGCCGGTCACCGTGCCGATGCGCCCCGACGCGATGGCGTCGCGCGCCGCGCCAAAGCGCGGGAGTGCCCGCCGGTAGTAGGCGACGAAAAGGGGGATCTTCGCGAGCTCGAACGCCGCCGACATCGAAAGGCATTCGGCGTGATTGCGGGCCATGGGCTTCTCGACGTAGGCGGGCTTGCCGGCGCGACACGCTCGAAGGGCGTGCTCGAGGTGCGACCCCGGCGGCGTCGCAATGTAAACCGCGTCGACTTCGGGGTCGGCCACAAGCGCATCGGCATCGTCGTAAAACCGCGGCACGCCGTGCCTGCGTGCAAAGTCCGCTGCCCGCGCCCGATCGCGCCGCATCACCGCAACGAGCGAGCTGCCGGTCGCTTTCTGAAATGCCGGCCCGCTCTTGCCCTCACACACGTCTCCGCAGCCGATGATGCCCCAGCGAATGGTCATGATGGCCCGAGATCCCTTCTATCGCCCGCCCGGCTCTCAATTCAACCCCAGCGTGGGATGGCGCCAGTCGAACCGCGGGGGCCCTCGCCAACGCCCACGTGTTTGCCAAGACGCTCAGTGCGCGTGGACGATGACCGCGCTCGCCGGTGGAACGACCACGGTCACGACGTTGCCGTTCTTGGATAAGGTGTAGGGGGGAAGCGGATTCCACGCGCCCGCGGGCGTCACGCTCGCCCCGGAGAGGGTCACGCCGGTCGTCGAAGTGAGCGACGGGGCAAGGAGGTACGTCGCGTCGGCCGCGGTGACCGTGGTCCCCACGTCGACGCTCGCATTGACGCCGCTCGTTGCATCCTTGTTCAAGAGGACGACGCTCGTCGACCCGTCGGCCTGGCCGACCGAGTACCCGTCGAAGGCGAGGCTCCCTGCCTGCGCCGCGGTTTGGTACATGGTGCCCGTGCCGGCCCTCGACACGAGAAGCATGCCGTAATAGAGGGGCGCCGCGGCCGTGACTTGCGCGTCGACCTCGTCGATGGGCGAATAGCGGAAGGGCTTGATGCACGACGCGACGCCGTTCGTGCACGTGTTGCCGTCCATGTTCTGGCCGCCGCCGTGGAAGTTGACGCCCGCCGCGCCGTACTCGGCCGTCGTCAGCATGAAGTCGATCGACCAGAGGGCCGACGCGAAGACGTCGCTCACGCCCATGGCCCCGTGGCCCGAGTACGAGTTCATCTCTCCCCAGCGAAACCCGTCGGCGATCTTGCTCGTTTGAGCGGCCATCGCGATCTGCTGGGTCGTCGTGGCGACGCTCGGGTCGATCGCGAGGAGGTCGGCCACCTTCGGATTGCTGCTCGCCGCGCCCTTGTAATAGTGCTGCGTCACGAGGACGAGCTTGCTCGCCTCGGCGGTGATGAAGGGCAGCGTGAACGTCGTGACGGCGCCGAACACGCCCGCACCCGCCAAGGGCACCGTCGGTACGGCGCCGCGGATCGACGTCTCGAATGCCTCCCACTGCATCTGCGGAGTGCCCAGAGCGTTGCTTCCGAAGAAGCTAATCTCGTTGCCGATTTCGACGCTGTGCAAGCTCGCGCCCAGCTTGGACGTGACGTAAGTCACCTCGGCGGTGGATGGCTGCACTTGCGTGGGGTCCTTCATGCTCACGCCGTAGATGGCCTTCCAGCCCGTGGCTGTGAGAAAGCCTGCCAGGGCGTCGACGTCGATCGTGCCGATGTTGGTCGACGTGCTCCCGCCCGTGACCGCCGCTGCTCCCGCTACCCACGTCGAAGTGTCGACGTCGTTCGCACCGATCCGCACGAGACCGGGACCGAGAAGCTTGAACAGGGCGATCAGCGGCGCGTTCGTCGCCGTGAAAAAGCCGTCGCTCATGTGGGTCTTCTCGAAGCTGAATCCAGCGAAGCCCGGAGCCAGCGCGCCCATCTTCATCGCCCGGTTGACGGTGACGGTGCCTGCCATCGTCGGCCCGTTGAACGCGAGCCCGCCGTCCATCGTGCCCAGGCTCGCGTCGTCAAATCCGGCGCCGCTGCCGGACGTTCCCGCGTCGCCCGAAGACGACCCGGAGCTGCCCGACGATCCTCGGGGCGAGTCGGCGGACGCGTCGGCCGCGCCGGACGAGCCCCCGACGGCGCCCGACGACGAGGACGACGCGTCAGGGGAACCAGACGACGACGTCGACGTGCCCGACGACGAGCTCGGAGAGCCGGACGACGTGGCTGCGCCCGACGACGACGCGCCCCCCGCCCCGGACGACGACGTTGAAGCGGTCTGGGAGCCCGACGACGACGTGGACGCGGCGCCGGACGAGGCCCCCGACGACCCCGCCGCGGCGGATCCGCCGCCGGACGCCGACCCGGTGCCCGCGGGGGAGCCGCCGGGGCTCGAATCGCATGCCCCGGTCGCACCGCTCATGACGGCACACGCCGCAAAGACAAGACTCGCGCACGAACTCCGCGCATTTTTCAAGTTGGCTCTCCTGGTCCCGCCGACTCCGGTCGCCGCCGTGCTCGAACTATCGCACGACGGCGGCGACCAAGTGAAAGGTAGTGGCCTCTTTCCCGAGGCGCCGGCGCAGTCGACGAGAGCTCGGGCCTTGTGTAGGGTAGGCGGCTTCGTCGGGCCCGTCCGGCGGGAGCGCCTCCAGAACGGATTGGCGCAGCGATCGAACGAAAGGGGATGCCATGGTCCGCGGAGCGAAGCGCCAGACTTGGTGGGCCGGCTCGATTCTACTTCTGGCCGCGTGCACCGCGTGCAAGAGCACCGGAGGGCCGGCGGCCCACTCCCAAGCGGGGCCGGTGGCGCCGGTTTCGACCCCCGTGCAAGTCGCCGTCTATGCCGGCGTAGGCAATTCCCTTCACGTCTACGGCATGGACACGAAGACCGGCGAGCTCACACCACGACAGGCCGTCGCCGATCTGGCGGGCGTCGTCCAATACGTCGCGGTCCACCCGGCGGGCACGTCCCTTTACGTCGCGTGCAGCGAAACCCCTGCCCCGAAGGACCGCCCGCCCGCCACCGCCGTTTACGCGTTCGCGATCGACCGCGCGACCGGCGCCATCGCGCAGATCGGCGAGCCGTTGGCGCGCCTTCCGCGGGCCATCCACGCCACCGTCGACAACTCGGGCCGCTACTTGCTCTTGGCGCACAACATGACCGAGAGCGCCACGGTGCTGCAGTTGAAGCCCGACGGGGGCCTGGGCGAGCCGGTCAAACAGCCGGAAGAGCCCGAGCACCTCGGATTCCTGGCACACCAGATCCGCGTCGACCCTTCGAACAAGTGGGCGATCGTTCCGGTGCGCGGCGACGAAGAAAAGGTGCAGGGCGACGGCAAGCAGAAGAAGATCGAGCCGGCGAAGCCCGGGCACCTCGTCGTCTTCGCCTTCGATGACGGCGTGCTGACGAAGCGTCACGCGATCGACTTTCCGAGCCACCTCGGGCCTCGGCACATCGATTTCCACCCGACCAAGCCTCTATTCTACGCGTCGTTGGAACGGGGGAATCGAATCCTCACGTACAAGAACGTAGACGGCGTCGTGACCGAGCTGTTCGGGACGACGACGCTAAGCGACCCGACCCTCGCGTTCCCCGACCAGCGAGCGGGCCCCATCCAGGTGCACCCGAGCGGCCGATGGGTCTACGTGGCGAACCGCAACACGCACGTTTGCTCGCCGAAGACACCCTGCGAGGGCAGGTCGGGCCCCGGCGAGAACGACGTTGCCGTATTCTCGTTGGACTCCGCGACCGGTGAGCCCAAGCTCGTCGCCCATGTCGATACCCACGGCTTCGAGCCGCGGACGATGACGATCGACCCGACGCAGCACTTTCTGGTCGTCGCGAACCAGAAAGAGGTCTCGCCACCCGACGCAACCGCCCCGGACAAGACGGTCAAGGTGAGCCCGAATCTCTCGGTGTTCCGGATCGGCGACGACGGAGGATTGAGCTACGTGCGGAGCTACGACGTCACCGGGGGCGAAGCGTGGTGGGTGGGCTCGGTCGCGCTTCCCGGGCATCCGTAGCCGCACGTCGATGAAGGGGCAGCGCATTTGGATGGGCCCGCAGCAAACCCTGAATCGCACGCCGGTCAGTCCGCGGGCCCGCTCGAAATGACGGCGCTCGAAACCGCTCGCCGCAAGGTGTTCTGGCGCATCCTGCCGCTTTGTTTCGTTTGCTACACGGTCGCCTACATCGACCGCGTCAACGTCTCGCTCGCGAAGCTGACGATGGCGCGCGACCTCCCGGCATTCGATAGCGAAGTGTTCGGGTTCGGGGCCGGCATCTTCTTTTTGGGTTATTTCCTTCTGGAGATCCCGAGCGCGCTCATCGTCGAAGTATGGAGCGCGCGAAAGTGGATAAGCCGCATCATGGTAAGTTGGGGTCTTTTGGCGGCGTCGACCGCCCTCGTCAAGACGCCCCTCCAATTCTATGCGGTCCGCTTTCTTCTGGGCCTCGCCGAGGCCGGGTTCTTTCCGGGCATCATCGTCTACTTGACCCACTGGTTTCCGAGCCGAGACCGGGCGCGGGCGATCGCGATGTTCCTGATCGCCACGCCGACCGCCCAGATCGTCAGCCCCAAAATCTCGAACCTGATGCTGGCGCTGTCCTCGACCGAAGTGGTCCATAACGGGGTGGTGCGCCGACCTGGGCCCCTTGGCCTTCAAGGCTGGCAGTGGATGTTCGTCGGTTGGGGGCTGCCGGCGGTCATTCTGGGCGTCGTCGTTTGGTTTTGGCTGACCGACCGACCGACCGACGCGAGGTGGCTCACGGCAAGCGAGCGAGATGCGCTGCAAGGCGCGCTCGATCGCGACCGGATCGACGCCGTCGGGGCACGACGTATGAAGGTCGCCGACGCCCTGCGCCAGCCGAAGGTGCTCTTGCTCGCGCTCGCGTACTTCCTCGCGGTCCTGGCGAACTACAGCGTCGAGTTCTTCCTTCCCACGATTTTGAAGAGCTGGTACGGCCTTCGACTCGACACCGTCACCTGGCTCATCATCTTGCCACCCGTCGCAGCGCTCGCCGGTCAGGTCTTTTCGGGCTGGCACTCGGACCTCAAGCGCGAACGGCGCATGCATACAGTCGTGCCCATGCTTTGTGCCGCCGCGGCGCTCATGCTCGTGAGAAGCAGCGGGGGGCACCTCGCGCTCACCGTCGCGCTTTTCGTCGTCGCCGCCGCGGGCATCAAGTCGTATCAGCCGTCGTTTTGGGCGCTCCCGAGCCTTGTGCTCAAAGAGGCCGGGGCGGCCGGCAGCATCGGGCTAATCAACTCGATAGGAAACCTCGGTGGGTTCGTGGGCCCTTCCATGATGGGCTGGGTCGAGCACGCGACGGGGTCGTACGCGGGGGGCCTGGCCGTCCTGTCGACGGCCCTCATCCTATCGGCCTTCATCGTCCTTTCGCTGGGCGTCGGCCGCGCTACACCCGTACCGTACTGATGTGGCACAACGTCGACGAGCGCAGCGCCCGGAGTCGACGACGACGAGGAGCCCATGACAGCGACACCCTACGTGGCCATGCCCAATTCGTTCCGCCGCGACCTGAGGGCGGGAAAGACGCTCATCGGCTGCTGGGCGTCGCTGGCCAACAACATCACGACCGAGATCATCGGCTACGCCGGCTTCGACTGGCTCCTCATCGACGGAGAGCACGCGCCCAACGACTGGCAGACGTTCATCGGGCAGCTCCAGGCGCTCAAAGACAGCCCGAGCGCGCCGGTCGTGCGCCCTCAGTGGGCGGAGCCAGTCATTCTCAAACGGCTGCTCGACATCGGATTTTACAATTTCATGATGCCTAGCGTGGAATCGGCGGAGCAAGCCCGCATGGCCGTGGCGGCGACGCGCTACCCGCCCCGAGGGACGCGGGGCGTCGGGGTTCTTCAGCGGAGCAACCGATTCGGGTACACACCCGACTACTTCTCTCGGGTCAACGACGAAATATGTGTCACGGTTCAGATCGAGACTCCCGAGGGGGTCGCTCAAGTCGACGCGATCGCGGCCGTCGAGGGGGTCGACGCACTCTTCATCGGGCCCTCGGACTTGTCCGCCGGGTACGGCCACCTCGGCGAAACCACGCACCCCGACGTGCGCAAGGCCGTCGATCGCGTAGTGGCCGTCGGCCAGTCGCGCGGCAAGCCCGTGGGGATCTTGGCGACCGTCGAGAGCGAGGCGCGCCGGTATCTCGACATGGGCATGACGTACGTCGCCGTGGGTGGCGACGTGGGTCTGCTCAAGAGCGCGAGCAAGGGGCTGCGCGACCGGTTCGCCGTGCCGCGTGCGAACGAAGGCGCGGAATGACTGCGAGCACGTCGGGTCGATGCGCCCAGGCGAGGAAATGACGACAATGCCCAGATTGGCCGCAAACCTCACGATGCTTTACAACGAAATCGACTTCTTGAAGCGTTTCGAGGTCGCCGCCCGGTCGGGCTTTCGTGGGGTGGAATATCTATTTCCCTATCCGTACCGCGCCGAGCAGCTCGCCGAGCTCCTTCACGAGCATGCGTTGACCCAGGTCTTGCACAACCTTCCCGCCGGCAACTGGGCGGCGGGAGAGCGTGGCGTCGCCTGCCAGCCCGATCGCATGAACGAGTTTCGCGAGGGGGTCGATCACGCGGTCGAATACGCGACTGCGCTCGGCTGCAAACAGGTCAACTGCCTCGCGGGGATCGCGCCCCCCGGCGTCGCCGGCCATCGCCTGCGTGACACGTTCGTCGCGAACCTGAAGTTCGCGGCCGACCGTCTGGCCGCCGTCGGGGTTGGACTCTTGATCGAGCCGATCAACACGCGCGACGTTCCGGGATTCTATCTGTGTCATACCCAACAGGCACTCGAGATCATCGACGAGGTCGCGTCGGCGAACCTGCGATTGCAATACGACGTTTATCATATGCAAGTGATGGAGGGCGATCTCGCGACCACCATCGCGGCAAACGCCCGCCGAATCGGTCACATTCAGATCGCGGACAACCCGGGCAGACACGAGCCCGGGACTGGCGAGATCAACTATCCGTTTCTGCTTCGACTCGTCGACTCGCTCGGGTACGCGGGCTGGATTGGCTGCGAGTACAAACCCGAGACGACGACGACCGAGGGCCTCGGCTGGGCGAGGCCGTACCTGGGAGAGCCGTCATGAGCAACGTCGGGTTCATTGGTCTGGGCATCATGGGCACGCCGATGGCGGGGCACCTCATCGCGGCGGGCCACACGCTCTTCGTGTACGACGTCCGGGCGCTGCCGCCGGGCATCGTCGAGAGGGGCGCGCACCCGTGCGGGTCGAGCCGCGAGGTGGCCGAGCGGTCGGACGTCGTCATCACGATGGTCCCGGACACACCGGACGTCGAGGCCGTCCTCTTCGGCAAAGACGGTGTCGCCGAGGGGCTAGGCACGGGCAAAATCGTGGTCGACATGAGCTCGATCTCGCCAATCGAGACGAAGCGCTTCGCGGCGCGCATCAACGAGGCCGGGTGCCCGTACCTGGACGCGCCGGTGTCGGGCGGCGAGGTCGGGGCGAAAGCGGCGACGCTCACGATCATGGTCGGCGGCCCCGAAGACGCGTTCGAGCGGGTAAGGCCGCTCCTCTCGCTGATGGGCAAGAACGTCACGCTCGTCGGAGAGAACGGCGACGGGCAAACGTGCAAGGTCGCCAACCAGATCATCGTGGCGATCACGATCGAAGCCGTCGGAGAGGCCCTTCTGTTCGCCTCGAAGGCCGGGGCTGACCCCGCCCGCGTCCGACTGGCGCTGATGGGCGGCTTCGCGTCGTCGCGGGTGCTCGACGTGCACGGCGAACGGATGATCAAGCGCAATTTCGAGCCCGGATTCCGCGTAGAGCTCCACCAAAAAGACCTGGGTCTCGCGATGGGCGGGGCGCGAGAGCTGCAACTGAGCTTGCCGGTGACGGCCATTTGCCAGCAGCTCTTGAACGCGTGCGCGGCCGCCGGCGGATCCAAGTGGGACCACTCCGGCATGGTGCGGGCGCTCGAGTCGATGAGCCATCACGAGATCGGCGAATGACCGGAGGGCCTTCGGCTTTCCCCGACGCCGAGCAAGTGCAGGTCGAGCAGGTTCGACGTCCCCGGTCCTCGCACGAGGCACCCGAGGGCCTTCAGCGGCACTTCGCTGTCGAATCGCGCGAGGGCCCCGGCCGGGTCGAGCCCGATCCGCTCGGCTCGGGCCCAGGTCGTGTGGTCGACGACGGCGCCGGACGCGTCGGCCGAGCCGTCGCGATCGTCGGTGCCGGCCGCGAGGAACGACACGCCGCGGAGGCCGGCGATCTCGCGCGCCATCGCGAGCGCCAGGTGCGTCGCGCGACCGCCCCTTCCCTGCCCCCGGACGACGATCGACGGTTCGCCATTCCCGACGAGGACGCGCGGCGGGCCGGGCGACGCGGCTTCGGTTCGCGCGATGTGCCCGTACGCGATGGCGAGGTCGTCGACGGGACTCTCGGTGTCCCGCGCGAGGATTCCCGCGCCGAGCCCGCGCCCCTCGACGACGTCGCGCGCTTCGTCCGCGATGCGCTCGGGCCCCGCGACGATCCGAAAGCGCACGCGTCCGAGGCGTGGGTCCCCGGGCTTGGGCGTCTCGGCCAGCGCCCCGGCGGCGCCGAGGCGCAGGTGCTCCCGGGCGCGCGCGGGCGCATCGGGAGCGAATCGAGCGACGAACGCGGCCGCTTCCGCGAATGTCGTCGGGTCCGGCGAGAACGGCCCGGAGCCGATTGCGCCGGGGTCATTGCCCACGACGTCGGACAGCGCGAAGACCACGACCCGCGCGCCCGTCCGGAGCGCGAGCTGGCCGCCCTTGATCGCGGAGAGGTGCTTGCGCACGGCGTTGAGCTCGGCGATGCGCGCCCCCGCCCTTGCCACCGAGCGCGTGGTGGTGCGCTTGTCGTCGAGGCTCAGGCCGTCCGAGGGAAGGGCCATGGCGGAGGACGCGCCCCCCGACAGAAGAACGACGAGCGCGTCGGACGGAAGCATGCGCGCGAGCAGGTCGATCGCGGCGCGACCCGCCGCGACGCTCCGCTCGGACGGCTCGGGGTGGTCGGACACGATCGAGGCGACGCCCGCCGCGAGGTGCGGAGAGGCTGGGAAAGACGCCTGCGGCGCGACGACGAGCCCTCCCGCGACGCGCTCCGGCCCGACGGCGGCAGTGAGCCCGGCGAACATCGGAAACGCGACCTTTCCAAGCGCAAGAACGTGAATCGGGCCCGCCGGCACGGCCCCCGGGGCGGAGCCGACAGCGTCCCGCACCAGCGCCTCGCCGTCCACGCGACGCGCGACTTCCAAAAATACGTGCGTGAGGTTCATCGGCAATCCCGCCCGCCCCGGTCGGCGCCCGTGGCGCCCCGCGGTCGACCCGGATAAGCGTAGGCCCGCCCATGACGAAGAAGCGAAAGACCCCCGAAGAGCTGCGCAGTCATCGCTGGTACGGGGCGAACGATCTTCGCTCGTTCGGTCATCGTTCACGCGCCGCCCAGATGGGTTACAGCCGATCGGACTACGCCGGCAAGCCGGTCATCGCCATCGTGAACACGTGGAGCGACATCAACCCGTGCCACTCGCATTTTCGAACGCGGGCAGAGGAGATCAAGCGCGGCGTTTGGCAAGCGGGCGGGTTCCCCGTCGAAATGCCGGCGATCTCGCTCGCGGAGACGTTCCAGAAGCCGACGACGATGCTCTACCGCAACTTGCTCGCGATGGAGACCGAAGAGCTGCTCCGCTCCTATCCTGCCGACGGCGCCGTTCTGATGGGCGGGTGCGACAAGACGACCCCCGCTCTGATGATGGGCGCGATCAGCATGAACCTGCCGGCGGTGTTCTTCCCGGCCGGGGCGATGCTCCGCGGCGATTGGCGCGGGACGACGCTCGGGAGCGGGAGCGACGCCTGGAAATACTGGGCCGAGCTGCGCGCCGGCAACATCGAGCCTGCGGACTGGAACGAGATCGAAAGCGGGATCGCGCGCTCCCCCGGGACGTGCATGACGATGGGGACCGCGGCCACGATGATGAGCGCGGTCGAAGCCCTGGGGTTTTCGCTCCCCGGCGCGTCTTCGCTTCCGGCCGTCGACTCGCGCAGCGCCCAGATGGCCACGCTCGCGGGCCGGCGCATCGTCGAGATGGTCTGGGAAGACTTGAAGCCATCCGATCTGTTGTCGGAGGCCGCCGTCGACAACGCCGTCACCACGGTGCTGGCCCTCGGGGGGTCGACCAACGCGGTCATCCATCTCATCGCGATGGCGCGCAGGGGCGGCATCGCTCTCGACCTCGACCGGTTCGACGCGCTATCGACGCGCGTGCCGGTCCTGGCCAACCTGCGCCCTTCCGGAAAGTACCTAATGGAGGATTTCTGTTACGCGGGGGGCCTTCCGGCACTGCTCAACGTGCTCGCGCCCCTTCTCGACCTCGACTGCCTCACCGTCACCGGCAAACCGCTGCGAGACGGCGTCGCCGGCCGTCCCGTTCACGCCCCCGATGTGATTCGAACGCTCGATCGCCCCGTCGCCCCCTCCGGCGGCCTGGTCATCCTCCGGGGCAACCTCGCCCCGGCCGGGGCCGTCATGAAGCCGATCGCCGCGGAGCCGCGCTTGCTCCGCCACGCCGGCCGCGCGATCGTCTTCGACAGCTGCGACGAGATGATGGCGCGCATCGACGACCCCGCGCTCGACGTCGACCAAGACTCCGTGCTCGTCCTGCGCAACGCCGGGCCCAAGGGCGGCCCGGGGATGCCCGAGTGGGGGCAGCTGCCGATACCGAAGAAGCTCCTCGCCCAAGGCGTACGCGACATGCTGCGCATCTCCGACGCGCGGATGAGCGGAACCAGCTACGGCGCCTGCGTCCTTCACGTGTCGCCCGAGTCGTTCGTGGGCGGTCCGCTCGCGCTGCTGCGCGACGGCGACATCGTCGAGGTCGACGCGGCGGCGCGGACGCTCAACATGCGTGTGACCGACGACGAGCTCGCCAGGCGCGCCGCCGCGTGGCGTCCGCCGCCCGCGATTTACCCGCGCGGGTACGGGGCGCTCTACTCGAATCACATCCGGCAAGCGCACGAGGGCTGCGACTTCGACTTCCTCGAGGGTACCGCGCCGATCGCCGAGCCGGAGATTCATTAGCGGGGGCCGGCACACAAGTTCCGCTCGTGCTGGAATGCTGACTTTTTCGTCTCGAAGGAGAGAAAGTCGGACCAACTGTCCTCGCTCCGACATTAACAGCGTGAGCTGGCACGCGGAAGGCTCTCGAGGAGATGTCCATGGGACGGTGCTTGTACTTGGTTGGGGCGATCGTGACGGTGGCTTGTGCCGCAATCGGGCCGGCGTCTTGCGCGAGCTCGAGCGCCGGGATACCGGACACGGGGTCGAACGGCGTCGATGCAGGGCAGAATGACGCCACGAATGGCAGCTCCGGCGGCGGCTCGTCGAGCAGCGGCGCATCGAGCGGGGGCGGCTCCTCAGGCAGCGGCGCGTCGTCCAGCGGCGCCTCGTCCAGCGGCGGCAGTGGCGGCACATCGTCGTCGAGCGGCGGCGGCGGATCTTCTTCGGGCCATGGCTCCTCGTCGAGCGGAGGCGGCGCTTCATCGAGCGGCAGCGGCTCCTCGTCCGGAGCGAGCAGCTCCGGCACGTATGGCGGGAGCCCTGTTACCCATACGATGGCCGATTGCGACACGCTCGCCGCGGCCGACGCCGAGCTCGCTCTTCCGTTGACCAAGACGAAGGTCACCAAGCCGGTCTTGCCGGCCACGCCCACCAACACGGCCTGCGTCCTGTCCGCGGCGGTAGCGACCCCGGACGAGAAGCAAGCGAGCGCCGACACCGCTCGGATCCAAGCCGCGCTGACGGCATGCCCTGTGGTCAAGCTCGTTGCGAGCGGAGCGAACAACGCTTTCGTATCGGGCGCGCTCGACATCGTGGGGCCCGCGGTTCTCTGGATCGACACGGGCGTCACTCTGTACGCGTCGGTCAACGCGGCCTTGTTCACGTACAGTGGTCGGACGTCTTGCGGGGCGCAAAACTACGACCAGGACTGCGACTCGTCGGGCGGCACACAATGCACGGCCCTCATCAACATGACCGGGGCCGGACCGCAGCTCGTCGGCGGCGGGACCATCGACGGACAGGGCGGCAAGCCGATCATCGTCGGCGGCACTCAGCAAACGTACTCTTGGTGGGACCTCTCGGTTGCGCTGAGAACCGACAATGACCCCGATGCCGGCGTGAACCCAGGCAACTGCGGGAGCACGCCAGCCTCGCAGCGCGGCGGCAGTGCCCCCAATCCGCAGCTCATCATCGGCGGCGCATCGAGCACCGGCAAGTCCGACAAAACGACGTCCAATATGGTCGTCGCAGGCCTGACGCTGCACAACTCGCCGAAGTTTCA
Source organism: uncultured Polyangiaceae bacterium (assembly GCA_964531095.1). Classification (GTDB taxonomy): domain Bacteria; phylum Myxococcota_A; class Polyangia; order Polyangiales; family Polyangiaceae; genus Palsa-1150. The sequence goes on along the minus strand of CAZHED010000022.1, from coordinate 1,284 downwards.
TATCAAGTTCGCGAGCGCGGGCTTCACGATTTGGGGCAATACGATCTTGACGCCGTCGGACAAGTCCATCCCGCCGACCACCGCCCGAAATACCGACGGCATCGACCCCGGCGAGGGATACCTAGCCACCGGCGGAGCGGTCGTCTGCAACATGATCAGCACGGGCGACGACGACATCGTCCTCAAAGGCCACTACGGCGTTGGAAACGTCGTCGTGGCGCACAACCACTTCGGCACCGGGCACGGAATGTCGATCGGCAGTGAAACCCAGGGGATTCCGGGACTCACGGCGACCGATACGGCGAGCGGCTCCACCACCGGGATCGGGATCCAGGACGTGGACATTTACGACATCACGATCGACGGCGATACGCGGTCGACGGGGGGAGCCCCCGGATCGGACGTCAACGGCGTACGCGTGAAGTCCGACACGTACCGCGGCGGAATCGTGCAAAATACGACCTTCCACGACATCTGCACGCGCGACCTCGTCAATCCGCTGATCATCAACCCGCACTACTCGGACAAGACGACAACGCCGCCCCTCATCCCGTACTTCAAGAGCCTTACGGTGAAGAACTTGAACGCGGTCCTGGGGACTGCGCCGGTCACGCCCATCGCGACGCTCGAGGGATACGACATGGCGCACCCGACGAACGTCGTCCTCGACAACGTGCTGATCCAGGGAATCACGGCGGCGAACGTGCTGACGGACACGAACACGACGGTCACCATTCCGCCGGGCTCGCCCGGCGTGAACTTCGCCATTCCCGCCGCCCAGATGGTCGCCGCAGGCAACCCGACCGGCATCCCGTGCGACTGGGGTTGGCCCGTCCCGCGGCCGCAGTAGTCCACGAGGTCGGCGGGTTTGCCGGCGCCACCGGCGTGGGGCTTGCTTGCCTACGCGACCACGTGAAGGTGGACGCGGTCCTCGGGCATCTCGTCCCAGGTGCGGTCCCCGAGGCGTCGCCCCGTCTTCTTCTTGTTCACGCCCCCCCACTGCTTGAAGAAGAACGGGACGCCCGCTCGCTCACACTGGTCGCGGACGTCGAGTGCCCACTCGGGCTTCATCGGCCTCGCCCCCGGCCCGGACTCTCCGCCCACGATCACCCAGTGGATGCCGTCGAGGTGAAGGTCGGGCAACGGCCCGAGAAGGGGCTCCAGCGAAAGGAACCGTAGGCGGGCGCCCGTCTTCCGAAGGTCATCGATGCGACCGACGTACTTCGCGCTCTCGACACTCGTCCCCATCCAAACGTTGGGCGGCCACGTCAGGTCGGGATCGAG
>CAZHED010000021.1:0-98007 GCA_964531095.1 uncultured Polyangiaceae bacterium | reverse complement strand
GGTGGACTCGTGCGCGTCCCAGGGCGGGAGGCGCGCGTTCCGGGTGGACTCGTGCGCGTCCCAGCGAAGAGGGCACGCCCCTAGAACGTGCCCGAAAGCCCGAACCCCGCGCCGTCCTTCCCGAGGAGCATCGGGCGGGGCACGAGCCGCGGCTGGGCGTAGCCGTCACGCATCAGAACGTTCTGCGGCGATGTCACTCCCCAAACGAGGAAGATGGCGCCAGCGGTCTGTCCCGCACCGTCCAGGACGAGAAAGAGGTCCGCCGTCGCGCTGGACGACTGCGTCATCGTGAGGAACGGGCCGACCACCGGGACGAAGAGGCCGCTGACGGGATTGCTCCCATGGCTAGCGTTGGCGACATCGGTCCCCACTGCCGCGATGAACGCGCTGAGCATGTAGAGAACGCCGAGCGTGACCGCGCCGCCGACGATCGCGCCGGTGCGCGGTCGCTGGGCGGGGTGATACCCGGCCGGTACGGGCTCCCCCGGTTGCCACCGGGTGATGACGCGCGGACCGTCCTCGCGCGGGATGGCGATGGGCTGCGATCGGGGGGCCGCCGGTTGCGGTTGTGCTTCGACTTGGACCATGGGCGCAGTCCCCGCCGCGTCTTGCGCGCGGGCGTTTCCGGTCGTGAGGCTCGTGCCGGCGAGGACGGCCGTCGCGAGCCACACGGCGGTCCATGCGCGTGAACGGGTAGGGGTCAGTGGACGGTTCATCAGGCCCTCCTCGGAACCTGACAGCGTATCGCGCGCCTCGAGGCGGGGCACGCTTTCGTAGGATGACCGATTTCAGACGGTGGGACTCGATCGCACTTCGATCATGGATACACCCCAATGTCGGAGGACGGGGCTCGGGCGACCGCGCGGACGTCGCCGAAGTCACCTTCTTGAAGTGACCGCTCGACCTGTGCGGCGCGCCGGACACCTGTGCGCGCGGCCGTACACGGAAAGTTCTGCTGCACGAGCGGTGGCACCCAAGGAGCACCGTCTGGCTCGCCGTCAGCCGGGGCGCCGAGGGCCATCGCACACGGCCATCGACGCGGCACGGAAGGTGCGATGGGCTCCGAAAGGCGGTCAGGAGCCGCGTCACGGGGACGGGGGGCCGGACTGCAATGAAGTGGCAAGCGAGGACGAACATCATGTCGAACACACGCATCTCGTGGGCCCTGCCGATCGTCGGCGCATCGGCCCTGGCCTGCTCGGTGGCCTGTTCAAGCGCCAACGGGAACGTTTCCTCTGCTCCGGACGGCGGCGGAACCTCCGATGTCTCGACCGCGTCAATCACAGACGCGGGGGCCACAGACGCGGCGACCGAGGCGGGTATCCCGGGACTCAGCTACACGCGAATCGACGACATGGAGGGGCCGGGGCCTCAAGTCTCGTGGACACCTCCCGCGGGAGCTTTTGGTCCCGCCTGGGGGCAGCACGCAAACCAATGGATATTCGACCCGCACGCGCCCGTGCCCGCACCTTATGAAACGTTCCCTGGAATCACGAGCTCCCACGCCGCGCGCGTTCGGACCCCTCAACCTTTGCCCATCACCTGGGGCGGCGCGGCCGTTGAATTCGCGCCGCACCCGGATGGGGGACCCGACATGATTGGGTTCGGCTTGGATCCGGTTGATCTGAGCAAGTATAGGGGAATCACCTTCTGGGCCATGGCCGCTCAGAACCTCGATAGCGCGACCCTCCAGGTTCGCATTCAGGACAAAAACACGTATTCAGGTGCCGGGGTGTGCCTGGACAGCGACGGGGGCACGGCGAATTGTCTCGACGGCTTCGCCGCGACGCGGGACCTCACCGGTAGCTTCAAGCAATACACGATCGACTTCTCGGAGCTCGCCCAAGAGGATTGGGGCTTCCACCCCACGCCGGACACGATCGACCTTCATCAAGTTTATTCGCTGGTCTTCCAGGTGAATGCGCCAGACGGGGCCTCGAGTCTGAGCTTTGATGTCTGGGTCGACGATCTCTACTTCGTGAACTACTGACCGACGCGTAGGTCCAGATTGTTTGCCCCCGGAACGATCGCTGTCGGCCTCGGAACATCCGCGCTTCGTCGCTTCACTTCGGCACGAAGTAGATCTGGGCGACGCACACGTCGAAGGTCAACGGAGTGCCGCCGTCCGACGATGCCACGAACGTGATACCCAGCGCCGCGTTCCGATCGAATCCCTGGGTCGTGTAGAAGCCCTGGGCATTCGTGAATTGCTGCGTCAGTCGATCGAAGTCGACTTCGTAGGGGCTCCACGTGCTCTGGAGCGCCAGCGTGTATTGATAGAAATTGTAACACTGGAGCGGCGACGCCTGGACGCAACCCGCGCCCGGAGCGGCCATGTCGTTTTCGACATCCGAGAATTGAACGGATAGGGTCTGCGATCCGCTGGGCGAAGCCATCGCCCAGAATCGAATGCCCCGGAAGCCGCTCACGTCGAAGGCGATGGGCGTCGACGCGCCTCCATCCGGGTTGGTTCCGGAAGTCATGAAGTTGAAGCCCATCGTCGCCCAGCCGTCGGGAAACGCGCTCGTGTAAGGCGCTACGCTCTTCATGCAGGCCGCATTCGAGAACGGCATCACCAGCCGCCCTTCGCACGCGGCCGCCACGGGCATGTAATTGAATCCGTCTTGCGGCGTGGGGACCATCGAGCCGGCCCCTGTGCCGTCATCGGCGGTGAACCAGTATCCCGGGGTGCCGACGCCGCTGGGAATGCGCAGCTTGTTCTGGCCGCCGCAGAGCAAGGTCATGCTCATGTCGTCGATGAGGAGGCCCTCGGGCCCTGCATCTTGCCCCGCGTCGGGTGCGCATGCCCCGGAATCGGTCGCTGGGACGCAGCACCAGCCGAAGGTCGTGCAGTTGCGGTGGCGGACGGCGTTGCACTGAAGCCACGGATCCGGCGCGCCCTGGCAGGCGTATCCCGCCGCGCCACCCGGGCAAACGACCGTCGAATCGGGGTTGCAGCGGGGGCCTTGAGCGGTCGTGCTGGTGCCGCCGGACGGGACGCACAGGCCCGGGCCTCCCTCCGACTCACAGACATAGCCATCGGGACAACCGCCGTCGGGGTCGGCCAGGCAGCCGCCGCCCGCATTGGGCACGGTCGCGCCAGGACAGGTCACGGAGGTCGTTCGCTTCTTCAGGCACGCGGTCGAGACCTCCACGGCGCGCACGGCGCCGTTCGAACAGGCGGCGAGCGGCAGCTCGATTCGCGTGCCGTCCGCGCTCGCTTGCCACCCCTCGGGGCCTTCGGCATCGAGCGGGACGAGACAGCTGCCCGCGCCGCAAATGCCGTCCCCGCCGGCGATGACCAACGCGACGTTGAGGCGCGCTCCCCAGCGGGACCAGGGAACGGCGCAATCCGGGCCCAAGGGCATAGGCCAGAGGACCGCCGATTCGAAACAGGCCGTCGTGTCGAAGCACGCGTCCCCCGCGTCGGCGGTCCCACCCTCGGTTCCCGACACGGGCAGGTCGTCCGGAACGGCGGTCGCGGACGCGCAGGCGCCGGCCTGGCAAGTCTCGCCGGCCCGGCAGGACACGCCGATGCAAAGCCAGTCGAGCGGCATCGACAGGGTCGCCACTCGGTCGGTAGGAACGGTCACGACGGCCTGCCGCGTGAGGCGCGTGGCCCCGTTGCGAACCCCCGAAACTTGAATCGTGACCGGCGCCTTGGTGTCGGGTCCCGCGACCACGCCGAGCGTCGCGGGCAGACGGAGCCCGGCCGGGCCGAGGGGCGAATCCTGATTCAGCAGGGTCTGGCCGCTGGCCAGCGACACGTTCGCGTGCAGCGCGTCGATGTCCTTCGGAACCGAGAGGTCCGTCGTGACGACGACGACCAATTCGCCCGCCGGCTTGCCTTTGGTGCACGAAGCCAGGAGAACGCAGCACGAGGCCCGGCCGGCAAGCCACAGAAGGACGAGGCCCCAGCGTGGCATCGGGGCCCTCATGGCGTGCGCACCGTCGCGATGGAGCCCTGCATCGGGATCGCAGATGGCTCGGCCGGCTTGAACAGAAAGTACCCCGCAGTCGTCGCCCCCGCAGCGATCACGGTGCCCCCGACGATCCACGCCCAGGTGGGAATCCCCGCCCCGACGCGGTCTGCCTCGAGCTGCACATCGAGCGTTCGCGTCTGGCCGTCCATCACCAGGACGTCGGCCTGAAAGGCCCGGTGGCCCGGCGCCGTGACGCGGACCGAATGCGGTCCGCTCGCCAGGGTGCCCTGCCACGCTTCACCCGCGACGACCCGCCCATCGACCGCGATGGCGTCGCCGGGGCGGGCATTCACAACGACCCGACCGTCGTGAGCCGGTGGCGGGGAGGGCGCCGCCGCGGGAATCGCGGCGGACTCTTTCGACGCCGACTCCACACCGTCCGTCTCCGACTCGGCGGCGGCGAGGAACGCGCGGGCGTTCTGCGCCGCCTCCGGAGTCACAAGCGGAGAGCCCGAATCGAGGTACCGGCGCACGAGCGCTGCAGCGCGCGTGTAGTGGCCCATTGCCTTCTCACAGACCGCCGCGTTCCAGAGCAGGCGGGGATCGTGCGAGGCGTCGTAGGCCGCCTCGAAGCGGATCAGGGCACCGGCGTAGTCGCCGGTGCCGTAGAGCGCCCGTGCCGCCAGGAGGTGCTCCTTGGCTTCGCCGACCAGCGCGTCGGCGAGCGAAGGGGGAGCCGCCGGGCCAGGGGCAGGGGACGGGCTCGCCGCGGGTGCCTCCGGGGTGGCCGTTTGCGCCGAGGCCTGGCCAGCCAGGAGGAGCGAGAAAGCGAAGATCGCAGGGCGGAAAGCGCTCATGCGAAGCGCCCGTCAAGGAAGGAGTTGGATGTCGAGCGGACGGGAAGGCGCGGGGGCGGACTTCGCCGGCTCGACCGAGGGTGCCTCGGGGGCTGGCGACGGCGGTCCTGGAGCCGAGGGCGGCTTGGCAAGGGCGGCCCGCCGCGACGGTTCGAGCGGTTCGCGATGTCGCGAAGGGCCGGTGGTAGCGGTCGCGGACGGCGTTGGGTCCGCCGCCGGCGGCGCCCCGCTCGCGGCCCGAACCGTGGGTGCGGGTGCCGCGAGGGCCAGCGCCGGGTCCTCCATGACCGACGGCGGCCGGGCCAAAGTCGCGGCGGGCGGCGCTGGCCTCGCCGCGTGAAACCACCGCGCCGCGCCGAGCGCAACGCCGCCTGCCGTAAGCCCGGCCGCGAGCGCCGCCCAGCGCCGGGGGCCGACCCACGGCGCGAGCGACCGACCTTGGTTCGTCCGCACCGCACCGAGTTGACCATCATCCAGAGAGGCGCCCGGCGTAGTCGCCCCCCAGACCATGGGCGGTGCGGATGCCTGGGTGACGGCCGCGGTCCCCTCGGCCGAGGAGACCTGCGCGACGCGCGGTTCGCCGAAAGCGGGGACCGTCAGGTTCGCGAGCGGCGCCAGAGCGGCGTACACCTCCCGCAAGTCGCGAGGGCGCTGCGGTGGTTCGCGCGCGAGCATCCGCCCGATGAGGCCGGCGAGATCGCTCGGGAGGGTGGGAACGAGCTGCTCGATGGGGATGATCCCGGTGCTGAGGAGCCGCATCACCATGTGCGCGGCGTTCTCCCCCTCGACGGGCCGGGCGCCGCTCAGACACTCGTAAAAGATCACGCCGAGCGACCAGATATCCACTCGGTAATCGACCATCCGGTCGCCGATGGCCTGCTCGGGCGCCATGTAGCAAGGAGTGCCGAGCGTGGAGCCCGTTTGCGTTCGCAGCCCTTGTTCGCCCGCCTGCGGAACGAGCCACTTGGCGATTCCGAAGTCGAGTACTTTGATCACCGGCTCCCTCTCGCCGGTGCGGCTCAAGAAAATGTTCGCGGGCTTGAGATCGCGGTGCACGATACCGCGCGCGTGGGCCGTTCCCACCGCCGACACCACCGGCAGGAGCACCCGCGCGGTTTCGTCGAGCGCCAGCGTATGCTCCCGAGAAAGCCGCGATTCCAGGGTCTCGCCCTGCAATAGCTCCATGACGATCACCGGAGGCTCGGCGCCGCTTTCGATGAAGTCCAGGATCTCGACCACATTCGGGTGCTCCACCGCGCATGCGGTTTGGGCCTCAAGCACGAAGCGCGCCCGCGCTTGTCCGTCGGGACGCGCGCCGGGCGAATGCAACAGGCGCTTGAGCGCGACCGCGCGCCGCGTGACGAGGTGGGTCGCGGCCCAAACCTCGCCCATGCCGCCCTCGCCGAGGAGGCGGACCAACCGGTAACGCTCCGCAAGCACCGAGCCAGGCAAAAGCTTCACGACAGCGTGCGGAGTCTACATCAGCCCACTTCCAGCAGCCCGTAGTCTTGGAGTTTCGAATAGAGCGTGGACCGGCTCACTCCGAGAAGGCGCGCAGCGGCACTGCGATTGCCACCTGTGTGCTTCAGCGCCCGAACCAGAGCTTGGCGCTCGGCCGTGCGCAGCGCTTCGTCCAGGGGCAAGACTTGGCCGCTGCTGGCCGGTCCGTCCTGCGCATCCGCGCCCGACAGGCCCGTTTCGGTCGCGAAGCGTACGGGTCGTGCGAGCTCCGCTTTCACGTCCGCGTCGGAAATGCTGGAGCTCTTGCTCAAGACGACGAGGCGTTCCACGAAGTTTTGGAGCTGGCGCACGTTCCCGGGCCAGCGTTGCCCGGCGAGCAGGCGAAGCGCTTCGGCGCTCAACGTCACCCCCGGCTTGCCGCCGCCGTCGCCAACCTGCGCGCAAAAATGGGACGCGAGCTCGTCGATGTCGGCGCGGCGTGCCCGCAGAGGAGCAATCCACAGTGGAACGACGTTCAAGCGATAGAAGAGATCTTGCCGGAACGCCCCGCGCGCCACCATCGTTTCCAAGTCGCGATGGGTCGCTGCCACGACGCGGACGTCGACGCCAATCGTCTTTTTGCCCCCCAGGCGCTCGAACTCGCGGTCTTGGAGCAAGCGCAGGAGCTTGGCTTGGACGGGGGCGCCGAGCTCTCCGATTTCGTCGAGAAATAGCGTTCCCCCATCGGCCAGCTGCACGCGCCCGATCTTCTGGGTGGCCGCCCCGGTGAACGCGCCTTTTTCGTATCCAAAGAGCTCGCTCTCGATCAACGTCTCGGGGAGCGACGTGCAATCGATCTTGATAAAGGGCCGATTGGCGCGCGGGCTCAGGCGGTGCAATGCCCGGGCGGCGAGCTCCTTGCCCGTACCGCTCTCGCCGCGCACGAGCACGGTGGACGACGTCGGCGCGACCTGGAGCAAGAGCTCGCGCAGCGATTTCATCGCCGGCGAGCGGCCGAAGACGATGTCTCCGTCGACCGGCGGAGGGGGCGGGGCCGGCGCCGCGCGCCGAGCGGCGACGAGCGCCTTTTGCACCGCGAACGCCACCTGATGAACCGTCACCGGACGGACCAAGATGTCGTCGGCTCCGGCGCCAATCGCCTCTGCGATCTCGAGCGTCGTCCCGGCGTTGGCCACGAGCAAGACGGGCATTCCGGGCCAGCGCCGCTGAACCTCCTGAAGCAGATCGAGGGGGCGACGCTGAGGCAAGAGCGAGTCCGCGATCAGGATGTCGGCAGTGCACCGGTCCAGCGCGTCGAGCGCCTGAGGAGCGCTGTTCGCATGGAGGACCTCGGCGCTCTCTCCCGCGAGCGCTTCTTGCACCAGCCGGCCCAAGCCCGCGTCTGCGTCGGCGACGAGGACAGTAAACGCCTGATCCATCGCCCGAACCGTCCGAGGGCAGGCATATCACGGGTGCCCCGCGCGGGGTGACCCGTCACTCCGGGATGCTGCCCATTTTGCCCGCTTCGAAGTCGTGGATCGCTTCGATGATCTCTTCGCGGGTGTTCATGACGAACGGACCATATTGCACGATGGGCTCACCGAGCGGCTCGCCGGCGAGGACGAGCACGTGGGCGGCCTGCTCGGCGGTCAAATCGACGCGCGCGCCGTCGTTTTCGAACAGAACGAGCTCCCCGGCGCTCGCGCGCTTTCCGCCGGCGGCCACTTGGCCGGAAGTGACGATGGCCAGGGCGTTGTGCTTCTCCGGGAAGGCCACCGAGAGGCGGCCGTTCGCGGCGAGATGCACGTCGAGCAACGTGACCGGCGTGAACGTGCGCGCCGGCCCCCGCGCGCCGTCGAGCTCCCCGGCGATCACCCGCACGGTGCCCGCGCCATCCGCGAGCGTGACGACAGGAATGTCTTTCGCGGCGAGCGGCTGATAGCCCGCCGGGGCCATCTTGTGCTTCTTCGGAAGATTCACCCAGAGCTGCATCATGTGCATCCGCCCGCCCCGACGGGTGAATTCGCGCTCGTGATACTCCTCGTGGAGGATGCCGGCCGCCGCAGTCATCCACTGCACGTCGCCGGGGCCGATGATGCCCGCGTTGCCGGCGCTGTCTCGGTGCGCAACCGAGCCTTCCCACGCGACCGTGACGGTCTCGAAGCCTCGGTGCGGATGCCAGCCGACGCCACGCTGGCCCTCGGCGAGCGGCGCGAACTCGTGTGGCGGGCCGTAGTCCATCAACAAGAACGGGCTGACGCGCTCGGCCGGGAGCGACGGGCGAGGGAAGTAGCTGGACACATGGAACCCGTCACCCACCCAATGGAAAGGGGTGCGGGGGAAGACTCCGGCGACGGTGCGCGCGCCTTTGCTCGCGCTAGAGTCGGTGCGGGAGTCGATGTGGGCTGGACTACGCATAGCGTTCAAGCATAAGGATGCTCGGGCGAAGCGAAAGGGGTCGCAGCCGACGGGTGGGCGTCGACGGGAAAGCGGGTCAGTGCCGCGCGTTGCATCGCCGCCGCTGGATGCTACGAGGACGACCCCATGCGGACCGGTGCCGTCCCCCTCCGGGCGCCAAAGCGATCCACGGGGACGCCCCGGTCCCGGCTCGTGGCGTTCGCCGCGATGTTGCGAGGGATCAACGTGGGCGGCAAAAACAAGCTGCCCATGACCGACCTCGTTGCCATGTTCGGCGACGCGGGATGTGAGGACGTGCGGAGCTACATCCAAAGTGGGAATGTGACGTTTCGCGCACCTCTGGCGCTTGCTCCGCGGGCGGCGATCGAGGTCAAGCGCGAGATCGAAAAGCAATTTGGATACGCGATCCCGATTGTGCTTCGAACCGCGGACGAGCTGCTCCACGTCCGTGCCAACAACCCTTTCCTGAGAGACGGCATCGCCGCCGAACGCGTGCACGTCATGTTCCTCGCCGACGCTCCGGACCCCGCGCGTGTGGGTTCGCTCGACCCGCGTCGCTCCCCGCCGGACTCCTTCGTCGTCTCGGGGAGCGACATCTATCTCCACTGCCCCAACGGCGTCGCGAAGACTCGGCTCACCAACCAGTACTTCGATTCGGCGCTCAAGACCACGAGCACCGTGCGCAATTGGAACACCGTGCTCAAGCTCGTCGAAATGACGTCGCGCCCTTGAAGCTTGCGGTCAATCCACCCGTGCTGCCGATGCTCGCCAAGCGGGTCAGCGACCTGCCGCCAGGCGAGGGCTGGATCTTCGAGCCGAAATGGGACGGATTTCGTGCGCTGGTCTTCCGCGATGGCGACGAAGTTCTGATTCAAAGCCGCGACCAGAAGCCCCTCAATCGCTACTTCCCGGAGCTCGCGGCGCCGCTCCGGGCGCAGCTCCCGAACCGCTGCGTGCTCGACGGTGAGCTGGTCGTCGCGAAGCGCGGCGCGCTCGACTTCGATGCGCTCCAGCTCCGCATCCACCCGGCGGCGTCGCGGGTGGAGCTCCTGGCGCGCGAGATCCCGGCGTCGGTCGTGTTTTGGGATCTGCTCTGCGAGGGCGACCGCAACCTCCTCGCCACACCTTTCCGCGAGAGACGGGCCGCGCTCGAAGCGGCCCTCGCGCTCGCGACGCCGCCGATTCACCTGACCCCCGCGACGAGCGATCGCGGCGTGGCGGCCGACTGGTTCCGGCGGTTCGAGGGGGCGGGGCTCGACGGCGTCATGGCCAAGCCGGCCGCGGGGGCATACGAGCCGAACAAGCGGGTGATGTTCAAGGTCAAGCACGAACGCGACTGCGACTGCGTCGTCGCGGGATTCCGCTGGCACAAGGGCGGGGAGGGAACTTCGGTGGGCTCGCTGCTCTTGGGGCTCTTCGATGGCGCGGGAGCGCTTCACCACGTCGGCGTGTCGGCGAGCTTCACGGCGGCCAAGCGGCGCGAGCTCGTGGGGTTCTTGTCGCCTTATCGCGACCGCGCGCTTGCCGCTCATCCGTGGAAGGACTGGGCGGGCGACGCAGGCGACGCAGCCGGACAGCGGATGCCGGGGGGGTACAGTCGCTGGAGCCAGGGCAAAGACCTGTCGTGGGAGCCGCTGCGTCCGGAGCTCGTCGTCGAGGTCGCCTACGATCACATGCAGGGGTCGAGGTTCCGCCACACGGCGCAGTTTCGCAGGTGGCGAGTCGACAAGGCCCCGCGCGATTGCTCGTATTCCCAGCTCGAGATCGTCCCTCCGCACGAGCTGGCCGCGATCTTCGCGATCCCCCGTTGACGCGCCGTGCACACGATCATCCCTCGTCTTTCGAGGTCCGCCGCTGGCTCCGCCACTCGCGCGTGGGATCGTCGTCCGGGTCGGGGGTCTCTTGCGGCGGGCGGATGGCCGCCGGAACGTTGCGCAGGTTCACCCGGATGCGAGTCCAGGTCGAAGAACGTCCGCGCATCGCGTCGACCAGGACGTCCTCCACGGTCAGGTGCTCCGCTGCCAGAGGGTGCTTGGCCTTCCACCGCTCGAAGCCCGCGAGCGCCGACGCCTTGTTCGGGGAATTCGCCACCACCACGAGCGGCATCTTCGGTCGTGCGCCCTTCGCGCGCGACGGGGCGACGCGCGGAGCTTCCCCGTCCATCTTGCGAAAATGGGGCGGCCAGGGCGCGTCCCCGAGGCCCGAGGCTTCGTCTCGCCCGGCAAGCTCGAGAAGGCCCTCGAGCGACCCGGGCGCGGTATCGATACCCGCGTGCGGGTCGCCGACCGCGGCGAAGCGGCTCGGCATCGTCAGGACCGTGAAGTCGCCCGCGTCACACTCGCTCACTTCGTCCCACGAGAGCGGGGCCGACACGCGGGCGTCCGGCACGGGTCGCACCGAGTAGGCCGAGCACGTGGTCCGGTCCTTCGCGTTCTGGTTGTAGTCGAGAAAAACACCGCGCCGCTCTTCCTTCCACCACTTCGACGTGGCGAGAAGCGGAGCGCGCCGCTCGATCTCCCGCGAGAGGGCGAGGGCAGCGCGGCGCACGTCGCCGAACGTCCAGCGGGGCTCGAGACGAACCTGCACGTGAATGCCGCGCGAACCGCTGGTCTTCGGCCAGCCCCGGAGGCCAAGCTCGTCGAGGAGCGCCTTCACTTCGAGCGCGACGCGCCGCACATCCCCCCAGGCGACGCCGGGGCCGGGATCGAGATCGACCCGTAGCTCGTCCGGGTGCTCGAGATCGCCCGAGCGGACCGGATGCGGGTGCAGCTCGATGCAGCCGAGGTTGACGATCCACGCGAGCCCGGCCGCGTCGTCCACCACCACTTCGTCCGCCGTGCGGCCCGAAGGAAAGGAGAGCGTCGTCGTCCGAAGCCACGCGGGCCGATGGTCGGGCGCGCGCTTTTGATAAAACGCCTCTCCTTCGGCGCCGTCGACGAAGCGCTTGAGCACGATCGGACGATCGCGAATGCCGAGGAGGGCCCCTTGCGCGACCGAGAGGTAATAGCGAACCAGCTCGAGCTTCGTGAGCTTCGCCTCTTTCGAGAAATACAGCTTGCCCGGGTTGGTGATCCGCACCTCGCGGCCACCGATCGAGAGGATCTCCGCTGCCTCTTTCGTGGTCACCGTCCCAAGGCTACATGGAGGCCGTGGCCGATACGAAGCAGGACGTTCTCGACATGCTCCGGGAGCTCGCCGAGCTGACGATGCTCGACGAGGGCGACCCCCAGTCATTTCGCGTGCGGGCGTACGAGAGTGCGGCGCAAGCGGTCTCCGCGCAGGCGACCGACCTCGGCAAGCTCACTGTGAAGGAGCTCCAGCGCATCAGCGGGATCGGGAAGAGCACGGCGGCCAAGATTCGAGAGCTGCTCGAGACCGGTCGGGTGGAGAAGCTCGAGGCCTTGCGGCAGCGGCATCCGGCCAGCGTGGTGGCGCTCTTGCGCGTGCAAGGCCTCGGACCCAAGGCGGTCAACCGACTCCGGGCCGACCTGGGTGTGCAATCGATCGGCGAGCTTCGCCGAGCGCTCGCAGAACACAGACTTCGGGCGCTCAAAGGCTTCGGGGAGAAATCCGAGCAGAAGATCGCCCTCGCGCTCGCGCGGCTCGAGGAACAAGGATCCATCGACCGGACGCCGATCTCGGTCGCGCTCCCGCTCGCCGAGCGGATCGTCGCCCGCATGCTCGAAGTGCCCGGCGTCACCCACGCCTCGTATTGCGGATCGCTGCGGCGGTTCTGCGAGACGATCGGCGACGTGGACATCGTCGTTGCCGCGAGCGACGCGGGGCCTGCGATGGAGGCCCTCGTCTCGATGAGCGCCGTCGACCGGGTCTTGGTCCGCGGCGAAGCGAAGACGAGCGTGGTCACGCGGCGCGGCACCCAGATCGACATGCGAGTCGTCGCCGCACACCAGCTCGGCGCCGCGCGTCTCTACTTCACAGGGTCGAAGGGGCACAACATCAAGCTCCGCCAGCGCGCGCTCTCCCGAGGCTGGACGTTGAACGAGTACGCGCTGTCCGAGATCGACGGCGGGACTGTCGTCGCGAGCGAGACCGAAGAGCAGATTTACGAGGCGCTGGGGTTGCCTTGGATACCGCCCGTCTTGCGGGAGGACGCCGGCGAGATCGAGGCCGCCGAGCAGGGTGCGCTCCCGCGACCGATCCGCGGCATCGGCGGCGACTTCCACGTGCATACGTCCGTCTCCGGCGACGGGCGCTCCCCGCTCGAAGACGTGGTGCTCGCGGCGAAAGCGCGCGGGTATTGTGTCCTCGCCATCACGGATCACGCGGAGGGCACCCTCTCCGGAGTGGGTCGCGAGGCCCTTCTCGAACAGCGCACGAAGATCCGAGCGCTGAAGCAGGAGCTCGGTGGGTCGATGGCGCTCTTGCACGGGGTCGAGCTCAACATCGGACCGAACGGCGAGCTCGATTACGACCTCGACTTTCGCAGATCATTCGACTGGTGTCTCGCGTCGGTGCACGACCACTTCGACCTGGATCGCGCCGCCCAGACGAGGCGCATCGTGGAGGCGATGCGCGACCCGGCGGTTCGAATGATCGGGCACTTGTCCGCGCGGATGATCGGGGGCCGCCCGCCGATCGATCTCGATCTGGAACAGATCCTCGCCGCGGCCGAGCAGACCGGCACGGCTCTCGAAGTAAACGGCGGGCTTCCGCGACTCGACATGTCGGTCGAAGCCCTGCGGCGGTCCCGGTCGAGCCCCGTCACATTCGTGCTGACCAGCGACGCGCACCACGCCGACGAGCTCGGGCGCGTCCGGTATGCGGCGCTCAACGCGGAGCGCGCGTGGCTCGACCCGGATTGCATTGCCAACACGTGGCCCGCCGAGCGCCTGGTCGCATGGACGACGGCAGCGAAACCCACGGCCGGCGCGCGCGCCTAGAGCGCACGCCCGGCGAAAAGGGAGGCATGTGGTGGGATATCGTCCAAGCGTCGGTCGAACCTGGCAGCCGGACGTCGCGGTACCTTCGACGGATATCCGGTGTGAGCGGGTGAGGTCGATTTCGTGAGCTCGGCTGCGGAATACGGCTGGTAGCCTCGCAAGGCCCGTACGTCGGAATGCGGTCGCGCACTCGCGGACGCCGATCAAGAGTTGCTTACGCTTCTCGCGCCGTACACGAGGTTCGCTTCGATGAGACGCCAGTGCGTCGCTGCGCTGATATTTCCCGTGGCCGCCGGCTGCACCGGCACGGTTTCTTCTTCCAGCAGCGGCTCGCCGGTCGCGGCCGCCGTCCGCCCCGCCGGGCCATCCGTCGCACCGCGTGGGCACGACGGCTCGCTCCTCGACGACAGCAGGGTCACCATCCGTTCGGCCGCCGACGTCGCGGCCCGGAGGCAGGCGCTCATCTCGTACATTTGGGGCAACGAGGGCTTTCCGTCGGCCGCGATGCCCAGCCTGATGATCCGGAGCGCGGCGAGCCCGGTGGCCAACCTCGACAACGTGGAGCGGGTCGACGAGCTCGATTTCACGATGCCGGCCACGCTCACGACAGGGGCCGCCGTCCCGGTGACGACGACTGGTTACCACTTCATTCCGCGCTCCTGGAAAAAGTCGCACGCCGTCATCTTGCATCAGGGCCACACCTGCACCGACGACGACGACGAATCGACCCAGGACGCGCCCGCGGGAATGTGGCGAACGCTGAACGCGCTTCTATCCGAGGGCTATCCGGTCGTCGCCCTGTTCATGCCGTT
Source organism: uncultured Polyangiaceae bacterium (assembly GCA_964531095.1). Lineage (GTDB taxonomy): Bacteria > Myxococcota_A > Polyangia > Polyangiales > Polyangiaceae > Palsa-1150. The sequence continues at coordinate 83,656 of CAZHED010000021.1, read as the reverse complement.
CATGGACGCGAAGTCTTGCGGCGCGCAAACCCACGGGTGGATGTTCGAGAACATCGACTCCAGCACATCGAGCCCGATAAAGTACTTCTTGGAGCCGACTGCCCGGACGCTCAATTACCTTCAGGCCAATTACCCGCAATACGACGACTTCAGCATGGTGGGACTGTCCGGGGGCGGGTGGACCACGACGATATACTCTGCGATCGACACTCGAATCACTCTGGGTGTGTCGGTCGCCGGGTCGTTGCCGCTCTACATGCGATCGGGTCTATCGATCGGCGACGACGAACAGTTCTGGTCGAGCTTTTACTCGATTGCCGGGTATCCGGACTTGTACGTCATGGACGCGGTGGGTCCGGGCTGGAATCGCCGGCACGTTCAGGTCCTCAACCGGGGCGACAATTGCTGCTTCGGCGAAGCGGAGTACAGCACCGCCGGGCTGCCGAGGCTCCAGGGGCTCACCTGGAACCAGGCGGTCCGCGGCTACGAGGCCGACGTTCAAGCCGTATTGAACAACACCGGCGGCAGCTTCCGCGTCGAAGTGGATGAGTTTGCGACCGTGCACGAAATATCGTGGGGAACGGTGATCGACACGATCATGGCGGAGATCCACGGCGACGCCCGAGACGTTTCCGCCGTTTCCACCGTCGCCGCGTTCGTGCGCGGACCGAGCGCGGGTCTCTGGTACTACGATCGACCGCGGGGCTGGCTGGACCTGCAGACGCCGATCGTCGGCGTTCCGGCCCCCATCGCTCGAGATGACGACGGGTTGGACGTCTTCTATCGCGACCCGCCGACCGACCGCCTCGCCTTCACCGGCTCGCTGCTCTCCGAGGCACCGATCGGGATCGATCCCGTCGTGGCGAGCTGGGGCCCCGGGCGGGTCGACGTCGTCGATCTCGACGCCAGCTACGGGCTGACGCACTGGTGGTCGACGGGCGGGGAGTACCAAATGGAGAGCGTCGGCGGCCGCGGATTGGGTCGCCCCGCGGTCGTCGCGTCGCCGGGGCATCTGGACGTCTTCGTGCGAAGCTTCGACGGGGGCGTGGACCACTACTGGTCGAACGGCGCGGCGCCCTGGCTATCGGAGCCCGTCGGCGGTGCCATCGTCGGGTTTCCTGCCGCGACACGAGCGGCCGGTGCGATCCACGTGTATGCCCGCGGCTTCGACGGGGCGATACACAAGGCCGCGAAACAGGGCGGAGAGTGGCAATGGACGACGATGCACGCCAAGGATTCGTTTCTCGGCTCTCCTGACGCGATCGCGGACCCCGTCGAGCGGGTGCAAGCTCGGACCGGCAAAGGGCAGCTCGGCTCGTTTGCCAACGACGTGTATACGAATCTCGGCGGCTCGTTCTCCGACAGCCCTGCGATCGCGAAGGGCTCCACCTGGGTCGTGGACCAAACCGGCGGGATCTGGTTGCACGACGGCGCGAAGTGGACTGCCGTCGAAGCCGAGACGTACTGAATCCGAGGCGCCTACCCGCTGTCCCCGCTCAGCTCTCGAGAAACGCCAGCAGGTCGGCGTTCAGCCGATCCTTGAGCGTGGACGGCAGGCCGTGCGGCGCGCCTTTGTACACCTCGAGGCGGGCACCCCGCACGAGCTTCGACGACGCCAGACCACCCGCGGCGAACGGGACGATCTGATCGTCGTCGCCATGGACGATGAGGGTCGGCACGTCGAACTTTCCCAGATCCGCGGTGAAGTCAGTCTCGGAGAACGCCTTGATGCATTCGAACACGGCATTCAAGCCGGCCTGCATGCCTTGCAACCAGAACGAGTCGCGCAGCCCCTGCGATCCCTTCGCGCCCGGGCGGTTGAATCCGTAAAAGGCCCCGCTCAGGTCTTGGAAGAACTGCGACCGATCGGCCGCGACGCCCGCGCGGATGGCGTCGAAGGCCTCCATCGGCAGTCCGCCCGGGTTGGCGGGCGTCCGAAGCATGAGCGGCGGAACCGCGCTGACGAGAGCGGCCTTGGCGACGCGCCGCGTGCCATGGCGGCCGATGAACCGCGCCACCTCGCCACCGCCGGTCGAGTGGCCGACGAGGGCCGCGCCCTTCAGGTCGAGCGCGTCGATCAACGCCTTCAGGTCGTCGGCATACGTATCCATGTCATTGCCCGACCATGGCTGGCTGGACCGGCCGTGGCCGCGGCGGTCGTGGGCGACGCAGCGATAGCCCCTCGAGGCAAGAAAGACCATCTGATCTTCCCATGCGTCCGAGCTGAGCGGCCATCCGTGGCTGAAGACCACCGGGCGGCCTTCCCCCCAGTCTTTGAAGTGAATCTTGGTCCCGTCTCTGACCGTGATGGTGGACATGGGCTGCTCCTTGTTCGCGCTATGGTTTCCCGCTGCTCTCTGCGCGCCGGGTGATGGCCCGCGGATGCGAGAGTGGGGCCACGCGGCTCGATTCGAGCGCAACGGGCTCTGCGCGACCGTCCGGTGCTGCGAAGACGGCCAACCTGGCGCGGCCTGCTTCGATCGACTACGCCCGCCATCGCATGCTCGGACCCGTCGACAACCAGCTTCTTTCGCCCCACTAGGGCACCTATGACCATCGCGTCGCCCAGCGCCATCGACGTCTCCACCCGTCGCGCGCAGATGTTTCCGCGCTTGAGCGCGGCCCAGATCGCGCGCATCGCTCGGTTCGGCCGGGAGCGCTCCGTCGCGGCGGGAGAGCTCTTGTTCGAAGAGGGCGACCGCGCCGTGCCCATGCACGTGATCCTCGAGGGCGAAATCGAAGTCGTTCACCCGCTCGGCCCGGTCGAGGAGCCGATCGCGATCCAGGGCCCCGGCGAGTTCACGGGAGAGGTCAGCCAGCTTGCGGATCGGCCAAGCCTCGTCCGCGCCCGTGCAAAGACCGCCGGGCGCCTTCTGGTCGTGCTTCGCCCGGTTCTGAGGACGCTCGTGCAGACCGATCCCGAGCTGAGCGAGGTCTTCTTGCGCGCGTTCATCCTGCGCCGCATGGGGCTTCTCTCGAACCATTTTGGAGACGCCGTGGTGCTCGGGTCACGGCACTCCGCGGCGACGCTGCGCCTGCAGGAGTTTCTCTCGCGCAACGGACACCCGTACCGGTATGTCGACGTCGAGGTCGACGACAACGTTCAGTCGCTCCTCGACACGTTTCACGTGGGCGTCGGCGACGTTCCCGTCGTCATCTGTCGGGACGAGCGCGTGCTCAAGAACCCGTCGAACGCCGAGGTCGCCGAGTGCTTGGGGTTCAACGCGGCGATGGACACCGCGAAAGTCCATGATCTGGTCGTGGTCGGCGCCGGTCCCGCGGGGCTCGCCGCAGCCGTCTACGCCGCGTCCGAAGGGCTCGACGTCGTGGTGCTCGAGTCGTCGTCGCCGGGCGGCCAGGCGGGGTCGAGCTCGAAGATCGAGAACTACCTCGGCTTTCCGACCGGCATCTCCGGCATTGCGCTCGCTCAGCGGGCGCTCGCTCAGGCCGAGAAGTTCGGCGCCCGGGTCGCCATCGCGCGCACTGCGGTGCGGCTCGGTTGCGCGGACCTTCCGTACCGCGTCGACACGGCCGACGGAGGCAGCGTGCTCGCTCGCTCGATCGTCATCGCAACCGGCGCCGAGTATCGCAAGCTCGACCTCCCCGATCTAACCCGGTTCGAAGGGGTTGGGGTCTATTACGGCGCGACCTTCGTCGAGGCCCAGCGCTGCTCGTCGGAAGAAGTCATCGTCGTCGGCGGCGGCAACTCGGCGGGGCAAGCGGCGACGTTCCTCGCCCAATCTTCGGCGCACGTTCATATCCTGGTCCGCTCCGAAGGCCTCGCGGCGAGTATGTCGAAATACCTCATCCGTCGCATCGAAGAGACTGCGAACATCACGCTCCACACTCGGGCGCGCGTTGTCGCCCTCTCGGGCGCGGACCAACTGCAGCAGGTGACGTGGCTCGACGACCGGACAGGGGAGACTTCGATCCGCCCGATTCGTCACGTGTTCTCCATGGCCGGCGCGAAGCCGAACACGGAGTGGCTCGACGGCTGCGTGAGCCTCGACGACAAGGGGTTTATCCTCACGGGAGCGGACCTGCCGGCGCGGCCGTCCGCGGCCGCGGGCTCGAGCGTGAGCCGTCCGCCCTTTCTTTACGAGACCAGTCTGCCGAAGGTGTTCGCGGTGGGCGACGTTCGGGCCAACAGCGTCAAACGCGTGGCTTCCAGCGTCGGCGAAGGGTCGGTTTGCGTCCAGATGGTGCATCGTGTGCTCGCCGAATAGAGCCCGTGAAAGAGCCGCCGGATGAACTGTCCGGCGCCCCTGTCGTCCAGTCGATGGCCTTGCCGACGAGCGACGCCGCGAGGACGACCAGAAGCGCGAGCGCGATATCGCCCTCGGTGCTGAGCGGGCCTCGGAGTCGATCCGCCGCGACGCGCGCAGCACACAACGCCAAAAGGATCAGCTGGGTGAGCGCGATCGCCTGCGCGAGTGTCGCTTCGCTCAGCCGCGCTGGCGCGGTGGAGCGGACGATCGCTCTCGAGCGGTACGGGGTTCGGAGTGCGGATGCGAGCTTCATGACCAACCTCCCCACGGATTGGAATGTAAGGGGGCGAGTCTAAAGTGTTGCTAAAGGCCACTCGATCGACGACGTGAATTTAGGAAACGTTTAGTGGTCTCACGGCGTGGAGCCGTCCGTCGCGGTTCAACGAAGCGCCTCGGCGACCAGCTCGTACGAGCGCTTGCGCGCCTCGTGCGAATGGACGTGCGTCAGGACCATCACTTCGTCTGCCTGCGACGCCTCGACGAGCGACTTCAACCGTTCGCGCACGCGCGCGACGCCGCCCACGAGGACGCGCGACCCCCATCCCGTTCGCAGCGCCTGCTCGTGTGCATCGTAGCGGTACGCGAGCGCCTCCTCCACACTGGGCATCGGACGATCGCGGATTCCCTGGAGAAACCACGCCATCGCGAGCTCGCCCGACGAGGCGAGGCGCTCCGCGGCGGCGTCGGTCTCCGCGCAGACGACGCCGAGCGCGAGGATCGCCCAGGGCTCGCGCCGGTGCGGCGACGGGACGAACGCTTCGCGATAGCGCAGCAGCACGCGGACGGCGTCGTCCGGATTGATGTGGTGCGCGAAGGCGAAGCCGAGGCCTCGCTGGGCGGCCAGTCTGGCGCCGCCCTCTTCGCTCGAGCCGAGGAGCCACAGCTCGGGCGACGCAACGTTGATCGGTATCGCCAGAATCGTGCGGGCAAAAGCGCCGCGCGGTGGACCGTCGTCGCCGAGGTACGCTCCGAGCTCATCCAGCCGCTCGGGAAAGTCGTCGACGACCACGGCCTCTCGCGAGCGGCGGAGCGCCGCCGCGGTGCGGGGGTCCGTTCCGGGTGCGCGACCGAGCCCGAGGTCGATGCGGCCCGGGAAGAGCGCGTGCAGAACGCGGAACGTTTCGGCGACCTTCAGCGGCGTATGGTTGGGGAGCATGATGCCTCCGGCCCCCACGCGAATGGACCGCGTGACGGCGGCCACCTGGCCGATCATGATCTCCGGCGCCGAGCTCGCCAGGCCGCCGGCGTTGTGGTGCTCGGCGAGCCAGTAGCGGCGCAACCCGAGCAGCTCGGCGTGGCGCGCGAGGTCGAGCGTGTTGCGCAGCGCGTCGCCGGCGGTCGAGCCAGAAGGGATGGGAGACAGGTCGAGGACGGAGAGCGGCGGACCCATGGGCCGGGAGCTTAGCGGCAGCTATGGAACGCGACGCACTTACGACCGCTTTCGTCGTGCTATTCGTAGCGGCTGTTCGCAAGTCGCCATGCCGAGTCGTCTCTTTCTTGTATCACCGGACAAGGACCGTCTTTCCGCGCTCGTTGCATTCCTCGCCTGCGCAGCCGCGGCCTGCAACTCGAGCACCGGCGCCCCGCCGATCGGCGCTCCGTCCACCGGCGCCGGCGGCATGCGCGACGCGGAGGCAGCCGAGGTCGGTCCGCTCCCGATCGACGCGACACCCTCCGATGCCGCCAGCCCCAGTCCCGCCGACGACGCGGCGGCCGATGCGGGCTCCAATCCGGTCGATGCCACCCAGCCGGTCGCCGCGCCACAGGAAGCCGGCTTCAGTCCGCTCGACGCAATGCAGCCCGACGTGGCCTCCAATCCGGCGGACGCGTCTCGGCCCGACGGCGCGCGGGCGGACGCCGGCCCCTGCCCTGGGGGGACCTTCGTGTGCGACGACTTCGAGCGCTACGGCTTGGGCGCGGCGCCGTCGGCTCCGTGGACGGCGGCCACGAACACCGGAACGGTCGCCGTCGACGCGACGCGTGCCTACAGCGGAGCCCACTCGGTCAAAGTGACTGCGCCCGCGGCGACGGGGTATCGCAGCGTCATGCTGCGCATCGCCGGCGGCGGACTTCTGCCCGTAGCGGGCAACGCCGTGTACGGGCGCATGATGTTCTGGCTGGACTCTTCGCCGTCGATGACCGTGCACTGGACGTTCGTCGACGGCTCCGGCATCGTCCCCGGGGCAACGGCCTACCACGCGGCGTACCGGTACGGCGGCCAGCTTCCACTCACGGGCGCCGACGGCGGCTTCCTCGGAAGCCAGCTCATGGCGAGTTACGACACGACCGATTCGTACACCGGCGTGGGGCCGTCGACCGACTGCTTTCAGCACTCGAAGGGCCGGCCGGTTCCCGTCGGCGTGTGGACGTGCATCGAGTGGCAATTCGACGGTCCGAACGATACGACGCGCTTTTGGCTGAACGGCGCGGCGGTTCCGGACTTGACCGTCGCGCACACGGGCGCCGGGTGCGTCAGCCAGCCCGCGGGCTACGAATGGGCATCCCCGACGATCTCCCAGCTCGACGTCGGCTGGGAGTCGTACCAGGCGGACGGCGCGAGGACGATGTGGATCGACGACGTCGCGTATGGCACGACGCGCATCGGCTGCCCCTGACACGCTAGGGCGCCCCACGACCGGAAGAGCCCGACCTCACGTTCCACAGAACGTCTCCAGCACGCGCTCCTCCGATCGCGGCGGGTCGGCGAGGTGCGCGGCCTCGGGCTGGTGTTCGTACGGTCGTCCGAGGACGCGGACCAGCGTTTCGAAGGGCTCGAAGTCGTCCTGTCGAACGGCCGCTTCGATCGCTTGCGCGATCCGATGGTTGCGCGGCACGAACGCGGGGTTGACTCGCTGCATGGCCGCGAGGCGAGCGTCGGGCGCCAGGCTCTCTCGCGCCAGGCGCTGGCGCCACGCTCGCGACCAATCCTGGAAGGCGCTGGGCTCGGCGAAGAGTGTCGCGATGCGCGCGTCTTCGGATGGGTCGCCGGCGGCGGCGCACAGCATGCGAAAGAGGATCGTGTAGTCGACGCCGTGCGAGGCCATCCGGGCCAAAAGGTCGGCCGCGAGCTCGGCGTCGCCTTCCTCGTCGCGCGCGAGCCCGAGCTTCGCGCGGACGACGCGCTCGTGTGCCGCCGCGAAGAGCGTGGAGAAGCGCTGCAGGGAGTCCGTCGCGAGACGGATGGCCTCGTCCTGGTCGTCCGCGAGAAGCGGCAGGAGGGTCTCGCCGAAGCGCGCGAGGTTCCATTGGGCGATCCGCGGTTGATTCGCGAACGCATATCGTCCGCCGTGGTCGATCGAGCTGAACTTCTTCTTCGGGTCGTACTCGTCGAGGAAGGCGCACGGCCCGTAGTCGAGTGTCTCGCCGGCGATCGCGGTGTTGTCGGTGTTCATCACGCCGTGCACGAAGCCGACCCCGAGCCACTGTGCGACGAGGTTCGCCTGCGCGACAACGACGCGATCGAGGAGCGCGAGCACGTCGTTGCCGGACCCCGTGGCGTCGGGGAAGTGCCTGCGGAGCGCGTACGACGCAAGCGTGGTCAACGCCTCGCGATCGGCGCGCGCGGCGAAGAACTCGAACGTGCCCACTCGGATGTGGCTTGCGGCCACGCGCGTGAGCACCGCGCCGGGAAGAACCTCGTCGCGAAGGACCGTCTCACCGGTCGTCACGGACGCGAGCGAGCGGGTCGTCGGAATTCCCAAGGCGGCCATCGCCTCGCTGACGATGTACTCGCGCAGCACCGGCCCCAGCGCGGCGCGCCCGTCGCCCCCGCGCGAAAAGGGCGTGCGGCCGGAGCCTTTGAGCTGAACGTCGACGCGTCTCCCGCTTCTGGCGACGACTTCTCCCAGGAGAATGGCGCGACCGTCGCCGAGCCGGGGCACGAAGGAGCCGAACTGGTGGCCGGCGTACGCCAGTGCGATCGGCTCGGCTCCCGGGAGCAGCGCGTTGCCGGCCAAGACTTGGGCGCCGTGGGGCGACGCGAGATCGTCGGGATTGAGGCCGAGCTCTTCGGCGAGGGCGCGGTTCACTTTCACGACGCGCGGTGCACGCACCGGCGTCGGGGAAACAGGGGCGAAGAACCGAGCGGGGAGCCGCGCGTAGGTGTTGTCGAATGCAAAGGCCATGGCGCCGAGCCGACCTTACCATCCGGCGATCGTTGCAAGCGCGCGCGCCACGGGGTACGGCCCAAAAGCATGAACGCCGCGGCGGAGGTCGCCGACCTCATCGCTCGGTTGGGCCTCCGGGCACATCCGGAGGGCGGGTTCTATTGCGAGGCCTTCCGTTCGGACGCGATCGTCGAGCCGCGGCCCGGAGTCCTGCGCGCGGCGTCGACCGCGATCTACTTTCTGCTGCCCGCCGGCGGGTTTTCCACGTTTCACCGCGTCGCATCGGACGAAGTCTGGCACCACTACGATGGTGACCCTGTCGATTTGCACACGATCGACGCGCAGGGGGCTTACGCGTGCGTCCGCATCGGACGGCGATTCCGCGAAGGCGAAGTGCCCCAGCACGCCGTGCGGGCCGGTGTCTGGCAGGCAGCGGAGCCCATCGGCGAGCGATTTGCACTATGCGGGTGCACAGTTGCGCCGGGGTTCGAATTCGCGGATTTCGAGATGGCCGTCCGCGCCGAGATGGTGGCGCGGTTCCCGGAGCATCGCGCCATCGTCCAGAGAATGACCCGCGCTTAAGCGGCAAGAGATGCGATTCTGGCGCCGCCGGCTCAGCGCTTGTTCTCCGGCGGGATCGTCTTGATCACGAGCACAGCGGCCGGGGCTAAGCGCACCACCTTTTCGGCGACAGAGCCAAAGACCAGCGCCTTCCAACCCGTCATGCCGTGGGTGGCGATGACGATCAGATCTGCCTTGTGCCGCTCGCCGATCCGCAGAATCTCCATGCCAACGTCGTTTGCGACTCCAACCTCCGATCGGACGGAGACTCCGGCCTTCGCGCACTTCGCCGAAAGCTCGGTGATCCGCTCCAAGGCTTCCTCGCGGAGGCTGCGCTCGTAGTCGCCCTCTTTGAAGATGGAGACGCCGGCGGGGAGCTTCGGCAGTGCCGGTACGACGTGAGCCAACAGCAGAGTCGCGCCGAACCTGGTCGCGACGTCGACGGCGGTTTCCACGGCGTCGTACGAGGGGTCGCTGAAATCGATCGGCGCTAGTACGAGTCTTGGCTGGAGCATCCGTCGCACCTCGGTGCCCGAATCTCGCCCTGCCGTCCGACGGATACATGAAGCGACCGTGACGATGCCGTGACGATGTCGTGTGAGTGGCTTTGGATCGGACGGCCGTGGCGGAATCGTCACAACCGACAGGGGCCTGGACGATGTACGCGCTGTTAAAAGGCGAGGAGCACGGCCATGACCACGGCATCTGCGATTGCTGAATCGAAGCTCGACTCAAAAATCAGGCGTCCACCCGGGAGAGGGGCGTCGCTGGCGTTCGGTGCGGTCCTCGCATTGGGACTGGCCTACGCGGGCTCGCAGCTCGTCCAAGACTGCTCGCACGTGGTCACGAGCTCGGTCTTTCCGTTCGTCCTGCTGGGGATCGCGCTGCTCATCGCCCTCGGCTTCGAGTTCGTGAACGGCTTTCACGACACGGCCAACGCGGTCGCCACGGTGATTTACACTCACACGCTCGAGCCCCACGTCGCCGTTCTCTGGTCGGGCATTTGGAACTTCGCCGGCGTACTCGTCTCCTCGGGCGCCGTCGCGTTCGGGATCATTTCGTTGCTCCCGGTCGAGTTGATCCTGCAGGTGGGCGCCGGCGCCGGGTTCGCGATGGTTTTCGCACTGCTGGCCGCGGCCATCGTCTGGAATCTCGGCACGTGGTATTTCGGGCTCCCGTCGTCGAGCTCGCACACGCTGATTGGTTCGATCATCGGCGTCGGCCTTGCCAATCAAATCCTTTCTACCAAGTCAGGAACGAGCGGCGTCGACTGGTCCCAGGCGCGCCACATCGGCGAATCTCTGCTCATCTCGCCGCTCGTCGGGTTTACGTGCGCGGCTGGCCTATTGCTCCTCGCGAAGGTCTCCATCCCCAACAAGAAGCTCTACGAGGCACCCGAGGGAACGGAGCCGCCGCCTTTCTGGATCCGCGCCCTGCTGCTTCTGACCTGCACGGGTGTGAGCTTCGCGCACGGCTCGAACGACGGCCAAAAGGGAATGGGCCTCATCATGCTCATCCTCGTGGGCACCGTGCCGACGGCATACGCGCTCAACCGCGCAGTGACGCCAGCCGACGTGCAGGACTTCATCGCGGTGTCCGCTCAGGCGAGCGACTCTCTCGCCCATTACGCGCCGCCCGGCTCGTCGGTCGGTGACGCCCGCGCCGACGTCACCGAATTCGTGCGCTCTCGGACGCTTGCCTCCAGCACGACGCCCGCGCTGGCCACGATGGTCCGCGACGTCGCCACCGATCTGGGCCGCTACAAGGAGCTGCGCAACGTGCCCTCGGAGCAAGTGCGCAACTTCCGAAACGATCTGTACCTCGTCAGCGAAGCGCTCCGGGTGATCAAAAAGACGGGGACTCCGGCGCTTTCGGCCGACGACGAGGCCGTGCTGAAGAACTACAAGGCTCACGTCGACAACGCGACGAAGTTCATTCCTCTCTGGGTCAAGATCGCCGTCGCGATCGCGCTGGGGCTGGGGACGATGGTCGGTTGGAAGCGCATCGTCGTGACCGTCGGCGAGAAGATCGGCAAGGATCACCTGACGTACGCGCAAGGCGCCGCGGCCGAGATTACGGCCATGGTCACGATCGGCGCGGCCGATATGTACGGACTCCCGGTCAGTACGACGCACGTTCTATCCTCCGGCGTTGCGGGAACCATGGCCGCCAATCGTTCGGGCTTGCAGATGGCGACGATGCGCAACTTGCTCCTGGCGTGGGTCCTGACCTTGCCCGTCTCCATCCTCCTTTCGGGGTCACTTTTCTGGGTCTTCACGAGCGTCTTTTGATCGGACGCGGCGCGTAGACGAGCGACTTCCGAGGGAGTCATGGATCGCAAGCCCATCCGCGACCGGCTTCGTGCCGAGGCCGAAGACAGCATGGACGAAGAGCTGGAGCTGGCCGCTGACGACGACGACTTCGCCGCACTCTCCGGGGAGCTGCCAGCCCAGACCCCCGAGCGAGCGTTCTATTTCAAAGAGCTCTTTCGGCTTCAGGGTGAGCTCGTCAAGCTGCAGGACTGGGTCGTCCGCGAAAAGCTGAAGCTCGTCGTGATCTTCGAGGGACGCGACGCCGCCGGGAAAGGTGGCGTCATCAAGCGCATCACGCAGCGCTTGAACCCGCGCGTTTGCCGCGTCGCCGCGCTGCCGGCGCCGAACGACCGCGAGCGCACCCAGTGGTATTTCCAACGCTACGTCTCGCACTTGCCCGCCGGGGGCGAAATCGTCCTCTTCGACCGGAGTTGGTACAACCGTGCGGGCGTCGAGCGCGTCATGGACTTCTGCACCGACGCCGAGGTCGAGGAGTTCTTTCGCACGGTGCCCGGGTTCGAGCGGATGCTGGTCGGGGCCGGCATCGTCCTGGTCAAATACTGGTTCTCGATCACCGACGATGAGCAACACTTGCGTTTTCTCATGCGCATCCGCGACCCGCTCAAGCAGTGGAAGCTGAGCCCGATGGATCTCGAGTCGCGCAGGCGGTGGGAGCGATACACCAAGGCCAAGGAGGAGATGCTGGAGCGCACGCACATCCCGGAGGCTCCGTGGTGGATCGTCGAGGCGGACGACAAGAAGCGGGCGCGCTTGAATTGCATCCATCACCTGCTCTCGCAGGTTGTCTACCGGGAGATCGAGCACTCGGCGGTGGAGTTGCCCGAACGTGTGCACAACCCGAGCTACATTCGTGGCCCCATTTCGGTGGAAATGTACGTACCCGAGGTTTACTGAGTAGCGACGCAGCTGGCGAAGGGCGGCCCGCCCGCTGTTTTTGCAGGCCTCGTGGGTCGGCGGCGCCCCCGGCAAGAGTCGAACTTGCGACCTCGGCTTTAGGAAAGCCTTGCTCTATCCACTGAGCTACGGGGGCCAAGCGCCGGGAACTGCTCTACTTCAGCCCGGCCGGTGACGCTACCTCGACCGCATCGACGCCGGCGGTGTTACAAATTCTATCCGCATGACCGCCCCCTCCTTCGACGCTTCGTACTTCCGGCGCTACTACGAATCGCGCCGTTCGCGGGTCTACGGGAGCGAGCAGATCGCCGACCTCGCACGCGGGGTCACCGGCTTCGTCCAATGGTTCGGCGGCAGAATCGACCGCGTGCTCGACGTCGGCGCGGGCACGGGCCTCTGGGGCGATTGGGTCCGCGCCAGCCTGCCCGAAGCGAGCTACCGGTCGATCGACGTCAGCGAATACGCCTGCACCAAGTACGGGCACGAGCACCGCGACATTTCGCGGTGGCGCGCCCGAACGAAGTTCGATCTCGTCATCTGCCAGGGCGTCCTTCCGTATCTCGACGAAGAGGCGTGCACAAAGGCCATCACGAACATCGCTGCGATGTGCCGCGGGTTTCTGTACCTCGAGGCCATTACGGACCGCGACTTGCGCGACGTGTGCGACCGCTCGCGCACCGACATTACCGTGCACGCGCGCCCGGCGACGTTCTATCGGCGCCTTCTCGCACGCGCCTTCGAGCCGGTCGGCTGCGGGCTGCACCACATCAAAGGTGGCGAGCAAGTCTTTTACGAGCTCGAGCGCGGCTAAGCGAGCACCGCGAACTTGAGATACCGCCCCTCGGGAAATCCCGCGAGGGTCGGGTGGTCGGGGCCGGCGCCGCGCAGCTCGAGCAGCGATAGCGCGCGCCCATCGAGGGCCGCGTCGTCGAGCGTTCCGAGAAAGGAAGGCGCGTCGATGTGGCTCGAGCACGATGCCGCGCAAAAAATCCCCTCCGGGGCGAGCACCGCCGCGCAAGCGCGGTGGAGCGCTCGGTACGCCGATAGCGCGCGTGCGACCGCCTTTTCGCTCGGCGCGAAGCTCGGCGGGTCGCTCACGATGAGATCCCACGTTTCCTGGCGCGCCCGGGCGCCGTCGAGGAACGCGTGCACGTCGGCAGTCACGAATGCGTGTTTCGCGGGGTCGACGCCCGCGGCGCGGAAGCTCGCCTGCGCCGTCGCGTGCGCCGCCGCTGCCACGTCGACGCTCGTCACGCGTGCGGCACCTCCGAGCGCCGCATGGAGCGAGAACCCGCCTGCATACGAGTAGAGATTCAGCACGCGCCTCCCGCGCCCGAGCTCGCCGACGCGCCGGCGATTGTCGCGCTGGTCGAGAAACGCCCCCGTTTTTTGTCCGCGGACGATGTCGACGACGAACGGAACACCGTGCTCCTCGACCCGCACGGTCTGCGGCAGCGGTTGGCCACGGAGGACTTCGATCGTGGGCGCTTCTCCCTTGGCGCCGATTCGATGCGCCAAGGTCGAAACGCCCCAAGACGACAAGGTCGGCCACACCGCTTGGGCGAGGTCGCTCACGTGCGCGCGCGCCGCGTCGCCGTCCGCTCGCACGATCGCGACTGGACCGTAGCGATCGACGACGAGCCCTGGCATGCGGTCCCCCTCGCCGTGCAGCACCCGAAACGCGTCCGTCCGGGTGGCCGCGTGCTCGAAGAGCATCGAGCGGAGCGCGCAGGCGCGGCCAGCGCGCGCCTGCCAAACGCGCTCGTCGATAGGTTCCCGTCCGCGGGTCCAGAGCCTCACCGCAATAGGCGAGGTCGGGTCGGCAAAGCCTCTGCCAACGGCCGTTCCGCCGATGACGACCTGAACCTCTTCGCCGGTCTCCGCCCCCGCGAGACCTTGCTCGATCGCCTCGCGCCATACCCAAGGGTGCCCCCGCACGAGGCGCTCCGCCGTCGCGCGCTGCCGTAGGATGACTTCGCGAACGCGGCTCACGGTGGTCACGCTATACGCTTCGCGTCGCTTCGCGTCCTCTCTCGTCCTGAGGCGGCGAAGAGCGCCCGTTTCGCTCGCATCTTTCGTTTCCTTCGAATCGGAGCATGCCGAGCATGCCGTCAAGGCGTGCCTCAAGAGCGTCTCGGCGCGGCCGGGCGCGTCGACACGCCGCCACCATGTGTCACCCTGTATCTGCGCGCTCTTCGGCCTGCGCCGTCGTCGCGTGAATTTCGGGTGAACCGCGCGCTGCGATTGACGCAGCACGAGGGCGCCGCAATCCTTAGCTTCGCGGCCGCGCATGCACTTTGCTCAGCCTTGAAGGGGCGCAACGCTCAGAGGCGAATCTTTTCGCGACGCGGTCCGACGTTGTCACGGGAAACACCCTTTGCACGGGAGATATGGGAGCACGATGAATAGGAAGGGGCGTTCGAAAAGGCCGAAGATACCCGCCACAATCGGGGTCACGATGCGCAATGGAGCCAACAAGCTACCGCTACCTGGCAATCACGTTGGCGAGGGGAGCGCGTCGCCGTCGATGGCGGGAGAGATGGTCGAACCGCCGTCCTCCCCTCGGCGCTCTGGATTGCGGCCTCCGGCTCCGATGTTGAACCTTTCGCTCACGCCCGAGCCCCCGGAGAGCCCGCCGCATGCCGACGAGCCCGACCCCCCGCCTCGCGACGACGTGAGTGTCCCGCCCGTCGATCTCGATACTGGCTTCTTTACCGCCCCCACTACGGAGGGGTCGTTCGAAGTGGAGACCCGCGACCCCCGAGCCGCAATGAAGTCGACGCCCGCGGCTGCGCAGCGGCGGGCTCACCTCGCGAAGTACGTCACGGCCGCCGTTGGTCTGGCGTCGGCGCTTTGCGTGGCGGCGGTGGTGAAGAGCTCCGTCGCTCGCAGTCACGAGTCGATCCCTCCCCAGCATTCTTCGTTCGCCGCGCAGGCCGCTGGGGCGACGCCACCCGCCTCCCTGAACGCGGTCCCGACCACGGCGCCGGCCGCGTCCCCCATATCAGTGGCCAATTCCGTTCCTGTTGGCCGTGCGGCGACTGCAGAAACCACCCCGTCGACCGCAGACCAACCCACACGCCCGGTGGCGGTGGCGGCGGACCCAGCCCCGGCCCCGCAGGCCGAGCTGCCTGCCAACGAGCCTGCCCAGGCGGCGGCGGAGTCCGCTCGGGGTCCGGCTGCCCCTTCGCGCGATGATGGGCCGGCAAAGGCGGCCAATCCGGGCGAGGTGGCGCCCGCCCCGAAGGTCGCCGCGAGAGATGCGGCGCAGGAGAAAGCGCAGTCTCGAAGCGCCCTCGAGCGCGGAAACATGGCGGCGGCCATCGCCGCCGGCGAGCGGTCGGTCGCGATCGACCCGACCGACGCAGAGGCTTGGCTCATCCTGGGCGCCGCCTATCAGCAGCGAGGCGACGGCAAGAATGCCACGAGAAGCTTCAAGGCGTGCGTCGCTCAGGGCACTCACGGGCCCAAGAATGAGTGCGCGGCCATGCTGCGTTGACGTTGACAGCGTGTGACACGCCGGCTACGAGCGGGTCGCGTCGCCGCCGGAATCACGGCGCGGCGTCTCGAGGAGGTCAGCGCGTGTTCAAGAAGGTGTGCCTGTTCTCCGGCAACGCCAACCCCCACTTGGCTGCGACGATTGGCCAGTACTTGGAGACCCCCCTCGGCAAGTGCCGGGTCACCCGCTTCAGCGACGGGGAGAGCTTCGTCGAAATTGGAGAGAACGTGCGCGGGGTCGACGCGTTCATCATCCAGTCGACGAGCAGCCCCACGAACGACAACGTCATGGAGCTCTTGATCATGACCGACGCGCTCCGCAGGGCGTCGGCCGGATCGATCACGGCGGTGATCCCCTATTACGGCTACGGGCGACAAGACCGCAAGACGGCAGGCCGCACGCCCATCACGAGTAAGCTCGTCGCGGACCTCATCCAGACCGCGGGTGTCAATCGAGTGGTCTCCGTCGACCTTCACGCGGGACAGATTCAGGGGTTTTTCAACATTCCCTTCGACCATCTCTACGCGATGCCAGTCTTCCTCGAGGACTACCTGCGAAAGCATTTCGACTCTTCCGCTGTGTTCGTGTCGCCCGACGCTGGCGGCGTCGAGCGCACGCGCGCGTATTCGAAGCGCCTGGATGCTTCGCTGGCCATCATCGACAAGCGGCGTGAGCGCGCGAACGTGAGCGACGTCGTCAACCTCATCGGCGAGGTCAAAAGCAAGGACTGCATCATCATCGACGACATCATCGACACCGCAGGTACGCTCTGCGGGGCCGCGCGCGCCCTGGCCGACAAGGGGGCAAAAAAGATCGTAGCGTGTGCCACCCACGGGGTGCTCTCCGGGCCCGCGGTGCAGCGCATCGTCGAGTCTCCGCTTGCGGAGGTGATCGTCACCGATTCGATCCCGCTGTCGGAGGCCGCCAAGAGCTGTCCGAAGATCAAGCAGCTGTCGATTGCGCGCCTTCTCGGCGAAGCGATCAAGCGCATTCACAGCTCGGACAGTGTGAGCTCGCTCTTTTCGTGAACACGTTGGCATAGCGCGCGCCATCTGCTACGGAAGTCGCCCCAACATCGAACCCCGCACGCTCGGCCTATGCGCAGAGCCGACAGGGGATGAAGGAATTTGGACCATGGCTACCGAGATGCCCACGCTAAAAGCCCAATCGCGCGCACCGGCGGGCAAGAGCGAAGCCAAGCGCTTGCGCCGTACGGGTCTCGTCCCCGCCATCGCCTACGGCAAGGGCCTGCCCTCGACGCCGATCGCCGTCACTCCGAAGGAAGTTGCGACGATCCTCAAGAGCGAGCGTGGCCAGAACACGGTGCTGGAGCTCGAGCTCGACGGGAAAAAGCGACTGGCGATGATCCGCGACTTTGCCTTGCATCCCGTCAAGCGGGGCCTCGAGCACGTCGACTTCATCGAAGTGAAGCTCGACAAGCCGGTGGAAGTGGAAGTCCCACTCTTCGCGATCGGCAAGCCGGTAGGCGTCACCAAAGGGGGCGTGCTTCGCATCGTGCACCGCACGGTTCCCGTTCGCTGCTTGCCGGACCGCATTCCGGTGAAAATCGAGGCCGACGTCACGCATCTCGAGCTCGGTCAACACGTCGCGACGCAAGACCTGAAGCTGCCCGATGGGGTGTCCGTGCGATTGCCCCCGGAGCAGACGCTCGTCGCGGTCGTCGCACCGGAGAAAGAAGTCGAAGAGGTGGCGACGCCGGGCGTGGCGGGCGCGGCGCCGGCCGGTGCTTCGGTGGCGCCGGCTGCGCCGGGCGCGGCCGCCGCGGGAGGTGCCGAGGCAGCGAAGGCTGCACCGGCCAAGGACGACAAAAAGAAGAAGTAGAGTAGCGCGTGCTGCTGGTCGTCGGCCTCGGCAACCCCGGGCGCGAGCACGAGAACAATCGACACAACGTCGGCTTCGTCGTCGCAGACGAGCTCCGTCGTTCCAAAGGGTGGCCCGACTTCAAGCCGAAGTTCTCCGGCGCATGGACGCGCGGTCAGCTCGAAGGGCAAGAGGTCGCGCTCCTCAAGCCGCAAACGTACATGAACGTCTCGGGCGGCAGCGTCCAGCCCGCGGCCGCGTTTTTCAAAGTTGCGCCCGAAGAGATCATCGTCGTCCACGACGAGCTCGACTTGCCGTGGCGCGACGTGCGTCTGAAGGCGGGGGGCGGCCACGCAGGGAATAATGGGATCCGCAGCATCATCCAGTCGCTCGGCACCCCGGAGTTCTTGCGCGTGCGGGTCGGAATCGGAAAGCCGCCCGCGGGGTTTCGAGGGGAGGGGGCCGATTGGGTCCTCTCCGACTTCGACGCGGTCGAGCGCGCCGAGCTCCCCGAAGTGGTCGGCCGCGCGGTCGACGCGATTTGCCGTGTGGTGCAAATCGGCCCGGCGGCCGCCATGAACTTCGTGAACACGCGGCGGCAGCAATAGCTCCGGCAAGAATCGATAAAGCCGCGCTGGTGGCGGCGATAACTCGTGCTATAAGCGGAGCCCCCTTGCTCGTGGGCACATCGTCCCACGGGCCCGCGTCGCAAGACGAGCCCAGGAGAACGACATTGAACGTGACCACGCCGCAGGCGGCCGAGCGCCCGCAAACCCGCATTCGCTCCCGCGAGTACGAGACGATCTACATTCTTCGCGCCGACATCGACGCGGAGGCCGCCGAGCGAGTGCAGGCGCGCGTGAACGACGCCGTCGAGCGCGAACACGGTAAGCTCGTCAAAGTCGAAACGTGGGGACGGCGCAAGCTCGCGTACCCGCTGAAGAAGCACCGACGCGGCGTCTACGTGTACCTCCGGTATGTCGGCGCCGGGGGCCTGGTCGCCGAGGTCGAGCGCAACCTGAAGCTCCAAGACGCGGTCGTCAAGTACATGACCGTGCAGTCGGCCGACGACGTCGACCTCGCGGCGCTGCAGATCGACCCGGAGGAGACCAAGCTTGGCAAGCTCGAGCCGCCGCCGGAAGACGAGAAGGAAGAGTCGCGCGAGAAGCAGCTCGGCTTGGTCGACCTCGGTCCCGATGCGCCGCGGGCTCCCAGGCCACCCGAAGAGGAGTTCGAAGCGGTCGTGCCCGACGAGGCCGAAGATGTGGTTCCGAAGCCTCCGGCGGCCGGCGGCGGGGAGGAGGTCTGAGCCATGGCGATGATGGACGACGACAGGGACATCGGGCGAGCCCCGGATCTGAACGCAGACGTCGGCAGGCGTCGCGGCGGCAAGAAGCGCGTTTGCCGGTACTGCACCGACAAGGCGTTGGTGATCGACTACAAGGATCCGCAGGCGCTGAAGTACTTCATCACGGAGCGAGGGAAGATCGTCCCGCGTCGCATCAGCGGCAACTGCGCTCGCCACCAGCGCAAGGTGCAGCTGGCGGTCAAACGTGCGCGCAACATCGCGCTCCTGCCGTTCACGGTCACTCACTCGAGCTGACGGGGAAAGAGAAGATCCAATGCCCGCCAACATCCAGGTGGTCTTGCAGCAGGATGTCGACAAGGTCGGCAAGAGCGGAGACCTCGTCCGCGTGCGCCCCGGCTTCGCGCGAAATTACCTTCTGCCGCGTCAGCTTGCCCTTCCGGCGACCACTGCGGCCGTGCGGCGCGTCGAGCACGACAAAGCGGTGGCGCTCGCCAAGGCCGAGAAGTCGAAAAAGGAAGGCCGCGAGGTCGCCGACAAGCTCGGGGCGATCCACGTGAAGATCAGCCAAAAGGCCGGCGAAGACGGGCGCCTGTTCGGCTCGGTCACCGCCAAGGACATCGAGGCCGCGGTCAAGGCGCTCGGGGTCGTCGTCGACCGAAAGCGCATCGTGCTCCACGAGCCGATCAAGAGCGTTGGCTCGTACGAAATCGCCGTTAAGCTCGTGTCGGACGTGACGGCGACCCTCAAGGTCGAGGTCGTCGCACGCGGCTAACGTCTCGCCCTGCTCCCATACCCGATGGGTGGACGGGTTCACGCTCTACTAGGGCCCTGACCGCTCCCTGACAGGCGCGTACCGTCGTGGCAGGGCGCCGAAGACAGATTCCACCGCCAGGGGCGCAAGGGACGCCACTGCAGGTCTAGAAACCTTGTGATTTTCGTCGAGAGCAAGCGAGGCCGGTGGCGAGCGCGCGGAGCGTACTTCTGTACGCGAGCACGCTCGACGCCGGGATCGCGCAGCTATCGGCGAAAATCACAAGGTTTCTAGCGTCGGACT
Source organism: uncultured Polyangiaceae bacterium (assembly GCA_964531095.1). GTDB lineage: Bacteria > Myxococcota_A > Polyangia > Polyangiales > Polyangiaceae > Palsa-1150. The sequence goes on along the minus strand of CAZHED010000021.1, from coordinate 63,811 downwards.
CGACGCGGGCGCCCGAGTCCCGTATCTTCGTCACGCATGACGCGCCTTGGCCGTTCTCGGCCGAGGCGTAATGCATTTTGGGGTGCGAGCTGTGGAAAAGTTGCGAGTGATTGGTGGCCAAACGCAGGATTCGGTCGCCTTTAGCGAGCGGGTTCCGCCTCACGATCTAGCGGTCGAGGCAGCTGTCCTGTCCGCCGTGATGATCGATCCGCTTGCTCTCGACAAGGTGTGCGAGTTTCTCAAAGCCGAGCACTTTTACTCCGAAGCGCACCGGCGGATCTTCGAGGCGAGCGTCGAGCTGAGCGCGGAGGGCAAGCCGGTCGACGTGGTGCAAGTGGCCACGTGGCTGCGCGACCGCGACCGCCTTGCCCAGGTCGGGGGCGTCGCCTACTTGACCGAGGTCCTCAACGCGGCGCCGGCCGTCGCCAACGTCGCCGCGTACGGCGCGACGATCCACGAGAAGTGGCGCATTCGCCAGCTCGTTCTCGCTTGCCAGCGCGTCGCCGCGCAGGGGTACGCGGGCTACGGCGACGCCCAGCAGTTCATCGACTCCGCCGAACAGGCGGTCTACGACATCGCCCGAACGCGCGAGTCGAACAGCGTGCGCACGCTGAAAGAGGTGATGCGCGAGACGTTCGAGCGCATCGACAAAGCGAACGCACGGGGCGCGCGCATCACGGGAATCCCGACCGGTTTCGACCGGTACGACCGCATCACGAGCGGCCTCCACGACGGCGAGCTGACGATCGTTGCGGCTCGTCCGGGTATGGGCAAGACGAGCTTCGTCCTGAACGTCGCGGTCAACGTCGCCAGCCCGCAACAGCTCGAGAGCGCACGCGACCCCAACGAGCGGTGGGAGGAGCCGGGCGCCGGCGTCGCAGTCTTTTCGCTCGAGATGCCGAGAGAGCAAATCTGCAACCGCATGCTCTGCTCCGAAGCGAAGGTCGACGTGAGCCGCGTTCGCACCGGGATGCTTACCCCGAGCGACTGGAGCAAGCTGACGCAGGCCGCGACGCACCTCGCCAGCCTCAACATCTGGATCGACGACACGCCGGCGTTGTCGATCCTCGAGCTTCGCTCGAAGGCGCGCCGACTCCAGGCCGAGTTCAATCACGTTGAGGCGGCCAGCGGCGAAAAGAAGCGGCGCATCGGGCTCCTCGTGGTCGACTACCTTCAGCTGATGAAGGGGCGCGACGGACAGCCCTCCCGCGAGCAGGAGATCAGCGAAATATCGCGAGGGTTGAAGCAGCTCGCCAAAGAGCTCAGCCTGCCCGTCATCGCCCTCAGCCAGCTCAATCGCGCGGTCGAAACGCGCGGAGAAAAGAGCAAACGGCCGCAACTCTCGGATCTCCGCGAGTCGGGCGCCATCGAGCAAGACGCCGACAACATCTGCTTTATCTATCGCGACGACTACTACAACAAAGAAACGGCCGACCGGAACATCGCCGAGCTCATTGTCGCCAAGCAGCGCAACGGTCCGACCGACACCGTGCGCGTTCGGTTCGACGCGCCGTACACCCGCTTCGACAACCTCGCGGAAGGCGAGTACGACGGCGATGCCTGAGACGCTCGACCAGCTCGTGATGTCGCGGCACGTGCTCGTCGTGGTGGGGGCCGGCGGGGTGGGAAAGACGACAACCGCTGCGGCGCTCGGCGTGGGCGCGGCGCGGCGGGGGCGGCGGGTGCTCTGTTTGACCATCGACCCCGCGAAGCGTCTCGCTCAGGCGCTCGGGCTCGAGCGGATGATGGGGGAAGAGCAGGTCGTCACCGACGCGTTCGCCCCCCCAGAGGGGCCGCGCGGTTCGCTCACGGCGATGATGCTCGACCCGAGCGCCACGTTCGACGATCTCGTCCTCCGGTATTCGCCTTCGCCCGAGCGGGCGAAGAAGCTCCTGGGCAACAAGCTGTATCAGTACGTCTCGCGGTCGCTTGCCGGCACGCAAGAGTACATGGCGATGGAAAAGCTCGTCGCCGTGCAGAAGGATCCGCGCTTCGACCTGGTTATCCTCGACACCCCCCCGACGACGAACGCGCTCGACTTCCTCGACGCCCCCGAGCGGCTCGTCGAGGCGCTCGACTCGGCGGCGATACGCTGGTTCGTCGAGGCGTTCCAGTCGACAGGCAAGCTCTCGCTCAACTTGCTCGCGCGCTCGGCGGTGGTGGTGCTTCGCGGTCTGGGACGCATCACCGGAGGCGGCTTTCTCGAGGCGATGGCAGAGTTCATCACGGAGCTGAACGACCTTTTCGGCGGCTTTCGAGAGCGCGCCAAGATCGTCGAGGAGGCTCTGCGCTCGCCCGAAGTGTCGTTCGTTCTCGCGACCAGCCCCGCCCCGATGAGCATCCAAGAGGTGGTCTTCTTCGCTGACCGGTTGGAGGCGTCTCGGATGCCGCGCGGCGCTTTCGTGGTCAACCGGTTCCGCCTCCCGCCGCCAGGGGCTGATGCGCCACCCACCGAGCAGGAAGTCGCAGGGGCCGTTGCGGCCCGCGGTCTGGTGCTCGACGAGGACGCGCCGTCGCGGCTCGTGCATGCGCATGCGGACGCGGTGCGCCTGGCGGCCCTCGACGCGATGCACGTCCGCGCGCTCGGTGACCGCGCCAAAGGGGAGGTGCCGATCGTGCGTATTCCGGAGCTGCCCAGCGATGTCCACGACATCGAGAGCTTGGGGAGGCTCTCCGTCATGCTGATGAGCGGCGGGGTCTGACTGTTCGAGCGCGGGGGGGGGGCGAGGGCGTGCTCGGAGAACTTGGCCGCGACGAAGCCGCCCCGGATACGATTCATCAATCGACCACCGGCCGCCGATCAGGGGCAGGGTCGCACCTTCCCGAGGAGACAATCATGCTCGCCACGCTCGTACATGCCCAGCAGCGCCGCGCGCTTCGTCGCGGTGTCCGCGTCGACTGCCAGGTCGTCCGCGAGCGTGATTTCACGCTCGTCGGCAGCCGCGGGCTGGACCTTTCGCCGCTGGGTATGCTCGTCGTGGCAGACGTACCCGTCATGACCGGTGAACCATTGCTCGTGGCGTTCCGGCTGCCGCGCAGTACGTGGTGGTTCGACGCAGAGGGGACGGTCGCTCGCGTGGTGCACGGGCGCCGGCCCGGCGATGCCGGCCGCTGCTTCGGAGTCGAGTTCGACGCGATCGAGGGAGCCTTGCAGTACTTTCTCCACACCGCGCTCCAGGGTGTCCCGCCGCCGCTACCGAGGCGCGAAGCGCGCATCGACTATGCGGCCAGCGTCGAGCTCGCGGTGATGTCGTAGGCAACTTGGCCCGCGCCGCAGCCCGGCGCGTACGATTGCGTCCGAGGAGGCTCTCCATGCCAAGTGTCGGTTATCCCCTCCGCCTGCTCACCCCTTCGTTGGTGCGCTCCGCATGCGGACACCTTCCGCCCAATCGCCGCGGCGAGATGCGGCGGTCCGTGCGCCTCGGCTGCCGGGTGAGGCGCCGCGATGGGCGGTTGGTCGGGGACCGCGCGGTCGATCTTTCCCCGCAAGGGATGCTCGTCTTTTCCGACGAGCGCGTCGGCGAGGGCGCCGAGTTGGTCGTCAGCTTTCTGGCCACGGATCTTCCGCTGTGGTTCGATACCCGCGCGACGCTCCGACGGGTCGTGGAGGGGCGCAGGCCGGGCGACGGCGGCCGCGCGCTGGGGCTGCATTTCGAGTCCCTTTCGGCCGTGTCCAGGCTGATTCTGCGCGGCCACCTGGGGAAGGCTCCCGCGGTCGTTCCGAAGCGCGCTCCGCCGCCCGAGCTGCTGCCGCGTCGGCGAGACTTCGATTACGCGGAGGCCGTACGGCGCGTGATGTTCGACGCCTGAGGGGTCGCGCCGCGCGCGGAGCGTGACGTGCGGCTGAGGGTCAGTCCCGGGCAGCGCGAAGCGCTTTCTCCATATTCGTAGCGGCGATGACACAGCGGCGCACCAGCTCGTCGGCATCGACCTCGACGAGCGACGTGAGCCGCGCGACTTCGCCGATCTGCTCTTTCAGCGCGGCGGAGTCCCTGGTGCGCAGCGCGTCGACCACGAGCAGCGTGGCGATTCTAGCGAACGCCGTCGCGCGATGGGCGAACGGAACGGAGGGCGAGGAGATCGGGGATGCCTCGATCGCCGAGGCGATCTCTTGCGGTAGCTGGTGTCGGCGAAGCAGCCGCGCTCCGATGGTCCGCGACGTGACTCCGTAGCGCTTGGTCTCGAGGGCGTCGCGCGCTGTGACCGCCTCGGGCGTCCAGCGCCCGTTGCCGCTCACGGTGCGCTGCCATATTCCGACGTACCCGGGACCGTCGACGGCGAGACAGGCGAGGACCCCGACTTCGCAGAGGAGGCCGCAGAGGTAGGGCAGGCTTCGGGAGATCCCCGGCCCAGGCGGGACGATCACTTCGGCGATCGATCCGGAGACGGCGCTCGTGCGGTGAAGGTCCAGAGACAGCTCGTCGCGGGTCGCGAAGGTCGCCAGGAGCGCCATCGCGCCCGCCATCATGCGGAGCTCCTCGAGCCCAATGGTGACGAGCGCCTGGCGGACATCGCGCACCGCGTCGCCGCCGGCGTGCCGGAAGGCCGCGCTATTGGCGACGCGGAGCACCTGCGTCGCGAGCGCGGGGTCGCACTGAACGGCGGACGCGATTGCGTCGACGGGCGCCCTCTCGTCGTTGACGAGGATCATCAGCCGCTGCGCGGTCGCGGGGAAAGGACAGATATCCACCACCCGATCGAGGAGAACGTTCGCGTTCGGAAAGGGACGTTCGAGGTCGCCCATCGCTGATTCAGGATACCGCTTGTCGGCCCCGTCCACGCCGGATTTCGGCATCCGCAGGCGCGCCCAGCGTTGACCCGGGCGTGCCTGATGTGCTTCTCATGTCCGCTAGCGCACATGATCCGCCCGTATCCCATCGCCGCCTTCGCCTGCATCACCACCGTCGCCGCTTGCGGCGCCGCACCGCAGTCTGCCACGGCGCCGGCCGCGCCTGCGCAGCCGGAAACCGGGCTGCCGGCGCCCGCCGGGGCGACACCCGCGGCGGGCGCACCGCAGCCGGTGTCGTCCTTGCCGCCGCCGACCAGCGCGGCCGAAGCGAAACCTCAGGTGCAGATCACGCCGCCCTCGGCAGAGGGCAATCCGTTCATGGGCGCGCACTTTTACGTCGATCCGGCCTACGTCGCCAAAGTGGAGTCGTCGATCAAAGACTCACCGGCGGACGCGGCGCTCTTGAAGAAGGTCGAATCGTTTCCCACGGCGATTTGGCTCGACTCGATCAAGCGGGTGAGCTCCGTCTCGAAGACGCTGGACGACGCGATGGCGCAAGAGGCGCATGACAAGAAGGGTGGCCAGCCCGTCGTCACCGTCTTCGCGGTCTACGATCTGCCGGACCGCGACTGCGCCGCGGCGGCTTCGAACGGTGAGCTGACGGTTGCCGGCGGAGGCGAAAAACGGTACCAGAAGGAGTTCATCGACAAGATCGCCGCGGCGTTCAAGGCCCATCCAAAGCAGCGCATCGTCGCCGTCGTCGAGCCGGACTCGCTGCCGAACATCGCGACGAATATGAGCGTCGCCAAGTGCGCTGCGGCGGAGTCCGCGTATCGACACTCCATCGCGTACGCAGTGAAGTCGCTCGCGATGCCGAACGTCTCCTTGTATCTGGACGCCGCCCACGCGGGGTGGCTCGGCTGGTCGAAGAACCGCGAGAAGATATCCAAGATCTTCTCCGAGGTCCTCGCCGAGGCGGGTGGAGCAGACAAGATTCGCGGGTTTGCGACCAACGTCGCCAACTACGACACGCTCACCCCAGGCGACCTCCCGAAGCTCGAGCCCACCGACCCGTCTCCCGACGAGCTCACGTACGTGAAGATTCTCGACGCGTCGCTCTCGGAAGCGGGGATCACTGGGAAAGCGTTCCTCATCGACACGAGCCGCAACGGCCGCGCCGGAATCCGGACCAAATCCGGCAGCTGGTGCAACGTGAAAGGCGCGGGTCTCGGGGAGCGTCCGCAGGCGTCACCGGCTCCGTTCATCGACGCCTATTACTGGATCAAGCCGCCCGGCGACGCCGACGGCGGCTCCGACCCGTCCAAGCCCGGCTTCGACGAGAACTGCGGGCCCAAGGCGCCGGACAGCGAGCAGGGGTCCCCGCGCGCCGGCGCATGGTTCGGCAAGTACTTCGTGGAGCTAGCGAAGAACGCGAATCCGGGACTTTAAGCACGACACCCAATCACGAGCACGTTGGAAAACGGTGTCTTGCCCCATGCGGGCTGGACGGCGCACCGCAGGCCGGCCGCTTCCATGCGCGAGGCGATCTCGCTCGCCGAGCGGAAGCGCACGCGTTCGCCTCGGTTGACGCCCACCGATGTGAAGATGCGCTCTTCGGCCAGGGTCATCCAGCTGCGCCATCCGAGCCGCGGCTCGGCCTCGCGCACCAAGAGGCGTCCGCCCGGCCGCACGGCGGCCGCCGCTCGATCGAGCATGGCGTCTTGCTCTGCGATGGTCAGATAGTGGAGGACGTCGATGAGCAGCACCGTATCGGCTGGCCCGAAGTCGACCGTGCGCACGTCGCCTTCGCGGAAGGTGGCGTCGACCGGTCCGAGGCCGTCGCCTCCGGCGGCAGCGGCGCGCTGGGCGGCCGCGATCTTGTCTCGATCCCAGTCGATACCCGTGGCGCTCGAAGCCGATCCGATCTCGATGAGGAGCAGCGGTAGCAGCCCGCGGCCGGTGCCGATGTCGAGAATCGCGCCGAAGCCGTTCGGCTCGTCGCCGGCGAGGTCGGAGACGAGCTTTGCCACCGGATCGCCCAGAAGCTTCGCGCGCAGGTAATGAAAGCGCGTCCGCTCGCGGGCCGAGGGGCTTTGAGGGGAAGCGAAGCGCGTGGCCACGCGTTCAACGGCCTTCACCCACGCCGGGGCGTCGCTGGGTAAGCGATACGGATGACGCCCGATCTGCTTCGGCAGGAGCGCGGTCACAGCGTACGCCAGGGCGCCTCCGAACGCCGCGAGGCCGAGGCCCGCGAGCGGCGCGCCGGCGAGCAGATAGCCGACGACGTGGCGAAGCGCCCCGGGGCGGTTCAGCTCGCGATCGAGCGGCGCGCCGGCGCACAGCCAGACCCCGATCTGCACTTCGACCGTCAGCAGGGCGGGAGCCAGGAGCGGGTTCGACACATTGGACGCGACCCATGCCAATGCGCCGTCGAGCTGCCACCAGATGCACAGCACCAGGACGAGAAGCGTGTGGCAGCCGAAGATGGGCAGCGCCCCGACGAAGAGACCGATCGCCACGGAAACCGCGGCGCGGCCGGGCGACGCCCGGGGGCCGCGAAGCTCTCCCCAGGCTCGCTTCAGCTCTTCGCGCCACAAGGAAAAGGTCTCCTTCGGCGCAGGGTCGAGGTGCATCGACGGTGAAGGATACATGGGCCGCTCGGTTCGCAGGCGGCCGCCCGTTGGGCGCGCAGGATCAAGAGTCAAGGCACGTCGAGGAAGCCGCTCGCGCACAAGAGCGTCCGAAACATGCCCGAAAGGTGGTCGATACATGTCGGGCGTTTCGATGGTGCGACGTTGTCAGCCGTGAGCACCCGCCCGATGGACGAGCGTCTGACGCAGCCCAAACGCAAATTCTCCGGTCCGCCGGCGCGCCAGCCCGGACGAGTGGATCCCGAGCAGTTCCGGAGAGATCTGCTCGATCATCTGCTCTACACGTGCGTGAAAGAGCGCGAGGACGCGGGAGTCGTCGATGTGTACCGCGCGATGGCGCACACGGTTCGCGATCGCCTGGTGCAGCGCTGGCTCGCTACGCAGCGAACCTACGTCGAGCGCGACGTCAAGCGCATCCACTACCTGTCGTCGGAGTTTCTCACCGGGCGCAGCCTTGGCCTGTGTCTCGTGAATCTCGGTCTCTACGGCGCGGCCGAACAGCTCTGCGCCGAATGGGGCTTCGACCTCGGCGACGTCCTCGATGCGGAGGGCGACCCGGGCCTTGGAAACGGCGGGCTCGGGCGGCTGGCCGCCTGCTTCATGGACTCGCTCGCGACGCTGGAGCTTCCCGCGGTCGGTTACGGGATCCGGTACGAGTTCGGCATCTTCGAGCAGCGCATCGAAGGGGGGCAACAGCTCGAGAACTCGGACAACTGGCTGCAATACGGAAACCCGTGGGAGCTGCCTCGCCACGATCGCATGCAAGTCGTGCGATTCTACGGAACGACCGAGACCCGCAAAGACGCGAGCGGCCGGCTGATCGTCGACTGGGTCGGAACCCGCGTGGTGTACGGGGTGCCGTACGACTCGTTCATCGTCGGACACGAGACCGACACCGTCAACACGCTCCGTCTTTGGTCGGCGCGCGCGTCGCGCGATTTCGACCTGCGCCTCTTCAACGAAGGCGACTATTTGCGCGCCGTGGAGGAGAAGGTCGAGGTCGAGAACATCTCGAAAGTGCTCTACCCGAGCGACCAGACCGAGCACGGAAAAGAGCTGCGGTTGAAGCAGCAGTACTTCTTCGTGGCGTGCTCAATCGCGGACATCGTCTCCCAGTTCAAAGCTCGCCATACCGACTTTCGGCTGCTCCCCGATCGCGCTGCCATCCAGCTCAATGACACGCACCCGGCGATCGCCGTCGCGGAGCTCATGCGGGTGCTGGTCGACGAGGAGGGCGTCGACTGGGACGTGGCCTGGGACATCACGCAGCGAGCGATCGCCTATACGAACCACACGCTCCTGCCCGAAGCGCTCGAAAAGTGGCCGGTCTCGATGATGCGCCGCGTCTTGCCGCGGCACATGATGATCATCTTCGAAATCAATCATCGATTCATGCGCCAAGTCAATACTCGCTGGCCCGCGGATCCGTCGCGCATGGCCCGGATGTCGATCATCGAAGAGGGGCCTGTGCAGCAGGTGCGGATGGCGCACCTCGCGGTGCTCGGGTCGCACAGCGTGAATGGAGTCGCTGCGCTCCACACGGAGCTCATCAAGCGCGAGCTTCTCCCCGATTTCTTCGAGATGTTCCCGGAGCGGTTCAACAACAAGACCAACGGCGTGACGCCGCGCCGCTGGCTTCTCTACTCCAATCCGGCGCTCGCGCGCCTTCTTTCGGACCGCTTGGGGCCCAACTGGATCGACCGCGACCTCGCCTTTCTGTCCCACCTTTCCAAGCACGCGGAAGATGAAAGCCTCCTCGATTCGCTTGCCGAGATCAAACGGGACAACAAGCGAGTGCTGGCGGCGCTCCTTCATCGGCTGACCGGGGTCTCGGTCGATCCCGGGGCGATGTTCGTCGCGCAGATCAAGCGAATCCACGAGTACAAGCGACAGCTCTTGGCCTGTCTCGAAATCATCGCTCACTACTGGCACTTGAAGAACTCCTCGGCCGATGCGACGGCGACCCCGCGCGTCTATATTTTCGCAGGAAAGGCGGCTGCGGGGTACGCGGTGGCCAAGACGCACATTCGCCTCATCAACGACATCGCCGAGGTGGTCAACGGAGACCCGACGACGTGCGATCGGCTGAAGGTGGTGTTCGTTCCCAACTACGGCGTGTCTCTGGCCCAAGTGATCATTCCAGCGGCCGACGTCTCGCTCCAGATCTCGCAGGCCGGTAAGGAGGCGTCCGGAACGAGCAACATGAAGCTTGCGCTCAACGGGGCTCTCACGGTCGGGACGCTCGACGGTGCGAACGTCGAGCTGCGCGACGCCGCCGGACCCGAGAACTTTTTCCTCTGCGGGCACACGGTCGACGGGGTTCGCGACCTGTGGCGCGTCGGTTACGATCCGGGTCGCTTCATCGCGGGAAGCCCGGAGCTCGCGAAGGCCATCGAGCTCCTCGAGAGCGGCTTTTTCTGCCTTGGCGATCCGGGACGGTATTCGTCCGTGGTGCACACGCTCCGTCACAACGATCAATACATGGTGTGCGCAGACTTCGATTCGTACTGCGCGGCGATGCGGGAAGCGGCGATTCTCTATCGGTCGCCGCGGGAGTGGGCGAGGCGATCGCTGTTCAACATCGTCGGCGCGAGCGCGTTCTCGAGCGACGCCACGATCAACGCCTATGCCCGCGAAATCTGGGGCATCGTGCCGGTGAAGGCGGAGATCGCGGAGCGAAGCGGGGTCACGTCGACCGCGCGCGCGGCGGCGAACGAGTGAGGTTGGCTCGCGGCGCGGGGCCGCCGGCTCACATGCGCTCGGGAACTTCGATGCCGAGAAGATCCAGCCCGTGCGCAAGCACGCGGGCAGTTAGACGGGAGAGGGCCATTCGTGACTGGCGCTCGGAATCGGTCGAGGCCTTGAGCACCGGGCACGCCTCGTAGAAGGCGGAGAAGGCCGTCGAGAGCTCGTAGAGGTACGTGCACAGGCGATGCGGCTGGAGCGTGACCGCGACTTCGTGCACTACCGTGCCGAAGCCTAGGATTCCGAGGCCCAACGCGCGCTCCGCGGGCGCGCGAAGCGCGATCGGACCGAGATCGCTGGCGTCGACCTCGCCGCGGCGGAAGATGGATCCGATGCGGGCGTGGGCGTACTGCAGGTAGGGGGCGGTGTTGCCGTCGAACGCGAGCATCCTCGACCAGTCGAACATGTAGTCTTTGATGCGATCACTCGATAGGTCGGCGTATTTGACCGCGCCGATTCCCACCGCTCGTGCGACGGCGGCGCGCGTGGTCTCGTCGAGCGACGGATTCTTCTCCGTCACGATCGCGAGCGCGCGCTCTTTGGCTTCGTCGAGAAGATCGATGAGCCTTACCGACTCTCCGCTTCTCGTCTTGAACATTTTTCTGTCCGCGCCGAGGACCGATCCGAACGCGACGTGCTCGGCGCGCGCGGGCGGAACGAGCCATCCAGCCATCTGCGCCGTCTTGAAGACCATGGCGAGGTGTTGGCTCTGAGGCGCGCCGACGACGTAGATGATTCGCTGGGCGCCGAGGGTCGCGACGCGGTAGCGAACCGCGGCGAGGTCGGTCGTGGCGTATCCGTAGCCGCCGTCCTGCTTGCGGACGATGAGCGGAAGGGGCTCGTTGTCGCGCCCCGGGAAGCCCGGGGGAAAAACGCAGAGAGCCCCGTCGCTGACGACCGTGAGCGCTTTCTGTTCGAGCTCGGCGACGATCTCCGGAAGCATCGGATTGTACAGACTCTCGCCTGCGATATCGCTCTCGGTGAGCTTTACCGAAAGGGCTTCGTAGATCGCCGCGAAGTAGCGCTTCGACGCGTCGACCAGCACGCGCCACTGAGCGAGCGTGCGCTCGTCGCCGCTCTGGAGAAGGACGACTCGTCGCCGCGCGCGGTCGGCGAAGGCGGGGTCGCTGTCGAACTTGGCGCGAGCCTCGCGGTAGAACGCGTTGAGGTCCGTGATCGACGGCCCGGCTCCGGCACCCGTCCCGAGGTCGAGCAGGTGCTCGATGAGCATCCCGAACGGCGTTCCCCAGTCGCCGAGGTGGTTCTGGCGGATGACCCGGTGCCCCACGTCTTCCAGCACGCGCGAGAGGGCGTCGCCGATGATCGTGCTCCGGAGGTTGCCGACGTGCATCTCTTTGGCGACGTTCGGCGACGAGTAATCGATGACGACGGTTTCGGGGGCGGCCACCGGTGCCACCCCGAGACGCGAATCGGCCGCGAGCTCGGTTACGGAGTGAGACAGGAAATGGGCATCGAGCGTCAGGTTGATGAAGCCCGGGCCCGCGATCTCGACGCGCTCCACCATCTGCGAGACGTCCAGATGCTTGACGATCTCCGCGGCGACGTCGCGCGGTCGGCCGCCCACGACTTTGCTCAGCGCGAGGGCCACGTTGGCCTGGTAGTCCGCACGGTCGGAGCGCCGGAGCGCCGGGTCGGCGCGCTCGTGCTCGTCGCCGAACGCGCCGACAATGGCCCTTCGAAAGGGCGAGACGAGGGCGAGAAGGGGGTCGGCCATAGGGGAATTAGAGGCACCTAGCCCGCTTCGACGCTGGGGGCTAGTTCTCGCCAGTTGGCTTGCGCTGCGCCGTCGCGCTGGCGCGTGTGGCCGTAGCGGTCACGTGCTAGCCACCGCCACAAGCGAGGAGCTCCGATCGTGCTCCCCTTTCCGAATGCCCGCGCTTTCCGCCCAGCACGTCAGCAAAGCCTTCGGTCCGCAGGTCGTTCTCGATGACGCGACGTTCGCGCTCGCGCGCGGTGAGAAGGTCGGCCTCATCGGGGCCAATGGCGCGGGCAAGTCGACGTTCGCGAAGATCTTGGCGGGTCTGGAGGCGCCCGATGCCGGAACGCTGAGCGTGCGGCGCGGCCTCAGTGTGCGGTACCTCGCTCAAGAACCCGTGCTGGACCCGGACGCGAGTGCGCGCGCTGTCGTCGAGGAAGCGCTCACCGCGTGGCGCGAGGCGGTGGTGCGCCACGCGGCCGTGACGGCTCAGCTCGTGCGAGAAGCGAGCAACACACAGCACGACGAGCTCGTGAAGGAGCAAGCCGAGCTCGACGAAGCCATCGTCCGGCTGGGCGGCTGGGACCGCGGGCACGAGGCCCTCGGGTTTCTCGACAAGCTGGGCGTGCGCGACGTGGACCGTCCGTGCGGGCTCCGAAGCGGCGGCGAGCGCCGGCGCATCGCGCTCGCGCAGCTCCTCGTCGCGAGCCCGGACGTCGCGATCCTCGACGAACCGACCAACCACCTGGACGCCGATACGGCCGCCTGGCTCGAAGATCTGCTGGATCGCCGGTTCCGCGGCGCGCTCGTTTTGGTCACCCACGACCGCTACTTCCTCGACGCGGTCGCGACACGCATCGTCGAGCTCGAGCGCGGCCGGCTGGTCTCGTTTCCCGGCGGCTACGGCGACTACCTCGAAAGGAAGGCCGAGCTCCTCGCACACGAAGAGCGCGCCGAGCAAAACAGGAAGAACGCCCTTCGGCGCGAGCGGGAATGGTTGTCGCGCGGACCGAAGGCGAGGGGCACGAAGCAAAAGGCGCGCGTGATGCGCGCCCAGGCGTTGGAGGCGACGGGGCCCTTCACCGCGGGCAGGCCGGGAGATGTGTCGCTCGTGGCGGCGGCGTCGCCCCAGCAGGGCAAGACGGTGCTCGAGCTGCGCGGCGTTCGAGTCGCGGCGACCGAGGGTGCCCCTGCGCTCCACGCGTCGCTGACCCTCACCGTGACCGCGGGCGAGCGCATCGGCGTCGTCGGTCCGAACGGAGCGGGCAAGACGACCCTTCTGCGCGCCATCCTGGCGGCCGTCGAAGAGGCACGCCGCGGAGTACGCCCGGAGAACGCGCCCCCGCTCGTGGCCGGATCGATCGTGGTAGGGAAGAACACCCGCGTGGGGTACCTCGATCAGGCGCGGGCGGGGCTCGACGACGACAAGTCGATCTTCGACGAAGTCCGGGGAGACGGCGGCGGCACCGTGGTGAACCTGGGGGTCCGCGGGCGCGAGGCGATGGACCTCCGCAGTTACTTGGAGCTCTTTCTCTTCGACGCAAGCAAGCAGCGGCAGAAGGTCGGGTCTCTCTCGGGCGGGGAGCGCGCGCGTGTCGCCCTGGCGAAGATGCTGCGTGGCGGCGCAAACCTGCTCGTCTTCGACGAGCCCACCAACGACCTCGATCTCCCCACGCTGACGGCCCTCGAGTCGCTTCTGGAGGACTACGAGGGGTCGGTGATCGTCGTGACGCACGATCGGGCCTTCCTCGACCGAATCGCAACGGCGATCCTCGCCTTCGAGCCCGACGCCGAGCAGGCCGGTGCGGCCGACGTCATCCGGTACGCGGGGGGTTACCAGGACTACGTGGCGCAGAGGGGACAGCGGGCGCATGGGGCACAGAGGGCCCACAAGGCAGAGAGGGGAGAGAGGGAGGGGGGCGACGAGCGCCCCGCGTCGGAGGCTGCCGCGCCGGCGTCGTCGCCCGACGCCGCGGTCAACGAGCCGCCCAAGCCAGGCAACAAGCGTGCGGGGCTCACGTACGCCGAGCGGATCGAGCTCGAGGGCCTCGTGGGTGCGGTCGACGAGGCGGATCGGCGCGTCGCCCAGATCGAGGCGTTGCTCGCGGATCCGAGCCTCTATGCGAAGCGCGGGCATGAAGTAACGGCGCTAAAAGCGCGCCTAGAAGACGCGCGGCTCGGAGCGGCAGCGTTGCTGGCGCGATGGGAAGCGCTCGAGGGCAAAGCGGCTGGGCGAGGCGGGGCGTTGACTTGAACAAGGGAGCAGCATAGCCTCCCATGCGCGGGGGTACGTTTGATCAGGCTGAGCAGGGGATGCCAATGCAAGACATTGTCGTGGTGCAAGCGGTGGTCGACGGGGTGCAGGCGGTCGCGGTCCTCAAGGGGGAAATGGTGACGATCCTCACGGACTTGGCCGGCCCGTTCGCCGAGGTAGGCGCGGGCCGGTGGGATGGCCGACGTCTCCAGTGCACGGCGTGGCTCGGACGCGACGAGGAGCACGGCGCGATGGTGCACTCCGCGATCGAGAAAGCGCTCGCCGCCCGTGCAGCATCGGCGCGCTCTGGCAAGAGCCTTGCGCTCTTCGCGGACGCGGGCGGCGCCGCCGCCTCAGCCGCGCTCAAGACACCGTAGTCGGGGGGTCGCTCCGGGGTGTACCGCCAGCGCTTGAACGTGGCCCGAAGCGGCGAGCGCAGGGCGACGCGGCCCGCGGCGCTCTCCCCCCGCAGTACCACGGGCGAGAACGGGCTGGAATTTCAGTGGATGACAGCGGGGGCCGCGCGCGGTCGGGGAGAGCCGCCTCGAATCAGTCGAGGATCGCCAAGAGGTCGTCGCGCGTGATGCCGCTGCCTTGCGTCGCCGACCCGGCCGCAGCCCCGAGCGCGATGTCTGCGAGCGTTCGCTTCTTCTCCTGCAAGGCGAAGATGCGTTCTTCGACCGTGTCCTTGGCGATCATGCGGTAGACCATCACCGGGCGCTCTTGTCCAATGCGGTGCGCGCGGTCGGCTGCCTGATCTTCGACCGTGGGGTTCCACCATGGGTCGAGCAAGAACACGTGGTCGGCCGCCGTCAGATTCAGGCCGGTGCCGCCCGCCTTGAGCGACACGAGCATCACCGGTGGACCGGCTTCGCTTTGAAACGCCGCCACGACGCTCGCCCGGTCGCGCGTCGACCCGTCGAGACGGGTGAACGAGACTTCAGCGGCTCGCAAGTGCGGCTCGACGAGATCGAGAAGCCCTGTCCACTGCGAGAACACGAGCGCCTTATGTCCGTCGGCGATCGCTTCGCCGAGCGCTTCGAGAAGCCGCTCGACCTTGGACGAGGTCGCCGCTTCTTGACCGGGCAGCAGCGCTGGATGGCAGGCCGCCTGACGCAACCGCAGAAGAGCCTCGAGCACTGCGAGAACGCCGCCGCCTTGCGCGAGCTTGGTCACGACGTCCTTTCGCGTGGCTACTCGAACGGCGTCGTAAATCGCGCGCTCGACGTCGTCGAGCTCGACGTGGAGTATGGCGTCGGTGCGCGGTGGCAGCTCGGGTAGCACCTCACGCTTCATGCGCCGAAGAACGAAGGGCCGGATCTTGGCGTGCAGACGCCCGACCGCAGCCGGGTCCCCATTGCCGATCGGCCCCGCGTAGCGCTCCTGAAAATCACTGCGTCCCCCCAGAAGGCCAGGGTTGGCGAAATGCATCACGCTCCACAGCTCTTCGAGCCGGTTCTCGATCGGCGTGCCGCTGAGCGCGACGCGAAAGGCCCCGCGCAGGCCGTACGCTGCGCGGGCGGTCTGGCTCGAGTCGTTCTTGATGGCCTGCGCCTCGTCGAGCACAACCGTGTCCCACGTTTGCGCCGCCAGTCGATCGGCATCGATGCGGAGCATCGCGTACGTGGTCAACGTCACATCGGCGTTGGGATCCAGCTCGCGCTTGCTTCCGTGGTAGATCGCCGTCCGCAACGACGGGCGGAACCGAACGATCTCGTCGACCCAGTTGTATACGACGCTCTTCGGACAAATGACGAGGGCGCGGCCTCGCAAGGCGCAAATCGTCTGCAACGTCTTGCCCAGCCCCATGTCATCGGCGAGAACGGCACCGAGCTCCGCATCGCGGAGGAACGCCAGCCAATCGTAGCCGTGCTCTTGGTAGGCGCGAAGGTGCGCCGTCACGCCCTCCGGGAGCTTCGCGTGCGGAATACCATCGAATCCTTGGACCAGCGGCGCGAGCTTGTCGAGGCCCAGGGGTCTCGCGGCTCCGAGCTCGTCCCACAGCGCGCCGAGCTCGGGCAGCGCCGCGCGGTGGAGCTTTCCTTGCTCATCGCGCGCGGCCAAGAGGTCCGCGACCCGGTGCCCATGTCGCTCCAGCCAGTCCGCGGGAAGGGGGGCCCAGCCGCCTCCGTCGAGCGGTACGAGATCCAGGCCGTCGCGCCACGCGCGGATAACGGTCGCGGCGTCGGCGCGCCTCGGGGGCTCGCTCGCTCCCGGGTCGTCCGTGTCGCATTCGAAGGTCACGTCGAGCACGCCTTCTGCGAAGGCGAGCCGCGCGCGCAACGGTTTGCGGTCGAAGATCGCGGCATGCGCGTCGTCGCCGCAGCGCTGTTGCCACCCCCGAATCTTCGCCGCGAAGCGAATGGCGTCGACCCCATCGAGATCCACGCGCCGGCCGGGCACGAGGTTCAGCTCATCCCGTAGGCGCTGAAGGATCGCGCGCTCCTCTTCGAACCGCCGCACGGGCACATCGCTCCCGAGGAGCGCTATCGCGTCGCCGTCGACGCGCGCCATCGGCGGATCGCCGTAGACGAGCACCGGGAGGACCGACAGCGTGTGCCCCTGATGCGTCAGATCCATCGAGATGCGCGGGCGTGCCCCCGCCTTCTTGCGGGGAAGCAGTTTCGTCGTCACCACCAGGGGCAGCTTCTTCTCGAGCTCGGGAAGCACTCGGGTCACGAGCTCGGTCTGCTGGGCCAGACCGAATGTCCGCGAAAGAGGGAGGCGCTCGAGAAACTCACCGGTCGTCGCCGTTTCTCCGAGCGGCCGCAGGGTGTCGCCGCACCGCGCGATGCCCATCGCCACGACGTCGGTGATGCACGGGTCGCGCTCGATGCGGAGGACGAACCCCCCTCCGGGAGCGTCTTCGACCACGGCTCGTGGCAGCACAGGCTCGCTCGACACTTTGACGCGACCGTCGGCGAAGGACACGTCTGCCCCTGCCAGGGCCCCCAAGAGGTCTGCGGCTCGGGCCAGAGGAACGATCTCTCGGGCGGGGGCGCCCAGGATGCGATCGACGAGCAAGTCGTCGTGGGTCGGCGTGAGCCCCGCCGGCACGCGGGCGCGCGCGAGGTCGGAAGAGAGCGTCCCGGTCAGGCGCTCTTCGCGGCCGTCCCCATAGACGACGAACCGCGCCAACGTCAGTATCTTCCCCTTCGTGGCGAGCCGATAGGAAAGCCGCGCGCGCACCTCCGCGGGCGCCGCCGGGAGACCCTCGCCCCCGCCTCCCGATGCGGCGCTGGCGATGACCGCTGCGGCGACGTGGGCGCAGGGGTCGACTCGTCCGCCGCAATCGCAGGACCATTCGAGCGACTCCAGGTAGAGCGTGACGGTTGGCGCGATCGCGTGTCCCGGCGCGCGCACGCGGAGCGTGACCTCTCCCGGTCCCGCGGACACCCGCGATACCGCGTTCTCGCGCGCGAGCTTTACCCCTTGAGACCAAACGGCAGAAAGGCTCGCTTTTCGCGCGGTTTCGAGAAGTCGGAGCATCGGGCAGGGCCGGGGTCTTCCTACTCCCGTCGTGGCTGAGGGGATAGGAGCCGGTGGTCGCTCGCGCCAGGGGCCCCACCCTTTGACCGGCCCCACCTTCGACCGGGAGGTCACCGAGTCGCCCGCCACCGAGTCAAGTTAGGGAGAGGTCATCCGCGCGTTCTCGCGGGATGGGGCAAGCGCGGCCATTCACGAGAGCAAAAGCGCAAAGAACGGGGGCGCGCAGCGGTCAAATGGGGTACGTTAAGTCGATGAGTGCAGCTGCGCAGAGCGACCGCGACTTTCTCGTCCTCGAAGGAACCGTCACGAAGTGCAGCCGCGGGGGCTTCTACACGGTGGAGTACGTCTCCGGTGCACATCGCGGAACCGTTCTCGCAAAGCGCAGCGGTCGCCTGAACGTCCATCGCATCCGTCTCACTGAAGGCGACCGCGTGCGGCTCGAAGTGAGCCCTTACGACACGACGCGCGGCCGCATCACCCGTCGGCTGTGAGCCGCATCCTCCGGCGTCGGTGAGACGTTACGGGGAGCCTGCGGTGACCCCACCGTTCCCGTCACCGTCGACACGGCTTCCGTTCACCGGCAAGTCGGCGACGAGCATCGGCTCCGAGCTGACCGCCTTTCGATTGCGTCCGCGCGACCGTGCCGGGGGGTTCGGTGCCGACGACAGAACGAGCGCCGCGTCGTCCTTGACGCGAGCCCCCTTACCCGCGCGTGGCAGTGTGATCGCATTGAGACGCTGAGTCAGCGCCTCGTCGTTTTCGGCGTAGACGCGCGCGTATGCGACCGCCCGCTGAACCTGCTCGAGGAGGACGTCCTGGCGCTCTTGCAGCGCCGAGCGAGCGCTATCGAGCGCCGCCTGGGCGGACGCCACGACGCTTGCCACCGCGTGCACGTCGGCGGCGGCGCGCGCCAGGGTCTTCGCGTCGAGATTGGCAAAGCGAACGTCCACGAGGGCGGTCTCAAAGAGCTCGAGAGCAGCCCGAATCGACGGGGGAACGGCATCCATAGACTGAACATACTGTCAGCTTATGGCCTTGCCCACCCCTTTCTTTGGACGGGTCAGCCGTCGGCTGCTGCGATCTCGCGGGTCATGTGCCCGTCGCTCGCTCGGACATGCCCGTAAGCTTCGAATAATTCGGCCAGACTGTGCCGCGAGGCGTCGCGTGGTGAGCGTGCTTTAATGCCCGACCTTGCGGTCCGCGATGCAACAGGCCGTTGCCGTTCTTCTGTGCTCTCCGCTCCTTGTCGGTTGTGGCAACGTAGCGGAACTGCTCGGAATCATCGTCACGGACGCTGGCTTGGGCCCAATGGACCCCTTCGACGTGGCCGCCGACGTGCCTCGCGAAGCGGCGGGCGACACCGACGGCGGCATCGACGGTAGCGACGGCATCCGTGACGACAGCGGCGACAGCGGCGACAGCGGCGACGGGGGTTCGCCCTGCGATTTCTCCACGCCCTTCGGGACGCCGACGCTCGTCGCAGGACTTCAGTCGAGCGCTTCCGAGGGTGGCCTCCGCCTCGTCCCCGACGAGCTCACGGGCTTTTTCTGGAGCTCGCGCGGCGTGGGGCCCGGGTCGACGAATCTCTACGTCACGACCCGACCCGACACCGGCTCGCCCTTCGGTGGCATCAAGCTGCTCAACAACGTCAACCTGGCCATGTCGCTCACGATCGATCCCACCGTTACGGCGGACGGTCTGACTTTGGCGTTCCGAGGGCGGACGGGCAAGAACGACGCGGGTATCGACGAGCTCTACTCGACCGCCCGACCGGACGTCGGGAGCGACTTCCCGGCCGGTAGTCTGATCGCCATCTTGAATTCGACCGCCAATACAGTGCAGCCGTTTCTCGTGTCCGACGGGTCGGAAATCTACTTCTCCTCGAACCGCGCGGGAACCTTCGATATCTATCGGGCTCCGCGGACCGGTGGAGTCTTCGGCGCGTTCAGCGCCGTTGCCGAGGTGAACCTGGCCACTGCGAACGAAGGGGACCCGGTCCTCTCCGCCGACGGTCTCACGATCCTCTTTTCGTCGACGAGAGCCAACGGCTCGGGCAAGGACGACATCTGGGCGGCGCAGCGGACGAGCAAAACCGCCTCTTTCGGTGTGCCGGTCAACGTGCGAGCGGTCAACTCGGTCGGAATCGATTCGCCCACTTGGCTGTCTCCCGACGGGTGCCGACTGTACTTGAGCAGCGATCGCGCCGGGGCCGTTCACCTGTATCTCGCGACTCGCCAATGAGCGCGAAGGTCACCAATCTCGCTTGTGCCCTCACGAACTAGCCCTGCGAGAGGTTGCGCCGGCCGGGCGCCTCTTCCGCGGGAGCTCGACCGCGGGTGAAAGACCGACGACGCGCCTATGCTGGGGCAGAGCACCATGTTTCTCACCCTGATGGTGATCGGGCTGGCCGGCCTCGTCGTGATGGCGTTGCCAGCGCTCGGCGGCCATGGCCACGGCCATTCGGCCATCGCGCACCATGCCTCGCACGGGCCCGTCTCGCTTCGCAAGCTGGGGACGATTCTCCAAGGCACGCTGTTCAACGCCAACACGAAGACCGGTGGGGCCGAACCGAGGCGCGCGGCGCGCTCGCGCGCACGTCGGTTGCTCCGCGCTCTGCCGTCCCCCCGGCTCGTCTTCAGCCTCCTCGCGCTCTACGGCGCGTTCGGCAACGCCCTCGTTCACGCCGCTCATCTCCGCCCCGTGGGGGCAGCTCTCGCGGCGGTTCTGCCGACGCTGCTCGTCGAGCGCCTTCTCGTCACACCGCTCTGGAACCTCGCTTTTCGCTTTCAAGCGCCGCCGAGCTCCCCGATGGAGGCCCTCGTGCTCGAAGACGCCAAAGCCGTGACGCCGTTTCGCAATGGCCGCGGCGTCGTTTCAGTCGTTCGCGACGGACGTCTGGTGCAGTTCTCCGCGCACCTGGTCGAGACCGAGGACGAGCCGCGCGTGCGCGTCGGCGACCGCCTCTTCGTCGAAGCCGTCGACCCGGAGCACGAGCACCTGACTGTTTCGGTCCCGGAGCGCAAAATCTGATAAGTGTGGCGTGGGTCATGATGCCCTGACGCTTGGGGCAGGGGAGTCTCACGTGGAACCTTCACTGGTCGCTCTGATCGTCGCTGCCGCCGCGGTCCTCGCGGTCCTGGTGCTCACCTCGGTGATCGTGACCACGTTCCTGCGGAGCGTCGAAGCGGGAGAGATCTTCCTCGCCAGCCGTGGACGCAATCTTCATATCTATCGCGGCCCGTGCAAAGCGTTGATCATCCCTGTCATCACACAGGTCCGGCGGATTCCGGCGCAGGCGATCAACGTCGACATCGAAATTACCGATCAGACTGCGGATTGCGACGCCAGCGGTCGCCCCGCGCCGGTCAAGGTGACGGTGCGCGCGTCGGCTATCGTGAGCGTGGGCGAGGATGAGGCGATGGTGAACACCGCCGCCAACAAGTTCTTCTCGAAACCGCCCTCCGAGCAGCTGTCGACATTGACCGACGTTCTGTCCTCGGCTGGGCGCCGCGCGATCAACTTGCTGTGGCACGACCAGCTGTTCAACGCCCGCGCCACGGCGGCGAGCAGCGCGCTCGTCGTCTCCTCCGGCGCCTCGGCCGAGACCCCGGCGAGGCGCGGCGAAGACGACGAGCTCGCCGTGATCATCAAAGACGCGTGCTCGCGCGAGCTGCTCGATCTCGGGCTCTCCTTCAATAGCCTCAACATCAAGGCGGTGCTGAGTGAAGTGGCCGAGGCGCGACGACGCGAGTCGGCCGCCCGGGCGAAGGCCGACGCCGACGTCGTGCAGGCACAAGAGGAGCGGCGCTCTCGGATCGCGCAGCTCGAGGCTGCGCAAAAGATCAACGATCAGGAGCGCGCGCTCAACATGCAAATCGCCTCGAACGGCGCCGAGATCGCGAACGCCGAGGCCACCAAGCAAGCCATGGTGCGCAGGCAGCGCGAGGCCGAGCTCGGGGCCAATCAGCTGACCCAAGCTCGCGCCGACGCCGAACAGAACGTGATCGAGCAAGAAGCGGAAGGGCGCGCGCAGGCCGCTCGCATTCGCGCGATTGCCGAAGCCGAAGCAGGCGCGATCCGATTGAAGGCCGAAGCGCTCCTCGCGGCGGGTGGTCCTTACATGGATCTGCGCCGCCTCGAGCTTGCCCCCGAGTTGACTCGCCAGGTGGCCGTGGCCCTGTCCAACGGACAGTTCGTCAACTTCGGCACGACCGGCGGCGACGGCAACAGCGCCGTCGCGTCCGGATCGAACGACGTGATGCGCGTCGTGCAAACGCTCCTCGCCGCACAGGTGATCGGGCGCAACGACGGGGCCGGCGGCGGCGGGGGACCGAGGCGCGAGCCCGAGCCGGCGCTTCCGAGTGCCACGACGTCGTCACGGCCGGGCGTACCACCGACGCCGCCGCCCTTCCGGCCCCGGACGTGAAGAACCGTGTCCGCGATCTGGTCAGAACGCCGCGTTTCAGCGTTCCTGGGCCAGATGCGACTCGACGAACCACAGCCATTTGTCCACGCCGCGCGAGATCTCGGTGAACACGTCTGCGGTGTCGGCGTCGCCGGCATCGCCGGTCTGCGCGATCGCGGCGCGCACGACCTTGCCGAAGGACGAGAGAGCGCTCGAAAGCGCCTGGACATGATCGCGCCCGTCGGCGCCCTTGGCCGCATACTCGGCGAGCCCCGAGCGCTTGGCCACGGAGCGGGCGGTGCCATCCGCGACCCCGCCCAGCTGGACGGCGCGCTCCGCGATGAGGTCGACGTACTCCTCGACGTCTTCGTTCACGTCGTCGAAGAGCTTGTGCAGCGCGATGAAGTTCGGCCCTTTGACGTTCCAGTGCGCTTGTTTGCACTGGGTCTGCAGGTCGATCGCGTCGGCCAGACGCGCGTTGAGAACATCGATCACCTTGCTTCGAACTGCCTCGGGCAAATCGTTCTTGGTCGGATACATGGGCTCTCTTCTTAGTAGGGCTACGCAAAATGCAAGCGAGCGGGGGCGTGGGGCCGGGAGCCTTTGGGGGGACCCCCTGCTCCGGCACGCGCTCGGGCCAACGCCGACTAGGAGCGCCGGCCCTAAGGGTTGAGATTCATCACACCCCGCTGCTGCCTCGCCTGCATGACCGCGCTCATGAGGCTATCGTAGATGGCTCGGTCGCCCGGCACACCGCGGATCTCGAAGGCCGGCGACGATCCATCGTGGGCCGTGACGAGAATGCGCGCCACGCCCGCAAGCCGATCGACGGGTGACTGGCGGAACTCGACGTCGCGAACGCGCCATAGCTCCAGGGTGTCGACTCGCTTCGAGATCCACCCGGTCTCCGTCTCGATGCGGCGTGAGGTCAGCTTCCAGCGCTTCGACTTGGTACGCAGCCACACGGACATAAGCATCACGCCCCCGATCAAGACGGGGAGAAGCAGCCAGCCGCCGATCCAGGCAAGCGCCCATGCGCGCCATCCTGGACGCCCCTCCCAGATGGTGTTCTCCACGGGCTGCGCGCTCACGAGCATGATCGCAGGATACGAGACTTCGGCGGGCGAGGCATCACCCGCGTGGACACGGGCCGACCAGTGGCTTCGAGGCCTCGCCGGACGTTACCCGTGGCCGCGCCGAGGGCCGCTCGCTCTCAGTTGGTCGGGTAACCGCGCCACAACCAGCTCAATGTCTCCTCATAGGTTTGTGACTTGACCGATCCGTCGCAGTGGGTCGCCCCGTTCGCGAAGAGGAAACGGTAGTGATATCCCTGCATCTTGAGCGCCGCCGCCATGTTCTGGTTGGCGATCACCCAATTCATGTCCGACGCGGCGGTGGCCGTGTACCCGTTGTCGTCCTGGCCGACCTCGAGGAAAATGCGTAGAGGCTTCGCGGGGGTCGCCAGGATCATCGCCGGGTACTCCCACGCGCCGGCCGGGTGCGCGGTGGTCTTCTGGAGAGCGACGAAGCTGCCCGAGTACGAGACCACGCGGTGGTAGTCGGCAAACCACGCCATACCCATCGCCGCGGGCGCCCCCGAGCTGCAGCCGTATGCGGCCCGTCCCTCCGGGTCCGTCGTCAGCTTGAAGTTCGGATACGCTGCCTTGATGGCCGCGTTGGACTCCACGAGCGGCAGAACTTCGCCGTCGATGAATCGAGAATACGCATCGCTGACCGTGTCGTATTCCCCACTGCGGTCGCTGCCGGGCGGTACGAACACCCAGACCAGCGGAGGAATGCGGTTGGTCGGCGACGGGTCGCCGTAGAGGTTCTCGCCCGCGGTGACGATCTCGGGCAAGCCGGTGGCGGGAGCGTTGCCGTCCTGAACGACGATGAACGGCGCCGCCGTGCCATCCACGTATTGCTTGGGAATGTATACGGTGACGACCCGGGGTCCGTTCGCCGGGTACACCATGGTCGACGTCATCGTAAAGGCGTACGCGGTGCTGTGGGGAACGTTCGTGACGGCCACGCGGCCCGCCATGTAGGGCGGCGAAATCATGAAATCGCCGTCCCCGAGCGTGCCGGGGTCGGTCGCTCCCCCTTCGCCGGCGGGCGACGGCAGACCGGCCATCGCATCGATTGCCGTCGCGCTGCCCGCCTCCGAGCTGCTCGACGGGGCCGCTGCGTCCGTGCTGCCTCCCGGAACGCCTTGCCCGCCGCCGGGTCGCGGCCCTCCACTCGACGCGTCTTCGCCCGCGCTCCCCGCTGGCGCCATGGCCATTCCGTTTCCAGCGGGCGATCCGCCGTCCGTCGCCGTTGCCGTTCCCCCGGAGTTACCCATCGGAGCTTTTCCGCCTCCGACTGGCGCTGAGGTCGGGTTGGGGCTCGACGCCGAACTGCCGCAGCCCAGAAGAAACAGAACGCTCGCGAATGGAAACCCGAATACCAGACGGTGCATGGCAAGCTCCTCGGACGGGGTGGCACACCGGAGTGCCAAGGAACCATCCCACTACCAGGACATGCGTTGTACCACTGACCCGGCAGCGCGTGTCCCATACCGATTCGTTTCCCGTCGGACTGTCGAATTCTTATCCGCCTACAAGCGCCAAGAACACCGGTGACTGATCGGACCGTCGCCTCTGCGAAGCCTCGCGAGAGGGCGAGCGCACCCGTGCGCGCGGGTGCTCACGGCCCGGCAAATTCGTATTGACCCGAGCCCACGACCAGCACGAGTGCTCCCGGCTGCGAGCTGCTGGAGAGCACGCCGTTGGCGGTCTTTGCGGGCCCACCGCCTTCGGTCACCGCGTCGGGGTTTGCGGTCGGGATGGTGATAGTCGCGGTCGTATTGACGGGAACCGTCACCGCGAGAGTGAGCCCAGCGCTGGTCTGCTGCCACCTGCTGGCGATCGGTCCGCGAATCGAATGGTACCCGACGTTCACCGACGCCAGCCCGGCTTGGGGCTGCGGGCTCACAACGAACTTCTTGAATCCAGGCCCCGCCGGATCCGGACCTATCCCGCCGAGTCCCTCGTAAAGCCACTCTTCCACGTGCCCCAACATGGCGTGATTCTGGGAGTCGCTCGGGTTCGCGTTCCACGCCTCGGTCAGCGCCGTCGCGCCGTGGTTGATCTGGTAGAGGTACCCTGGCCCGGCCGACTGCTTGAGCATCGCGTAAATCAGGTCACCCCGGCTGGCCCGAGAGAGCGCGCGCACGAGATAGGCGAACCCGATGTCGCCCGCGGTCACCTGGTTTTTTGCGGAAGTGACCGCCGCGACCAGGCTCGACACGACGCTCGCTCTCTGAGCGTCAGGAACGAGGCTCAACGCGAGGGGCATGGCGTTGTCGGTCTGGCTGTTGCGGTCGTAATAGCCGGCGGCGGTCAAGAACTTCGCGTTGAACGCGGTCGTGATGGCCGTTTCCCGGCTTTGGAACTGCGCTGCGTCGGCCGCATTGCCGGTCAGCTGTGCCGCCTGGCGAAGCACGTCCAGATCTTGGAGCCAGATCGCCGTGGCGGTCACCCCCGAGGTCGTCAGCTGCGAGACGCCGGGCGCTGCCGGGCCGACGTCGTACCAATCGCCGAGGCCGTACGCCAGGACGTTCCCGGTCGCGCGGCTCGCGAGGTACGCCTCGTAGCGCTTCATGTTCGTGTACTGCTCGTCGATCGGCCGCCGGTCGCCGTACATCTGGTAGACCTGCCACGGATTGATGACGACGGCGCTTCCCCACTCGGGAGAATCGCGGAACGCGGCAGAGAACACCGTGTATTCCGGGGCGATGTCCGGTACGAGGCCACTGGCGATTTGCGCGTCGCTCGAATCGACGATTGCTTTTTCGTAAAACGACGCGACGTCGTAGTTGAACATGATACTCGGCGCGAGTAGATGCCTGGTCTCCTGCCAACCAAGCTTCTCGCGGTGCGGGCAATCGGTGAGGATGTTCTGCATGTTGCTGCGCAGGGCGGACAGGATGAGGGCGTGGATGCGCCCCAGGTCCGGGTCGGACGAGTCGAACGTCCCGACATTCTCCGCCGAGGCGTAGATGAACTTGCCGGTGAGGCTCATGACCTGGGGGCGTCCGGGGAAAGTTGCCGCGTCGGCGACGGGCACGGCCCCCTCGACCTGGACGTAACGAAAGCCGGTATACGAGAACCGCGGGTGCCAGACCTCGGTCCCGCTGCCGTTGAGCGTGTACGTGAAGTAAACCGGCGATCCCATCGAAGTCTGATCGACCACGCCCGTGCTGCTCAGGAGCTCACTCGGCCGAAGCGTGATCGCCGTACCGGCCGGTCCCTGAACCGTGATCTCCGGCCAGCCGGAGAAGTTCTGGCCCAAGTCGTAGACGAACGTGCCCGCCTGGGGCTGGGTGACCTTGGGGTTGCCGATGTCCTGCATGACCTTCACCGGCGGCGCAAACCGCGCGACAAGGGCCGGTGCGGTGCCTCCTGCCGGTGCGGCCGCGGTCCACGAAGAATCCGTGAACCCGGCGCGATCCCACCCGGCTGGTTCGAGCCGTGCGTCGAAGTCTTCGCCACCGTAGATATTCGAGAACGTGATGGGACCGGCCAGTGCCTTCCACGAGGCGTCTGTGACGACCGCCGAGCTGGTGCCGTCGGCGAACGCCAGCTGCAGGCGCGCGATGAGCTTCGGCGATCCGAACGAACCGGTGAACTTCTCGTACCGGGTGCTGGCCGGGACGTTGTACATCCCGTTTCCCAGCATCACGCCGACGGCGTTGGTTCCTTGGACCAGCAGCGCCGTCACGTCATACATCGAATAGTGACAGGTCTTCGAGTAGTCGGTCCAGCTCGGTTCCATGACCGCGTCGCTCGGGTTGGCGCCGTTGACGCGCGCCTCGTATTGGCCCAGACCACACACCGACAACAGCGCTCGCTGGACGGGCTTGTCGATCTGGAACTCTTTGCGCAAGATCGGCAGCGCGGCGCCCGAAGGTCCCGCAATCCACTGCGCGCCCCAATCGGACGCCGCGAGCAACCCCACGGTGAAGTCGGCCGTCGGGCTCCATGCCGAGAGTTTCCCCGCCTGGTCGCGCACGCGAACCTTCCAGAAGACGTGCTGCATGGACCCCAGCGTCTGGCCCCCGTACGTCAGAGACGACTCGCTCGACGCGACGGCCCCTGTGTCGAGCAGGTCGGCCTGATCGGCGGCGAGCTTGTCCGCCGAGGAAGCCACGAGCACCTGGTACGCGGTCTGACTCTGCGCTCGCGCCTGGCTGCTCGACGACTGCAGCTCCCAGGCGAGGCGAGGGGCCCCGGTTTGCACGCCGAGCGGAGCGTCGCGCAGCTCGCATCGCAGTCGCACCGGCGCGATGAGGCTGTCGGCCGTCGCGACCGGGGCGTCCGTGCCGCTCTCGAGACCGCCGCCTCCGGCCTCCCCCGTCTCCGCCGCCCCTCCGTCGCTTCCCGTGCACTGCGCTCCCCCCGAGCCGCAAGCTCCGACGCCGATGGACGAGTCCACCCCTTCGCCTCCCGACGAAGTCCCGCCCTCGGAACCGGCTTCGGGTCTCGCGCCGATCGCCGCGGCGTCCACCCCTCCGGCGTTGCCTCCTTCTCCGTTCGAGCAACCCGCGCCGATAGCCAGTGTGGCGATGTGGAGCGCTGCGGCGATCGCCCCCCCGCGACGGTCGAGACTCGAGCGAATCGTCCCCGAGCCGAGAATCCTCTTCACGGCCCCAATTGTAGCCGCGGGGAGCCGCGCCGTTCGATCAAACACGGCCGCCCGTCGCACGCTCTTTCCGCGGGCACCGGATTGGCCGTGGCATTGCGGATGTTCCCGTCGCATGTAGGGTGCCAAGGGTGAGCCACTGCACCCTTGGCCGCCGCTCGACCGACCTGCTCCTGACGATCGCCCTGGGAAACGCAATCGTGGGATGCTCCACGGTGCTCGGCGACTTCGAAGTCGGTAGCCACGACGCCTCGATGGCGCCCGATGCGCCGTCGGAGGCAAGCGCGCAAGACTCCGCGGTGAGCGACGGGCCCGCATCCGACGCGACGCACCGGGAAGCCACCGCGGACGTGATGGCGGACAGGACTGCGTCCGAAAGCGGGGGAAGCGACGGCGCTGTCTCCGCATCCGACGCGACGCATGGGGACTCCGCGGTGGACGCGGTGGACGCGGTGCCGGACAGGACTTCGTCCGAAAGTGGGGGCGGCGACGGCGCCGTCGGCGGCTGCGAGGCCGGCCTTGCCGCGTGCGATGGCGGCATGGCGGCGTGCGCCCCTGGTTATGCGGATTGCGACAAACTCGCGTCGACCGGCTGCGAGGTCAATACGGTCACCGACGCCCACAATTGTGGCGGCTGCGGCGTCGTATGCACGCTCGCCAACGCGACGTCCACGTGCTCCGGCTCGACTTGTGCCATCGCCTCCTGCAACCCCGGCTACGCGAACTGTGACAAGCTTGCCTCCACGGGCTGCGAAGTCGATACGACCAGCAGCCCGAGCAACTGTGGGGGCTGCGCCGTTGTCTGCAATGCGTGCAACAACGGCCAGTGCGTCGACAACACCTGCGCTGCGGGTTTTGCCGATTGCGATGGCCTCGCGTCGACCGGCTGCGAAGTCGACACGACCAGCAACCCCAATCACTGCGGTTCGTGCACACGTGCGTGCGCTCCGGCGCAGTCTTGCGTGAGCTCGTCCTGCCAGTGCCCGACAGGCACTCCGACCTTCTGCAGTCTGACGAACACTTGCGTCAACCCCACGACCGACGCGGCGAACTGCGCGACGTGCGGTCACGCCTGTGGTGCGGGAATGACCTGCGGCAACAGTACGTGCGCGTTCCGATGGCCCGACTCGTACGACGACAGCTCCTGCACCAACGACGTCTCGTCGATCCCGTGTCCCACGTCGCCCGGCCAGGTTGGCTGGGGCGAAGACGGGACCTACCACATCTATCCGCCGGCCTACGCGCTGACGCCGACGGTCGCGAACGATCTCGTGACCGGGCTCACGTGGGAGCGCAACCTGGCCGACGGTCTGACGACCGATTTCACGCAGGCGCAGGCAGTCGCCCACTGCCAGGCCATCAACGCCAGCGCATACGGGGGATTCGCCGACTGGAGGCTTCCGACCGCCCGCGAAGTGGCGACCATCGACGACATGGGCAATTGGACGGGCGATCCCAACGCGCTCCCGCAAGCGGTATTTCAGAACTTGCAAATGAACTCGGCGCTCTGGACGCAGACGCCGGCGGTCGGGGTTTCCGGAGCGTTTTGGGTCCTCGGCATCAATTGGGCCGTGCTCGAGCCGTACTCCGCGACCCAACCTTGGCCCGCCGGCGTGTCTTGCGTTCGGGGGGCGCCGCTCCCGACGACCGCCTACGTGGTCTCGTCGAGCGCAAACATCGTGTTCGATCCGCGGACGAACCTGAGCTGGCAGCGGGCCGTGTCGCAGGCGACCCGAACGTTCCTGCAGGCGGTTGCGTACTGCAATGGCCTCGGCCTGGACGGCTTCGTCGACTGGCGATTGCCGAGCTACAAGGAGCTTTTCTCGATCGTCGACACGACCCTGAGCAATCCCCCCATCGATTCGACGGCGTTTCCGGGCACGCCCGCCGTCCTCTTCTGGTCGTCGTCGGCCGCGCCGCCGGGCAATACGGGTACCCAAGCCTACGGGTTCGATTTCATGTCGGGAGGGGGCTTTCACATCGACCCGACGACCAACCTGTACGAAGCGCGGTGTGTGCGCGGCGGCTGAAACCGTCGGCCAAAAGGCGCGCCGCGCGTGCGAAGCCACGGCACAATTCTTCGGCTGGCAGACGAAGACGGCCGGCGTTGACAGTAGCGGCCTTTGGGGCTGTAAATAAGGGTGGAGAGCGTCAGGTGCAGTTGCAGCGGGAGCGCGAGACGTTGGCCTCTCGTTTGACTCGTGAACGCGGTGTCGTCCGGGCTTGGCTCGCGCTCTCTGTCGCCGCCTCCTGCTCGCTCGGCTGCGGCTCGAGCTCGAACGACAATGCCTGCCCGGCGATGAACAGCTGCGGGCACGGGCTGCTTTGCGAGCGCTCCACCGCCCCGGCGTGCGTCGACCCGAACTGGGCGGAGTGGCCGATGCCCAACGCCCAAGTCGAGGTGACCGCCGGCGCTCCAAATCTGGAGAGCTACAAGGACAACGGGGACGGCACGGTGACCGACAACGTGACCAAGCTGGTATGGCAGAAGCTGACGCCACCCTCGAACTACGACCAGCCCTCGGCTCTCGCGTATTGCGCGTCGCTCCGGCTGGGCGGGTACGCCGACTGGCGCCTTCCGTCGGTCGTCGAGCTCGTGTCGCTCGTCGACACGGGCACATACAACCCGAGCATCGATTCCACCATGTTTCCCGGCACGCCGGCGGTGGGGTTTTACTGGTCTTCCACGGCGTATGCCGCCGACGCGACCAACGCGTGGGGTGTCTATTTCAACAACGGCTACTCCGACAACAACGTCGCGTCGACGCCGTACTCCGTTCGTTGCGTGCGCTGAGGAACCACCAGGAAGTCAGGCCATGAAGCGTACCGTCCCCCTCCTCTTCGGTGCCGCGCTCTTCTCCGTCGCGCTCGTGACGGCGGTCGCGGGCCGCGCGTCTGCGCCGAACGGCCGCTACGTGATCGCCGACGGCACAGTGCATGATTCCCGAACGAACCTGACCTGGCAGCGGGCGAGCTCCCCCACGACGTACACGCAGCCCGACGCGGTGACCTACTGCGCGAGCCTGGGTCTCAACGGGGCGAAGTGGCGCCTACCCACGATGAAAGAGCTCCTCACGATCGTGGACCTCTCAGTGCCCGAGCCGGGGCCCACCATCGATTCTGCCGCGTTCCCGAATACGCCCGGCGTTTACTTCTGGTCATCGACGCTGTACGCGGGCACCCCGGGCAGCGCGTGGTCCGTGCTGTTCGAATATGGATTCAGCTACGGAAACATGATGACGGATACGAGCTACGTGCGTTGCGTACGTTGATCGGCCGCTCTCCCCGGCCCCGATAGGCGAACCGCACTCGGGCGCAGCGAGGCGGGGCGACTACGGCATCCCGCGGGTCCTTGCGCACCGGATCCCTACGAAGCTCGAGCGAAGGTAGGGCGGCTCTGGGTAGGTGCGGTCTGGCGGGTTCAGGCCCCCCTGGTAGTTCGCGAAGTTTGCGCCCCGGGTCACCCGGGTGGGGCGGAAGGGCTCGGCGGTCAAATCCGCGCAATCCGTGCACGGGTTGCCATACGCAGCGGCGTACCAGTCGAGGTTCCACTGCTCCATGTCCCCCACCAGATCCAGCTGTCCCCATAATCCCGCTCCGAGGGTCGCTGTCCCCACCGGCGCGATGTTCAATGCCCCATTGGCGGGGCAGCTGAGGAAAGGACTTGGCCGATAGTTGCAGTATGCGATCACGAGCATCGGATCGGGCGCCCCCACGATCATGGCTGTCGTCCCCCACGGGTATTCGCGCTGCTGGCCGCCGCCCGCCGCGGCGTACTCCCACTCGGCTTCGCTCGGAAGAAAGCCCCCGTCCCAAATGCAGAACGCGTACGCCTCGTACCAGCTGACGCAGTTGATGGGCAGCGTCTCTTGGCCGCCTACCGCGCTCGTCCACGTCGGATGCATCGAGTCGCAGGCGAGATTCGCGTCCGTCGGGGCGATGTTGGCGTCGTCCGCCGTCGCCCATCCGGTTTCGTACGTCCCCGGGCTGCCGCTGTTGGCGAGCCCCTGGCCGCCGCCGAGGTGCGCGTGCTTGCCCGACCCGGCCGGAGGCGTCCAGGCGGCGTTCCACGCGCTCACGAACTGCCGGAACCGCCCCACCGTCACGTCGTATTTGTCCAGGCGAAATGTGCTGATGGCCGCCGGATCGGCCAGCGCCGTCGGTCCGGAGCCGTCGTTCGTGTACGTCCGGTAGTACGTGCCCCCCGTGACCTCCAGGCTCGCGCAGCAGCTCTCGCTGGAGGCACCGCAGTTCGTCAGGCCGGGCCCACCGGCGTTGCAGCTCGGAGGCGTGGCCGAGCAGCTGCCTTGACCGCAATAGGGCGTCGTCCCTCCGCACGCGATCGCGTTTTCCCACTGCCCGTCCGCACCGCACGTCTGCACGCTGTTGCCGGAGCATTGCGTCGCAGCGGGCGTGCACACGGCCGAAGGGCTGTCGGGGGTCGCGCCGTCGGAGCCGCCTGCCTCGCCGCTCGCGCTATCGGGGCCGGTCGCGCCATCGGGGCTGCTCGCGTCGAGGCTGCTGTCGTCGGTGCCGACCCCGTCCGAGGCGGCGTCGTCGCCCGATCCCGAGCCGGTGTCGTCGCCCGATCCGGAGCCGGTGTCCATAGACCCCGACGAGCTCGCGCCGCTCGAACCACCCGTTCCCGACCCGGACCCGCTCCCCGAGCTCGAGCCGCTCGCCGTCGATGAATCCGAGCCGACGATGGGGTCCTCGTTGATCGAACCGCCGCAACCGACGACGACCAAGAGGGCAGCGGCGCCAATGACGAGGGCTCGTCTCATAATCCAGAAGTGACAGGAGCGCGCGGGCACGGCCCGCCAATCGCGCCGGCCATGCATCTCAGTACGCTTCGATCTGCACGCAGAGGCCCGTTCCCACGGCCAGCGCCCCCCACCTGGCCACTTCGCGATCCGCAAATCGGATGCC
Source organism: uncultured Polyangiaceae bacterium (assembly GCA_964531095.1). Lineage (GTDB taxonomy): Bacteria > Myxococcota_A > Polyangia > Polyangiales > Polyangiaceae > Palsa-1150. The sequence goes on along the minus strand of CAZHED010000021.1, from coordinate 31,207 downwards.
GACTTGGCGACCGGCGGTGCCCAGGAGCAGCTGAACGCCGGCGTGCACGTGGGGTGACCCGATCGCGCGGCCCGCCGTCGCCTCGACGAACGGAAGCGACGTCCACGCATCGCCGGTGGCGCTCACGTAGGGGAGGCTCGCCACGCCGTCGGTCTGAACGCGCGCTGCCGCAGCCCCGACGCCGAAGCTCGCCGTCCAGGGCGAATCCGCCCGGAGGATCCCCCATTCGACCGCCCCTCCGACCAACCACACTCCGACGTTCGCGCGCCCTTCGATCGAGCTCACAGAAGGACGCGCCACAGGAACGGTGACCAGAGCCCGAACCGTGAGTCGGCTCACGGGTCGCCACCGCGCCATGAGAGCCAGATCCAAGGCCGGCGGCACACCCCCTGGGGTGAACATCGCGAGGCCTCCTGCGTCGATGCCGAGGCGCGCGAACGGGAGGGCAGACGACGGCGGCGCCCGTGGCGTTCGTCGAGCCAGGGGCGCAAGCGTCGGCGGCGCGGCGGTCGAGGCCGTGGGCGTGGGCGCCGCGGGTACCGCGGGCGGACGTCCGGAGACCGCCACCGGCGACGGCGTCAGGGGCGCCGGCGGCTCGAGCGGGGCACGCTCCGCGTGGAGCAGCCGTGCCCGCAGAACTTCCGCGGTGCGGACGGCGCCGACCGCAGGATCCTCCCCCGGATGGGTCTCCATCACCTCCGGCTCGGCGACCCTCACGCCGGTGCGGTCGACCCACCAGACACGAACGAGCGACGCCGGGCCGACCCGGACGACGGCGTCGACCTGCGAGGCGCTCGCGTCGGACTTCGCCTCGGCCTCCCGCTCGGCAGTCCAGACGACGAGTCCAGACGACCGCAGCTCGGACACGAGCCGGAGCGTGACCGGGTCACCCGCCGGGCCCTCGACAAGGACGCGCGATGGCTCAGCGGCCCAGGCCACCGAACCGTGGATCGCCGCCAGCCCGACCAGCGCAATTTCGCAAGCGGCGACCAAAGCCGCGGAACGGGTAAGTCCGTCGCCCTTCACCGTCGGCCAATGCTTCTCGCGAGCTCGGCGTGCGGTCCGTTCGGGAAGTCCTCGATGTAACGCTTGGCGGCGTCTCGGGCTCGCGCGTGGTCCCCGCTGCGCTCGAGCGCTTCCATGACGCGGCCCGAGGCTTCGCGGGCGAGCGGCCCATGCGGCTGTTCGTCCAAGTAGGCGGCGAACCACCCGCGCGCCTCGTCGTACGCCGCGCGGTCGAATGCCATCCGGCCGAGATGAAACGCCGCCACGCTCGCTCGCTCGTCCGCGGGGAAGCGCTCCCGCAGCCGGCGCAGTACGATTCCGGCGGCGTCGGTCCGGCCGGCGAAGCGCGCCGCGTCGGCGAGGTCCATGAGCGCGGCCGCGTCGGAGCCGTCACACACCGCAAGGAGGCCTTCGGCTTCTGCGGCATCGACAGCGTCGTCCTTTAGTCCCCTCGCCAGGAGACTCCGCCATCTGGAGCGGCCCCCTTCACCCGTTGCGGACGCGGGCGCGAGCGCGGCCTGACGCGCCGCCGGAAGCGAGCCGCGGTCGCTTACGGCCGCCGGGCGCTGAACGGGGGCCGTCACGCTCGGAGCCATACCGGCCGTGGTAACGACCGGAGGCACCGCGACGGCCTCCGAGGGGGCCGAATCGGAGGCAATCCGGCCGTTTCTGCAGGTCGCCTGGAACGTCTGGCCCGTGATCACGAGACGCTCGTGGGGCAGGGCGCATCCCTGAACGGCCACCTGCCCTTGCTCGAGCGAGACCGTGAAGAGATCGCGTGCGGGATCCCATCCGACTTCGAAGGTCGTGCCCACCACGCGAACGTTGAAGGGGCCCGCTTCGATGTCCCAGCGCGTCGCGGCGCGGTGCTCGACGTGCGCCCGCGCGGTTCCTTGCTCGAGGACGACGCGCGCCCCACGCGGCGTCACTTCGGCGACGCGGGCCCGCGCGTCCGCGTCCAGCCGAATCACGGATCCATCGGAGAAACGCAACGGAAGGCCCCCCTCCGGGGGCGCGGCGATCCAATCGCCGACCGTTCCGCGTGTCGCCCCGCCCCTCGGTTCGACGGCTCCGCTCTCACTCGGCCCGACCTGAAACCGGAGAACCGGCCGCGCGGAGACAGACCAAGCAAACCACGAAGCGGCTGCCGCGGCGATGCCGAGGATGCCCCACGAGCGCCCATGCGATCTGCGCGGAACCACCAGGGGCTCGTGATCGAGCGCCAGGAGCCTCTGTCGGGCGGCCTCCGCCGCCTCGGGGTGGGCGCGCAGCCAGGCGTCCTGCGCCCGTGCGACTTGCCTGCCCAGTGCGCGAAATCCTTTCAAGCCCGCTTCCATCGCGCTCCTCTCTCGCTCCAAGCGCGAAGCGACGGCTCGCGGGCAGCGAGTGCCGAAAACCGGCGTTCCGCGCGCGCGAGCCGCCGCTTGATCGTGTTGAGCGAGACGTTGCACGCGGCGGCGACATCCCGCAGCTCGAGCCCTTCGATATGTCGCAGCGCGAACGCGACGCGATCGTCGCTGGCGAGTCGATCGAGCACGCGATACGTCGCGCGGAGCGCTTCGCGGCCCTCCGCGTCGGGCGCCGCGTCTTCGACGTCCGGCAGATCGGCCGGGGCGAAGAAGCGCAGCCAGCGCCCGCGGATGCGGCGGCGGATGTGCTCACGTGCCGTGAGGACGGCGATGCCCGTCAACCAGCCCTGAAGCGCGCCGGCATCTTCGAGCGTGTCGATCGCGGACAACGATCGCACGAACACTTCGTGGAGAATGTCGGCGAGCTCCGGATCGTGCCCCAGAACCCGCGCAAGAATGCGCTCGACATGGCGGACGTAGCGCTCGAAGAGCTCGACTTTGGCGGCGGGGTGGCCCTCTTGCAGCGCATGCACGAGCGCGCGGTCGTCGGATCTGGCCAAGATCGACGCGGGCTGCGACATCAGGCGGCCGCCGGCGGGGCGAGGAGCGGGGGCGAGAGATCGCTCACGTAAACTAGGTGAACGGGGGCCGGCGCTACGGCCCAGATTTCGTGTCGCTCCGGACCGAGGTCGTGTCGCTCCGGACCGAGGTCGTGTCGCTCCGGACCGAGGTCGCTGAGGGGGCGGTCCCTCGCAGTTGGCAGGCCCGCGTCGGCCGCTTGGTGGTCGGGGGTCGGCTCATGGAGTCAGCCTTGACCGGCTGACCTACCTGGCGCATGTTGAACCGGTTACCTGCTGAACCAATTGAGGTTCACTTCAAGGCCGTTCAGCACGATGTCAAGCTCCCATCCCCCGGAGCGGTCGCCCCCCGCCAGGACGGGCGCCGCTCTGAAGGCGGCGATTCACACAAGCAAACCCTGACTCCCTTGGCGGCAACGATGGCCACTTCAGCAAGCCTACACACACGCATCCTCTGGTCCTTCCCCTTATTGTTCGCGGCTGGCCTTGTCGCCTGTGGCTCGTCGGGTGCGAGCTCGGACGGGAACACGCCCAGCGGCGCTACATCCCCGACGATGCAGGGGGGAACGGGGTCTGGATCCGGCAACCCCACCCCTGGCACGATGAGCAGCTCCGGCGGCGCTTCGACGAGCTCCTCTGGCGGCGGCGGGGCTCCGGCGAGTAGCTCCGGCAGCGGCGCGGGTCCGACGGGCTCCTCGGGAAGCGGCGCGGGTCCGACGGGCTCCTCGGGAAGCGGCGCGGGTCCGACGGGCTCCTCGAGCGGCAGCGGAGCGGGTCCGGCGGGCTCCTCGAGCGGCAGCGGCGCTCCTGCGAGCTCCTCCGGCGGCGCCGCGATGAGCGGCATGGACAGCGGGTCTCCCAAGCCGCAAGGCAGCGACGGCGGTGCGGCCAGCGCGATCGATGCGGGTGGCTCGGGGGGCGTCGGCCGTGATGGGAGCACCGGGGGAGTGCCGACCGGGGCCGGGGTTTGCGACATCTTCGCGTCGGGAAGCACCCCGTGCGTCGCCGCGCACAGCACGGTGCGGGCACTCTACGGCGCGTACAACGGGAATCTCTACCAAGTCACGCGCGCGTCGGACCAGACCACCAAAGACGTTGGGGTGCTGAGCGCCGGCAGCGTTGCCAACGCGGCCACGCAGGACACATTCTGCGCGGGCACCACGTGCACCATCTCCATCATCTACGACCAATCCGGTAAGAATAACCATCTCACGCAGGCGCCCCCCGGTCAGAGGAAGGCGACGCCCGACACTCTGGCCGACGCGACGGCCCTCAAGCTCACGATCGCCGGTCACACGGTTTACGGCGTCCACCTTCCCCCGGGGTACGGCTACCGAAACGACAAGACCACTGGCGTCGCGACCGGCGACCAGCCGGAGACCGAATACATGGTGACGAGCGGCACGTTCTTCAACGGCGCCTGCTGCTGGGACTACGGAAACGCCGAGACGAACAATACGGACGATGGCGCGGGCACCATGGAGGCCGTCTATTTTGGCAACTACACGCACCAGGGGAAAGGGGGAGGCACCGGTCCCTGGGTCATGGCGGACATGGAAAACGGCGTCTTCGCGCAAGCGAGCTTCGCCGCGAACGCCATGGATACTCCACTCACGTCCGCCTACGTGACGGCGATGGTGATCGGGAGATCCGGGACGTTCGCGCTCAAGGGGGGTGACGCGCAAATGGGAACCCTTACGACCATGTACGACGGCGTGCGTCAAAACGGCTACAATCCGATGAAGAAACAAGGCGCCATCATTCTCGGCATCGGTGGTGACAACACGGCCGGCGGCCAGGGGAACTTCTACGAAGGCGTCTTGACCGCGGGCGCGGCGACCGACGCAACGGCCAACGCCGTCCAGGCGAACATCGTAGCGGCGGGGTACGGGAAGTAGGGGGCGCTGCACAAGTCGCAGCTTGCTCCCCCTGCCGGAGGTTTCGTTCGACCCGCGCCGGGTTTCAACACAGCGGCACGATTGGTGTGAAACTGCAACTGCGATCTACTTGAGCCCTTCTACGGGGGATGGGCTACTGCATAGAGAACGCATGCATCTTCGCACAACCTTTGCGATTCTATGTGGGCTGGCTGGTTCTGTTGCGGGTTGCGGAAGCGCCTCGGATACCACGTCGGACAACCCCGGTTTCGGCGGGGCTAGTTCGTCCGGGTCCGGCGGTACGGCCACGAACGGGTCGAGCTCCAGCGGAGCGACCGACTTGGGGCCGAGCGGTTCAAGTGGGTCGGGAGCTCCCGGATCGTCGGGCTCCGGAGGATCCGGGTTGCCGACGATGACTGGCACGAGCTCTTCCAGCTCGAGCTCCTCGGGGGGGCCCACGATGACGGCGGGCTCCAGCTCGTCGGGCGGGACTCAGCACGACGCGGGCTCGAGCTCGTCGGGCGGGGCCCAGCACGACGCGGGCTCGAGCTCGTCGGGCGGCGCCATGATGATGTCGAGCGGGGGCCAGCGCGACGCGGGCTCGAGCTCGAGCTCGTCCGGGGGCGGTTCGGGAAGCGGGACAGTCTCCCCTTGCAGCGCAACGCCAGTCACCCCGAACGCCTCGTCTCAGGCGCAGAAGCTCCTCTGTTACCTCTACAGCCAGTACGGCAACCACGTCTTGTCCGGGCAGCAGGAAACCAGCTGGCAGAATCCGGCGGGCGACATCAGTTGGTACGCCACCAATGGGCTGAAGTATCCGGCCATTCTCGGGGGCGACTTCATGTATCGCGACAACGGCACCTGCACGGCCGTCAGCCCCACGACCACTCGTGCCATTGCCTATTGGAACGCAGGCGGGCTGACCATGGTCCGGTACCACATGGGGATGCCGGCGGCGGGGCTGACCTGCACGCAAGACTGTTACATGGGGACCAATTGTGCCGAGTCCACGCCCGGGGCCTCGACTCTCGACAACGCGGTCACGGCCGGCACGGCCGAGAACACCTCCCTCAATGCCAAGCTCGACTACGTGGCGGTTCAACTCAAGGCCATGCAGAACGCCAACGTGCCGGTCATCTTGTCGCTCTTCCACGAGGCGCAGCCCAATGGGTGGTTCTGGTGGAGCAAGGGAAGCGGAGCGCAGTACGTCGCCCTTTGGAAGTACGCATTCAACTATCTGACGGCCACCAAGGGCCTCAACAACATCATCTGGCTCATGCCCTACAGCGGCCTGTCCGGCGTCACGGCGGCCATCGCACCGTATTTCCCGGGCAAGGCGATGGTCGACCTCTCGGGCCCGGATTACCAGAACGACTCTGCGACCTTCAACAAGGTCAAAACGGTAGTCGGAAGCACGCTGCCCATTGCCCTTCATGAGTCCAACGGCGTGAACCCTGCGAGCTGGTTCCCCGCGTCGCCATTCGTTCTGTGGAATGTCTGGGCGGGCTACGAGTCCATGGCGGCGGCCACCGTAAAGGCCGGCATGACCGACTCGCATACCATCACGCGCGATTTGGTGCCCAATCTCAAGTAGAAGGCTCGGCCTGAAGCGATCGGTTATCGCTTGGCCAAATGCGAAGCTGAGTCCGTCGTCCCGCAGGCCGTGTCCAAGCGCGCAATCATCCTCGTCCTAGGCGCTGCCGCGATGGCGCTGGCGACCGTCGTTGGCGTGTTCGCCCACGACGACGAGCGTGGGAAGCGGAGGGCGCCCGCCGCGTCCGACCCGCACGAGTCGATCGCGGAACCCACTCCATCGGTGCCCGCGAAAACCGTTGGAGAGCCTCCGGCCCCGTTGCTCGCGCCCGTGCCGACGGCGGTACCCGGGCCGCGAAAGCCGTCGGAGCCGCCGGCTGCGAAGCCCCCCGACGAGGCATCGCTGATCGCGAAGTTGCACGACCTGGCGGCGTCCGACCCGCCCCAGTCGCTGAAAGTGGCAAGAGAAGCGCTCGCTCGCTTTCCCGATAGCCCCGACGCGCCCGAGTTCGAATGGAACGTCGTGAAGGCGCTGGCCAACATGGACCGGTACCAGGAAGCCGAGGAAGAAGCCCGGGGCATGCTGGAGAAGTATCCGGACAACCCGTTCAGCGTCGACGTCGAGCATCACGTACTCAATCACCCGCCGAACCCGCCCTAGCTCATCGAACCGCCGACGCAGCGCAACGAAAGCCGAGGTGGTTGGCGCCGCTCGATGGCTCGCCTCTGCCGCGCGAGCCTACGAGGTACCGCGTGCAGTACTCGCTCGAGCACAAGAAAGAGCCCCCGCGCTGCACGCGCTTGGCGACGCCTGGTTCGCTCGGATCGTGAGAGTCCTCCGGGCCGCCCGGGTTGTCCGCGACGCGCTCGGGATCGAACATGGCGTAGTAGTCCGAGCGGTACCAGTCGGCGACCCACTCCCAGACATTGCCGGCCACGTCGTAGAGCCCGTAGCCGTTCGGCGGAAACGAGGCGACGGGGGCGATCCCCGCCCAACCGTCGTCTCCCGTGTCACGATTGGGAAAGTGCCCTTGGAACACGTTGGCCATCCACCGGTCGGCGGGGCGCAGATCGTCGCCCCACGGGTACCGCTTGCCGGACAGCCCGCCGCGCGCTGCAAACTCGAATTCCGCTTCGGTAGGCAATCGCTTGTTCGCCCACTTCGCGTATGCCTGGGCGTCTTCGTATGCCACTTGTACGACCGGATAGCGCTCGCGTCCGCGTAGATCGCTGCCGGCGCCGGCGGGGTGACGCCAGCTCGCCCCCTTGAAGTACGACCACCAGCGCAAGTGCGAGTCGAGCGGAACGGGGTGTGGCGGCGGAACGAAGACGACCGACCCGGCGACCAGGTTCTCGCGCGGCGCGTTCGGGAACTCCTCGGCCGTCGGCGTGCGCTCGGCAACGGTCACGTAACCGGTCGCACGAACGAACCTGCCGAACGCTTCGTTCGTGACTTCGGTGGAGTCCATCCAGAACCCGTCGACATAAACGCGATGCACGGGCTGCGCGTCGGCGGTGGGGTCGCCGCAGCCGGGGCCTCGCCGGCTTTCGGGATCGACAGCGCCCATCGAGAACTCTCCCCCGGGTATCCAGACCATGTCCGAGGGCCCGGAGGGCGCGAGACCCGGCGGGGGTCCGGCGTTCTCGATGGTCCGGCCGAACGGCGATTTGTCGGGGGTCGCGCTCTGGATCGCAGAGGTTGCCAGGGCTGCGTGCGCCGACTCGCTCGGCTGCGCCGGTCGCGGCGGCGGCCCGCCGGACGTCGTCTCTCTTCCGCACGCGATCACGCCGATCGCGAGGACGACCCGCGGCCAGTCACCGATTCGAGCGCTATCCCGAATCCGCCTTCGAAGCATGTTCGAGCTGTATGGATCCACCTAAAGCAGAGCCGTTGAAACGCAAGCGAAGGCGTCCATGACGAACTGGCCCGCGGTCTACCTGGTCACCTGGCGCAGCCCCCTGTCCCCGGGTCGGGCGCCCCCGTCGGCGTCGTCATGTCGCGGCCGCACGAAAAGTCGAACAGGTCGAAGAGCGCGTCGCTGTTCGCATCGCGAGAGGTCAGGGCCGGCAAATCGAAGAGGGCTTCGATGAAGCGGGTGATCGCGGTGTGATCGTGCACGACTTGCGACACGTAATGCGCCTTGGCCCAAGGCGAGATCGCGACCAGCGGGACGCGCGGTCCGAGACTTCGAAAGGGCCACTCGTTCGGCCCTCCGGTCAGGCAGGCCTCGGGCGGGGGAACGTGATCGGCAAACGCCCCGCATTCGTCGTATGTCCAGAGGATGGCGAGGCGCGACCACTGGGCGCTTGCCACGGCGTGGTCGAAGATGTTCTTCAGCCACCGCTCGCCGACATGAAGATCGGCGGGCGGATGGTCGTCCTCGATGTTCTCGACCCCGTCGACGAACGCCACGTTCGGCAGTGTGCCCCGGTCGAGAGCCGCGTAAAACTCCTGCATCGAGTGCACGCCGGGGTCGTCTGCCGTCCACCCGAGGGCGCCACTGAACGGCTCGCTGTCGGTGTAGGCGGCCCACGTGTACCCGGCGTTCATCAGGGTACGAAAGATCGAGTTCGTGTCGGGGTCGGGATAGGAAATGCCGGTGTCGACGACGCCCGCGTTCGTGGCAAAGAGCAGAAAGTCACGAACGCTGAATGTCCCGCTCTGCATCGGCGCGAAGTGCCGGTCGGACAGGGCATAGGTCGTGGCGAGCCAGTAGTCGAAGGGAATGTCGCGGTCGTCGTACTGCGCCATGACGAAGTGACCGTCGGTGCCGGTGGAATTCGCGGCGCTCATCACGAAGCCGTCCATCGCGCCGCCGTGGACGGCATCTTGCATCGAGGCGGACTGGTGGCCCGGGTCTGTACTGATGCACGTCGTGGTCGCGTGGAAGGCAGGGACGCCAACGCCGCTCAAATCGGGATTGACGTAGGTGGAGGGTACGGGGTCGCTGGCCGGTTGCCCCAGGTCGTGCAATTTGCCGAAGAGATGATCGAAGCTCCGGTTCTCCTTCATGACCACGATGACATGCCGAATGGGAATGGAGTCCGCCAGCGCGTGCGTCCATGCGAGCGTCTCGGAGGCGCGCGCCCCTGGTCCGAAAGCGCACGCTGCCCGTTCGTCCTCGAAGGGATCGGCGGGAATCTGGGCACCGCAGACGAGCGGCGGGTCGGGAGGCGTGACCATACTGTCGATGCGAGAGAGCCCCCAATCGGCGCGACAGGAGATGCCTCCGGTCGCAACGGCAAGGACCGTGACGGGGCCCGCGAGGCGCGCGCAAAGGGCGACTGCGTTCATCGGATCGGCACCCCCAAGGTGAGACCCGCCGATTCGTAGAGGATGCCAAATGTGTCGTACGTCGTTCCGGCGGCCGAATAGACGGTATGGTGACCATCCCGCGCCATCTTCAGATCGAGCGCGACCCAGAAGCCTTTGCCCAAGGTCTTTTTTACGTTCACCGTCGCTTGCGCATGCCAGGCCTCGGTGGAGGAGCCGAACGCTCGGTTGAACGTGGTCCGCGGCCTGCCGTACGAGACCTCCGCCGCGCAGTTGATCGTTCGACTGAGGTCCTCATGGACGCGCGCGCCGTACTCGAAGTAAAGGGCTACCGCGTCCCAGCTCGCCGGGGCGCGCAGCGCTTCTTGCGCGAACGCCATGATCTCGAACGAATGGCGCCGCGTAAGAAGGGAGCCGCCGGCGCCCCAGCGGGCGAGGAGCCACCCGTTCGTTCCTGCGAGGCCGCCCAGATCGTTCATCGCGCGGGCGCCTCCCGGGGGCGCCGACGGGACTGCGATTGCCATGAGATCGATCTGCGCTCCCGTCGCGACGTAGGGGCTGATCGCGCGCTCGTGAACGAAGCGATATCCGAGCTCGGCGGCGGTATCCAATCGACCGCCCGCGAACCCGAATCCTGGATGCTCGTTTCCTCCGTAACCGGCGACGCCGCCAGCTGCGGCATCCCACGAGACGATGACCCGGCCCTGCGCCATGCTCCGCACCCCGGCCGTCTCGGCACCGAGGAACCAGGGAATCGCTTGACCGAAGGTGCCCGCCTCGTAGGCGCCGCTGACGGCGATGCCGCGATAGAGAGAGCGATGATCCCACGGCGGCCAAGCCGGTCGAGCGTCGGTGGATTCGGGGGCCATCGGGGGACCCGCGTCCGAACCCCACGCCGGCCGAATGGAACCGAGCAGCACACCCGTCACGAGGGCCACCCGAACGCCTGAAGGCCGCACGTCGTACCGTGGCCGTTTGGGCCGGTTCGTTGGCGTCGCGCACGTCATCGTTTTCGGTCTTACCGCAGAGTTCGGCTTTGGTGTCCACAACGACGGCCGCGGAGTCGGTGGGAGGAAGGCCAGGGACCGACTCGAGGTGCGTCGCGGGTACCGGGCAGGGCGGCCGGGATCGAGGTCTCTCACCACGCCGCGGGCGAGGCCTCGCCGACCTCGCCGCCGTCAGGAGGAGCTTGGCAACCTGCAAACCGCTGTGGCAATTCGCGAATCGCACGCGCGAACGCCCCAGGCGCACAGTCCCAGCACGCGGGCTTCGTGCATCGCGCCGCTGTCGAATTGCGGCACGAAATCTGCTCGGCCGCGTCGAAAGCATGATTGAGCCCCTTGCGGCGCCAGCAAAGCTGAAGCGCAGCTCGCCACTGCAATCGGTCGTACTGGAAACGCTTGACAGGGCCGCATGCCCCGCGGTGGTCGCATCCGCAACCGCCCTACCCGAGCACGAATACGACCAACGGGAGCTCGCCTCCTTGTCGGCGCGAATCCTGGGCGACACCGGGTACAGCGAAGCGTCGCTGGCCAGGTTCTTCGACCACGTCGGGGTCAAGAGTCGCCACCTCGCGTTGCCCGTGGAAGCGTACGAGACGCTCCGTGGCTTCGGCGCGAGGAGTCGGGCGTGGATGGACGTCGCGCTCCGCATCGGGTCGCGCGCAGTTTGCGACGTGCTGCACGAGGCCGGCCTAAACGCGTCCGAGGTCGGGATGCTGATGACGACCACCGTGACGGGCATCGCCGTTCCGTCGCTGGATGCCCGCCTCATGAACGTCCTTCCGCTCGCCTCCGATCTGAAGCGGGTCCCGCTGTTTGGGCTCGGATGCCTGGGCGGTGCCGCGGGCCTCGCGCGTGCGTCGGAGTACCTTCTCGCGTTCCCGGACCAGGCGGCTCTCCTGCTCTCGGTCGAGCTCTGTTCCCTGACGTTTCAGCGCGACGACGTCTCCGTCGCGAACCTCATCTCGGTCGGCCTCTTCGGAGACGGCGCTGCCGCCGTCCTTCTTCTCGGCGCGCGGCACCGACTGCTGGGCCGCGACGCGTGGCGACGGGAGACCGAACCCGGGGTGTCGGCCGGCCCTTCATCCGGTGCCCAACCTCGCGTGCTCGCGAGCCGGTCGATCTTCTTCCCGGACACCGAGCGCGTGATGGGCTGGGACGTCGTCGATTCCGGCTTCAAGATCGTGCTCAGCGCGGAGGTGCCCGCCATCGTGAAACGTCACATTCCCGCGGCCGTCGATTCCTTCCTTCACGCTCACGGACTCTCGCGCGATCGCATAGCGAGTTGGGTCGTGCACCCGGGAGGTCCAAAGGTCATCGACGCTCTCGAGACCAGCCTCGCGTTGCCGAAGGACACGCTGCGGCCGACGCGCGAGGGGCTGGCGCGGCTCGGGAATCTCTCGTCCGCGTCCGTGCTCTTTCTCCTGGACGAACACCGGCGGAGGCTGGCGCCTTCCCCAGGCTCCTACGGCTTGATGATGGCGATGGGGCCCGCCTTCTGCGCCGAGCTCGTTCTACTCCAATGGTGAGCGCGTGGGCGTCTCAGGCAGGCTTTGTCGCGTTCGTCGCGCTGGTCGGCATGCAGAGACTCTGGGAGCTCAAGAAGAGCCGGCGTCACGAACTCGCGATCCTGAAAGCGCGCGGTCGCGAGCACGCGCCCGGGCAAATGGCCGTCATGCGCGCGCTCCACGGTGCGTGGCTCATCGCCATGGTGGTCGAGGTCCTTTGTTTGCATCGACCGTTCCACGCGGCGATCGCACTCTTCGCGACCATGGTGTTCGCCGTGGGGCAGGCGCTCCGCATCGCCGCGATGCGCGCCCTCGGGAACCGCTGGACGGTGACGATCATGACCTTGCCCGGGGTCCCGGCGGTCCAACAAGGAATCTTTCGCTGGCTCCGTCATCCCAACTACCTCGGCGTCGCTCTCGAGATTTTTGCGCTGCCGCTCGTCCACGGCGCTTGGCTTACGTCCGTCGGCTTCACGCTGGCCAACGCCGCTCTTCTGCGCGCGCGCATCCTCGCCGAGGAAAAGGCGCTCACCGTCGACAGCAACTACGACACCTTGCTCGTCCAACGACCTCGCTTTCTTCCGAAGCTCTACGGATGACGGCCCCGGTTGCGCACGGCTCGGAGCGGGTTGCCATTGTCGGCGGCGGGCCGGTCGGCCTCTTTCTTGCGCTGGCACTCGCGCGAGCCGGCGTCGCGGCTCGGGTGTTCGAGCGTCGTATCGAAGGCCGCCTTCCGTCGCGTTCGATCGGCATCCATCCACCGTCTCTGGAGCTCCTCGCTGGGCTGGGCTTGGCCGACCGCTTCGTCGAGCGCGGGGTGGAAGTGCGCAGCGCCGAGGCGCACGGCGAGCGCGGACTGCTCGGGCGGCTCGACTTCGATCGCTGCCGCCCTCCCTACCGCTACGTCTTGACGCTCCCGCAGACGATCACCGAGAAGCTGCTGCGAGCAGCGCTCGAGGAGCGAGCGCCGGGCAGCGTGGAGACGCGCGAGGTTCTCGGCATCGAGCCCGCCATCGACCGAGCCGCGACCCTTCGGCTCGCCGGGCGTGAATTCGAGCCCGACGAGGAGCGCCGCAGCTACGCCGTGGTCGTGGGCTGCGACGGGAAGAACAGCGTGGTTCGGCGAAGTCTGGGCCTTGGATTCGCCGGTGGCGACTACGCCGGCCAGTACGCCATGGCCGACTTCCCGGATGGGACTGGGCTCGGGACGACGGCCGCGGTCTACCTCGGACGACACGGCCTGCTCGAATCCTTCCCGCTGCCCGGCGGGTTGCGGCGCTGGGTGGCGCGATGTGTCGATGGAGAGCATCCGGGGCGCGAGGCCCTGGTGGCCCACGTCCGAGAGCGGGCGCGGGTCCGCCTCGACGTCGCCCAAGCCGTGCACCCGAGCTCGTTCCGCGCGCAACGCTTCCAGGCAGCGCGCTTTGCAAAAGGGCGGATCGCACTCGCCGGCGACGCGGCGCACGTGGTGAGCCCCATCGGGGGCCAAGGAATGAACCTCGGCTGGCTCGGGGCCCAGGCGCTGGCCGCGACCATCGCCACGCACCTCGATGCAGGTGACGGGGTCATCCGGGCGCTCGCGCGGGACGGGCGGGCTCGACAGCGTATGGCTGCGGCTGCGGCGCGTCGGGCAGAGGTCAACATGTGGCTGGGAAGGCCTCTCGCGCGACCGGGGATGCGCGATGCGCTGGTCTCGCATCTGCTCCGGACGCAACTGAGGTGGGTATTGGCGCGCATCTTCACAATGCGGGGACTCGCGCTCGGATGGTAGTGGCTGCGCGCTCCAGCGACGGGGAGCAGAAGTCCGGATGGCGGACGTTGGGGGCGCTCTGGCGCCTCGGTCGGTACCGCTTTGTCGTCGGCGGCTTCGTACTCTACGCGCTGGGCGCTGCGCTCGCGCGGATGCGTGGACCTGTCGACATCGGCGCTTACTTCCTCGGACAGGGGTTCATCACGGCGACGCAACTGATGACCCACTACAGCAACGACTATTTCGACATCGAGTCGGACAAAGCCAATGCGACGTCGACCACGTGGTCCGGGGGCAGCGGCGTGCTCCTCGAGGGCATTCTGCCACCCAGGCTGGCGCGCGACGTGGCTCTCGGCTTCGGGGGGCTCGCCCTCCTTTTCGCAACGCTGATTTGCGCGACGCACCACCCGGCAACCGGGATGGGCGTCCTCTTCGTGCTCACGCTCGCGCTTTCCTGGGAGTACAGCGCGCCGCCGCTGCGCTTGCACGCCCACGGCCTGGGCCCGCCGACCGCGGCCGTCGTGGTGGGAGGGCTGACGCCGCTCGCCGGCTACGGCGTGCAGGGCGGTCCCTGGTCATACGCCATCTTGCTCTCCGTGCTGCCTGTCGTCATTGCCCAGTTTGCGCTCATCCTCGTGCTCGACTTCCCGGACGCCGAAGGAGACGCTCGCACGGGCAAGCGAACGCTGGTGGTCATTCTCGGGACCGGGCGCGTCGTACGCATTGCGGTCGGGGCCATCGTGCTCGTTTACGCCATCCTGCCGCTGCTCATCGAGGCGCCCGTCGGACGACGCCTGCTGCTCGGCGTGGTGGCGACGTTGCCGCTCGGAGCGTGGCTCGTGTGGACGTTGCTTCGCGGAGCCTGGCGAGGGCGCGGCGCGAAGGGGCCGCTTGCGTGGCGCGGCGTTCTATGGTTTGCCGCGGTCTCTGCTGCTGCCCTCGCAGGGACGTTGATGGACGTCGCCCGACGGATGGAGGGTGACAGACAGGGCGCGGTGCGCCGCGGTTCTCAATGCACGCAACGAACGTTGTACGTATTCGACGCGACGTCGTTGGTCGTGGTGCCGTCGAAGAAGCTGACGAGCCATGCGTTGCCGGGAGTGCCGGCAGACGGCGTCGAAGTCCAAAAGGCGGCGCTCGCGGGCGTGCCCGGAAACGCCGTGGCGTCGAAGGCCGTCCCGAGTGGAGCTCCCGAAAAGTCCACGATCGTGACGAGCTCCTTCATCGAGGGAAGGCGCCACGCAGCGCCGTTCAGGGCCAGTGTCGAACAATAGCTCGCTGCGCCGGCCTGCGCGTAGATCGAGGACGAGACGGCTTGCTGCCACGTGAGCTTGGTCTTGCTGTCGTAGACCGTGCCGTTGGTTACCGTGTAGCGCCCCGTCGGCGCGGACGCGCGACTCACGACCACAACCACGAGACCCGCCGCGAAGACCGCGGCACCGAGGAGACGGTAGGCAGGATGTTTCATGGGATCTTACAGTCGCAAGGACTGCCTGGCTGGAGAACGCTTTAGCGCACGCAACGAACGTTGTCCGTGTAGAACGTTGCGGTGAACTGCACGCTTCCGTCGAGGAAGCTGACGAAATACGCGTCATTGGGCGCGTCATACGTCGTCGAAGACCAGAATGGCAGCGCAGGGGTACTGAGGAAAACCGTAGTATTGATGCTGGGTCGGGACGCTCCCGGGTCGACAATCGAGACTAGCTCGATGGCCGAAGGAAGGCGCCAATCCGTGTAACCCCCCAGGCTCAGCGTCGAGCAATACGTGAGAGCTGCAGTCTGGGTGTACCCGGTGGTTTGCGCCGCCTGCTGCCAAACGAGCCCCGTCCCGTTGTCGGTCACGGTCCCGTCCCCGTTGACCGTGTAGCTCGGGCTATCGATCATCGGCCACTCCGCCCAGTTGGGATCGACGCAAGACGGAGAACCAAAGCGTTCGCACACCAGCGCTGACCCGCACGCGGACGTGGTCTGCGCCGTGCATCCGTTGACCCCGACCACACAAGTTTGAATTTGCGTACTGCTGGTCGTCACGCACGCGCTGACCCCACTCGTACACGCGTTGGTGCAGCAAGCGCCGGCGCTGCACGCGCCGTTGGTGCACGTGGATGTCGTCGATTCGTAGAAGCACCCTTGCGCGTCCTTCGCGCACGTGACGAGGGCTTGCGGGTCCTGGCACACCAGTCCCGTCTGGGTGCAGACGGTCGCGTTGCAGTGGCACGACGCGACGCCAGCGGTCGAAACGCATGTTTGGTGGGAACCGCACATTGCCGTCGTGATCCATTGCGTGCATCCATTGGCCTGGCGCTGGCAGGTCTGGACGGCTGGTGAGGCACACTGCGTGAGATCGAGGGTGCAGGCATTCGTGCACTGGCCACCCGAGCTGCCGCCACCCGAGCTGCTGCCACCCGAGCTGCTGCCACCCGAGCTGCTGCCTCCTGAGCTGCCTCCCGACGAACTACTTCCTCCCGAGCTGGTACTGCCGACGGACCCACTGCTGCCCGAACCGCTACCTCCCGAGCTGCTACTGCTACTCCCGGAGCTGCTGCCGTCCACCCTGTGCGCATCAGGAATGCCGGCGTCAGAACCGCTGCCTCCTGAACCACTCCCCCCGGAGCTGCCTGCTTCCGAGCTGCTCGCGTCCAGTCTGCTGCCGCTAGAACTTCCGGCGTCCGAGCCATTTCCTCCGGAGCCCATCCCCCCTGAACCCGTCGCTCCCAAGCCAGCCCCTCCCGAGCCGCTCACTCCCGAGCCAGCCCCTCCCGAGCCGCCCACTCCGGAGCTGCTGCCTCCCGACGCACCACCACCCGAGCTCCCCGACCCGCCACCTCCTGCATCCAGCCAGTCACCGCCGCACATCCCCGTATCGGGCTGGCAGCTCTGTCCGGGGATCGGGCAAGTCGACGTCGGCTCCCCCAAGGCGCTGGCGACCTGCACTAGCCCTTTGCAGCTTTCGGCGAGCACGAGGAGGAGATCCACAACGCGGTCCATGGGGACCTGCACCCGCGCCTCGCGAAGAACGACCGGTCGCCCCATCCGATAGGCCGTGACCCGGATGAGGGCGTTCTGATCGGCAGACTGCCCGCTGCGTACGAAGACCGTCGCCGGAAGCGTCACTTCCGCCGGCACCGGCTTGTTCTCGTCCTCGACCTTGTGCCAATCGCTCGCGTCGACCTCCTGACTCACCTCGACGCGAATCGAGTCGTACTCGGAGGAGGCCATGTCCGTGCTGATCGTGATCATCAGCCCCGCCTCGGGACTCGGGGTGCTCTTCGAGCAGCCGAGCACGCACGAGGCCACGACGGCCAACACCAGCCACGCCCGGACGACGCTTCGCATCATTGCCACCCGAACCCCATGAACCTCACGGTCGCGTACGACCCTGTGCGGCCCGGCTCCGGTTGATCCGCGGGCTTCAACAAGAAATACCCGCCCAGCGCTGCGCCCGCAGCGACCACAACGCTGCCGACGATCCACGGCCACGCGGCGCCTGCGTGCTTGTCGTCCGCGAGGGTCACATCCACACTGCGCGTCTCTCCGTTTTGCAAGTCGACTTGCGCCTTGTACGGCACCTTTCCCGATTCGGTCACGCTCACCTCGTGCACACCTGCCGCGAGCGGCCCGTGGAAGCGGCCGCGCGCGGCCTCCTTGCCGTCGATGAGGACCGTGGCCGAGTCGTCGGATGCGACGATGAGGTGCGCAGGCAGGGTCTCGGGCCGCACCAGCAGTGCGATCGCCAGCGGTTTCTCGGAGCCGCCCGGAACGTCGACCGTCTGTTCCGCGGACTGAAAACCTGTCTTGCTCACGGCGATCTTGTGTTTGCCGAGGTTCAACGTGAGGCCTTCGTCGAGCGGCGTCGTCCCGACCGTTTCGCCGTCGACGGCCACGGTTGCACCCGCCTCGCTCACCGTGAGACGGACCGCGCCGACCAGGTCGCGCATGGCCGCGAGGGCAGCGTCTACCTGCGCGCTTTCGTCGGCCGCCATCATCGCTATTCCCTCGCGCTTGTAGCGAACGAGCAGCGTTTGCATCCGCGCGTAGTCGTGCATGTCGCGCGCGCAGAGAGCCATGTTGAAGAGCAGGCGCGGGTCTTTCGACAAGTCGTAGGCCTGGCCCAGCTTGACGTAGGCGCCTGCGAGATCGCCGTTGTTGATGAGGATCTGCGCCGACGCGAAGTCGATCTTCGCTGCGCCCGTGAGGGACTCCGAGAGAGAGGCGCGCCGATGCGTGCTGGCGGTTGGGGCAGACTGGGCGAGGGCGGGGGCGGGAGAAGAGAGGAGAATGGCGAGAAGGAGGAGCGCGGGGGTGGAACGGTTCATGGGCGGACTACTGGTGCGGTTTGAGAGCTTGGAGCGGGTCGGCGGGGGGCGGGGGGCGCGTGGGGGCGGGCGCGGTGGCGGTGGCGGGTACCGGCGCGTGCGAGCGCGGGGTCGCGGACGGATTGGCGGGCGGATTCGCGGGCAGATTCGCGGGCAGGGTCGCGGGCAGGGTCCCTGGCGGATTGGCGGGCGGATTCGCGAGCGGGATCGCGGGGATTGGAGTCCCACCGCCGGTTGCAATCGACGCACTCGCGGTCGACGCGATCGCCGTTTCGGAGGCCGTTGCCGCCCTCGGGGCCTGCCCCGATCTGGAAACGTGCCAACCGGCTGCCGCGGCGACAAACAGCGCAACCGCGGCCACGAGAATCGCGATTGCTCTGCCGCGGCCCGCGACGGGCGGAACGGCGGTGCCTCCCAATGCCGACTGGGTCGCCGTTGGGGCCCCAGATGCGACGGCGGGTGAGGGCGGAACGGAGAGCGCCGTGGCCGAGAGGCCGAAAGACTGGACGATCCCGACGATCTTCTCCACCGCGGCTTTCGACGATCGGGGCGCATACGGAAGCAAGGCGAGCGCGAGCTCGGCGACGTTTGGGTAGCGTCGATCACGGTCCTTCTCGGTACACTTGCGAAAGACGCTTTCGAGCCCCTCGGGCACCTCGGGACGGAAGGTACGCAGGGGGTCGGGCGTGTGCGTCGCGATTTGAATGATGATCTCAGCGACCATCTCGCTGGCGAACGGAGGCCGCCCGGTCAGAAGCTCATAGAGGACGATGCCCAGCGCCCAGATGTCGGTGCGCGCGTCGACCGCCTTCGCCGACTGCATGTGCTCGGGCGACATGTAGCGCGGCGAGCCCAGGAGCGCGCCCGACTTCGTAGAGGAGGTCGATCTGACCGCGGCCAGGTTGGTGACCTTCGAGATTCCGAAATCCAGAACTTTGATTTTGAGGCGACCATCGGCACCGCGGACACAGAAGAGGTTCGACGGCTTGAGGTCGCGATGGATAATCCCCAGCCCGTGCGCCTCGGCGATCGCAACGCACGCCTGAATGACGAAATCGACGGCCTGATCGATCGGCAAGGGTCCGCGCTGAACCCATGTGCCGAGGTCGGCGCCATCGAGGTACTCCATGACCATGTACGGCGCCCCCGTCTCCAGGGTGCCGACGTCGAGGATGCGTGCAACGTTCTCGCTTTTGATCTTCACTGCCGCGCGCGCCTCGCGGGCGAAGAGCGAGACGGCGTCCGCGTTCGCCAGCATCCCGGGCAAGAGGAACTTGATGGCGACCCGCTCGTCGAGGTGCAAGTGGTGCGCGGCGACCACGACGCCCATCCCGCCCGCACCGAGGACGCGCTCTACGCGATACTTGCCCGCGAGGACCTGGCCCTCGGTCACGCCTGCAACTGGCCCAGAACCGTACTGCGGCACGCTCATGCCCCTTCCGAACGTCGGGAAAGCGCCGGTGGAGCTCCAACCAAGCCAGCGTCACGCTGCATACCACATCCGGGACGCGTCTCTCCATACTGCAATGGTTGGCCGATGACTCCCGCGGCAAGGCGACGATCGCCGCAAGGCCAAGCCCCACGCCAAGGGTCGTTCGCGTAGCGCTTCGGCGGGCCGTCACTTGAGCCCGGCTTTCTCGTCGAGCTGGATGTGATCGGCAGCGACCACCACGCGCATGCACAATTTGTGTGTGCCCCCCCGGGTACTCGTTAGCTGCTCACGAGACCACGTTAGCGGGGTATCCGGGCCGCGAGCTCATACGCTCGACGAATGATGCGCTTCACTTCGGCGCGTGCGGCATCGAGCGGCGTGTTCAGTCGGATGGATCGGAGCGTCTTGCCGTTGCCCTCGAGAAGTCCCGAGCCATCGTCGATCTCGATCCCCCTGCGGAAGTAGAGGTGCGCATGCGTCGAGAAGGTGCCGATGGCGGCGAACTCGGTTTCGCCGGCGAAGTAACGGGCGATCTTCCACATCGGGCGCTTCGAGCGAGGAGGCTTACTCTGGCATGCGGCCTCTCTCGCCTCAGGAGCGGCGGCCCTTACCGCCCTCCGGGCCGATTGCACCGTGGCCCGCAGCGAGGGGGCCATCATCGCGAGGTGATCTTTGACTGTGCCCATGAGGAGCTATCGTACCCTTGTGTCTGAGCAAGCCGCCGTAACTACGTACACGCAGTGACAAACCATCTCGTCGGCGCAAGACCGTACGGCGACCTCTTGCGGTGCCCATGACACACGGTTGTTTCAACCTCTGTAGCGGAGAGGTCCTCGCCGACTTGATGCCGCGGCCCCGGGGAGAGGCGTACGAAGACCGGCGAAGCGCGACGGATCACCCGCCTCCCGGCTTGAGCGGCTCGCTGCGCACGACCTCGGCCGAGTCGAACCGATCGAGCCGGAGCGAGCGCTCGGCCCCGGTCTCCACGTCCACGCACGTCAGCAGCGTCATTTCGGGCTGCATGAGGACTTGCTTCAGGCGGACGGTGCGACATCCGGTGGTTCCGTCGCCCCTTCGGTAGCGCACGCGAACAGCCAGCCCGGAAAACCACGCCTCCTCGATGGCCTGCCGGACGCGCGCGGGGCAGGTGACGCGCGGGATGGCGGCGAACTTCAGCGCCTCTGCGTGCGCGAGTGCCTCGCGCTGGGCGCCCGCCGAAAGGGCCGCGCGCACCTTGTCGATCGCGCCGGCAACGGTGTCCACGAACGGCACGAGGCGCGTTTCGGTCGCGAAGCGGCCGAGGACGACGAGAAGCGCCGCCTCACGGGGGGTGAAGTTGATCGGGGGCAGCGTGTACGTTCGGTCGATGGCGTAGCCGCCGCCCGGCCCGCGCTCCGCCAGGAGGGGGACCGAGGCGTCGCGCAGCGCGTCGAGGTCGCGATAAATCGTCCGGACCGTGACCCCGAAACGGTCCGCGAGCTGCTCCGCCGTGACCCCGGTCCGGCGCGCACGCAGGTAGTCTGCGAGCGCAAAGAGGCGGGACTTCTTCGGCATGAAGCCCGAATGCTGACACAATCATGACGCCGCCGCGATGCAGGAGAAGCCTGCTCTCGAGGCGGCGTCCACGGACTTTCGGGTCACGTCGAACTATTGAGTCCGACGCGATTGCCTTCCGTGTCGACGACGATGGCGATGAAGCCGTCCGGGCCGATCGGCGTTTTCGGCAGCAGCATCGTGGCGCCGGTCGCAGTCACGCGCGACAAGATCGCGTCGAGCTGGCCGTCCGCGTTCAGGTAAACGAGCGTCCCTCCACCTGCCGGCCGCTTGGGATCCTGCACCAACGCCCCGCTGACGCCTGGCGGTTCGTAGGGAAAAACGCTGTACGGCATCCCCCCGAAGACTTCGCGCTTCAGCTTCGCGCCGAGCAGCGCCTCGTAGCAGGCCACCGCTCGCTCGATGTCGTGAACGGGAATTTCGAACCAGTTCAGTGCGTTCTTCATTGGGTCCTCTTCGTGGGAACAGGGAGCGGCACCGCGCCGCCCCGTCGATCTGATGAGTACCCAGCCGCGGTGACAGGTTCTGTCAGGATTCTCGGGCTCGAGGATCGAGCCGGCGGCGGACGCCGTCGCCGTTGTTCCTGCAAAACCGGAGCAGCCGTTGCCGCTGTGAGCGCCGCGCTGCGCGTCGGACGTGCCGTCGCCTCCGTACGGCGACGACATGCGCCGCGATGAAGTGGTTGCTCGCCGAGACGCAAGCCGATCCACGGGCGCTGGTTCACGCCCGTCTTGAGCGCCAGGACCGTGGGTCGTCCCAATGAGCATTTACTTCCGTCGCGCATTGAGGCATGCGCAACGCCATGAAAATCTTCCAGCGGCCCCTCGGCGCGTCCATGCTCGCCGTTGCCGCCGTGATGTCGGTGGGCGGCTGTTCGTCCGACGACAACGGTAACGGAGGCTCTGTCGACGCATCGACCAACCCCGCCGGCGACGCCGCGCCGGATTCCGCGGGCGACAGCGCGGCGAATTCGATGAGCGACAGTTCGATGAATCCCGCGGGTGAGACCTCGACCAGCGACGCGGGCGAGGCCGGGCCTGGAGATGCTGGCGCGGCAAAAGAGGTTGTCTACGCGAACTCCGGCGTGACATTGAACACGTTCGACCTGGCGGCCGACGGCACGCTGTCCCCCAAGGCGTCGATGTCGCTCGGTCAGACGCTGCAGTTTGCGTATTTCGACTCGAAGTCCCAGCATCTCTATGCGGGCGTGGGTGCAACTTCCGACCCGCTCTTCTCTCTCCACGCGTTCTCGATCGACGCGGCCTCCGGTCTTCTGACGGAGATCCCGGCATCCGCGGACGGAGGAGGCGTCGTTTCTCCCAACGGGCGCATCATCAATCTCACGCTCTCGCGTGACGACAAGTACTTGCTCACAATTCACAATGTGACCAAGGCGTATACGGTGTTTCAGCTCAACGCCGACGGAACCATCGGCGCTCGCGTCCAGCAGGCCGACGGGGGCGATACCGGCATCGGCGCCTACCTCCACCAGGTCCGCGTGGATCCGTCCAACAAGTACGCGACGATTTGCGACCGGGGCAACGACCCGGTGTATGCCTCCGACGGGGGCGTCATGACGCCCGAAGACATCGGGCACCTGCGCGTCTTCACGTACGCGAGCGGCCTTCTCACGCCGGTCGATACGAGCACCATCACATTTCCGACAGGCATCGGGCCCCGCCACCTCGACTTTCACCCGAGCCAACCGTGGGTCTACCTATCGGCCGAGCGTGGAAATCGCCTGATCACGTACACGTTCAGCAATGGAGTGCTCACCGAGAAGTTCAACACGACGAGCGTTGCGGTCGCCGGCGACATGGGCATGCTGAACGCTACGGAAGCCATCAATGGGCAGCGCGCCGGGGCGATCATGGTGCACCCCTCAGGCAAGTTCCTTTGGATCACGAATCGCAACTGGGCTCTCGAGCCGTACACGCCCGACGCCGGCGCGGCAGTGGGATCGAGCGAGGCGGGATCGGCAGATGCTTCGAGCGAGGCGGGCGCAGCGAGCGACGCCGCAGCTCTTGCGCCGGTCCAGGTCTTCACCGGGAACGGGGAGAACAACGTGGCGCTGTTCAAGATCGATCAAATGACCGGAGAGCCGACGTTCGTCGCTGCGACGGATTCTCACGGCTTCGAGCCACGCACGTTCGCGCTCGACCCGTCAGGTCGCTTCTTGATTGTAGGCAATCAAAAAAGAGTCAACACGCTGACGAGCGCGGGCGTCGTGGCCGTCCTGCCGAATCTATCGGTGTTCCAGGTCGGCGCCGACGGCACGCTCACTTTCCTCAAGACGTACGATCAATCGGGTGGCGAAGTGTTGTGGGAGGGCGTCGCCACAGCCACCGGTATGTAAGCGTGCTCGAAAGCTCGTGGGCGAAGGGAACGCCGTGCAGTCGCGCGGCGTCGTGAGCTCCCGTTGTTCGTCCGTGACGATGTCGACGGCTTCTTCGGTCTCCTCATCGACAGGCGCACAACTGCTTGGTTCGTTGGACGCTTACGTGGGGTCGAATCAGCTCGCCCCGAACGGTCCCCGGCCGCTCGAAGAGCGAGCCTTTCGCCCGGACAGGCGACGGACCGACGCCGATAACCCATTGCTTAACCGGTTCAGGTCGTCTTAGGCTCCGGCCGCGGAAAAGGAGAAGTGAAGCTCATGGCGGCTGCAAAGCGAATTTTCGCCTTCGCATTCCTTGCACCGGCGATTTTGCTGGCTTGCTCGAGCGACGACAACGGTCCGGGTCCGTCGGACGCATCCGACGGTGGGGGTGGCGACGCGACCAGGTCCGACGCCATGGAGGGCGGCGGCGACGAGACCCGGTCGGGCGTCATGGAAGGCGGTGGCGATGGGAATGGCGATCGCTCGCCCGACGCAAACCTACCGGATGGCACGACAACCGCACCGGATAGCGCAAACGGTTCGGGAATGGATGCGCAGGATGACGGTGCGGTCGGGTGCCCGACGGCCCCGTATGTCCACGTTTCGACGTTCAACGCCATCCTCGACGGTTGGGTCGTCGCGAACAATTCGTCTCCTAACCTCGTGTCGAACACGAATGCCAATGACGGGGCGGTGACGGGCACGTTGCTGCAGCTCGATCCCAACGTGGGCTACCCCGACTCGGGTGGATCTACGAAATTGACGATTCCGTTCTCTCAGCCCGGGGAGCAATTGCTCTTCGCATTCCTTTCGAGCGTGCCTCTCAACTTGACGGGAGAGAGGGTCACGGCGGAAATCCGGCTCGACTCGGGCTTGAACACTTCTCCATTGTATCCAGGCTCGGCCTTTCTGGCCCTGAAGTCCACGATGGGGTACATCTATGCGCAGGGGACCCCCACCTTCTTGGACCCCACTGCCGGGTTTGTCACCCTCTCGCTCGACGCCAACTCGTTCACGGCGTCGACGCCCGGATATACGACGTGCGACATCCGTGAGATCGACGTCATCATCCAAACGGGCAACATGGGCACCTACACGACTGCGGTCGTTCACATCGATACGATTGCGGTCGGCCCCCCCGGGTCTGATGTCGGTGCCCACGACAGCGGGCCCACGGTCGATGCGGCCCCGGACGGGACCGACGGCGCGTCCGAGGTGAGCGACGGGGCCTCCGAGGCGAGCGACGGCGCGTCCGAGGCGAGCGACGGCGTCTCCGACGCCGGGGGCGGCTGAATCAGGCGGTCACGATTCTCGAACCGGGCAGCCGATCGCCGGATAAGTCTCTAGCGGTACAAGTCGTCTCGGCCGCTGATCGGACACCGGCGGAGGGAACGACGCCGAGCTCGGCGTTCGCCCTCGTGAGGCGTCAGGCGACGAACCGCGATGCCAGTCGCCCACGAGCTCGCCGCTCGAAGTCGCCGGCGACGCTAGGTGGCGCTCGTCGAAGCCAGTGCCGCGTCTCGCGGCAAGCCGATGCTGGTCGCTTACCTGGGGCTACGAAGGCCATCCAGGAGCTCACTTGGGAAAATTCGCGACCCCAACGGGAATTGAAGCCGCTGCAAATCTCGCTGTAACTAGCGAAAACCAAAGCGGTATTCCCGAAGTGCCTTCGGAGCCCATGTCCGAAAGTGCGCGAGACTCGTGGCCGTTGGCGGAAACCTCGCGTGCTTCGGTGACTCCGAAACCGGAACCGATCGCCGACGACGCTCTCGTCGAGGCGATGACGAAGGCGACCCTTGCCGGGCGGTACGAGTTGGCGGAGGGCTTCGCGCGTCAGTTGGACGATCGTCGGCGGGCGCGAGCCCCGAACGTGATCCCCTTCAAAAAGCCGGAAAGGCCGGGAAATTCTTGAGGTGAGATCAACCAATTTGCTGTCGGTGATCGCCTTCAGGCAGTGTCGAAGCATGCCGCCCAAACTGACGGAAGAAGTCGTCCAACAAATCGCCGACGCCGCGTTCGCGGACCGACGCACCGTCGCGCTGCGCTTGCTCGGCCTCAAGCTGAAAACGCCCCTCATCGAGAAACGCGTCGACGCTGCGATCGCGTCCGTCTTGGGCAGCGGCGCACGGCAACGCACCGCAGAAGCCGCACGCTCGAAAGCCACGGCCTGAATCAAAAAAAAGGCGCCTTCGCCGGGCGCCTCTCTATCAACCGCTCGCACCACCGAGGATCGATATGAAGACCACCGTAGCATTTCGAGCCTACCTCGCAAAAAACTCCGGTCCTGACCTTCGCGACCCGCTCGTTCGGGAGACCTACCGGATCCGACTCGAAGACTCGCAGCGCCGATACGCGGCGGCGCGCGAAGCCGACCCCGGCCACCTGCCAGCTTGGCGCGCAGCGCTTGAAGGCTCGCGGCGCCGCCTCGAAGAAGCGGAGCGGGAGCCCTTCGAGCTGGACGCGCGACCGGGCGCCCGGTCGGTAATCGATTTTTTCCTCGCTGCGGCTCTGACGGCGCTCCCGCCGTTCGCGCGCACGCCGAGGATGCAAAAGCTCTGGACCGCCGTGCGGAACGTGATGCTTCGGGGATGGGATGAAGGGCGGGGGTCCCGTGCTTGAGGAATTCGACAACGACGGGCTTGGGCTGTTCGACGAAAACGCGATCTCGGCCGGGCTCGAAAACCTCATTTCGCCGTGCCCGCTCGAGCAGTTCTACGACCCGGAAGAGCTCGAAGCGGTCGAGACCGACGAAATCCGCGAGGCGAAGGCCCGCTTGAAAAAGGGTGCCGATCGGATCCTGCGCGAGCGCCTCCCCGGCGCTCGCGAACTTGCCCTGCTCGAGCAGTCGCGCGATCCGCGTGGCCGGGCGCGAGCGAAACGAGCCCGGATGCTCTGGCGCGCCCAGGAGGAAGCGCAAGTCCGGCACGATCTCTTGCAAGCTGAGAAGGGCGCCGGTCTGCTCTCGTCGGACGCCGGCCGGAAAGAATGGGCAGACGGCGTGCGCGCGATCAAGGAGCGGAACGATCGCCGGTGGACCGAGATCGTCAACCGATGGTCTCAGCTCGAGGCGCGGCTGTGTCGACGTCCCGTCGTGGCGCGCCGTGCCCAGACTCGAGCGCTGCGCGCGCAGCGGCGGCAACGTCGTGCGCGCGTGCGTGTCGAGGTCGACGACGGCGGCGGCGGCGACGGCCCGCCTCCACCTGAGGAACCGCCTAAGCCTCCCCCGAAAGGGGGCGCGTCGTGAAGGCCGTTCGCGACGCCGCGGCGGCGGCGATCGATGTGCGTGCGCTGATCGAGGCGCTACGCGCTGACCCCGCGCTCGCGCGGGAGCTCGGGAGCGTGCTGCTCGCGGCGGTCGCGACGGCTGCGACCCCGACCGAGTGGTCGAGCCGCAAGGGGTGCGCGCCGCCCGGGTACAGCGATCGGCGCTGGCGCGCGATTGCCAAGCAGATCGGCACGCTGCGGGGCCGATGGTACGTCGTCTCGGCGTCCGCGCTCGCCCGCTACGAGGCCGGGGAGCGGCCGGCAGTCGCCCCGGCGTCGACGTCGCCGGAGTGGTCGCCGAGTCTCGTCGCTGAGCGGCTCGGGCTCGCGATCGCTCCTCCGGCGAGGAAGGCGGCAGGTCGATGAAGCCCTATCGCCTGCCGCGGAAAGCGGTACCTCGTCCGGAGGACTGCCCCGATGCGAAGCCCGGTCCGCACGGAACCAAGCAGCCGTGCTCGTGCTCGCGCGGTTGCGCCTGCCCGTGGTGCGGGTGTGGCGATCCGCACCTGGCGCACGTTCGCAGGCTTCCCGTTTACGGGGAGCGCGCGATTGATTTCCACCTTCGAAAGCTCCGAGAGACTTGGACGTTCGGCCACTGGCTGCACGAAGACTTTGACGAGTACGAAGAGCTACTACACGCGATCGACGCGCACGAAGACCCTTATACGGTCGACATCAAGTCTGTTGAGGGCTACTTCGCGGATCCGACGTCCGAGCTCGTGGATGAGCGCGAAGGTCCGCACGATCTGCGGCCGTCGTTCAAGCAGGCAAAAGACGCCTTTCTGACGGAGAAGCTTGGGGAGCTGCTCTCCCGGCGAGTCTCGGAAACGGAGCTCGCGCATAGGTGTTTCAGCCGCTTTCCGGAGCCTATCGACAAATGGCCGACTGAATGTGGCGTGTACTACGCGCGGGCGGCGACCACGAGCTTCGTGAAGATCGGACACGGTAAGGACATCTCCAAGCGGGTTCGAGAGTGGATGACAGGAACACCATTCCCAGTTGAGTTGCTCGCGTGGGAGCCTGGCCCGAAGGCACTCGAGAGTCAGCGCCACGTGCAGTTTGGCGAATGGCGGCAAAAGCCACAGCCGGGCGTGGTGCGGGGGCGCGAGTGGTTCCGCCTCGACGGTGCAGTTGTCGAGCACATTCGCGCCCTGCGAAGTGCGCAAACAGGCGGCGATGAGCGGGGGCCCCGATGAAGCAGCGGATCCATCCGGCGGACCGGAGGGCCCGTGCGTCGCGTACGTGCCCGAAATGCGGCGCGGCCGCGGTCGTGCGCGGTGCGTGCGTGCGCTGCGGGCACGTCGTCAAAATCGAACCGGAGCAACTGCCGCTCCTGATCCAACGGAGTGGCAAGTGAAGCCATTCAATACGCTGCTCGCGATGCGCGCGGTACGGGACTTGCCTTTGTCCTGCATCGAAAAGGGCGTGCTGTTCGCGCTGACGATGCGCGCCGACGAGATCGGGCGCTGCTGGCCGTCGTACACGACTATCGCGACGGATGCCGGAGTCTCCCTCCGGTCCGCGAAGGCCGCCGTCGCTTCGCTGGTCAAGGCCGGACACGTCCGGTCAGAGCGGCGACCCGTCGAGGGAAAGCGGGAGTGCGACTCCAATCTGTACACCGTCGAGGTAGTGCACCACGTGCACGACGTCGTGCAGGAGGTGCACCACGTGGTGCAGGAGGTGCACGGGGGTGGTGCAGGAGGTGCACGACAGGTGGTGCAGGGGGTGCACGGGGGTGGTGCACCACGTGCACTGGAAGAAGCCATTGAAGAAACCATAGGAAGGGAGAGGGTCGCGCCGTTGGCGCTCGCCCCCCCCGAAGCCGCTTCCGGAGGACGACGGAGGGGCAAACGGAAACGCCCGACCGAGCGCCCAGAACGAAGGCCAGACGCCGCGCCGCTTGGGGGCCGCCAAGCGACGACCGCGGCGCGACCGGAAGCCAACGAAGCCGCCCAATCGTCCCTGAGGGCTCCTGGCGCGAAGTCGGCCCGGGGTACGCGGCTCCCCGAGGGCTGGACGCCGAAGGCGGAGACCCTGCAGCGGTTCCGGACCCGTGAGCACGTCGACGCGTCCGGGAGTCTCGAACGCTTCCGGAATCACTGGCTGGCGAAGGCTGGGGCCCAGGGCGTGAAAGTCGACTGGGAAGCGACCTTCCGAAATTGGGTGCTCGAAGACATCGCTCGCGGCCGAGCCGTCGCGATTGTCGAGAGCGAGCCGCTCCCCGGGATCCCGGCGGACGCGCTCGACCCCGCCGAGAACGCCCGCCGGGCGAAACAGCTGCTCGCAGATCTGCTCGTGAAGACCGACCCGAACCGTTTGGAGGAGACCAATGGCCGCCGTGTCCGACCGTGAACCGTTGCGAGTGATCGAGGGCGGCGCGTCCGAGCGCAGCGATCCGAGAAGTAGCGAGCTGGTCAACATCGACGCGGACCTCGCGGCCGAAGTCGCCGTGCTCGGCAATGTGATGATCGATCCGGCGATGCTCGACGCGATCGCCGGGTTTCTTCGCCCCGAGCACTTCGTGTCCGAGGCGCATCGGCGCACGTACGAAGCGTGTCTGGCTCTGCGCGCTGAGTCTCCGACGGGCGATATCGTGGCGGTGGGCACGTGGCTTCGTGACCGAGGCCGGCTCGTCCAGGTGGGGGGCATGGCGTACCTGTCGCAAGTTTTGGCCGAGGCGCCCGCGTGCACGACGGCTCAAACCGCCGCACACGCTCGTCACGTTCGCGATCGTTGGGTGAGGCGCCAGCTTGCCGCGGAGCTCGCCCGGACAAAGGCGATGACCGATGCGGGGCCCCAGACGATCGAAGGGCTGCTCGTCGAGCATCGCGAGCGCGTCGACGCCCTTGCCGCGGTGCTCTCGGAGTCCGAGCAGTCGTCGCACGTCAAGGACGGGCTGCGCGTTCTCTTCGGAGAGCTCGAGGCCGCCGCAGCGCCGGGATCGGCCGCAGGCCGACCGCGGAGCGGATTCGCCGCGCTGGACCGATTGACGGGCGGACTTCCGACACAGCTGCGGGTGATCGCCGCGCGCCCCGGCATGGGCAAGACGAGCCTGGCCACTGCGATGGCGATCCACGTCGCGAGGGCCGGCCGAGGCGTGTTCGTCGCTTCGCTGGAAACGAATCGCACCGACATGCTCAAGCGGATTCTTTGCGCGGAAGCCGGTGTTCAGGTGGGCCGGATGAACGCGGGCGCTCTGACCCCCCGCGACTGGCAAGAGCTCACGAACGCATCGATCGGGATCGCGAATCTGCCCGTCTGGATCGACGACGACACCGAGCTGACGGCGATGTCCCTCTGGTCCAAGGTCCGCCGGACCAAGCTCCGACTCGACCGCGAGGGGCATCCGCTCGGGCTCGTGGTCGTCGATTACTTGCAGCTTCTTCGCGCGCCTCGCTCGGGGATGCCGCGCGAGCAAATCGTCGCTGAGAACACCAGGACGCTCCGGGCGATGGCCCAAGAGCTCGGATGCTGCGTGCTCGCTCTGGCGCAGCTCAATCGCTCGTGCGAGAGCCGCGCGGACAACCGCCCGCAGCTATCCGACCTTCGCGAGTCTGGCGAAATCGAGCAAGCCGCTCGCTGCGTGCTGTCGCTCTACCGAGATGACTACTACCTCGGCACGAAGAAGGGCCGGAGGCTGACGCGCGACGCTGAAGTCTGCGTGATGAAGCAGAACGACGGGCCGAGCGGGACCGTTATCAAGATTGGATTCAATGGGGAGTGCCTTCGGTTCACGGACGTTCCCGAAGAGGGAGACTTCAAATGACGACATCGACTCCGATCGGGTCGCCGATGGCCGAGACGTCTGCGGCCGACCCCGCGGCGCGCGCGTCTCGTCTCGCGTGGTGGAAAGCGATTGTCGAGGCCGACACGAAGGGCGACCGCGGCTCGCTTGGAGACTACTCGCGCCTTTGGTGCGTCTTCTGTCGTCGTGGACTCGAGGAAGCGCTTCGCGGGCGCGCACCGGACCTGCGGGTCATGCTCGCGTGGTGGGAAGTTGACGGCGAGATCTTCGCGTCAGGCGTGTACTGCGCCGGGCGTAGACACTGCCTGACCGCGGCCGAGCACGCTGGCTTCCTGCTTGACGTGCATGGCGAGAGAGCAACCGGGCCCAATGCCGCGAGCGAGGTGGCTCGAATCGCGTGGACCTACGAGCGATGGTCGCCGGATGCTTTGCGACGGCTCGTGCTCATCGGGCGTGAGCTCGCCTCAATCAAGGGCATCCGTGCGAGGGGCTCTTGAACGGTGCGCCAGCCTGCGACACGCCAGCGCTGCGACACGCCAGCGCAACCGTGGGGGCAATTACACCCCCGGCGGAACAGCGCACAGGGTGCGACGTCCTGCGGGACCCCTTTTTTAGGCTCGTTTTGCGGCAGAAAATTCAGAAAT
>CAZHED010000020.1:0-99660 GCA_964531095.1 uncultured Polyangiaceae bacterium | reverse complement strand
GGCGCGTCCCCGTGCGCGTCGGTGAACGACGTGGTGCGAAGGGGCGCGCCGGCGAAGAGCGAAGTCGCGCTCAGCTGCGCCGCCGCGATCGGCCAATCATGATCGTCGACCACGGTGACAGCCAGCGGCCCGCGCGGCTCGGGAAGGCGCATGACCACTTCTTTTCGCGACCCCTCCGGGACATCGAGCGACAGCCGCACGGTCGATTCCTCGTCGTCCCCCGCACTCGCGGTCAGGGTCACGGAGTCGGGAACCGCGCTGAATGCGAACGTCCCGTCGCTCGCCGTACGCGTCGTGCGATCGAGCGTGCCGCGCGTCGCCGACACGGAGACACGCGCCCCTTCGACGGGGCGGTCGCGCGCGTCGACGACGCGGCCTTCCAGTGCGCCCCCGCCGTGCATCACGATCTCGACTTCGACCTCGCCGCCCGGCGTCAGCGTCACGGGCTCGCTCTGCGCTTCGACGAACTGGGGATGATGCACGAAGGCGCGCAGTCGGCCTGGCGACGTCGGCGAGGCGCGGAACGTGCCGTCTGCGCGCGTCACCCACGGCTCGGCGTCGAGCGCCGACGACCAAGTCGAGCGGTCGCCGATCGCCGACAGCGGAATGGGAGGGACTGTGCCGGGCATGACCCCGAGCTCTCCGGCGGCGACGAGCGGGGCGGGCCCGCCGAGCATCGCGTCGAAATGGGCCGCTTGAAAGGACGCTCGGCGTGGGTCGTCGAAGATCGGCGCGCCGCTCGGGTCGGTGCCGACGATCTGGATGGTGGCCCCGTCGACCGGGTAGCCGCGCTCGTCGACGACGCGCCCGCTGAGCGCTCCCGCGCGCACGAGCGCGACGCGCGTCTCGACCGGCGGGGGATCGGAAAGCACGATCGCGGCGCGAGAAACGAAACCCGTCGCGCGCACGCTCAGCGTGGCCGCGCCTGGAGCGATCGGGCCCAGCCGGGCCTTGCCTTCTGCGTCGGTCGTCGCTTCGAGGGGGAACGGCGAGAGCCCGCTTTCGGCCAGCATCACGCGCGCCGCTGCGATCGGCGCGGCATCGTCAGAGTCGCCGTCGGCGACACGCACGCCCACCCAGCGCCCTGGCGCCAGACGCAGCACCACCGCCTTGTCCTCGCCACGGCCGAGCGAGACGCCGAGCTCGATGCCCGACACTCGATCGCCTCGGCTGGCGCGCAGCGCGTAGACCCCCGCCATCAGGCCCCCGATTCGCACGTCGCCGCGGGCGTCCGTTTCCGCCGCGCGCGCCGGCCACAGGGTCGCGCCTGCCACCAGCACGCGCGCCCCGGAAACGGCCGAAGAGGCGTCGCCGACGACGTGCACCGTGAGCGACCCGAGCTTGCGCAGCGCGATCGCGACCGTTTCGCCGTCGCGCTCCGCGCGGCCGCTCGACTCCTCGTAGCCCGGCGCGCGCGCCGTCACGCGCCAGGGTCCGCTGGCGAGGCGTCCCACGCGCGCAACGCCGTCGCTTCCGGTGCGCGCGCCGACCGGGAGGGGATCGCCGGGCGCGACGACCTCGATCTCCGCGCCGGCGATGGGCGCCGCCCCTTCTTCCCTCACGGAGACATCGATGACGTGCTCCGGATCGAGGTCGATGGCGACTGCCCGCGGCTGGGAGTCGACCACGATGCGCGTCGACCCCCGCGCATGCCCGGGCGCATCGGCCACGATCCACGTCGCGCCGTGCGGCAGCCGGGCGAGGAGCGCGTGCCCGGCCCTGTCGGTGTCGGTCCCGTCCGCGAGGTAGGGAAGGTCGTCGAGGATCGAAAGGGCGCGGACGTGCGATCCGGCGATGGGCGAGCCACCCGCGGCGTCGTGGACGGTCACGTCGACCGCGCCGTCGCGCCCGGCTTGGTCGACGGGGCCTTTTGGAGCGGCGTCGTGGCCGGGGAGGGAGCGCAGCCGTCCCCCGGGGATTCCGCCCGCCGCGACCACGACGGCGATCGTTGCGCCGATCGCCCGCGCGAATGCAGCGGAGCGCCGAGCAGGTGGGACCGGTGTGACCATGAAGGCCCGCGTGCGCGGCGGGAGGCTGCATTGTAGCGTGCCGCAGCATTCGGAAGCGCCGTCGGGGGCCTGGCGCCTGCTACGATCCACTCTGGTGCCCGCCTGCGTTCACCCTCCGTCGCGCGCGCGCGTCGCCGCGGTCGCCGCGCCCGTGCTCGCGCTCGCCGCGGCGCTCGGCTGCGGCTCGTCCGATCTGCCGCCGACCTACGGCAACTACATCCCAAGCCAAGGCAGCGGGGGCGACGGCGGTTCGATCCCCGGCTTCAGCTTCGGCGCCAATCCGCGCGTGCCCATGTGCAGCCTCGGCCCCGAGGGAGGAGTCTGCGCGTGCGCCGACGAGCCATTGGTCATCGACGCGCCGAACCTCTACTTCGTCCTCGACCGCTCGGGCAGCATGGCCGAGATGAACAAATGGACCAACGTCCAGATCGCCCTCCAGAACCTCGTCGTCGCGCTGGGGCCGAGGGCGAACGTCGGCGCCGCGGTCTTTCCGAATCCTTCGGAAGACCAGTGCGCGCCCGGAGTGGAAGTGTTCCGCACGCAGCCCGGGGATCGGCCGGCGGGGGCGCTGGGGGCCACGGAGGCCGCGCTCATCACTGTGCTCAGCCGCATCTCGGCCAGCGGCGGAACACCCACGGCCGCCACACTGTCCGCGCTGCTCGGGACGGTCAGTTCGCTCGCCGGCAAGACGTACGTCATCCTGGCCACCGACGGCGGACCCAATTGCAATGCAGCGGCCCGGTGCACGGTCGACCTGTGCACGTTCAACATCGAAAACGATACCGGCTGCCCCCCGGGCGGGCCGACGAATTGCTGCGCCGACCCGAACGGAGGGGCGTTCGCGTGTCTCGACCAAGAGCCGACCATCGATGCGGTCCGCGCGATCGCCGCGGCCGGGATTCCCGTCTACGTCGTCGGAGTCCCGGGGAGCGCTCCCTACGCCAGTCTGCTCGATGACCTGGCGATGGCGGGCGGCACGGCGCGTGGCAGCGAGCCGCAATACTACGCGATCGACTCCGCGGATCAGTCGGCGCTGCAGGCCGCGCTCTCCGGCATCGCCGCCAAGATCACCGGGACCTGCACGCTCGCCCTCGGAAACGCCCCGCCCGACCCGGGGCTGGTCAACGTGTTTTTCGACGAGCATCCCGTCCCGCAGTCGGGGCCCGACGGATGGACCCTGGACGGCACCACGGTGACGATCACGGGAGCGAGCTGCCAGAAGATACTCGACGGCGACGTGCTCGACGTCCGCATCGTCGCCGGGTGCCCGACAGTGACGTATTGATTAGGGACTACACATCGAAACGTCGACGGCGTTTCCCGTCGCGTTCGTGATGCCGAGGTCGCACACGCCCGCTGCGCACGCGGCGTTGTCGCAGGCGCCGTTGTTGGTCGTCAAGGCGCCCGCGCCGGTGGCGCAGTGGATGGCGCCGAAGACGTTGCCTTCCGCGTGCAGCGTCCCCGCGTTGTTTCGGACTTGAAGGCATATGCCCGCGGCACCGTTGTTGCCCGAGCCAAGCGGCTCCTGGAACGTGTTCGCGCCAAAAGTCCCTCCCGCGTCCACGGCCCTGCCGAGATCGATGTTGCTGATGTCGTTGCTGCCGCCCGCGGCCGCGGAAACGAGAACTCCGTCTCCTTGGTTGCCGAGCGAGACACTGGCTCGGATGCGAACGCTTGACCCGGCGAAGATTCGAATCCCGTTGCCGTTCGTATTCGCGAACGAGACAAGCCCCGTGATCGCGCTGGCGGGCGGAGTGGCGGCCGTCTGTTGAATCCAGACCCCGGCGGCGTAGTTGCCGTTGGTCGTCACGGTTCCGGTGCCGGCGGGCGCGCTGGTGACGGTGCCCGTGACGGTGACTGTGCCCGACGTGTCCACCCGAATGCCATGATTCGTGTTCGCGTCGAAGTGTGCGGGCGCGGCGCCGGCGGCGACATCGACGATCGCCTGCCCGTTGCCCGTCACGTGCAAGCCCGCTCTTCGCCCGGCGGCGGTGGGCGTGCCGTTCAGAGTCGACGTCACGCCGGCGCCAACCGTCAAGATGCCCGTATTTTGCACGAGGATCCCGTCTTCGAGGAAGTTTGTCACGATGAGGTTGGAGATCCGCGGGGCGTTGGCGGAGCTGACGCCCGTGCCCGTGTCGACGACGATGCCCGACGTCGCGTCGTTGGCACCGCCGTGCGGACCGCCGATGGTCAGCACGGGCGCCGCGCCTCCGTCAGCCACTGCACCGCCTGCGATCCCGGAGCCGACTTCGCTCAGCGCGAAGCCCGACGAACCGGCAGGCACATCGACGTGAACCGGACCGCCCGTCGTCGTGACCGTGACATTCGCGGGCAGCGGGATCGGGAAGGTCTCACCCGCCCGGACGGTCGAGGGGCCCAGGACGGTGATCGAGGTGGCGACCAGCGGGGACGTCCCGATCACCTGCAACGCTCGGGTGATCGTCTTGAACGCGCAACCCGCCGTCGTATGGTCGCCTGTGCCGCCGACGTCACTGCCGCCGACCGGGTCGACCAGGTAGGTGGCGGCGATGGGAACGGGACACGCTGTGCACACGTTGTTGACGCATGCGGCGTGTGGGTCGCCGATCTTGCCCGCGCAGTACGCCAGCGCATTGGCCCCCGGGCAACAGGCATTCGCTCCCGCGCCCGATTGGCACGTCCCCGTGCAGCAGATATCCGAGGCGTTGATCGCGCACGTTCCGGGCGCTCCTCCAGCCGCAACGCCCGTGCACGTGCCGGCGACGCACTGGCCGGTGCTCGTGTTGCACACGGCGCCCCCGGCGTTGCCCGCGCACTGCTCGTCGGTCGTGCACTTGCCGCAGTGATGGGGCGTCGATGCCCCGCACAGCCTGCCGTTCGGGTTCGCGGCGCAGTCGGCATTTGCGCGACAATCGCCCGCGGTGCACGCGCCCGCGAGGCAAAGGTATGGGCTCGACGCACTGCCGTACGCGGTCATGCAGTGGGCGTCGTCGGTCACGCTCACGCAATCGGAGCAGGCGCCCGCTTTGCACAGGCCGGCAGTTCCGGGGGCGTTGCACTTCGTGTTGTCGACCGGGCAAGCAGCGCTCCCGTCCGTCGCGTCGTTCGCCATCGCGGAATCGTTCGCATCGGCGGCGTCGTTCATGGTCGCGTCGCCGCCGGAGTCGCCGGGGTTCGAGTCACCGGCCATCGTGGAGTCGCCCTTCATCGCGGCGTCCGCGTCCATCGTCGCGTCGAGGCCGCCGTCGTTGACCCCGCCGCTTCCACTCCCACTGGAGGACGAGGCCCCACTGGACGACGACGACGAGCTGCCCGACGACGAGCCGCTCGACGACGAGCTGCCCGACGACGAGCCGCCGGAGGACGACGAGCCGCCGGAGGACGACGAGCTGCCGGAGGACGACGAGCCGCCGGAGGACGAGCCGCTCGACGACGACGAGCCCCCATCGTTGCCTCCCCCGACAAACCCCGAATCGTCGCTGCCGCAGCCC
Organism: uncultured Polyangiaceae bacterium; assembly: GCA_964531095.1. Classification (GTDB taxonomy): domain Bacteria; phylum Myxococcota_A; class Polyangia; order Polyangiales; family Polyangiaceae; genus Palsa-1150. The sequence goes on along the minus strand of CAZHED010000020.1, from coordinate 94,178 downwards.
GAGAGGCTCACGACGAACGTGGCGCCGCAGACGGCAGCGAGACCAACCCATCCATGCAGCTCCAATAACTTTCGCATGACAGTCTCCCTCGTTTCCGCTTCCGGGCGACGACGCGAGTCGCGGCATGGCGCGGCACGACCGCACAAGCACATCCCGTACCCTTCGGTGGTTACGCCTACCGCCGAGTGAGCATCATCAACACCACGACACTGGCGCCCCGCCGGTGGCACGCTTTGGCGCACCGATCCAGTGGGCGGGCGTGCGTTGACGCGGTTGCAAGCGAATCAACCGCGGTCGAACGGAGACCGGACGCGATTGCAAGCCGATCAACCGCGGCCGAACGGAGACCTAATGGGATCGCGGCACTCAATGAACCGTGTACCAGCGCCCCTCGTGCTCGACGACAGGAATACTCGGCGTCGGACTCCGTAGGATCTCCTCCTCGGCGGGGGCCGCCGGCGCCTTCTCGGCGCGCGCTCGGTCGGCCTTCGCGATCGCCGCCTCCATCTCCGCCTCCTCGAGGGCCCACCGCGCGAGCTTCTCTTTGGCGAGCCTGCGGCGCTTCACCCACGCCGCCGTCGCCAGCCCCACGATGAGCACCCACAGCAAGCCGCCGCCGGTCAAGGCCGGCACGATGCCGAATCGGCGACTCAGCTCGGTGCGCCACTCGTACTCGAGCTTGCGCATGTCCGTGCCATAGGCATCCTCGAGCGCTCGGTCGAACGCAGCCCCGGCGCGCACGCGCTCGACCAGCGATCCGAATCGCGCACGGTCCGAATCGCGCAGGAGGTAGCTCACGAAGTCCGCTGATTCGGCGTAAGCGACGTTCACGTCGTAGTGGTCCGCCGGGAAGCCGCGATCGAGGTCGACGAAGGGAAGGAGGTGCTTGCCGAGCGACGCGTCTGCGAGCGCAACACGCCGCGCCCAGGGCAACTCGCCCGACTCGTGGATCGCGAGCCCCTCGTCGAACCACCGCGGCACGTGATGCCCGGCGACTGCGTCGTAGAGCGCGAGGTGTGACAGCTCGTGGCGCAGGAGCTCGGTCAGATCCGGCGCCTCCCACGTGCCCGGCGCCTGAAGGGCCAGGAGAGCGAGGTGCGCCGAGGGGTACGCGACGCCGGCCGCGTAGCCGGGGGGCGGCGCCTCCTCGGGCGCAAGCTCGGCCATTTGGTCGGGCGTTCGCGCGACCCGAACGAGCACGTGCTCGAGAACCCCCTGACCGAACTCGCTCGCCAACCGGGCGCGAAACTCTTCGGCTTCGCGCGCAAGCTCGTCGGCCCGGTCGCGGACGCTGCCGGGAAACTCGAGTGTGAGCCACCCGCGCTCGATGCGCTGAAACTCGGCAGGTCGCGGCGGAAGCTTTGCGGCGGAAGGCTGAACGAGGAGCGCAACGTCCCGCGGTGGCATCGAAATCGGCGGGTCGGACTGGGCCAGCGCTGCTGGATGGCCACCAACGAGCGCCAGCACCGCAACGACGAGAACGAGGGCTCGTGCGAGGCCCCGCCGTAGCGCCGTCGATGGGGGGATGCACAGGCGTGCGCGCGACCGAGCCATGTTAATGCGGCACCTCCAGTTGAAGATGGATCGCCGACGGGCCCGTGTCTCGCGTTGCCAAGAAAACGGCACCGGCGCCGAACGCCGCAGCACCGATGGCTCCCCAAAACCAGCCCGACTCGTAGAACGCGCGACCGCCCGTCGGGGCATCGTCGGCCTTCCGGTCCCGGTGCGTCGCGAGGGCGGGCGCCCGAAGAGCACTCGATGCAGCGACCGCCGCTTCGCTGCCCGCGGCCTCACCCGTCCCGAATGCGCGGACGAGCGAGCGCGTCGCGGCCGACCACGACAGGGCGGTGCCCTCGTCGGGCGCGTAGGTGGCGGCGTCGAACGAGGCTGAATCGACCAGAAACGAGCGGGCACTCGGCCCTCTCGGGTCTACGCGGACCACCACGACCGCGCGCACGGAGAGGCGACGCGCAATGGCGCCAAGCAACGCGCGCGATGGCGCGTCGTCCCCACGGAGCGCAGCGACCATCTCCGCCAGATCGCGCACGTCGGCGGAAGCGCCCATCGGTGGAGCTTCGCCGCAGAGCACGCGTGCGCGCGCCTCGTCGAGTGCGGCGGGCCGGAGCGACGAGGCGGCGTAGAGCGAGCTCGCGAGAGGCCATGCTGCGTCGGTGGCTCCCGCGAACGCGACCACGGCCACGCCTCGCGTCGTGGCTGGCTGGTCGGAGGCGGCAGCCAGAGGGGGGGACCCGGCTGGCCCGTCGGCGAGCGCGGTGGTCGCGCTCGTCGTCCCGAGAAGGGCGATGCCGAACACCAGGGTCATTTGGCGGATGTTCGCTTCGAGGAGCACAGGCGTTCCCGCGGAGGCACCGGCTTAGCACGACGGCGCGGCTCGGGCTTCGCCGGGGCGCCTCACCTCACGTCATGCTTGGTGTTCCGGTGCTCGCCTGCTCGCGTGCCCCGAGTGCTGGCGCTCCGCCTGAGGGGGTCACCGCCCGGATACGAGATCCGCGGCGGTCACGAAAGCGGGGGCGTGCTCGGCCAACGCCTGGCGCACGGGGGGGTCGAGCAAGGTCGTGATGCCAAGGGCGGCCAGGAAGACGGCCACCGGCGGTCCCACGACAGCCAGAGGGCGAATGGCGCCCCGCCAATCGCGCGCGACCAAGAGGGCGGCGAGCAGGAAGGCAACCACGTCGACGACGGTGACCGCCGCTCGAGCCGACGGCGGCGCCGCCGACACGACAGTCACGAATCGCTGGACCACGTAGGCGAGAGAAACGAGGGTGACCATGCCGATCGAAACCATCGCCACCCGCCGCGGACCTTCCGACAGGCCTCGCAGAACGGCGACCACGCGGGCACACACGAGCCCCCACCCGACGGCGAACGCCAGCGCACCGAAGCCGTAGGTCACCCCGGCGAGGGCTCGATGGTGCGTGGTCGCGCGAAGCACACTGCCGAAGACCGCGAGCGTGACGAACAGCCACGTGAGCCAAAGGCCGAAACCGAGCCAGCGCAACCGCGCGTGGGGATCGGCGAACACTCGGAGCCCCCGCCGCGCACCCCGCAGCACCGCGATCGACAACCCCATAGGCCCGAGCGCAGCCGCGGCGAGCGCAGCCCATGCGCGCACGACCGGGGCCTCGCCCGCGAGCCCGGCCGAGACGCGGATCATCGCGGGCACAGTGCAGAGGAGCGCGCCGGCGGCGGCCAGTCCAACCGATGCCCCGAACTGAAGCACGAGCGAGCCGTTCTCCCCCACGTGGCTCGAGGGCGGCGGAACAGACGCGGATATCACCCGGGCCAGCATATAACGCGCGACCTTCGCTCCGCCCCTCCGGAGTGACCCCCAGCACCCGCTGCACTTTGCAGCCCTCTCGTGCTACGGCCGAGAGAGGGCAATGCCGACCGCCGCATCGGGAGCAAAGGGCAACGACGGTGGACGGGTCGGCGGCGCGAGCGCCGACTTCGTGGCCTCGCTGGGACGCAAGGTGAACGACGCGCGCGAGCTGCTCGGACTGCTCGAAGAGGATCCTTCGTCGAAGGCCGCGCGCGACGAGCTCCGACGGCGTCTTCACGCGCTTGGCGCCGGAGCGCGGCTGCTTCGCTTCGAGGCGATGACGCACGCCCTGCAAGAGGTGCTCGCCCTCCTGGACCGCAGCAGCCAGGCGGGCTCGATGCGCGAACCCGACGTGGCCTTCATCGCGCAGGTGCTCGAGGACTTGCCGGCGCTGGCTTGGGGGGACATCCCTTCCCGCGAAGCACCCTCGCGAACCGGCGCCGAACCGGCGAACCGGGCCCCGGGGCCGGTAGCCATTGCGGCGCTTGTCGTCGGCGGCGAAGCGCTCGCGGGCGCCCTCTCCGAGGAGGGACACCCCCTCACCAGGGCATTCGAGTGCGAGCGGACCGACGACGTGGACAGCGCCCTCGCGCTCGCGCGCGCCCACGCGCCCGACCTGGTCCTCGTCGACACCGACCTCGCGCGCGGGCCGGAGCTGGTCGAGGCCCTGCTCGATGACCCCCTCACCGACCCCGTGCCGGTCGTCGTTCTCGGAACGTTTCGCTCGCCGGAGGAGGTGGCACGCTTCGTTGCGCTGGGCGTGACGAGGACACTCACCAAACCCGTCTCCCCCGAGCTCCTGCGGGCGACGTGCGACGAGATTGTCGACACCCACGATGAGCGCACGACGCGCGTGACGTTGGGCGAGCCGACGCTCGAACAGCTCGGCGACCGCCTCGCCGAAGAGCTGAGGCGCGCGCTGGTGGACAGCGTGGACCGCCCGGCGCGCGCGCTCCGGGTGCCGCTGGGCGAGGGAACCGAGGTGCTCGCCGCGCTCTGGGGAGCGATCGCGCGCGTTCAGGAGATCGTCACTCGCAAGACCGGCGGCACGGTCCGTTTCGGCGGCGACGCGCCCGAAGGCGCGATCGCGCTCGCTCCGTGGCTTCAACAAGACCTCCCAGCGACCGACCGTATCTCGGGCAGAGGGCGCGGCGCGGCGGCGGACGTCCGTTTGAGCGGGAGGCGCGTCGTCGTCGCCGACGACGATCCGGGCGTGACATGGTTCATCTCCGACTTGTTGCGGACGGCCGGATGCGAGGTCCACGAAGCGCTCGACGGAACGACCGCGCTCGACCTCGCGCTGCGAGTGCAGCCCGAGCTGGTCGTCAGCGACATCCTGATGCCGGGGATCGACGGCTTCGCCCTTTGCCGCGCGCTGCGGCGCGACGTCGCGTTGCGCGACACGCCGGTCATCCTTCTATCGTGGAAAGAAGACCTGCTGCAGCGCGTGCGCGAGCTAGGCGCGAGCGCGGCCGCCTATCTGCGCAAAGAAAGCGGGTCTCGCGCGATCCTCGCGCGTGTCCGCGAGGTGCTCCGGCCGCGCGCGAGAATCGAGCTTCGCCTCCGCGGTGAGGGGGAAGTCCGCGGCCGGCTCGACGGCTTGACGCCACGCCTGCTGCTGGAGCTCGTCTGCCTCGTCCGCAAAGATGCGCGCGTCTCGGTCCGCGACGCGACGCACCTCTACGAGGTGGAGGTCCGGGGGGGGGCTCCGCGCAAAGCAACCCGCACGGCGAGCGATGGCAGCTACCGCAGCGGAGAGCGCGCGCTGGCAGGACTCCTCGGCGTCGGTGCGGGACGGTTCGTGGTCGGGCCGAGCAGCGAGCCGATCCACGGCGAGCTGACGGGCACACTCGACCAGCAGCTCCTGCGCCCGATCGCGCTTGCCCGCGGCGCCCTCGTAGCAACGACGGGTGCCCGGATGACGATCGTCGAGCGCATCGCATTCGACGATCAGGCGCTCGAGGCGTACCTGCGCGCAACCCCCGAACCGACCCGCACGCTCATCCGGCGACTCGCGCAAGGTTCTACGCCGCGGCAGATGCTGCTGGCGGGCGAGGCCTCGCCGAGCTTGCTCGAGGACATCCTCTCCGATCTGGCCGCGCGCGGGGCGATCCTCGCCGTTCAGGGAGCGAACGGCGCGGACATCCTGACTCCTGCGGTCGACGCGGCGCTCGCCGTGCTCCGGGGCTCGCCCGGACAGACGTCGATACCCCCGAACGCACGGCCGAGCGCGCCCTCCCCGCCACACCGGGCGGTGGCCGGCCGCGAACGCACTCCGCCCCCGCAACCGTCGGCGTCACCGACCGATTTCGAGCTGCTTTTGCCGAGTCAGCCGCCCGCGCCACGGTCGGAGCCGGTCGACGGCCCTCCTTCTTCGCTCGAGGACGCGGTGATGCGCGAGATCAGCGACCGCTCGATGGAGCCCCGCATCTCTCGGACACCGGCGTCGGATCTGCCACCCCTTGTCCGGCCGAGCGAGCTACGACCGCGGTCGTCAAACCCGCCCGACGACGGCATGCTTCCGAGCGACGCGGACGAGCCTGCGGTCGGATCGATCCCGCCCGATGCGGTCGTGCCGGCCGGGCCGCCGACGGCGCACCAGACCGCAGACCCTCCTGTTGCAACGCCAACCGTGACCTCCGAACCAGCACCCCAGGCGCTGTCCCAGAGCCGATCGCCGGCTCCCCGGCGGAACAATCGGTGGCCACTGGTGCTCGCGGCCGGATCGCTGGTGATCGTCGTCGCCGGCGTGTCGTATTGGGCCCGCCCGGAGCCTGCGCCCACCGGCGCTCCGGTGCTCTCCGCTTCCGTCGCTGGCCCGGCCAGCGTGGCCAGCGCAGGGGTAACGGCCAGCGCCGCTCCCTCGAGCGGAGGGGACGACTTGCCACCCGGAGCGGAAGTGCCGCCGGGCTTCGGCTGGCTCGAGGTCCGAGCGCCGGCGAGCGCGATCGTACGCATCGACGGAGCGGTGGCCGGCTCGGGACCGTACGTCGCGAGCGTGGCGGCGCCCGGGTATCACGAAGTGCGCGTGGAGCAGGGCGGTCGCGAATCCACACACGTCATCGAAGTGCGCAACGGCAAGGCGACGCGCGTGAGGTCCGCGCAGATCCCTTGAAACGACTCGCGCCCTTCTTGTTCGCATGGGTCGCGTTTCCACCCGGGTGTGCGTGCAAGCGCGCGACGGACTCGGCGCCCTCCCCGTCGGCCTCGGCGGCGACCTCCCCCCGCGATGCGCCCGAGACAAGCGTGCGGCCCGCCGTGCTCGACGTCGTACGAGACCTCGACTCGTGCGCCCTCGGCCACCGGGGAGTTCTGCTCGACTTCGGCGATCCCACCATGCATGGCCGGCTTCGGCCGGGCTCGATCGCTCGCGGCGACGAGGACACGGCCTGGGGATCCGACCACGCCGCCGCGGTGGATCAGGTCGTCGAGCACGGGGGGGCGACATGGCTGCGCGCGCGATCCCGCACGCTGTCGGCGAGCTTCTACTGGCCGGCGGTCGCGACCGACGCCACCGAGTCGAGCCCGTACGTGGAAGCGCGCGTACGCGGGGTCAGCGCGCGGGCGGTCGCGGTCGCCGTCGACGGAAAGCCCGTGGGAACGTGGACGCTGTCCAAAGGCGAGGCGAGCACCGTCGTCGCACGGGCGACCACTCCGATCACGCTCGGTCCCGGAGGCCACGAGCTGACATTGCGCTTCGTCGGCGGTTCGCGGGCGGGCGGGGACGCGCTCGCCGAGATCGACTGGGTGCACGTGGGAACCGACGATCCCGGCCCGACGTACGCGGCGCCGACACGCGCGGACGTCCTGACCGATGCGACGGTGGGAGATCGATCCTTGCGCGCTGTCTCGCTGCGAGCGCCGGGCTTCGTCCGCTGCTCGGGATGGATCCCCGCCAACGCGACGCTCGAAACGTCGCTCGCGGCCGCGGGCGGCGGAGGGGCGGACGTCGAAGCGCAACTGCTGCGGGACCGCCGCGCACCGATCGTGCTCGCGACGGCCCACCTGAACGGCGGCGAAGCCGCTTGGATACCCTGGTCGGTGCCGATCACGGGCCTCGAAGGCGACGGGGCGCTCGCGTCCATCGCGTTGGTGGCAAAGCTCGCAGGCTCGGCGACGCGTGTCCTGTTCGGGGCGCCGCAGATCATCGCGGCCCGCTCCGAGGTGGCGCCCGCGCCCGGCCCCGCGCGCGGCGTCGTGCTCGTCGTGCTCGGCAGCACCTCGGCAAGATCGCTCGCGCCGTGGGGAGGGCCGCACCCGACCACGGAGCTCGCCCGCCTGGCGGCGTCGGGCACGACGTTCATGGCGAATCGCGCGTCGAGCTCGCTATCGACGGCCGTCGTCGCGTCGATGCTCACCGGCCTACCGCCGCAGGTGCTGCACCTCGAAGACGCCGACGCGCGCGTTCCGCAGGGGCCGACGACCATCGCGGAGGCCTGCCGCCAGGCGGGCGTCGCGACGGCAATGTTCACGGCCAACCCGACGACGGGACCCGCCTTCGGCTTCGACCGAGGCTGGGACTCTTTCGTCATGCACGATCCGCTCGAGGACGTCGCGGCCACCCGAGTGTTCGACGACGCGGCCGCGTGGATCGAAGCGCACAATCGAGACCGCTTCCTGGTCGTCGTGGATGCGCGGGGCGGGCACCCCCCTTGGGACGCCAGTCCCGATGAGCTGAAGTCGATGCCTCCCGCCGGCTACTTCGGGCTCCTCGAGCCGCACCGGGCGGCCGAAGCCCTGACGAAGGCGCACAAGCGACCAGCCCACTTCAAGGACGAGGACCGGGTGCGCGCATGGGCGCTCTACGATCGCGCCGTGGATGCCCACGACGAGGCGCTCGGCCGTCTGCTCGCCGCAACGCGCGCCTCGGGTCACGAGGATGACACCGCTGTGGTCGTGACCGGCGATGTCGCGGCGAGCGAAACGCCGGCCGTGCCGTTCGTCGATGCCGACACGCTCGACGAGCCGCTCCTCGCCACCCCCCTGGTGGTGCGGTGGCCGCGTGCAGACGGCCTGTCCGGACGTCGCGTCGCGGCGCCCACCGGTCCGGAAGATCTGGCGCGAACGGTTCTCGGCGCGCTCGGACTCGTGCCCCCGCCGATGTTCCAGGGGGTCGACCTCGCGCAGGTGGCCCGGGGCGCGCTCGTATCCACCGAGCGGCCGCTGATGGCCACCTTCGGAGGGCGCTTCGCGGCGCGCTGGGGTCCGTTCGTCCTCGTGGGGGCGCACGAGCACGAGACGCGGATGTGCGACCTATCGCTCGACCCGACATGCGTCGCCGATGTGCGCGCGACTTCGCCGCTCGCGCTGGAACCACTGCACCGCTGGGCGATGGACGCCCTGGCACCGACCGCGCCCGCCCCCTTCCCGCGGGAAGCTGCGGTGCTCGATCCACACGCGATGGCGGCGCTCGTACGGTGGGGACGCCCGACCGACGAGCGCGAGGCGGGGGAAGGGCCGTAAACGCGCGGCGGCCCGCCGCCAGCGCTCTTGTCCCTGTGGCGAACGTCTCACTGGATGCGAAGCAGCGTCCACCGGCCGTCCTCGCGCGGGCAGGCCTCGCGCGCCAGGAACACGGCCCGGCCCGGAAACGCGGCCGCGGCCTCCTCCGGTGCTTTCGCCGGGGGTGCCGACACGTAGAGGACGGACCGATCGAAGAACGGACCGTTTCGCGCGTAGATGGGCGTCGGCACGACCACGATCCCGTCGCGAATTCCCCGCCCGGCGACGGTGCGGTAGAGGCCCTCGCGCAGGCTCACCTCCGGTGCGCGCGTCGAGAGGAACGACTGCAGCTGCGCGGCCGCGAGCAACGCGGCCACCGCGCCGACGGTCTGGACGGCAGCGCGACCGACGCGCTCCGACAGCAGAGCAGCCCCCGCCCGCCAGCCCGGCCCTGCGAGACAGGCGAGGGGCAACAGCGACGGCGACAGGTAACGCGGCCGGGCGCCGTCGTCGACCCAGCCCTGGGTCACGAACAGAACGGCGACTTCGAGCGTCATGAACGCGAGCGCGAACCGGCGCAGCCACTCCGCCTGTCCCGCGCGACGGAGGGCGGCATACCCGAGAAAGGCCAAGAGCGCCGTGCCCGGGACGGTCCAATCGACGACGAGCGCCCGCACGACGTCGAGGTGCTGCGCCAGCTGCTCGCGGTCGAGCACGTAGGACGGTGCCAACATGCTCCCCTCGCCCGCCGGCCCCAGGCTCGCGTTGTACGCGTGGTAACCGTCCGTCCAAGGCGAGCCGAACTGCGCATTCTGATAGGCAAGATGGGCGACGACGAACGGCGCCGCACCCAGCCCGGCGAAAGCCATCACTCGGGTCGATCGCAGCGCGAGAAGGGCCGCTCCGAAGACAACCGCGTCGAGGGGGCGGGTGAGAAACGCGCAGCCCAGAGCAAGGCCCGCGACGAGCAGGCAAAACGGGCGTGGGCGGGTCGCAGAGGCCGATACGCCGGCGAACGCCGCCGCCAACCACATGCTCGTCGCCGTGTGCGAGAAGAACGAACCGGCTTGAAAGGCGAAGAGGGGCGCTCCTCCGAGAAGGAGCACCACGACGCGCGCGTCCTTCTCTCCGAGCACGCGCCGCGTCGCCGTCCACACGAGGACGAGAGTCAAAACCCCTTCGACCGGAGTCACCAGCCACGGAACCCGCAGGAGGACGCCGAGCGCGAGCAGGGCGGATGTGCCAGGGGGGTACTTGCTGCGGACCCAGTCATCGACGACGACATGGTCGACGCGAAACCAATCTGAGTTCGTCGGGGCGGCCGAATGAAGGAGCCCTCGCGCGAAGAGCTCAGCCTGCAACAAGTGCGAATACTCGTCGCCGGAGAGCGGAAAGCCGTGGAAGGCCGCGCGTGCGAGGAAGCAGTAGACAAAACCGAAGAAGGCGAATGTGAGGAGAATGTCCCGCTGCCGAGACACGCTACCCTACCCCTCTCTCGGAGCCCGCCACCGACGGAGCAGCGCGCCACCCGGCACGGAGAGCGGAACCTCCGGCGGACGGCACTAGGAGAGGGCGGCCGGCGAAGCTTTCGCGGCCGGCACGAAAGAGAAGCCTTCGCAGTGAGGCTGGTAGTGCGCCAAGCGAGCCGACGCCACCTGCACTGCCTCCGGGTTGTTGTCGATCAGGACGAAGCCCCTCCCGTTCATGGCTGCCGCCTCGCCCGTCGTACCGCTGCCCCCAAAGAAGTCCAGGACGACGTCATCCGGGCGCGAGTGCACCTTGACGACGCGGTTCAACACGCCGAGCGGCTTCTGGGTCGGGTAGCCCGTCTTCTCGCGCCCGTTCGTCGGGACGATCGTGTGCCACCACACGTCCGTGGGAGTCTTCCCCCGCTGCTCCTTCTCCGCCCCGACGAGTCCGGGCGCCATGTAGGGAATGCGATCCATCTCGTCGAAGTTGAAGACGTAGCTCTCGGGATCGAGCGCGTACCAGAGAATGGTGTCGTGCTTCGACGGCCAGCGGTTCTTAGAGCGGCCACCGTAGTCGTACGACCAGATGATCTCGTTCATGAACCGATCGCGACCGATCATCTGGTCGAGCGCGACCTTGACGTAGTGAACCTCCCGGTAGTCAAGGTGGACGAACAGCGAGCCATCGGCCGTCAGACAGCGGAGGGATGCGGCGACGCGAGGAAGGAGGAAGGACCGGAAATCGTCGAAGTCGTCGGCGTACGAGCCGCTCTCGACTTTTTCGACGTTGTACCTGCGCCCGCCAAACCCCTTGCGATCACCCTCCCCCTCGGTCGCCGTAACGCGCATGCGGTCCCGCTTTTGGACTTTGCCGGTGTTGAAGGGCGGGTCGATGTAGATGAGCCGCGCGAACCCTTCGGGCAGCGTCGGGAGCACATCCGCGTTGTCGCCGAGGATGATCCTCTTCATGGCGCTCGGGTCACGCTACGCCCTATCGCTCGCGATGGAAAGCGCCGTTGCCTGCCAGTCTCGGCGCGGAGCGCGGACCCTGGGGAGCACGAGCAGGTCGTCCGACTTGATGGTGCAGCCGAGCGCTACTTGTCCCTCCCGTTACGGGTGCTTCTACTCAAACCCACGCCCTGTGGGCGTGTCGATCAGTTACCCATTCGCGCAGCAGGTCGCACAGGGCGGCGAAGCGAACTCACGACCGCCGGCGCTTCGCCTTCTTGGCCGGTCTCTGCTTCGACGACTCCCGACGCGCACGCTTCTGGGTTGTGCCTGCCGCGTTCGCAGACTTCTCGCCGTCCGCCCGTTCCGTCTCGATCCGACTGATGGCCTCCTCGCTCGGCCCACCCATCGTCGCAGCAAGCCTCAGCATCTCCGCTTTACTTGGAAAGGCGAGGGACCCGGAGCGCAAATCCGCGATCACACTGCGCAGCCACTTGATTTCGGCGCGAACAACCGCGGTCATATACTCCTCCTCGAGCAAGAAGATCCGGGGCAAGCCGGCGGAAGCCTTCCCAAGCTCGGCGAGCGGCGCCTCAAGTGCCACGATGCGACTCTCCAAGAGCGCGCCCAGCTCGTCGGGGCGAAGAGTCGGATCCAAGAGCGAGAGTACGGCCGGAAACTCGGGAAACTCGCGCGCGACGTTGGCCAGGCCGTGCCGAATCCAGGTTCGCAGGGTCTGCCGGCCCATGGCCGTTGCCTCGTAGGCGGTGCGCTCGGGCCGACGCTCTTCGCGCGAGACCCCGTGGATCGCGATCAGTCCGGCTCGATGCAGTGCAACGATCGTCTGGTAGACGCTGTTCCGCTGGGCGACGTTCGCGATCTGCTCCTTACCGCGCTGCTTGATGAGCGTCTGCATGCGGTACGGGTGCATCGGCTCCTCGCACGCGAGCGAGAGCACGACCAGCCACAACGGCGAGCGCGGGCGGGCGGGGGGAAGAAACATGTGGAAGCGAGCGTACACCGCCGCCCAGCCTTGCATGACTAGTCATGGTATGTTTAGATAGAGAATGTCCAAGTCACTCGGACGTCCCCCACTCGCGAAGGAGCGCTTGCCATGACGACCGTCGGCCACCCCGCACTGGCCGCCCCTGCGAACGCCCAGGTCGCCCGGACCTCACCTCTCGCGATTTGGCTTGCCCGGGGATCCATCGCCGGGGCGCTCATCTTCGCATCTACGTGGGCGATTCTGGGCCTCCTTCGACCGGGCTATTCGTTCGTCAGTCAACCGATCAGCGGTCTCGGTCTCGGCCCCGGCGCCGTGATGATGAACGGCGCCTTCATCCTGACGGGACTACTCTTCGTCGCCAGCCCGATCGGTTGCTTCATGCTGACCAGGGATCTTGGCGTGCTCGCGCGCTGGAGCAGCGCCATCTTGCTCGCCCTCTCTGGCGTGGGCGCCATCCTGTGCGGGCTCTTCACGTGGGAGTCGTTTGCGCCACACATGCTCGGCTCCGCTCTTGGGCTCGCGGGACCGATCCTCGGGTTCTTCGTCGCGGGGTTGGTACTTCGTCGCTCCCCACATTGGCGACGGCTCGGCGGCGGCCTGCTAGCCGGCGCTGCGGTAACGCTCATGCTCGTCGTGGCCTTCTTCGCGACGTTCAGCGTGGAGGCTGTCTTGGCCAGCCGTGGCGTCGCGGGGCTCATCGAGCGCCTCCTCGCAGTTGAGATCCACGCCTGGTACATCGCGCTCACGTTGGCGACGACGAGACCGGACGCGCCATGAAAAGGGTACGAGGGGCCTCCCATGGAGGGCTTCGTGCGGCGGCTGATCCTGGAGCGCAATCGAGGCGAACACGACGTTCGCTGCCGCGCGATCTTGCAGGAGCGTCACGAGCGCCGCGTCGAGCCGCGCGTGCTCCGCGGGCTCGCAAGGACGCCACGGTGGCCATCTGCCTTCGCCCGCTTCGTGAAGGCGTAGGCCGTCACTCGATGGGCGCCTTCGTGCGCCGCCCCCACGCGACGAAAAGCGCGAGTGCGATGAGGACGAAGTTGAACGGCGTTTTGGCGCCTTCGCCGCGGAAAACGTGGAATAGGACCGCACAGACCTGCAAGGCGACGCACCCCAGCGCCGCGAGGACTGTGAGCCCCGGCTTGACCCGAGTGATCGACGGTAGGACGACACCTAGGCCGCCGAGGATGTCGATCACGGCCGTGGCGTGAAGGAAGCCGGGCGTCACCTCCCCCATCCATGGGATCTTCGACGCGAGGTCGGGGATGGGCGTGGTGACCTTCCAGATCCCTCCTCCAACGAACGTCAGCGCGAGCAGGCCTTGCACGATCCACAGCGTGACGTGGAGGCCTCCGCCGGTCTGGCTTGTGACGTCGCGTCTCGTGCTCTCGGTCATCGTGCCTCGCCTTGAGAACCTCGTTAGGATGGGTTCCTAGAGCGACCCTACGCACTCGCCCGCGCACCGAGAAGGAGGCACCTTGAGGATACTTGGGAACGGCAAACTGTCCGGGGGCTTCCAGAGCGACTGCCCGGCGACGCGCGAGATTCTGAACCTCGTGGGCGACAAGTGGAGCACGCTGGTCGTCGTGTTCCTTGGCCACGGTGCGCAGCGCTTCAACGCGCTCAAGCGTGCGAGCGAGGGCATCTCGCAGCGCGTGCTCACATCCACCCTGCGCGGCCTTGAGCGCGAAGGCATCGTGGAGCGAACCGTGCACCCGACGAACCCACCTCAGGTGGAGTACGCACTGACCAAGCTCGGCCAGTCGCTGCTTGCGCCGGTCACCGTCCTCGCGTCATGGGCGCAAGGGCACCGCGCGGAGGTCCTCCACGCCCGCGACGTGTTCGATGGCAAGCGCAAGCTCGGCGCGGGTGGCTGACGCTCGGGGGAGAAGGCCGCACGCTCGTACGATTCAACCGACGCGCTCGCCCGGGGCCGATGGTCGCTTACGGCCGACGCGTAGCGGACGACATGGGCTCGTTGGCGACGGGCTCCACCGAGGTGACCTCGCTCGTCATCGCCTGCGAGGCGAGAGGACAGGCGCGCGTCTCCCCGGCGCCTTCGCCCTGCCTCCGTTCGGAGCTCGCGGTTGTGTTGCCGTGCTGGGCGTCGCCCGAGAACGCTCGCCCGCTTCCGCGACGATCATATCGCGTAGCCAGCGCCTCGCGGGATCCTCGTGGGTACGTTCGTGCCACAGGATCGACATCGTGAAGCCGGTTAGCTCGAGCTCCTTTGGCGGCGCCAGCACCACGAGATCGAGTGGTCCGGCAACCACGTGGGCGACGCGCTCGGCCACCGTGAGCAGAAGGTCGCTCGAAGCGATGATGTGGGGCGCGGCTAGGAAATGGGGAACCGCGACGGCTACCTTGCGCTGGAGGCCGAGCCGCGCGAGCGCATCATCGACGTAGCCGCCGTCCATCCCCCAGGGTGAGATGAGTGCGTGCGCGGCCCCAGCAAAAGACGACAGGCTGAGTGCCTTCGTCTTGGCCAGTGGATGAGCGCGTCGCGCGATACAGACGAAGCGGTCGCGGAGGAGCTGACGTCCCCGGATGCCCTGCGCCTCGTCGCCGGGGGGCGCAGGCATGATGACGAAGTCGAGCTTGCCCGACGCGAGCTCTGCTGCGGGGTCCTGGCCCGGCATGAGAACGCGCAGCTCCACGCCGGGAGCCTCGCGCACCAGGCGCGCCAAGATGCCGGGCAATAGGACCAGCTCCGTGTAGTCGCTGGCGCCGACAAACGCACGCAGGCGCGCCGTCTTCGGATCGAACGCGCGCGGGGACGACAGAGTCCCGGTTAGGTCCTCGAGTGCGCGGCGCAAAGGAGCCCTCATCGTCTCCGCACGGACCGTCGGCACCATGCCCTCGCGCGCGCGCACGAGCAGCTCGTCGCCCGTGAGTTTCCTTAGGCGAGAAAGAGCGTGGCTGGCGGCGCTTTGGGTGACACCGATCCGCACGGCCGCTCGCGTCACGCTCCCTTCGGTCAGCAAGGCGTCGAGGGCGACGAGGAGGTTGAGGTCGAAGGCACCAAGATGAAGCGCATTCATGGGCTCAATGTACGACATCCATTCGAGGCATGACCAAAGTGGGCGCAGATTCCTCTTCGCAACGGCGGTCGCACAACTCCAAGGAGCTGATCAATGTTCGTCGTCTTCGGTGCTACGGGAAACACGGGCAAGGTCGTCGCGAGCACGTTGCTCGCGCAGAGGAAAGCCGTTCGCGTCGTGCTGCACAACGAGGCCAGCGGGGGGCAGCTCTGGAGGGAAAAAGGGGCTGAGGTAGCCGTCGCCGACGTCGAAGATCGCGCCGCGCTCGGGCGCGCTCTCAGCGGAGGGGAGGGGGCCTACGTCCTTCTGCCGCCCGCCTTCCACTCCAGCCAGGTCCGAGCAGACAACGATCGCCGGGCGAAGAACATCGCCGCCGCCATCGTGGCAGTTGGCGTGGGGCACGTCGTCATGCTGTCGTCGATGGGCGCACAGCACCCGGATGGAACGGGACCCATCCTCTACCTTCACGACGCCGAGGCCACGATCGGCGGGACGCTTACGGCGGCGGGTCGAACGCGCGGGGTGACACTTCTGCGCGCGGCCTATTTTATGGAGAACTGGGCCATCGCGTTGCAAGGAGTCGCGCAAGGCGTCCTGCCGACCTTCCTGCAAGCCGACCGCGCGATCCCTATGGTCGCGACTCGGGACGTCGGCCGCGCGGCTGCGCGTTTGCTCGCCGAGGGGGGGAGCGGCAAGCGGATCGTCCAACTCTCCGGACCGCGCGAGTACTCGCCTGCCGACGTCGCAGCGGCGCTCGGGCGCGTTGTCGGAAAACGGATCGTCGCCCAGCAGCACCCCGAGGAGGCGGTGGCCCCCGCGCTGCTGGCCGCGGGCAGGAACGCCGAATGGTCACGCCTGTTTCAGGAGCTCACCCATGGCATTAACGCGGACCACATCGCCTGGGAGGATGGCCATCCGTCGTGGCGCGGGGAGATCGACGTCGAGGCGGTCCTCGCCTCGCTCGTCGGAGGCAGATAAGCGGACCCCGCCTCGACCGAAGAGCGAAGATCGGCGTGCAGCGCTCCTTGCCGCGGCGGCGAAGGTGTTCGCCGAGCAGGGTCTGTCCGCATCCACGTCGTTGATCTCTTCCGCAGCGGGCGTTTCCGAGGGCTCCTTCTTCACCTACTTCAAGACGAAGGACGAGCTCGTAAACGCGCTCTACCGAGAGATCCGCCTCGAGCTCGCGGACGTGGTCCTCGCGAACTTCCCGCGGCGCGCGACCGTGCGGCAACGTCTCGAGCACGTTTTCGCCAGATACGTGGCGTGGGGGGTCGAAAATCCGGTTTCCCGCAGGGCTCTGAGGCTCGTGGACGCGGCGCTTTCTCCTCCCGCTTATCTGGCCGTTTCTGCGCCCTGTCAGCGAGGGCGTAGCGCCGACGGCCCGCTTGATCGGCGACGCCGGCGACGACGTCAAGGAGCACGGGCGCGCCACGCTCCAGACGACGCTCCGAGCCTTCACGCACCGCCCTCGGCGGCGCCGTGTGGATGGTGAGCGCCGGCGCCTGATTCGGGGACAACCCCCGGCTGGAGCCGTTGACAGCCGGGGGAGCCGCGCCGAAGCGCTCTTCGAAACCGTATCGTCAGTGCGCGTTGATGTTGTTCGGCACACCCGCGGGCAGGGGTTGGCTCACCGTCAACACCACGTTGCCGATCTGGCGGTACTCGAGCAGATCGTTGTTCGGAGTCTGCACGCCGTAACCCGCAAACGTCATGCTGAGGTGGGTCGAGTCAATCTGCGTAGCGGTGGGGGCGTACAGGCGCTCCGCGAACCATGGCTGCGTCGGAATGATCGGCGAGTTGGCCGGAATGGTCACCGTCGTTCCCGTCGCCTGGTTCGTCGTCGTGATCGGATTGATCGACGCGATCGGGCTGTTGATGTCGTTGTATACGACCCAGTTTCTCATGTCGGTGGACTCGGCATATCCGATGTAGTGGAACGCGTCCGAGTCGCCGTCGAGGCAGTTGCCGGCCGAGAAGTACAAGCCCCAAAGGGACCCGTCGCCGTGGACATCGAGGAGAGTGCCGCGGGGACTGACCCACCGCGTCTTGTTGTAGTCCACCGTCGTCGGGTCGTTCAGGCCGTTGACCGGTCCGAGATCGGTGAAGTTGACGCCGTCGGTGGTGGTCGCCAGACGGACGGTCGCGATGTCATGGTTGGTCTTGCCGCTGAACGGCGCCTTGGTGCACTGCTGCGAGACGGGCAAGGCCGTCGACCCCGTGTTGTCGCCGCCGAGGATCTTTTGCACCCAGAGGACCGTCACGGTCGAGCCCGCGGCGGCCGCCGGCGAGGTCGGGAAGACGGCCATGATTCCGTCGGGGTCCGTGAGGCCGACGGTGTGCTGCACGGGGATCGGGGCACCGGAATCGGGTGTTTGGGTCAAGGTCGAGCTGATCGACTTGATGTCGTTGGCCCCGGGGACGGTGCTGTTGGTGTTCCAGATCGGGAACTTGTTGCTCGATCCCGTGAGGTTGATCGCCCAGAGCGGGGTGCCATCGACGATCTCGGTCGAGGTGCCCGGGATGTCGTTGGTATTGCGGTCCAGCATGTAGAGGTACTGGCCCGTCGCCTTGTTCCCGACCCCAGGAAGCTGGATGATCGCCGCATGGCCCCAGCCGTCGTCTGCTTGCGAGCCGTTCGCCGAGACGTAGTTCGCGTTGGTGCCGTTGACGCTCGCCGGGCAACCGGTGGCCGTCGCGCTCGCCGAGTAGCCGCCGCTGATCGGGTTCGTGTAGTCCGGGTTGAGCTCGAGGACGAGCTGCATGAAGTACCACGTCTTGCCGTTGTCATCGGACTCGGCGGCCAAGAGGCCTTCGTCGATGTCCTTCGGGCGCCAGTCGAATAGCCCGATGATGGGCGGCTTGCCGCCGAAGGCGTTGTCGCCCGTCGTATTGAACGTGTTGTAAACGAGCGGAAAGTAGGCGGGCGTCAGCGGCACCATGGGGTCGGAGGTTCCGGCGTCTGCGGCCGTCTCGAACTTGGCGCCCGTGACGTGGGTGATTCGCGTGGGCGCGCCGCCGTCCGCCGGGTAGTTGCAGAACCCGAACGCGGGATCCGGCACGTTGCCCGTCGCAAGGAATGGCGCCGCTCCACCGTTGGAGGTGATCGTCTGCGTGTTGTTCGGGTCGGCGGCCAGGTTGTTCAGCATGAACGGGGTCGCGCCGTTGAGGGCGCCCTGTCCGATGGCGGTGCCTTGATTGATGGTGACCGCGGTCGGCAGCACCCCTGCGCCGAGGGACGTGAAGAGGACCTGAGGCGGGAGCGTGGCCGCGTCGGTTGCAGCCTCGGAGGCATCGGACGCGGAGGCGTCGGGGACCGTGGCGTCCGTCGCGGACGCGTCGCTGACGGCGTTCAATCCATTGCAAACGTAGGCGGTGTGCTGAATCTCGCCCGTCTCGAGGGTGCCGTCGCCGTTGGTGTCGAGGCCGACGTCGACCCGGAGACCGCCCGTCGCACAGTTGTGGCCTGCCGGCTCTGGGTTGACGTTGACGAGCGATTCGGCCCCTGCGGGCCCGGCGTCGCCCTGCGGTCCCGGAGGCCCTTGTGGCCCCTGAGGCCCTTGTGCCCCAGGCGCACCTGGAGCGCCTTGGGGTCCCTGGGCGCCCGTTGCCCCAGGAGATCCCTGCGAGCCCTGCGCTCCCGCGGCCCCGGGATCTCCCATCGGGCCTTGCGGACCCGAAGCTCCCGCGGCCCCGGGATCTCCCATCGGGCCTTGTGGACCCGGCGCTCCCGGCATCCCCGGGACTCCCTGCGGGCCTTGCGGCCCCTGCGATCCCGGTGTTCCTGGCGCTCCCTGTGGACCTTGAAGCCCCTGGGGCCCCGGCGGACCTGAATCGCCCTGCGGTCCGGGCGGTCCCTGGGTCCCCTGAGGCCCTTGAGATCCTGGAGCGCCTTGCGGACCTTGCGGACCTTGCGGCCCCTGCGGCCCGGGAGGACCCGCCTCGCCGGGGGGCAGCGCGACAGGCGTCCAATGGCTGTTGACGCACGCGACGAGCACCTGCGGCGTGGTCGCGTAGGCGACCGACCCCACGTTGAGGCTCCCGCAAGGGATGGGCACCCATATGCCGGCGAGGCAGACCGACAGGCCCGACGGCGACGACACGTAGGCGATCTGGCCTTGCATGCCGGACGTGCACTTCGTGAGCGCCGACGGCGTGTTGGCCGTGACCCCGATTGTGTACACGGTGCTCTGTGCGGCCGCCTGCTGCGACGGCGAGGTCTCGGACGTTCCGCAGTCCGCGAACGCGGCGACCACTGCGGCGCACCCGATGCCTCCGGCGCACAGGGCGCGCGCCGTGGAGCGCAGCGTGACCCCATAGGAGCGGTCTTCTGGCTCCTCCGAGCGCAAGAGCGACCTCGCCCGCAACTGCATCCTCTGCATAAATGACATTCGGCTTCTCCACCTTCTCGAGCACCGCTCGACGGGTCGAACCTCCGAGCCCCGGGACGATCCTGAAGCTCGGGAACGACCAAACGACGGGCCGCACTGCTATCGCAATCCGACGATCGACTCTGTGCCGAAGCCGCTAACTTTTTGGGCGCCGCGCCGGGTCCCCGAGCGAGCGACGCAGGTCGGCGCGAGTCGTAATCCGCCGGGGATCGTTGGTGCGCCGTGGCGCTCCAGGCCCGATCTAGAAGCGGCAGTACCCGCGGGTCCAGCGCGACGCGTGCGAGCTCGCCTCGCGCAATCTGGAAGCGCGCTTCGTCGCGTGCGCCAGCGCCCCGCACGCACCCAAGAACGCGCCCCGAGGACTCTCGAGCGCAGCGATGGGCGCCGGCCGATTCGGGTCCACGACCTCCCCGCCACGTTCGTCACCACCAGCCTGGCCAACGGCAAGACGGAGACTACGTCGCGGACCGCACAGGGCACCGTTCCAGCGTGATGATCAACCGCTACAGGCGCGCCGCGCCCCAGGAGGTTTGCGGCGCCGTGGTGGCCGCGTGGGCTAACTCAGCGGAGAGAGAGGGATTCGAACCCTCGGTACCCTTGCGGGTACACATGATTTCCAATCATGCACCTTCGGCCACTCGGTCATCTCTCCCCGTACCGCGCCGACCCCGCGGGTCGGTCGAGGAAAACGGTCCGGCGCTCCATAGCACGTCCGCTTCGCGGCTTGACAACGCGATGCGGTCCCTGCACCGTTCGCGGCGGAGAGCTGTCCGAGTGGCCGAAGGAGCCTGATTCGAAATCAGGTGTACCCGTAAGGGTACCGAGGGTTCGAATCCCTCGCTCTCCGCCGGGTCGCGTGCGTCGGCACGCGACCCACGCGCGAGAAGGCCGCGGCTTCTTCGCGAAGCACCCCTGCCCACACCGAGAGACACGGTAGTGGTCCTTGCGAGCGCCGTGCCTCGGGCTCGCTCCTCCTTCTCAGTCCGGTCGCGAGTCCCTCGAAGGCTCGGCGTGGGTGGGCGGCCGTGTGCGACCGAGCGAGCCGGACCGCGGGCGCAAACGCGAAACGTTGTTCGCGCACGCACTCTTTCAAAAAGTCGTTCAAGTTTGGCGCCCCCCCTCCGTTCCCAGGAAGGAGCGGTTAGCCAACGCGCACGCCGGCGCAGGCTTCGCATCCGCGGATGGGTATCGGCGAACTTTATCGGGGGACATGACGTCCCTCGTCGACAAGGTTGGGGCTGCTGCTCCACCGCAGAAAGGAAGCTGCCATGAAACACGGAATCATGAATTCAACTGGTCGATATTCGCGACTCGGTATTGTCTCGATCCTGGCGATGGTGACCGCCGCCGGCATGGGCTGCTCGGTGCAGAGCGGGACCCCGGTGGAGAGCTCTTCGACGGCGTCGTCGGAGCAGTTCATCAGCGTGGCCCTCGCAAGCGCGCCGGGCTTCGTCGCGTCGACGGGCATCGTCACGGTGACCATGAAGGACGAGTCGGCAGAGATCTACATCAACGCCGCGGACTCGTCGCTGATGGTGAACGGCGTCCAGGCCGTCGACAATTCGGGCGCGGCGCCCGTGGTCGCGATGGCGGCAGGCAAGAGCGCGAACATCAAGCAGATCCTGGTCGTGGACCCCAGCGCGACGACCGGGGAGCTGGTGATCCTGAACTACATCAACGGCGTCTTCGGCCTGGGAACGACCTCCACGGCCGGCACCGCGATCACGTTCTCGAAGGCCACCAACTCGCTCGTCGTCAAGGGAACGCCCGGCGTCGACAACTTCGCCATCGGGGCGACCGGAATCAGCCTAACCAACGGCCTCAAGGCCCCCACCAAGGACATCACGGTCGCTGGCACCGCGCCGGCGTACAGCTTCTTCCTCGGGGCAGGCAACGACATCTTCACCTCCGGCGGCAACTCGGCTGTCGGCGCGGCGTTCGGCAGCGCGGTGACGATCTACGGCGGCGCTGGCAACGACACATTGAACGAGACCGCGGCCTCGACACCGGGCGAGACGTTCTCGGGCGGTCCGGGCGTCGACACGGTCGACTACTCGGCTCGACCGGCGAACAAGCCCGTCTCGGTCGCGATCGACCCGCTCGGCGTCATCACCTCGGGCGACTCACCGACGAAGGCCGGTGACCCGACCAAGGGCGCAACAGAAGCCGACATCATCCTCGACGCCGACGTCATCAAGGGCGGCGCGGGCGCCGACCAGCTCATGGGCGGCCTCGCTGGAAGCGTGACCCTCAACGGCGGACCCGGAAACGACACGTTCTGCGAGGGCGACGACACCTACAACAGCGGCACCGACATTCTCGTCGGCGGCGGCGGCTCGGACACGGTCGACTACAGCTTGCGGACCAAGAGCCTGACGGTCGTGATGGACAACAAGACCGCGAGCGGCGACGCGACGGGCAACGCCGGCAAGGGCGAGGCGGACGTGATCGGGACCGACATCGCGAGCATCAACCTCGGAAGCGGCGGCGGCACCTACACGGGCAACGCGCTGAACAACACGTTCAACGCGAGCACGGCCGGGTCGAGCGTCATCAACGGGCTTGCCGGCGACGACACGCTCAACGAAGGCAAGGACGCGAACAACGGCGGCACCGAGACGTTCCACGGCGGTGCGGGCACGGACACCGTCGACTACAGCGCGCGAACCAAGGCGCTTACGGTCGTCATGGACAACACGACCAAGGGCGGCGACGGAACCGGCACGGAGCAAGACGTCATCGACGTCGACGTCGAGAACCTGTACGGCGGAACGAACGGCGATACGCTCACCGGCAACTCGCTCGACAACGACATCGAAGGCAACGGCGCGTCGGCTGGCTTCGATCTCATCGCCGGCATGGCTGGAAACGACACGCTGGTGGGCAGCGGTCCGACCAGTGTCTCGCTGTCGACCACCATCAAGGCCAAGCTGCACGGAAATGACGCCGCGGACACCGCGGAGCCGGGTGCCTACAATATGTGCATCAACACGGGCGTGGCAGGAACCCCGCTGGCCGCCCCCGCGGCGGTGACGGCGAACTGCGAGATCTTCACCCCGTAATTCGCGAAACCTACCTTGTCGAAACGGCGGTGCGACCTGGTGTCGCACCGCCGGTTCGGTTTTTGTGGCCCCGAAGTTCGTGAACGCGACGAAGTCCTGACGCGGACCGTCACCGGTCTGACGATTTGCTCCGAAGGTCCTCCCTCTTGGGTGACGGAGTCCGGGAAGCACGATGGCATCGGGGGTGCAGTGAGACGTGGCCCAGGAGGATTACGGCAATGGCGATTCGGACTTTGGTCGCTTGGCTGACGGCGGGAACCGCGCTCGTCGGGTGCAACGGCGGCGGCGCCGCGGCGTCGCACGACGGTGGGCCGCCGAGCGGCTCTCCGCAAGCGGGTCCCGGCTCACAGGCGCATGCCGAAGCGGGCGCGCCTGCGTCCAACGGGCAACTCGTCGTGACGCTGCAGAACAGCGGCCGCCACGGCGACGACTTGCTGCTCACGGTCCAAGGCAGCGACCCCGCCGGGCAGACCACCGAAGCCAATGTCAGCCTCCTCGATGCGTCGAATGCTCCCGTGGTCGCCTTCGACACCGACTGGGACGGCGTGACGGACGCGGCGGAGACGCGCCTGCATTTCGACCAATCGACGCTCGGCCAGAAGACCTTCAAGCAAACGATCGCGCTACCGCACTTCTATGCGCAGGCCCCATCGATCACATCGGCCGTCGTCGCGCTCGTGGACGCGAAAGGCAACGTGTCGCCCTCGGTGACCGCGACGCTGACGGCGCAGACCGTGCGCAAGCAGGGCGACCGCTGCGATCCCGGCACGATCGCAGACCGATGCGCCGAGGGGCTCTCGTGCAGCGGCACGCAGCCGACCTGCCAACCGGGCGCCCCGCCTTCGCTCACGCGCGTCGGCTACTACGGCGGCGACAGCCCCACCGAGCTCATTCTCGGAACCGATCCGGACGAGAATCTGGCCAGTCTGCGACTCGACTTCCTCGATTCGAGCGGAAAGCCCGTCATCGTCAATCTCAGCGGCGACGCAACCCCATCGGCGTCGGCCGTTCTCGATGCGAAGACCGTCAGCGGGCAAACGTTCTTCTTCGAGAACGATCCAGTGGCGGCCTTCGCGGCCGTCGTTCCAAAGATCTCGGTCACGCCCGCGGATTCACTCGGCCGAGTGGGCACCCCGGTGGTCGCGACATTGGGCATGCAGCCGGTGCTCGCCAGCGGCCTGTCGTGCGACGCCTACGGATTCGACAAGTGCGCCACCGGCACGGCGTGCTCCCCCGGGCTCCCCGGGGTTACCAACAAGTGCACGGCGGTGTCGTCCCTGCAAACGACCAAGTGCGCCGCGGCGCCGCAGGCGACCGCGGGAGGGTTGCTCGCAGGATGGGGCCTGGTGGGCGGGGTGAGCCTCTGGGATCCCCCCGCGGGTTGCGCAGCGACCACGGCGGTCAGCCACCCGGAGAGCGTGGTGATGCTCAAGGTCGATCACGACGTCAGCAGTCTCACGGTCTCGACGGCGACGCCGGAGACGGACTTCGACACCGTGCTCTACGTACTGCCCGCATGCGCGAGCTCGTCGAGCCAAGCCCTGGGCTGCAACGACGACACGCAAGGGTACTCGTCGACCGTGACCCTCACGAACGTTCCGGCGGGCACGTACGTGGTCGTCGTCGACTCCGCCAGCTCGAGAACCGGGCATTTCGGACTTTCGGTGTCCGCAATGTAGTTTACCGCAGCCACCCGCCGGGCTCGTAATAGTAGATGCCGTCCCGCAGCAGGTACCGAGGCGCTCGCCAGCGCGCTCCCGGCGGCCCCGCTTCCCAGTGCCCCGGAATCCACGTGTACTGCATCCCGGTCCAATGCCAGTAGCCGGCGACCCAAACGGCCCGCGGCCGGACCGCCGGAGGGCGCGGCTCCTGTACCGGCTCTGGCGGTGGCCCGCTCACGGCGACGACCCCCCCGAAGGGCGCCGGACCTGCCGTCACCACGCACCCGGCGGCGAGCGCGGCGGCGATCCAGATGCCCGTGAAGAGAGCCTTGTTCATGCTAAGAGCCGCTCGGCACCCGGAAGCTTACCACCTGGGCGCCGCGGGGCCGCCAATGAGCGACAGCGAACTTCGATCAGAAATCGCGCACCTTCCTCCACCGATCCGCGCGAAGCTGGACGCCGCGGGGTTCGACCCGGAGCGCCTGGTTGCGCTGGCGACACCGCTCCAAGCCCGCGCTCGCGGCGAGGCGACCGCCGGACGCGACGAGCGCAATCGAGTTCGTGGAGTCGTCGAGCCACCCCGCGCGGACGACGTCACCGACGCGCCGGGGCCCGACGCACCCGATTACGGGCGCCTCGCCGCCTCGGGGCTTGCGGCGATCCGAGACCGCAAGCTCGCCTTTTGTGTGATGGCGGGCGGGATGGCGACGCGCATGGGCGGCGTCGTCAAAGCGCTGGTCGAGGCGCTCGACGGGCACACGTTCCTCGATCTGCGCCTGCGAGAGAACGCGACTTGGTCCAAACGCGCGGGCGCCCCAGTGCCGTTGTGGCTCATGACCAGCGAAGGAACCGACGCGGCCATTCGCGACGAGCTCGCGAGGCGCGGCGCAGGGCCTTCCGTCGCGACGTTCATGCAAGATCTCGGGTTGCGCCTCACGCAAGACGGGCATCTTCTGCGCCGAGAAGACGGAAGTCCCAGCACTTACGCCACGGGCCACGGCGACTTGCCGGACGCTCTGCGGCGTTCGGGGTTGCTCTCCGAGTTCGTCGCGGGCGGCGGCGAGTTCGTCTGGATTGCCAACCTCGACAATCTCGGCGCGTCGATCGATGCGGCGCTCCTCGGTTGGTTCATCGAACAGCCGGCTGACCTCATGGTGGAGGTCACGCCGAAAGTCGCCGGCGACCGCGGTGGAATTCCCGTGTGGGCCGACGCGCGGGATCGCCAAGGGCGCGCCGTTCGCCGACTACAAGTGCTCGAGGAGTTCCGGCTGCCGGAGGGGTTCGATGCGGCACGCGTGCGGGTCTTCAACACGAACACATTCCTCGTGCGCGCCGAGGCGCTGCTGCACACGCAGGTGCCTTGGAGCTGGTGCGAGGTCGAAAAGAAGGTGGGCGACCGCGTCGCCGTGCAGTTCGAGCGGCTTCTTCAAGAGTTGACCGGCGCGATGTCCGCCGTCTACGTGCGCGTTCCGCGCGAAGGAGCGACGTCGCGGTTTTTGCCGGTGAAGGACCACGAAGAGCTCGCCCGCCGGCGCGACGACATCCGGGCTGTGGCCGTCGCTCGCGGGATGATTTAGACCGAGAGCCGGTGGACCGCCGAAATCGCGCGCGACGAAAGGTGGTAGCGCGACCGCGATCGTTTATTCTCGGCTCCCCCAATGCGCGCACGCACGATCGGCTCCCTCCTCGTCGCACTCGTGGGCCTCGCGGAGCGGCGCGCGCTCGCGGACCCTTTGCCCACGAGCGCCGAGCACGTCGCGACCCCGGGCCGCAGCGTCGCGTCGGATGACACGTCCGATGCCATCGTTCTCAACCCCGCGAACCTCGCGTGGCTGCCGGCGCCCGAGATCCGATGGACCTGGGTGAATTGCCCGGACGATGCCATCAAAGTGGGCTGCGGCCATGCCTGGCAAGCGGCGACCCCGCTGCTATTCGGCCTTTCGACGGGGCTCCGGGTCGATCTCGTGCAGCCACCTTGGGGCGCGCCGGGGATCGGCGTCGGCTTCCCGTACCGGGACTTCGACTACGTGTGGGTCACGTGGGGGCTCGCGGGGCGCATCGGCGAGCACGCGGCGTTCGGCGTCTCTCTCGAGCGCTCGTACTCCCAAAATGCTTACGTCGATGGCCTGTTCGGGATCAGTGCCGCCCTGTCGTGGCGGCCGGACCCGCACTTCGGCTTTGCGGCGGTCGCGCGTGACTTCAATCGGCCGAGCTCGACGCCGATCCCGGCGCCGGCCCGCGAAGACCTGCCCGTGCTCGACGCCCGGTACACGCTGGCGATGGCGTTGCGACCGACCGGCCGTCGCAACGTCGACATCGGCCTCGAGCTCCAATACTGGCAGGGATCCGACCAGTGGACCCCGCGGGCGACGCTCGGGGTCGACGTACCGGCTTTCGGGCGGCTGCTCGGTGGGGTCGAAGTGGCACACCTGCCGAACGACTCGCGTCGAGGCGTCGTCGGCACCGCGGGGCTCGAGCTTCATTTTGCCGGCCTGGGCGCCGGCGGAGGCGCGCTCTTTGGCAACGGCCTCGGCCAAAACGGAACGGTGGGCGAGTACGTCACTGCTTCCATCGCTGGCTACACGCAGCCCGGGCTCCCCCGCCCCACTCGGGCGGTGTGGATCCGCCTGGAGAGCACGCCGTCGGCGCGCGGGCACGTGGCGCTCTTGCGAAAGCTGTGGGCGCTGGCGGCAGAGCGCAACACGGAGGCTGTCACCCTGGTCCTTCGCGCCGAGCCGGCGAGCTCGTTCGCGCACGCCGAGGAGCTGGCCGACGCGCTCCGGGTGCTCCGGGCGCGCCACAAGAAAGTCTTGTGCTCGTTCGAGGACGCGGGGGCCAAAGCGCTCTACGTGTGCGCCAACGCAGACCGCGTGGTGGTCACCCCGGCGGGCGGCGTACGATACGCGGGGCTCGCGTCGCAGTACATCTACCTCAAGGGGCTACTCGACAAGATCGGCGTTCGGGCCGAGTTCATCCGCGTCGGGCCGCACAAATCGGCTCCGGAGCAATTCACGAACGACCACGCTGGCCCCGTCGCCGCCGCCGACTACGAAGATCTCTTGCGCAACCAAGAGGCCGTCTTCGTGCGCAATATGTCGCTCTATCGGCATTTGAGCGAGGAGCACGTCCGGGAGGAGACACGCAAGGGGCCGTTCGTTGCTTCCGAGGCCAGGGCCGCTGGCTTCCTCGACGGGGTCGCGTTCGACGACGAGCTGGAGCGAGCGACGAAAGAGCTCGTGGGACACGACGTCCAATACGTGAAGTACGAGGACGAGACGATGGCGGCCGAGGCTTTCGACGCGCCCCCAAAAATCGCCATTCTTTACCTGGACGGTGACATCGTCGACGGCCGGTCTCAGCACATCCCGCTCCTCGACATGCGCCTCGTGGGATCGTACTCGATGGCCGAGACGATCAAGCAGCTTCGGGAGGACTCCACCGTGCGGGCGGTCGTCCTTCGGATCGAGAGCCCGGGCGGATCATCGCTCGCCAGCGACGTGATGTGGCGAGAGCTGGTTTTGCTCGGAAAGGCCAAGCCGCTGATCGTATCGATGGGGACCCTCGCGGCGAGCGGCGGCTACTACGTGGCCAGCGCGAGCAAGAACATCTTTGCGCTGCCCCTCACGATCACCGGTTCCATCGGCGTCTTCTATGGGAAGGCAGACGTGAGCGGATTGCTCGGCAAGATCGGCGTGACGATCGACACGTACAAGACCGCGCCGCGTGCCGACGCGGAGTCTCTTTTTCGGGGCTTCACTCCGGACGAGGAGCAGGAGCTGCACCGCAAGGTCGAGCAGTTCTACGCCACGTTTCTCGAGCGGGTGAGCCAGGGGCGCGGCATGACGAAAGAACAGGTCGACGCGGTCGGCCGAGGTCGCGTGTGGACCGGGCAGCAGGCGATCGGCAAGGGACTCGTCGACCATCTCGGCGGGATGCGCGAGGCGCTCGAGGCTGCGCGCACGGCGGCGTCGCTCCCGGCCGATGCTCCCATCGAGGAGGCGCCGCTGGAGACCAAGTCTCTCCTCGAACTCGCCATCGACGCGGCTGGGGTTGGAGGCCGCGCCCCAACGCCGCTGGAGACCCTTCCGCCGGCGGTGGTTGGTCTCGCCCGTGCGCTCGCGCCGCTGCTCGTGTATCGCGCCGACGAGCCGCTCGCTCGAATGGAGTGGGTGGACGCGGGGGACTGGGGGAAATGACGTCACCGCGCGACGCGCAAGACCAAAATGGTCACCTCGGGCGCGACGCCGAGGCGCAGCGGCGGCCCGGTCGTTCCTAGGCCCGGGCTCACGTGGAGCGTCGATCGCCCCCGCCGGTAGAAGCCGAGCCGGTAGCGGTGCGCGAAGTTGGCCAGCCCGAGGGCGCGCGCAGCGAAGGGCACGGCGATCTGCCCGCCATGCGTGTGACCGCTGAGGACGACCTCGACCCCCGCATCGGCGGCCTGGTCGAAACGATCCGGGTCGTGCGCGAGAAGCACCGCCATCGCGCCGGGGGGCCGATCGCGGAGCGCGCGGGCGAGGTCGTCTCTGCGGGTCCAGGTGTCGTCGATGGCCGCGAGCCAGAGCGTCGCGCCGCCGCGATCGATGACGACCCCTTCGTTTCGTAGAACGCGCACGTTTCGTTCGCGGAGCAAGGAGATGAGCGGTTCGCCCTCGCCGAAATAGTCGTGATTGCCCATCGAGGCGAAGACACCGAGCTTGGCGCGAAGCGCGCCGATGACCTCCGCCACATCGCCGTGATAGTCGGTCCCGCTCGTGATCATGTCGCCCGTCACGACCGCCAAGTCGGGCGCGCAGCCGTTCGCAGCGCGCGACCAGGCGAGCCCCCAGGACTTCGGCGTAAGCGTGCCGACGTGCAGGTCGGAAAGCTGGGCAATGCGTAAACCGTCGAACCGCGGGTCGAGCCCGGGGACGGGTACGTCGCGCTCGACCACGCGCAGCCACCGCCGGCGCACCAAGATGCCGTACCCGCAGACCACGAGCCCGGAGAGATAGCTGCCCATGTACCAGCCCATCGGCAGGTGAAGCGGAAGCCCGCGCACGGCGTCGACGGCCGGGATCACGATCGTCGCGACGACCGAGGGAATGAACGCCCAGACCGCCGCGCACCAGTGAATGAAGTACGGAACGTCGACCACGCGGACGATCGCCGCGTGCCTTCTTCGATCGGGCATCCCTGCGCGCGCGCGCCCGATGAACAGGACGACGCCCAGGAGGGCCCACGCGCCCCCGATGACCGTTGGCGAAGGCACGGGCAGGCCGCCGAGATGCGGCGAGACTCGCCGGGCCAGCTCGGCGACCCCGAGCCACACCGGAACATGCACGGCGATGGTCGCCGCCACGAGCGCGCGCAGGAACTTCGACACCCGCGCGCGCCGACGCCGCGAGGGCCGTGCCTCGTGATCGAAGCCGCTCTCAGCGGTCGACGTGGTCATCCGCGACGATTCCTTCGATGACCGCGCCGTCATCGCATATCGCCCGCACGTTGCGAGGGGCAGCCCACAGCGCGACGATCGAAGACGACAGTCCCAGCTCGGAGCTCATCCGGACCCAGCTGCCCGCGGTACGGCGAAGGAGCCGCGCCTGCGCCGAACCGGCCCACGCGACCCCCCTCGAGTCGACGGCCAACGCGAGCAGGTCGCGCGTAGTCTGCACCGCCTCCAACTGGGCCTGCAACCGCGACGAGAGCGAGAGCGCGTGGCCCCCCGCGCCGACGGTGATGGCACCGTCGCCGAGCGCCGCAATCGCCCGCAAATGCCCCCCGCAAATCGAACCGAGATGCTCGGGCATGCCCAGCTCGACGCGAACCAATGCGCCCGAATCGCCACATCCGACTATCTCTCCTGCGCGCAGCCGCGTCACGCCGCGCAACCGGCCGCACGCGGGAACGTCGGAGAGCAGCGCCACCGTGCCCCGCGCGAACTGGGCGATGACGCCGATGGTCGGAAGGCCTTGGGCTCCCCCATGCGCTGCCCGATGGGCCGGACGCTCGCCGACCAATGTGACCATCGTGCCGGGGGCATCGACGTGCGCGCCGCGGAACGTCAAGTCGCGGTCGGGGACGGGCCAGCTCTCGAGACCGACACCCGGCACGAGGCGCGCCGCGAGACCCCGCACACCGAACGCGATGAGCTCGCCCGGGCGCAACCATGCCAATCCGCGCACGTGGCGCGTATCGCTCTCGGAGAGAACCGGTGATCGCTTCCACCCCGACGTTTCCCATACCAGAAGGCCCGTCGCCCCGACGGCCACCGCCATGTCGCCGCCGGCATCGAAGACGGCCGCGCGTACGGCCTCGGCTCCCACGGGCGGAATGCGCACGCGCCACTTCCACGCGGCGGGGGGCGCGCACTCCACGTCGGGCTCGGCGGGCGCCCTCGAGGGATGCGACTTCGCGTCGACCGACTCGCGAGCGGGCGGCGCCGCCCAGCCCGGGCGCGAGGCGGCGGGAGGTGGAGTCGGCAGGTCGATCGCCGTAGCGGCGATCCCGTGGGGCGGCGAAGGTCGAAGGGACGCCTCGCGAAGCAGCGGCTCGATCCCGCCCCAAAGCGCCCCGATCGACGCTTGCCGCTCGCCCGGCTCGGCCGCGGTGGCCCGAAGGATCAGCGCGTCGATGCGCTCGACGAGATCGGGACGCATCGCGAGCTCGCGCGGGAGCACGCCCCGCGAGCCGGCCAGGCTCGGTCGAGAGCCGTTCAGGAGCCTGGTTACGACCACCAGCGGGTTCTCTCCGTCGCCGTATGGAAACGCCTTCACACCGGTCAGCATCTCGTAGAGCATCGCGGCGAAAGAGAAGACGTCGGTCCGGGCACTCACCCGCCGATTCCCCTGCTCGAACTGTTCGGGCGGCGCGTAGCCGAGCGTCGCCCCGGCGAGCGCTGTCGTTCGTCCCAGACCGATGTCGACGAGCTTCACCAGTCCGAAATCGGTGACCTTGGCGACTTCTGCCTCCCCCTCGGTCGCGAGCAGAACGTTGGACGGCTTGAGGTCGCGATGGACCACCTTGTGCGCGTGTACGTCCTCGAGGGCGAGCACCACCTGGCGAGCGATCCGGCGCGTGCGGTCGAGCGCCAGCCCCACGCCACGGCTCCGCTCCAGGATGTGCTCGAGCGTGGGCCCGCGCACGTACTCGAGCACGGTGAATGGCAAGTCGATCGGATCGCCCCCAGACGGCGGAGAAAGGCGGGCGGTGGCATGGTCGAAAAAGCGGACGACGTGCGGGTTGGGCCGAGGCGCCTGCCCGAGCATCCGCAGGACCTGGGCTTCGCGCTCGAACCTCACCAGCGATTCGGAGGTGACGGCGTCGGGCCGGAGCACCTTGACGATGACGACGTAGCCGCCCGGCTCGTCCCAGCTCGCGCTGAAGACCCAGCCCTGCCCGCCCTCTCCGACCCGCTCGCGAATGTGGTATTGCCCACCGCGCGTTCCACGCAGCACCTGACCCGGCAGCCAATCGCGCAGTGCGATGAGTCGCGGTTCAACCGGCTGCATGGCGGCGCCGAGGCTGGCGCATCGACGCCCTCACACCCCGAGGAGCTTGACGAGATTCTCCTTGCTGGTGACGCCGACGTGAGTACCAGACACCTTGCCGTCCTTGAAGACGAGCACGGTCGGGACACCGCGGATGCCGAACTTGCTGGCCACGCCCGGTGAGTCGTCGATGTCGAGCTTGCCGACGCGGGCCTTGCCCTTGTACTCGTCGGCGAGCTTCTCGACGATCGGCTGAAGCGCCTTGCAGGGCGTGCACCAGACGGCGCTGAAGTCGAGGAGAAAGGGTATGGGCGACTTGAGCACTTCCGTGTCGAAGTTCAGGTCGTTGATTTCGAGAACGTTAGGACCAGCCATGGGCTCTACTCTCCGCGTTGTCTATATAATGCTCCGATGACCGGCTGTCGATCCGTGTCGCAAAACGGGTCCGGTCGCTCGTTTCGTTGTGCTTTTCCCGCCCGCGACGGCTCGCGAAAGTTGGCCTTTTTCCGCCGCGCGCCCATCTTCCACCCTTCGCACCCTTCGCGAGGAGGCCGATGATGAAGGACGAGTCTACAGCCACGCGGGCGATCGACCCCGCCACCAAGTACAGAGGACCGGAACGCCGTCGCCACCGGATATTCGTCACGCGCAACACCGAGTACCACTTTCGCGACGGCGTCTGCGTCGCCGTGCGCGACCGGCGCACGGGGGGCTTCTTGCACGGTCACCTCGCGCTGTGCAGACCTTTGCACGGCGGGATCCGCTTTTTCGCGAACGGGGCCATTTCGCCGAACCCAGGCGAGCCCCGACCCGGTGAATCCCTGTACTTCGCGAGCGAAGACCGCGACCTCGTGACGAGCCCGCTCGAGCGCATCGAACGCCCCAGCAGAGAGCTCGCGCGCGCCTACCCAAACCGTACGGAAGGCTGACCTCTCCCACCCCCCGGGCGCGCGCGAACTCGACAGGCGCATGCGCCCCGGTGCGGTTCGTCGTACCTTCGTCTTCGCATGCTGGTAGTCCCGCCTCGCGCAGAGCTCCGCCACCGCCCGCTCGACACGCAGCGCGTCGTCCTTACCCCGGTCGACTCTTCGGATGCCTCGGACCTGTGGCAAGCGGTCGACGGCTCTCGCGCGCATCTCGAGAAGTGGCTTCCATGGGTCCCGTTCAACACGGACCTCGACGCGAGCTGGCGCTACTGCGAGGCCAGCGCCAGCGACTGGGACCAGGGGCGAGCGCTCCGTTTCGCCATCCGAGAGCGCGCCACGCGACGGTTCCTCGGCGTGGTCGGGCTCGAGTCGATCGCCCATCTGCATCAGAGCGCGGAGCTCGGTTACTGGCTCCGCGCCGATGGCGCCCGCCGCGGATACATGACAGAGGCAGCGCGCGCAACGGTCGGGTGGGCGTTCAAGCGCCTGAACGCTCATCGCGTTCGCGTGGCTGCGGCGACGGACAACTTCGCTTCCCTCGGGGTGATACGACGGCTGGGCTTTCGATTCGAGGGGATCGCTCGCGAGGCGGAAAGGTGCCAGGGACGGTGGCTGGACCACGCGCTCTTCGCGATGATCGCCACCGACCCGGTGGCGCCCGTGTAACCCCGAGACTGACGCCGCGCGAGACGCGGTGCGTGTCTCCGGAGCGGCAGCGCGCGCGGGCAAGGCCGACCTAATCGTTTCGCCTTTCGTGCCGTTTTCCATCATGTGCTTCTTCGCCGAATCTGCACTTCGATCGTCTTCGCCGGAGTGCTGATCACGAGTCGGCGCGCCGCAGCGGATCCGCTGCGGTGGCACTTGGAGCTGGGCGGCGCACACGCGATCGGCAATCCGCAGGGGTCGGAATACGGCCTGGGAGGGGAAGGTCGACTCGCCGCCGAGCTGGCGCTCGGACGCGCGCTCGGACTGGAGGTCGAAGGCGGTTCGATCTGGCTCGGGCACGCCGGTCCGCCCGCCGATCCGTCGATCGCCGACCACGGCGACGGCACCGCGATCTTCGCGATGGTCGGTGCGCACGTGCGGCCGTTCACCGACGTCGCCGGTCCGTGGCTCGACGCGAACGTGGGCTACGTGCGCACCGGGGCACTCGATCGAGTCGGTTTCGACGCCCACATCGGCTATGACTGGCGCGTCGGCGGCGACCGGTGGGACTTGGGGCCCTACGTCGGCTACCTGCAGGTCGTGCAGCCCGGCGACACACTGCGCCCGGAGGACGCTCACGTCCTTTCGGTCGGTATTCACCTGGCCCTCGGCGCAGAACCAAGCGCGCGCGCGCCCATCGTCGCCGCGGAGCCCCCCCCTTCACCACTGCCGCCACCGCCGGCGCCGCCGCCGGACCGCGACGGCGACAGCATCGCCGACGCTCTCGACGCATGCCCCGACATCCCCGGTGTGCCGAGCGACGACCCCGCGGCCAATGGCTGCCCGCCGCCATCCGAAGCGGTGCGGGTGGTCGACAACCACATCGAATACGGACAGGTCGTGCTCTTCGATACCGGCAGCTCGGTGCTGGCCGCGGACGCGTGGGCCGTCGTGCAGCACGTGGCGGACTTCATCAACGCGAACCCCCAGTTCGAGCAAGTGAACATCGGAGGGCACGCCGACGAACGGGGCCCCGAGGACTTCAACCGCCGCTTGTCGCAGGCGCGCGCGGACGCCGTCCGCGAGATCCTCGTGCGCTTCGGAGTCGCCGCTGGACGCGTTGCCGCAGAAGGATTCGGCTTCAGCCATCCGCGCGCGCAAGGGCACACGGAAGACGACTGGCGGCAGAATCGGCGGGTCGAGTTTGTCATCTCCAGAGTTCGCAGTGCGCAAGGGCCGTCGACGACGCTCACTCTTGGGCGGCAAGGTGAGCACCCATGAGGACCCGATCCGTTACGCGCGCGCTTCTCGCACTGCTCTTCGCCGGGGTCTCCACGACGACGTTCGGCGCGGGCTGCGGCGTGGACAACGAGCTCGTGGGCGGCGCGTGCGCGGCCGGGTACGCGCAGTGCGGGCTGCACTGCGTGAGACTCGACAGCGATAGGGAGAACTGCGGCGGTTGCGGGCACGCATGCCGGCCTGGCTCATCGTGCACCAACGGAGCTTGCGACCACGGGCTCGACTCCTCGGCCGACGTCGCGATCGCGCCGGAGGGTGCGGCCGAAGAACCGACGCTCCGTGAGGGGTCGCCCGGCCTCGACGGGGGGCTCGCCGCGACCGCCGAAGCGATGGCGGGCGACGCGCCCTCGAGCGCCGAGCCGACGGAGGCAGCCTCGGCGGAGGATGCAGCCGCCCCGTTGGAAGCGGGCGCCTCGGTCGACGTTGGTACACCAGTCGACCCCGTCGACCCGACTGCACCGATTGACGCGGCCATCAACGAAGGCGCGTCCGGCGACGGCGACTCGGGCAGCGCGGGCTCGATCGATGCGGCGGGCGGCGATTCCAGTGTCGGAGATCCGACCGTCGATTCGGGAGCTTTCGACTCGGCCGTGGCCGACTCGTTATCCGACATCTCGATACCCGACGAGGCGAGCGCGAGCGATGGATCGGCCGCCGAAGCGGCGAATCCTTGCGCTCCGCCGCTCGTCTCCTGCGGAGGAGCATGCATCGACGTGACGGAGGACCCGCTGAACTGCGGCGCATGCAACGTGGTATGTGCATCGCAGCTATGTGACAACGCTGCGTGTGTCGGCGCCGCGAGCGGAGGCATCGTGTACATCGGCCACGACTACACGACGACGCTCCCGGGAACCGCGCAGGCGCGTGTGCTCTCGAACGCGGTGTTCGTCGCCGAGAGCAACCCCCTTCACGTGATGAGTTACGAGCGTTACGCGAGAGCAGGCGCCATCTCCCACGTCGACGCCATTCTCAACGACGTCGCCCGCCAGGTGGGTCGCACGCTGAGCATCGTGAGCACGATGAGCGACAACGACGTGCCCGAGCAGCTAGTCCTGCCGAACTACGATGTCCTGCTCGTCCACGATCAAGCGTCGGCGCCGGACGGAGTGCTCGCGGCTCTCGGCGCGAACTGGGCCTCGACGCTATCGACCTTCACGTTGGGAGGGGGCGTCGTCATCGTGCTCGACGGCGGTGGCGGCATCGGACAAATGCCGGCCCTGGCCACCGCGTCCGCGCTCCTCAACGTCAGCGCGCACGCGCCGGCGGCGGTCGGAACGCCGCTCCTCGTGACGTCGCACGTGGACTTCGTCGGAAACGGCGTCATCAGCCCATACGGCGCGGGGCAGAGCTCCGTCAGCTTGACGACAGAGGCGAACGGCGGAAATGTCGTCTACGTGGTCGAGATCGGCGGCGACGCCGGGTCGAACGCGCCAATCGTCGTGCACAAGGCGTTCTAGTTGGTCTAGACCGTGGCAGGTGATTCGCGCTGCGCTGTGGTTCTTGGTGGTGCAGCTGGTCGCGTGCGAGCCGATCGCCGCCGCGGTTTTCCCTTCGGCGGAGCCCTTCCCCCGCTCCGGCGCGGGCGGTCTGGAGGAGGAGTGCGCCAAGGCCTGCTCCGTCCGCGCCGCGAATTGCAGCGAGCGGGATTGCTCGCGCGGGTGCAACCTGGTCCTCGACCGGCTCGCAGAGAAAGAGGGCGACGACGTCCTCGCGTGCGTCGCCAAGGGCGCACCCCGGTGCGACGACCGGACGTGGGCAGCGTGCGCAGCGCGCATCGGAGCGCACGCCGACGGCGGACCGCCGGCGCCGCCTCCGGCGCCGAGCGCCGAGGACCGCGAAGAGGAATAGGGCCCACCTGCGCCGAACGACCCAGGACCCACCCACCCCCCGTCGAATCCAGCGCCCTCGCACACGCCGCTCGTCGAGCCGGCATCATCCCTGGGCTCTCGGAAAGGTTGCGATGTAGCGCGCGACCACGCCGCGCAACGCTGGGGGCGCCTGGACGAACTCCACCCCCATCGCAGTCCGTCCGCGACCCTCGCGGGTCCAGCGGACGCTGACGGAGAGCACGATCATCTCGCCCGTGGTCGGGCTCGCGAACCGGAGTCCGAGCCCCGCACCGAGCGCGAACGACTGTGGCGATACGACCAGCATCCCCTCTTCGCTGATCTCTTCGCTGCGTGCATCGATTTCGGTGCCGGTCGGCGCCACGATCAGAACCGGCGTCACGTATGGAGCGCGCACGAACTGCCGTCGGCGCGACGGCGCTTCTCTCGGCCCGTGGCCGGGCTGCACGGCAGACGGCTGCGCCTCTCCTTCCCCGGGCCGTGCCTTCTTGCGCACGAGCTTGATCGCGCGCTCCGGTTCGTCGTCCTCTTTGCCCGACTGCGCCTCGTCGGTGGACGCGGAGAGCAGCGACGTCCACCGCGGCCGAAAGCCACTCGACGCAACGAGCGCCCGACCGAGCTCGGCTGCCGTCTGAAAGCGCGCACTCGCCTCCTTCTCGAGCGCGTTCTCGATGACGAGTGCGACCGCCGGCGGTACGTCCGCCCGCTTGCGGCGCACTTTGGGTGGCTCGGTCGCGTTCGAAACCCGGACGAGCACCTCGGGGTAGCTGCCGGTGTGCGGGACCTCGCCAGTGAGGCACTCGTAGAGCGTCATGCCGATCGCGTACACGTCCGTGCGCGCGTCGACCTCGTGCCCCCAAAGCTGCTCGGGAGCCATGTACTCGGGTGTGCCGATGACGGCGTGAGCGGTCGTCAGCTTCCGGTCGTGGGCGGCGAGATGCGCCTCCGCGACAGCCGCGACGCCGAGATCGATGATCTTCACGGTCTCCTGTCCGACTTCGTTCCGGGCGACGAAGACGTTGCTCGGCTTGAGGTCGCGATGGATGACGCCGCGCGCGTTGGCGTGGCCGACTGCGTCGCACAGTTGCCGGCCGAGCTGTATCGCGTTCTCGAGGGTGAGGCGCCGCCGTGCCGCCAGGATGCCTTCGAGGGTCCTACCCTCCAGCATCTCCAGAACGACGTAGGGCCCGTGGTGGTCGCAGACGCCGGCGTCGAGGGCTTCGACGAAGCCAGGGTGGCGTACGGTGGTGAGGGCGTACGCCTCGCGCAGGAGGCGCTCCTGCGCCTCGGTTTGCAACAGCAGGTCGGCGGGGAGCAGTTTGATGGCGACCGTACGTCGCGTGAACTTCTGGTGGGCCTCGAAGACAAGGCCCATCCCCCCGCGGGCGATGAGTCGCCGGAGCTCGTAGCGGGCGTCGACCACCTCCCCGACGACCGGATCACTCACGGTACCGACGGTATCATACGAGACGCACACACGGCGGCGGCCGTCCGAGGCTGGCGGCTCGCTCGGTCGGCTGCGAAGATGGCCTTCTCTTGAGCCGCTTGATCGTGCCCGCCTTCATCGCCGCGGCCATTTCTACGACGCCGCCCGCGGAGCCGCCTGCGGTGTGCCCGCCGGACACGGTCGAAGTCAGCGGAGAGTGGTGCCCGTGGCTCGAGCAGTTCTGCATCCGCCCGGTCGACCCGAAGCACCCCGAGCACGACCGCTGCGCCGAGTTCGCGCCGAACGGCCGTTGCCTGGGTACGCCGGCCCACAAGCACTTCTGCGTCGACCGCTTCGAGTGGCCGAACCAACAGGGCGTCAAGCCAGTCGTCGCCATCGACTGGCTGGAAGCCCGCGAGGAGTGCGCCGCCGTCGGAAAGCGACTTTGCACCGACAGCGAGTGGACGCTTGCGTGCGAAGGGCAGGAGCGGCTTCCGTATCCGTACGGATACGCACGCAACACGGAGGCATGCAACATCGACAAGCCCTACATCCTTCCGGACGATACGAGGTGGAGCGATCCTAGAACACGCCCCGGCGAGATCGCGCGTCTCGATCAGCGCGATCCGAGCGGCGCGCGGGGCTCGTGCGTCAGCCCGTACGGCGTGTTCGACATGACCGGAAACGTCGATGAGTGGGTCGTCAACGAGACGGGTCGAGAAGACGACAAACCCTATGTGAGCGGTCTAAAGGGCGGTTACTGGGGCCCCGTGAGAGATCGCTGCCGCCCGATGACGACCGACCACAACCAGTCGTACCGATACTATCAAATTGGCTTCCGCTGCTGCGCGGACGTCTCGCGGTGATGCGAGGCGCGGAGCCGACCGCGCACGCCTTTGCTCGCCTACTTGCCGCCGTCCGAGAGGACGGTGGCGAGCCCGCCGGCGGCGCATGCCCAGAACAGCAAAGCCTGGGCAGCGCACGCGGACGAGCCGGCCTTCCCATTGGTATCGCAGGTGAGCGTCGAGGCGTTCGCGCAGGTGACATAGTTCTTCCACGCCGTGTCGCAGCCCGGCACCAGGTTGCCGATCACTTGGCATCCTGCCTGGCATCCGGAGGGATTGTCGTTCGGACAGTTCGCAGCGGAGACGCCCGCACAATACGTGGCGCAGGGCGTACCCAGCGCAGGATCGTTCGCGTTTTGCAGGAAGCACAGCCCGGTAGCGAGCTGTTGGATCTGGCAGGCGTTGAACGCGACGTTGCCCGAGGCGTCGCACGAGGCGGTATCGGTCTGCACGCAGGAAAAAAGGCCCTGGCCGGCCGACGCGCAAGTCGGGTTTGCCAGCATCACGCGGCAGCCGACGAGGCACGAGTCGAGCGTCGGCCCTGCCGTGCACGCGGCGGCCACTTCCTTCGTGCAGAGTTGGTTGCAACCGTCGACCACTTCGGGGGTCGACGGCATCGCGGTCGATCCGGCGTCCAGGCCGGTAGGTGCCCCTCCGCCATCCACGCCCATGCCGCCGAGAATCCCCCCAATGGCGCCCGGATCGAAGGGAGACGCGCCGGCGTCGACACCGCCCGCTTCCGGAGGCATGCGGGAAGTCCCCGCATCGTTGCTCAGCCCCCCGCTCCCGGCGTCCATGCTCAACGCTGGCTGCGCGACGCCCCCGCAGGCCGACACGACAAGAACCAAGGCCCCGTTCACAGCGCGCCAACGTGCCAAGTCCATTCTCATGCTCGCTCCTCCGAATGGAGGTTACAGCCTAGCTCGCTCGTCCCCTCGAGTCTCGTGCGTTCGGAATTCTAGGTGCTCCTGGAACGCGATGCCCGGTCGACGAATTTTCGCGACTGGCAAAGAAGCCGCTCTCATCCTCCAGCACGAACGAGTGAGTGTGCAGCTCGGCCGCCCGCCCCTGAGGCCCGCCCCTTGCCCCGTATCGCGCACACATGCGCCGGATACCCGTGGCAATCACGCTCGGAGCCCCGCTCGTGCTCGCCTCATCGGGCGCAGCGCTCGCCCAGAACCAGCCGAAGCGCGACACCGAATTCGACGTTGTCCCGATCGTGGGCGGCAGCAGCGACATCGGCATCGGCGGCGGCGCCGTGGGCGCCCTCACCCGCTTCGGCGCCCCTGCGACCGAACAGAACGCAGAGGGCTGGGCGTGGCGCTTCGAAGGAAGCGCTTTTGCCACCTTTCGCGCGTCACCTCGGTTCGCCGCCCCCTACCAGGACTACTGGCTGCTGCTCACTCTTCCGGACCTCGACGAGGGCAAGCTTCGCCTGACCGCACGCATCGCATTTACCGAAGAGACCAACGTCCACTACTTCGGGGTCGGTAACGCGGCCCCGCTACCGCCCGATCCCAACGCACTCCGCTACGAATACACGCGCACGCACCCCACGCTGGAGGGATACGCTCGCGTCCTGCTCACGCCGCACCTCTTTGCGACCGTCGGCGCATCGTTGACGGTCAACTGGCTCGACGTACCGCCGAACGGAAAGCTCGCCATCGACATGCGAGACGGCCCGCCGGAGGTGCGCAAACTCCTCGGCACCGCGCGCACCGCCGCCGTCGCGTTTGCCCAGGAGTCGGTGAGTTGGGACACCCGCGACGACGAGGTCGTGCCTCGGCGCGGAACCTGGGACGAGATCGACCTGCGGCTTTCTCCCGCGTTCGGGAACGCGCTTCCCTATGCGTATGCCGAAGTCCTGGCCATCGCTCGCGCGTACTTGCCCATCGGACCCCGGGTGGTCGTGGCCTTGCGCGGACTCGCCGACGGGTTGATCGGCGATCCGCCGTTCTTCAATCTTCCCTTGTACGACGACACCTATGCCATCGGCGGCACGGCGGGCATCCGCGGGGTTCCCGGACAACGCTATTACGGCAAAGTGAAGCTCATCGGGAACGCCGAAGTGCGCACCGACATCGTCCGCCTCCGCGCGATCGGCAAGCCCTGGGGTATCGCCGCGGTCGGCTTCCTCGACGCGGGGCGGCTCTGGGCAGACTGGTCGCCGCAGCCCGAGCTCGACGGCACCGGGCTGGGCCTCAAGTGGGGCACCGGGCTCGGCGTGCGCGTCCAGCAGGGAACCGCGTTCGTCGTGCGCGCCGACGTCGCCTGGTCGCCGGACGCGCGGCCCCTGGGCGGATACTTCGCCGCCGGCGAGATGTTCTGACTCGAGGTTGTCCAAACGTTCGACAAGCCTCGCCGAGTATGATGAAAAGAAGGCTACGTGACGCTTCCGTCGCCGATCTCTGACGGGGCCGCGATCGGCCAAGTAGCGCCCGTCCCCTGCGTCCGGCTCTTCGCAGACAGGGTCGTCATCGCCAGCACTGAGCAGCTCTCGTGCGACGTCGTCGAGCTGGTCGTACCTCTCGTCGAGCTGTCGTTCGACTATTCGGGCACGCGCCTTCGCGCGAGCGACGATCGATCTCGCGTGCTGCGCGCCGCGGGAGGCGTCGTCGAGACGATCGACCGAGACCGCGCATCGGAGGGCGCCGCGAGACGCGCCATCGAGCGGCTCGGCGCCGTGGAGCTAGCGTGCTTCGACATGATCGCCCCTCCGGCCGGATGCGACGCGGAGTACGTCGTGCGCGCCGACGGCGACGAGCACTCGTTCTGCGGGTTTACCGCACGGGCCCTATCGCAATGGCGTGCGCTCGGCTGGCGGGTGGAGGTCGACGACGCCTACCCGTTTCGCATCGTAGAGCCGGAGCCAGCCTGGTACGCGCGCGTCGAGCCGTGCGACGAACGTCCGGATTGGTTCGGCCTGGAGCTCGGTATCGAGATCGACGGAGCGCGTGTGGACTTGCTTCCGGTTGTGCTCGAGCTCCTCGAGAGGGCCGACGGCAGCGGCGAGATCGACGGCCTCGCCGCCACTTGCCGCCCAATCTGGGCCCTACGGGTGAACGACACGCACCATGTGACGATCCCAATCGATCGACTGCGCGCGCTCTTGCGCGTCGTCGCGGAGCTCTACCAAGGGGGGCATCATGCCGGTCGCGCGTTTCCGGAGGTGCGCTGCGGCGCGCTCGCCGAACTGGACGCCGCGTTCCGGGGGGTATCCATCGCGTGGACCGACCCGTCTCGGCTGACCGAACGCGCGCGTTCGCAGGCTGCCCCCTTGCAGCCCGCGCAGCCGCCTGGCGACTTGCAAGCCACGCTCCGCCCGTACCAGGCGGAAGGCGTCTCTTTCCTCCAGCGGCTGCGCGAGACTTGCAAAGGCGGCATCCTGGCCGACGAAATGGGGCTGGGCAAGACGCTCCAGACCATCGCTCACATTTGCGTCGAGCTCGCGGCGGGAAGGCTGGATCGTCCGGCCCTGGTCGTTGCGCCCACGACGCTCGTCGGCAACTGGTCGCGCGAGATCGCCCGGTTCGCTCCGCACCTTCGAGTTCTTATCCTCCACGGCCCCGGACGGCGATCCCGCTGGCACGAAGTGGCCGGCGCGCACGTCGTGATCACGACGTATCCCGTCTTGGTCCGCGACGAAGATCGGTTCGCCGAGCTCCACTTTCATCTGGCCATCCTCGACGAGGCGCAAGCGATCAAGAATGCACGCAGCCAGGCCCGTCGCGCGATCGAGCGCGTCTCTGCCGAGCACCGCCTCTGCCTGACCGGCACGCCGGTCGAAAACAACCTCGGCGAGCTCTGGTCCCTCTTCGACTGGCTCGTCCCGGGCCTTCTCGGCGACGAGCTCTCGTTCCGGCGCTTCTGGCGACAGCCGATTGAGAAAAGCGGCGACCAGGCGCGTCTCGCGGCCCTTCGCGCCACGGTGGCCGCCTTCGTTCTGCGGAGGCTCAAGTGCGACGTCGCCCGCGATCTGCCCGCCAAAACAGAGCTGTTCTGTCCAGTCGAGCTCGGGGGGCAGCAGCGCGAGCTCTACGAGTCCATTCGAGTCGCCGCGCACGCCGACGTCCGGCGCGCGATCCGGGCCAAAGGCATCGCCGCCTCCACGATCGCCATCCTCGACGCGCTCACGAAGCTTCGTCAGGTCTGCTGCGATCCGAGGCTCGTCGCCCTCGACGCGGCCCGGCCGGTGACCGAATCCGCCAAGCTCGATGCCCTCCTGAATCTCCTGGGTCAAGAGCTCTCCTGCGGCCACCGCATCCTCGTCTTCTCGCAATTCACGAGCATGCTGGCGCTCGTGGCCGACGCGCTCAGCGCTCGCGACGTCGCACATCTGGCCTTGACGGGTCAGACACGCGAACGCCAGCGCGTCGTCGATGCCTTCGAGAAGGGGCGCGCGGACGTCTTTCTGATTAGCCTCAAAGCAGGCGGCACGGGGCTGAACCTCACGAGTGCCGACACGGTCGTGCACTACGATCCGTGGTGGAACCCGGCGGCGCAGGCGCAGGCGACCGATCGCGCTCACCGCATCGGGCAGCGCCGTCCGGTGTTCGTGCACAACCTGTATGCGGCCGGCAGCGTCGAGGAGCGCGTCCTCGCTCTGCAGCAGCGAAAACGGTGGCTGTCGAACGCGCTCCTCGGCGACGTGGCCGGCGCCGCGCCAATCGATGAGGGGGAGATCGAGGCGCTGTTCGCGCCGCTCGATGCGTGACCGGGCGAGCCGTCCGCTTCGTCCTTGCCCGGACCACCCTTCTACCGCCTGGACTCGAGGTGGAGCGCGTACCCGAAACTCGTCTCTCGGGCGCTGCAAACGCGCGCCGCCGGCAGCCTCGCCGTGCGGTACACCCCCAGCACGCACCGCGTGACTTCGACGTCGCCGAAGCGCGTCTCGCCCTCCTCCGCCACATCGACGATCTCCCCGTTCGACCTCGCGCGAAAGCGCAGCTCGAGACGGCCCCCGGCGTTCGGGCGCTGCTGCAGTTGGGAGGCGTAGCATTGCTCGACGGCGGGCCACGATGCGCGCAGCGCCTCGCGCAGCTCGTCGGCGTGAAGAACGGGGCGGGGCACGATGACCGGCTCGTCGCCCGCCGAGAGCGAGACATCCACCTTTGCCTTCGTCGGCGACTCTGTCGGCGAGAAGGCGAAGTGCGACGCCTCGCGCCCGATGCACAGCGCGACGCTCTCGTCACGCAGCGTCGCTGATTCGACCTCCGTACGCTCGACGGCGCCGCCCGCGGCGATCGACAGGTCGAGCGACACCTTGCCTCGGAGCCCCTGATCACGCCGCAGACCCTCTTGGTAGCATCGCAGAAAGGGCCAGTATCCGGCGGCGCGCGCCGCACGCTGCACTTCCGCAGCGGCGATCCCGCCTTGTGCATCCGAGGCCTCGACGACGATCCCCGGAGCCGGATGGTACGGACGCGCGCTTCGGCCGCGCTTTGCCCGAG
Source organism: uncultured Polyangiaceae bacterium (assembly GCA_964531095.1). Taxonomy (GTDB): domain Bacteria; phylum Myxococcota_A; class Polyangia; order Polyangiales; family Polyangiaceae; genus Palsa-1150. The sequence continues at coordinate 49,914 of CAZHED010000020.1, read as the reverse complement.
ACGCGTAAACGTGCTCCGGGGAATCTTTGGCGACCAGGTGCGCCCAGCGGTACGGCAGCTCGTCGACGAGGACCACCAACGGTTTGGGAGGAGGAGCAGACGGCACCAGCGCCGTCTGGTTCTCTGGCGGCGCGGACGCCTCTACGGCCGGCGGTGGCGAAGCAGAGGACGCGACGCCGAGTCCGACGACCGGCGCGGGCGCCGCGGGGGAGAGCGACGGAGCCGTTCCCAACGGAGCCACCGGAATCGACGCGACGCTCGGAATCGCGGGAACGCCCATTTCGCTCGGACGAGCGACCATACACCCGCTCGATCCGAGGGCGAACGCGAGCAACCAGCTAGCGGACAGCGGCGGTGACTCCGACGGCATGCGCTCACCTCTATGCCCGTTCGGTCGGACGAGGCAAATCCCCGTCAGGGCTCCGGGAGCTCAGGCTCGATGCGCCAACCGCCAGCTTCGCGCACGCATGCGACAATCGCCCGGTCGCTCTGCGGGTCCGCTCCAAGCACTTCGACGGACGCGCGGTCGCCGACCACCTTGGCGTGCATGCTCTTCGGGCGAAACGCGACGCCGAATCGACCGGCCGCGAGCATGTCCCACGGGTGCACCTGGCGCCCCTGAAGCCGGCTCGTTCGCCGCGCGCGCTCTTCCAGGTTTGCGCGAGCGGAAGGCCCAAGAAGGTCGTAGGCGTGGCGCGTCTCGCGCCCGTCGCCTTCGGCGGCCTCCATGTCGTCGAGGAAGAGACGCACGGCCCCATCCGGAGAAGCGTCGGGAGGGGGGCGGCTGCAACCGGCCAGTGTGGCCAGCGAAATCGCCGCCAGAAAGCGCCGCGTCCGATCAGAACCCATGCCTCATGATCGCCGTGGCGACGTCCTCCATCGCGGCGCGCGGTATGTCCAGGGTCGCCGTGACCGACGCTGCACCGGCGTCGGGAGCAGCCGTCCATGAGAACCACACAGGGGCCATGCCGCGGTGCGGCATCTGCCCGAGCACGTCGAAGCCCTCGAGCTCCCCGGCCTGATCGCCGAATGTGGCCGCCAGCAGCTCCGCCGCTTCGGACAAGCCGCGGACCGTCAGGAATCCCGCGGCGCCGACGATGGCCGCTTTGCGCGGCGCCATCTCCGCGCGCGTGCCCAGACTATCCGGCGCAGCCGCCATCGACGCAGCGAGCTTCGAAGCGACGAGCCCCTCTCCTCCGCCGAGCGCCACCCACGTGCGCGCGCCCTCGGGGGCGATGAACAAATGCACGGCGACGGCCTTGCCTGGTGTCGTCGCGACCATCGGCTTTGCGGCGGGCGTCGCGCGAGGCCCGCCGAAGGGCCACTCGAGCATGTAATGGAGCGTACCCGCCGCAAGCGTCACGCCTTTGGGAAGGGGCAATGGACGGAGGGACGGGGCCGGCCTGCCCTTCGCGTGAAATGCGGCGGCAACGGCCGGCTTCGCCCATGCTCCCGCCAGGTCTCGGACCGCGCCTGCCAACCTCACCGAAGACTCGTCGAGCTCGACCACGCGCCAGCCGAGGAGCGCCTCGGTCGACGCACGCGACGCCTCTTCCGCCGCCGCCGAGTCGGAGCCATCTTTGCGCGACCGCTCGGCGGCAATCGCTTTGGCGACCGCGTCCCCATCGAGACCGCTCGCGTACGCGGTGGGCACCGATGTCGTCAACCTGCCGAGGGCCGCCAAGATCGCCTCGCGGTCGGCCTCTTTGAGGCCGTCCTCCGCTAGGCGGTCGCCAGCGATACGAAGCCCGAGATCACGGCCGCGCGCCAGCTCGACGTCGTCGATGCCGCGCTCGAAGAACGCAACGTCCGCGTCGCCGGGCAACTGCCAAAAGACCTCGGGGGGCGCCGAGCTTCGCTCGGGGTGGGCCGTTGCGAGGCGGGCAAGAGCCGACGTCCGCCCCGAGAAGCGCAAGGTCGCGATCGCGGTGCTCGCTGGCTCGCTAGCTCGAACGTCGAGCGTCGCAGTGTCCAGGTCCAGCGCGAAATCGACGACGTCGCCGCCGACACTGGACACGAGCTCCCGCGCGCTCGATAACCCGAGCCGCGATCCGAGCACGCTCGCGAGAACGGTGCCGATGAGGCGCTTGGCGCTGGTCAGCGTGGGCCGGAGCGGCTGCATGCGAAGTTCGACGTGAAGATCGGACGTCGTCGCCGCGCGCGAGGCCGTGCGGGTCAGCCAGGGAGCGAGATCGAAGAGCGCCTTGGCTCCCCAAGCGCAGACGAGCCGCGTCGGGGCGGGCCCGTATGCGGGCGCGATCTCGCAGGCGCGGCGCTCGTCGTCGCCGCGGTCGTCGGCCCCCTCGTCGGCGTCGTGGCGCGCGCTGTGCCCCAGGCCTTGGATCAGCAGCGCGCCGTTTTCGCCCGGGACGACTTTGAACCGCTCCTGGAGCGTCGCTTTGGCTCGCTCGACGTCCTTGAGCATGGCCGAGACGGCGGTCCGATCGTGGATGCGCGCACCGGTGCCGGCGACGGCAACGGCGAAGTCGATGGGCTGATCGAGGTCGACCAGAGGGCCGATCGCTTCGCCGGTCACGAGCTGGGTGACCTCGTCCGACTGTGGCTCGGGCACGTTGGTCCACTGGCGCACGAGCGCGAGCGAGGCGCTCGGCTTCGCGAGGCGGCCGGAGACGACGAGCGCCGGAGGGGCAGGAACGGCGCTCAGGTCCGGGGACGGCGGGGGGGACGGCGGGGCAACGCTGATGGGAGCCGCAGGGGCCTGTGTGGCCGGCGGCGCGCCGCCACAGGACAGCGTGAGTACGAGCGGAACGGCCGCGGCGGACGCGCGAGCAAGGCTCATGGGGCAGTGGGAAGCATACGCGAAACCGCGCCGCTGGCGCCCCATCGTGGTCTCGCTTAGAACCCGACCGCTCGACCCGCCATGACGCTCGCGGCACGCCTCAACCCCGCCCAGCGAGAAGCCGTCGAGCACGGCGACGGACCCCTCCTGGTCCTCGCGGGGGCCGGGTCCGGAAAAACCCGCGTGGTCACGCATCGCATCGTGCACCTCATCGAGCGGGGGGTCCCACCTCAGGCGATTGTCGCGCTCACCTTCACGAACAAGGCCGCGGGCGAGATGCGCCAGCGCATCGCGACGATGATCGGCCCGTCGGGAGCCGCATCGACGCGTGCGCTCACTGTGTGCACGTTCCACGCGTTCGGCCTCCAGGTTCTCGGGCGCGAGCGACAGGCCATCGGTGGGGCCTTCACGATTTTCGACCAAGGCGACCAAACCGCGCTCGTGAAGCAGCTCTTGCGGGCGGCCGGGATCGATCGCTCCTACGACGCGCAGGCGGTGCTGGCGCGCATTTCGAACGCGAAGAACGCGTTTCTCCCCGCCCCGGAGCTTCCGGAGCGTGACGAGTACGACGAGATCACCAAGGCCATCTTCCCGCGCTATCAGGGGGCGCTCAAGCAGTACCGGGCGTACGACTTTGACGATCTGGTGTGCGAGGTGGCCCGGCTGTGGCTGGACAGCGCGTCCGTCTGCGCACGCTGGCAAGAGAAATTTTTGCACGTGCTCGTCGACGAATACCAGGACACCAACCGCGCCCAGCTCGAGTTGCTCCGCCTGCTCTGCGGCGAACGAAAGAACATCTGCGCGGTCGGTGACGACGACCAGGCCATCTACGGCTGGCGCGGCGCCGACGTACGCAACATCCTCGCATTCGACGAGCACTTCGCGCGGGCCCGCGTCGTCAAGCTCGAGCACAACTACCGGTCCCGTGCGCCGATCCTCGACGTCGCGAACGCGATCATCGCCAAGCGCACCGACGCCAAGTGGCGCAAGGTACTCTTTACGGAGCGCGTCGGGGGAGACAAGGTGCGCCTCGCGGTCGCTTCCACACCGGAGGACGAGGCGGCGTGGGTCGGTCGCGAAGTGCGGCGGCTAATCCACGACGACCGCAAGCGACCGCGCGACGTGGCCATTCTCTACCGCTCGAACGGGCAGTCGAAGCTCGTCGAGGAGGCGCTACGCGAGCAGGGAATCGCCCACCGGGTCGTCGGCGGCGTGCAGTTCTTCGAGCGCAAAGAAGTGAAGGACGTCCTCGCGTACCTCAAGCTCGCCATGAATCCGGCCGACGAGATCAGCCTCCGGCGCGTGGTCAACCATCCCCCCCGCGGCATCGGCGAGGCGACGCTCGAGAAGCTGGCGCTCCACGCGGCGAAGCGTGGGTGGACGCTCTGGCAGGCGGTCGAGCGCGTCGACGCGTTCGACGACGTGCCCGGTCCGGCCCGCGACGGATGCCGGTCGCTGGCCGAGGTCGTCGCGACGACGCGGCGCGAGCTCTTCGGTGACAAGCGCCTGCCGAGCGAAGTGGCGCGCGCGCTCTGCGAGCGGGTGCAATACAAGCGCGAGACCGACGCGAGCGCGCCGTCGCCCGACGTCGGCGCGAAGCGCTGGGCGAACGTCGAGTGGCTATTCGGAGCCCTGGCACGCAGAGAAGCGAAAGGCGGCGTGCCGATGGACGGCCTGTCTTCCTTCTTGCATGCGCTCACGATGGGTTTCGAAGCCGAGGGCGACGACAAGGGAGACGTCGTGACCCTCTCGACCTTGCACGGGAGCAAGGGGCTGGAGTTCGAGATCGTCTTTCTCATCGGCTGTGAAGAGGGATACTTGCCGCACGCGCGCACTCTCGACACGCGCGCGACCGACATCATCGACGGCACCGCGGACGTCGAAGAAGAGCGCCGGCTCATGTACGTGGGGGTGACCCGGGCGCGGGAGCGCCTCGTTCTCTCTCGGGCCAAATCGAGAATGCTTCGCGGCAAGGCCGTTCCTCGGACCCCGAGCCGCTTCCTGATGGATGTGCCACCGGAGCTCTTCGACGAGGAAGACATCGCCGCGGAGCCGCCTACGACCGCGAGGGAAGCGGCCGCGAACGCGGGCGCCATCCTGGCGCTGTTGAAGTGAATCGCTGGCGCGGGCCCGAGCCGCACTAGCCCAGCGCCCGTTCCAGGTCCGAGAGGAGGTCGTGCGCCTCTTCGATGCCGACCGAGAGGCGCACCAACCCGTCGGCGATGCCGACCGCGGCTCGCTCGTCGCTGGTCATTCCGTAGTAGCTCATGATGGCTGGTTGCTCGATCAACGTCTCGACGCCGCCGAAGCTCGGACCGATTCGGGCGATCTTCACCGCGTCGACGAAGCGGCTGGCGGCGTCGAGTCCGCCCTTGACGACGAAGCTGATGACACCGCTGTAGCCGCGCATCTGGGCGTGCGCGAACCCGTGGGTCGGGTGAGAGGGCAGCCCTGGGTAGTAGACGCGCTCGATGCGCGGGTGCTTCGCGAGGTGCGAAGCGATCGTGAGAGCGGTCGCGTTCTGCTTCTCGACGCGCAGACCCAGCGTCTTGAGCCCGCGCCCAACGAGGAATGCCGCGTGCGGGTCGCAGACGTTGCCCAGCACTCCGCGCAAGTCGCGGATCATGGACACGAGGCCGCTCGGCCCACACACGACCCCAGCGAGCACGTCGTTGTGACCGGCGAGGTACTTCGTCGCGCTGTGCATCACGAGGTCGACGCCGAACGAGGCGGGGCGGCAGTTGACCGGCGTCGCGATCGTTGCGTCGATCATCGACTTGACCCCCCGGCGGGCCTGACAGATGGCCGCCAAACGCTCGAGGTCGATGCACGAGAGATGCGGATTGGTCGGCGACTCGCTGACCACGAGGCGCGTCTCCGGACGGATGGCTCTCTCGAGCGAAACGAGATCACCGCTGTCGAGGAGCGTGTGCGCGACGCCGTACCGCCCGAGAACGTCGGTGACGAATTCGAGCGTTCTCCGGTAGCAGTCGCGGAAGAGAACGACGTGCTGGCCGGCGCGGACAAGGGCGAACAACGACGTCGTCACCGCCGCCATGCCGCTTGCAAAGACGGCTGCATCGTCGGTTCCCTCGAGCGCGGCGAGGCGCTTCTCGAGCGCGCGCACCGTCGGGTTGCCGTATCGCCCGTATTCCTCTCGCTCTTCGTCCGGGTGTCGCCCCTCGGTGTGCGCGACGATCTCGGCGGTGTCGGCGAATGCGTACGTCGCGGTCTGAACGATGGGCGTCGTGACGGCGTCGAACGCCTTTCGTTTCTCGTCGCCGGCATGCACCGCTTCGGTCGAAGTGATCCCTTTGCGCTCGCTCATGGTACGGATGCCTCGGGCGCGAGGACCGGCAGCGCCGCGCTGGCCATCGCCCGGCGCGACTTCAGAAAATGGTGGTCGAAGCCTTCGAAGACTCGCAGCTCGGCACCCATCTCGCCGGCCAGGGCCCGCGCCTCGGCGACGTCGCAGAACTCGTCTTCGGTGCCGATGAAGATCGCTTTGTACCCGGAAAAGCGGAGCCCGTCGCCGCGGACCGCGAAGAAGAGCGAGCTCGGCGCCACCAGCAAGACGCGATCGACCGCGGGTGACGCAGCGGCGGCGCGGAGTCCCACCCACGAACCGAACGAGTGCCCGCAAATGGCGATGGGGACGCCGGGGACGACGCCCCACAGGTACTCGGTGACCGCACGCGCGTCTTCCACCTCGCCGCGCCCTTCGTCGTACGATCCTTCGCTGGTGCCAACCCCGCGAAAATTGAAGCGCGCCCATGCGATGCGCTCGCGCATCGAGTCGGATAGCGCCTTCGCGATCGCCAGCGGCACGGGACTGTGCATGCTGCCGCCATACAAAGGATGCGGGTGGCAAATGACGATGGCCCGCAGGGCCGCGGACGGGACGTGGACTCGCGCCTCGATCGACGGCCCGCCAGCGATGCCGCGGATTCGCACATCCTCCTCGCCGGTCACGGCGACAGGAGGGGAGCGCTTCGGCACGGCGGGCGGGGGAGGAAGTCGGTCGACCCGGGCCACGCCTGCGTTCCTAGCACCATCGCCAGCTGCGCTCACGTTCGTCCGAGGGCCTTTCGAACCAAGTCTCCGATTCGCCGCGCCGCGTCGACGAGCGGCACGAGATCGGCCTTCTTCGGATCGCTCTCCGTTCGTGGCTTCAGCTCGACATTCCCGCTGGCGAGCGCCCTCGCGCCAATCGTGACACGCAGCGGAATGCCGATGAGGTCCGCGTCTTTGAACTTGACCCCCGGGCGTTCGTCGCGATCATCCCACAGCACTTCGGCCCCTGCCGCCTCGAGCGCGTCGTGAAGGGAACCCGCCGCCGCGAGCACGTCGGCGTCGCGCCCCAGCGTGACCAAGTGGACGTGGTAAGGGGCGATGCTCATCGGCCAACGGATGCCATTGTCGTCGTTGTGCTGCTCGATCGTCGTCGCGACCAGACGCGAGACCCCGATGCCGTAGCAGCCCATCACGAGCGTGCGCGTTTGCTGTTTCTCGTCGATGAACGTGGCCCCCATGGCCTGCGAATATTTCGTCCCGAGCACGAAGATATGCCCCGCCTCGATGCCGCGGTAACCCTTGAGCGTTCCTGCGTCGCAGCGCGGACACGCGTCTCCCGTCGCCGCGAGCCGCACGTCGGCCACGTGGCCCGTGTAGTCGCGACCGAACCGTACGTTCTTGATGTGCCAGTCGGTCTCGTTCGCGCCCGTTATGCCGCTCGGCACGAGCGACGCCGCGCGATCGACCAGCACTCGGCCTTTGAATCCGACCGGGCCGGCGAAGCCGACCTTCGCCGCGGTCGCCTTCTCGACCTCGGCCTCGCCCGCGAGGAACACTTCGCCGATGCCGAGGGCCCGGGCCAGCTGCACTTCGTTGACCTCGTGGTCGCCGCGGACGACCGCCATCACGACTTCCTCCCCGGCGACGTAGAGCAGCGACTTGAGCATCGCCGTCTCGGACACGTGCAGAAGCCTCGCAACGTCGGCAATGGCGCCGTGCCCGGGGGTGTGAACGCGTGCGATCGGCTGGTCGGCGGCATCCGACGCCCGGGCGTCGACGGCGGCTTTCACCGTCGCCACCTCGACGTTCGCCGCGTAGTCGCACAAGTCGCACGCCACGATCGCGTCTTCGCCCGAATCGGCGAGCACCTGAAACTCGGCGCTCGTCGATCCGCCGATGGCGCCCGAATCCGCCTGCACCATGCGATACGTGAGCCCGATCCGGTCGAAGATCCGGACGTATGCCTGCCGCATCGTCTCGTAGCTCGCGAGCGCCCCTTGCTCGTCCGCGTCGAACGAATAGGCGTCTTTCATCAGAAACTCACGGCAGCGAAGCAAACCCCCGCGCGCGCGGGGCTCGTCGCGAAACTTCACTTGTACCTGGTAGAGATTCTTCGGCAGATCGCGCCAGCTCTTGATCTCGCGCCGGGCGATGTCCGTGACGATCTCCTCGTGGGTCGGGCCGAGGTGATAGTCCGCGCCCTTGCGGTCTTTGAGGCGAAAAAGAACGTCGCCGTACTGGTCCCAGCGCCCCGTCTCCTTGAAGTACTCTGCGGGGAGCAATGCCGGCATCAGGATCTCGAGCGCTCCGGCGCGGTTCATCTCTTCGCGGACGATCGCTTCGACTTTGCGGAGCACGCGCAGGCCGAGCGGCAGGAAATCGTAAATCCCGGCGCCCACGCGGCGGATGTATGCAGCGCGCGCGAGGAGCACGTGGCTGGCGTTCGTGGCGTCGGCCGGGGCCTCTTTCATCGTGGGAATGAGGGCGCGCGAAAAGAGCATGTTGGGGCCCGCGCGCATTAGCACATGGGCCGTGGCGTGTCGCGGAGGGCGGGACTACTGGTGAGTCGAAGCGTGGCGCAGGGCGCTCGCAAGGGCGGGTTCGCTGAAGCCGACGAGCACACGGCCGTCGAGGTCGAACGTCGGCACGCTTCCGCGGGGATTGATCGCGCGCATGCGTCGGGCATTCTCCGGTGACGCCTCGACGTCGCGCTCTTCGTACGCGATGCCCTGCTCCGACATCCATTTCTTTGCGCGGCGGCAAACGGAGCACCAGCGCGTGGTGTACACGACGACGTCCGGCCGAGGCATCGTCTGGGAAGCCGTGTCGTCGCCGGCTCCGTGGGCCACCATCGACGTCGCGGGAGCTACCTCGACGGCACGCGACGTCCAGGAGCTCGCGGCGCGATAGACGATGCACGCGCCCAGCACCGCGGCGACCCCGCCGACCACGACCCACGGCTCGAGCGGAGCGCGATGCGCAGCCGCTCTGCGACACAACACACACTGGCCGTCCGGAGCCGCCGCGAGGTCGTGTAAAGCGCAGCGCATCACCTCTATTGTGCAGCGTCATTTCGAGCGACGCCATCAAAGTCTCGACAGAGACGCCTAGGCCATCGCTTTGGCAGGCACCGAGTGTCGCCGACGCCTCAGACAAGCTGAAAGTCGAAGACGGATCCCAGGCGGAGGAGCGCCGAGAGCTCGTCGAGCGCGCGCATGGCTTCGCGCGCAAGCTCCGGGTCGGCGAGGTCGCCGGGAACCAGCCGGTCGCGGTAGTGACGGCTGATCCACGCGCGGAGCGCTTCGTCGAGCTCGTCGCTCAGCACCACGTTCGCCGAGAGCGCGGCGGCCTCGTCGCCCGACAGCGGCACGCGCAGCCGGAGGCACGCAGGGCCGCCGCCGTTTCTCATCGACTGGCGCACATCGACGTAGTGCAGCGCGCGGACGGGTCCGCCCGCTGCGAGCACGCGCTCGAGGAATGCCCGCGCTTGCGGGTCCTCGCGCGAGTCCTCCGGCGCGACGATCGCCAGCGCCCCGTCGGGCAGGGGCAGTATTTGCGAATTGAAGGGATACGAAGCAATCGCGCTCGCGGGGGACAGCTCGCCGCTGGTGGCGCGCACGACGAAGATCTCGTCGCCGAGGATGCGTTTTAGGTCCTCGGCCAGACGCGCGTCGTCGGCGAACGCGAGCTCGTGCATCATGAGAAACGCGCCGCTGCCGACCGCCAGAACGTCGGTGTGGAAGGCGCCCGCGTCGATCCCGTCGGGATGCTGCCTGGGGAAGAGACACCGCGCCGGATCGAGACGATGAAGGCGAGCAAGCGCGACGCTCGCTTCCCGCGTTTGGCGCGCTGGATGGCGATTCGGGCCGTCGCCGAGCTCACTCGGGGCGTCCCAGGCGCTGCGCCCCCAGGCGAAGAGATGGGCCGCGCCGCGCGGCGTGGCGAGCCGGATGTGGTTGGCGGCGCCCTCGTCGGCGAACTGGCCGCCGCCGGGCAGCGGCTCGTGAACGACGAAGTGACTCGGGACTGCGAAGATGGCGCGCAAGACGCGGGTCGTCGTCGCGGGTTCGATGGATCGGTGGAACATCTGCTGTAGGTTCGCGACCGCGAAGTGCACACGGCCGTCGGCCGCGTCGCTCGAAGGCGCGACCGTCGCTGCGTTGGCCACCCACATCGCCGACGCGCTGGAACACACGCGGAGGGAGAAGCCGTCGCCGACGGCCGCGGCGGCGATCACGTCTTCGTCGCTGCCGTGGAAGCCGAGTCGGCGCAACGACGCCAGGCTGGGTCGGTCGTGGGGCGGCAAGACGGCCTGCGCGACGCCGAGGCCACGGACGAAGCGCATCTTGCTCAGGCCCTCCAGCGCCGCCGCGCGCGGATTGGAGACCTGTCCGCCGTGCGTCGTGCTGGCGACGTTGCCGGGACTGAGACCGCCGTAGTTGTGCGTCGGGCCCACCAGGCCATCGAACTGGAACTCCCGGATCCGTGCCACAGACTCCACGAGGGGAGACTCTCAGGATCGCGAAAAGCATGGCAAGGGTGGCGTGCTACGGTGGGCCGATGGGTGTGCGCCCCGCCGTGGCGCTCGGATGCCTGCTGGTCTGCTTTCCATCACCCGCCATGGGTGCATCGGACGATCGGCTGGCCATTCCCGTCCACCTCGCGGTGGTCGTGTCCGACGACTGTCCTGGTCGAGAGGTGTTCGTCGATCGCCTGAAGGCGCGCAGCGCGCGCATTCGCGAGGCCCGGGCGGACGAGCCCGCACCTTCGATGCAGGTGGAGCTTCACGCGGAAGAAGGGCAAGTCGTCGGCGAGCTGGCCTTCTATCCGATCGAGGGGCCGCTCCAAGGGCAGGAGCTGCGGCGCCACGTTCGTGGAGCGGACTGTGAGTCGGTGGCAACGAGCCTGGCTCTCGTGGCAGCGGTCATCCTGGACCCCGGCGCGCCGGAGAGCGCCGGTCCACCCGCCGTCCCTCCCCCGCCCCTCGCGCCCACGCGATCGCCGCGATCCAACCGATTGTCGCTCGGCGCGGCGCTGGAAACCGCCATGGGGCTCGGACCGGATCCGGCAGTAGTCCCCCGCGCCTTCGTCGACCTCGAGCTTCCAGCGCCGCTCGGAGCGGCGAGCCTCCGCCTCTCGTTCGGGCGCAGCTACACGCAGACAATCGATACTGTTGCCGGCAGCGCAGAGATTACATTCACCGACGTTCGGCTCGAGCCCTGTCTGGACATCTGGTCACCCGCGTCGTGGCGAATCCGCGGGTGTGGAATCGTCGAAGGCGGCTTGCTCAGCGGGATCGGCACGAGGACGAACAACCCCCAGAGCGAGAATCGCTCGCTCGTCGAGCTCGGGCTCGGACTGCGGCCGACCTGGATCGTACGCGACTCGTTCTCGCTGGGACTGCTCGCCGGCGCGTCAGCGCCCGTCGCGCGGTACCGGTTTTATTTCGCCTCGCCGGATACGACCGCGTATCGCGTCGCCGCCTGGTCGGCCCTGGTCGAATTGAGCATGGGGGTGCGTTTTTGATGATCGATCGCAGCGGCCGACGGAATACCTCGTTATGAACGAGGCGCGACTCGCCGGGCTGGTCGCCGCGCCGAACCTCGAGACCCCCGCGGATTGGCCCGCTGACGCGACGCGCCAAGCGCGGATGGCGGCGCAGCATTACGACTTCATCTGGCGTTCGCTGCGGCGCCTCGGCGTCGCCGAGCAGGCGGCCGACGACGCGGCGCAACGGGTGTTCTTGATCGCCGCTGAGAAGATGGCGCGGATTGCACCCGACTGCGAGCGCTCATTTCTTTTTCAGACCGCCGTTCGTGTCGCGATGTCCGTCCGCCGAACGTACGCGCAGCGGCGCGAAGCGATGGTGGGCGATGAGCTCGACGCCGTCATCGATCCCTCGCCGCTCCCGGACGCAATGGCCGAGGAGAGGCAGCGGCGCAGGTATCTCGACGAGCTTCTCGATGCGCTTCCCATGGATCTGCGCACTGTGTTCGTGCTCTACGAGATCGAAGGCCTCGATTCGCCGGAGATCGCTTCGATGCTGGAGCTTGCGGTCGGCACAGTGGCCTCGCGGCTACGTCGAGCCCGAGACATGTTCCGCCGGGCGGCCGAGCGGCTGCGCACGCGGCTCGAACGGGGGGTGGGCCGATGACCTTTCCGCGACTGTCGGAAGCCGGCACGGAGCTCGAGCGAGAGCTGCTCTCGTCCGCGCGTCTCGATGTGGGCCGGCAGGATGGGCTCAAGCGTACGCTTCTTGCCCTGGGCGTCGGCGCGGGCGCGATCTCCACGAGCACGTCGACGGCTGCCGCCGGTGTCGTTGCGGGCGGTGGTGCGGCCGCGGCGGGGGGCTCGGCGTTGGTGGGCGGAGCGGGGGTGGGCATGGTTGTGAAGTGGGTCGCGATTGCGGCCGTGGTGGGCGGCGGAGCAGCGCTATCCGCGGCTCCCGTCGTGCGCCACATTCGAGCAACGACCGCCCCGGCGGCGGTCGCCGCACGGGCGCCGAAGCCGGTCGCGGATTCACGTACGGCGGCCGAGCCCGTTCCCGATCGAACGTCCGTGCCGCCGGCTCTGGCCGCGAGCGCTCCCGCATCGCGGATACCGGTGCTTTCGCTTGGCGCGCGCCCCGCGTATGTGGGCGCTCCCTCGCCGGTCCTCCTCCAGCGACGATCGACGCTCCCGGCCGAGCTCTCGATGCTCGATCGCGTGCGCGCATCGCTGGCGGCGCGCGATACGGCGGCGGCGCTGGGTCAACTCGACGCCTACGATCGCGCCTTCCCATCTTCCGTCATGGCCGACGAGGCCCTCGTGCTGCGCGTGGACGCGCTCATCGCGCACGGTGACCGCGCGGGCGCGGCGGCGCTGGGTCGCCAGTTCCTCGCAGGACACCCGGCAAGCCCGCATGCGCCGCATCTCTTGCACGTGCTGGGGGCGAACAATCGTGATCGCTTTGGACCGATTGCGGAATAGGTCGGCCTGATGAAAACCATACGACGAGCGCCGTGCCTAGACTGGATCGTTTCCTTGCTCGCTATGACGGCATGCAGCACGGGGGATGCCCTCTTGGGAAGGGGCGATTCGAGCGACAGTAGCCTCGCGTTCGAAGCGGGTCCCGCGGACGCCAACGCTGCGACAATGATCGACGCAATCACCCAAGAAACGGCTATCGCCGTGTCCGTGGGGCTCGACTCCGCCTGCGCGCTCACCGCGATCGGTGGCGTTCGGTGCTGGGGCAACAACCAGTCCGGCCAGCTCGGGAACAACATGACGCAGGGCAGCGACGGACCGGCGGGTAGTGCCGTGCCAGTGTCTGTAACTGGTCTCGCGAGCGGCGTGAAAGCCATATCCGTGGGGGACTCCTCCGCATGCGCGCTCACCGCGATCGGTGGCGTCCTGTGCTGGGGCGACAACCGATACGGTCAGCTCGGGAATGGTTCCATGGGGTACAGCACGGTCCCCGTCCCTGTCGCCGGCCTCACGAGCGGCGTGATCGCGGTCTCGGTGGGGTACGACACCGTTTTCGGGCACGGCTCCGCCTGCGCGCTCACCGCGGGCGGCGGCGTCCTGTGCTGGGGCGAGGTCACGGCCGATCAGCTCGGAAACTCCAGCGCCGTGCCAGTGCCCGTCACGGGCCTGCAGAGCGGCGTGACCGCCGTCGCCGTGGGGAACAGTTATGCCTGCGCGCTCACGGTGGGCGGCGGCGTCCAATGCTGGGGCACCAACTGGAACGGTCAGCTCGGGAACAATTCCATCTCGGCCTTCAGCGCCGTGCCAGTGCCCGTTCCGGGTCTCACGAGCGTGACCGCGCTGTCTGCAGGGAACTCGGCCTGCGCGCTCGCCGTGGGTGGCCAAGTCAAGTGCTGGGGGCCCATCGCCCGGGGCCTTTTCGCTATGGGAGTGCCGCCGCAGTTGCATTATGGCCCCTCGGGCCCCGTGGCGGTCGCGGGTCTATCGAGCGGCGTCACAGCCGTATCTGCGGGAGCTGGGACCTCCTTCGCGTGCGCGCTCACGGGAGGCGGTGGGGTCGAATGTTGGGGCAGTGCCCCGTCGCCTAGGGACGCCTATCCTCCCGCGCCTGTGTCGGGTCTCGAGAGCGGTGTAACGGCCGTATCCGTGGGGTCTTCTTCTGCGTGCGCGCTCATGGCGGGCGGCGGGGTCCAGTGCTGGGGTGACAACAGCACTGGGCAGCTCGGGAACGGCTCGAGCTGGCAAGGGAGCTGGGACCCGGTACCAGTCGCGGGCTTCGCTGGCGCGGGAAAGGTTGTTCCCTCATCGGAGGCCAGCGATGCGAACCCCAGACCCGAGGGCGACGCTTCGGACTTTCGGGATGCCGCCACCACAGGGTGCGCCGATCCGCTGACGTTCGCGGATCCAGACGTCGAGAACTTCGTGCGACAGGCAATCGGAGCTCCCAGCGGGCCAATCCATGCGGCCGACGTGACCGGCATCATCGACTTAAACCTCCTCTTCGCCAACAGCCCCGCTTATGACGCCTCCCCGGCCAATATCGACTACGTGAGTCCGCCTCGGCTCGACAACGTGGTCACATCGCTGGGCGGCGTCGAGTGTATTCCCAGCCTGCGGACAATTGAGCTCAATCCCTATCAAGTGGACCTCGCGCCGGTGGGGCGACTTCCGAACCTCACCGCTCTTGCATTCGGTCCGACCTCCGAGAGCGCCTTTCCGAGCCTGCCGCACGTCACGAGCCTGGTCGCACAGGTCTTTTCCAATACGGCGGAACTCTTGTCGGCTTGCCCCTCCTTGAAGGCGCTGTGGTTGTACAAACCTGACTTCAGCACCGCAGAGGCTCGCGCTGCACTCTCCGCATTGACGGGTCTGACCTTGCTCAGTGCTCCAGCTGCCAATCTGACCGACGCGACGCCCCTCGGGCCCTTGAGTCGTCTGACGGACGTTGACCTTAGCTGGAACCAGATTCGCGACATCTCCTCGCTGTCCGCACTTCCAAACCTGAGAAGCCTCGACCTGAGCCACAATCAGATCACAGATCTGGCGCCCCTGGTTGAAGACGTGGGCATTGGCTACGGGACGAGCCTCGCGATAAATGGCAATCCGATCGACTGCGTCGCGCAGCAACAGAACATCGCGACGCTGCGCGCGCGTTCGGTGAGCTTACTCACGGACTGCCCATAAGACGACCCCCGACCACCTCGGCCATGAGGGCCTCCAGTCAGGGGCTACCCACGGGATCCGGTTGCCCGTACATCGGAAGCGCCTCCGGCTCCGGGGTCGACAGCGATTCGCTTGGCCGCATCCCGGCGAGATCTCCGATCACCACGTCGTCCTGGTCGGCAAATACGGTCTCCCGTCCGAAGAACGTGTAGACGCGAACGGTCTTGCCGAGGGACGGTTCGTACTGGTCCGGATTGCGCTCGAGCGCGGCAATCTCGAGCATCTCCACCATCTCCCGGAAGTCGAGCACGAGCTCGCGCACCTTTTGCCCCACCGCCAGCCTCTCCCGCTTCAGCCACGCCGTGATGACGCCGCGCCCGGGACCGACCACCGCTCCCACTTGCGCCCCTTGCGGGGCCGTGACCCGTCCGCCAGCCAGCAGCTTCTCCAAAGTCAGCTCGCCTTTCGCATCGCGCCGCTTGATGAATACGTCGCCCGTTCGAAGCTCGTAGCGCCGAGTGTCCGCGTCCCCGTCCGCCCGGCGCGAACCGGCGATGGTCATCCGCTTCCAGACCCAGAGCGGCGTCAGGCCGGCGTCGTAGTGGACCTCCACGTCCGATATCGCGAGGGGCCATTCCTGTCGCGAGCGCAACATGAATCCACACGTCGTCCGGCGAAGCTCGAAGCGCTCGACGACGTTCTTCTCCTGCGAGAGAGGCCCCGCACGAAGATGGCCCCGGGCGACCACTGCGGCGTCGTCCGTGCGCTCCTCCCCCGCGTCGCCACACGCGGGGTAACCGAGCTCCGGCTCCGCGGCGACCGGCACGTGCCTCCGCTTGCACGCACCTGCCTGCAGGACGAACGCGAGCCCCAGGACAACGCCGACCACCCGCCGCCACAGCGGTGCCTGGACCACGCCGCAGCCCGAGGGGCAGCGTGGCGACCCAGACATGACGAGGGACCCTATTCTTTCTTCTTCTCCGCGCCGGACCCTTCCTTCGGCGCCTCACCCTGCACGTCATTCGAAGTCGCCGACGTCGCGGGCTCTCCTCCGGGCGCGGGCTCGCCGGTGCGCGGGTCCACCATCGAGGTGTAGCTCGGCCTCCTCTGCCCGCGTACCCCGAGATCGTCGTAGGTGAGCAGGATGAAGATGGCGAGGAACAGAAAGGCGGAAAGGAAGGCGAGCGTGTTGAACAGCTTGTCGTGCCGCAGGTGCATGAAAAATGCGGCGACCAGCGATGCCTTCACCGTCGCAACCACCAGCGCGATGATGATGTTGGCCGAGCCGAAGTCGTAATAGGAGACCCGCACGGTCAGCAGGGTCAAGAGGATGAGCGCGCCGAATATGGCCCAATAAAACTGGGTGCTCGCAATGTGAACGTGGACGTCGCCGTCGTCGGCGCGCGATGCGTGGGGATGGTTCGTGGCCATGGTCACTCCGGCTTTCCCACGAGGTAAAGAAGCGGGAAGAGATAAATCCACACGAGGTCGACGAGGTGCCAGTACAGGGCGCCGAGATCGACCCACGTGAAGTACCGGGCGGAGAAGTCTCCGCGCATGTTCTTGATGAGCACCCACGTCAGGATGCTCATCCCGACGAGGACGTGCAGGCCGTGCAAGCCGGTCATCACGAAGTAGAGGCCGAAGAACATGTTGGCTCGAGGCGGGAGAAGCTGAACGTTCCCCGACTCGTCCACCGCCTTGACCCATTGCGGCATCACGGACGACGCGTTGCCTTGCACGCTGCGGATGCAGGTACCGACCTCTTCGCCGTTCTGGATCGACGCGCTGAGGCCGGGGTGGCCGAAGCAATGCCCGGGGAGTAGCCCGAGGTGAAACTTGTGGCTGTATTCGAAGTACTTGACGACGAGAAACACGCACGCGCAGAGAATCGTGATGATCAAGTACATCGACGTCGCGTTGCGCTTCCCAACTTGCGCGGATCGCACGGCGAGCGCCGCCGTCAAGCTGCTGAATAGAAGCACGACGGTGTTCGTGGCCCCGAGAATCTTGTTCAGAAAGTGATGCGCCTGGTCGAAGACCTCCGGTTCGAGCCCTCGCCAAATCGCGTATGCGCAAAACAGGCCGCCGAACATGAGGATCTCGGTCGCGATGAAGACCCACATCCCCAGCTTCGAGGCGTCGAATTGCTGCGCCGGCGTGTCGAAGTGGTGCTGCAGGAAATCGGGATGACCGTGCGCGTGGTCGTCGTGGCCGTCGTGCGCCACGTCGCCTTGCGCCGATTCGCTGACATTCGCCATGAGGTCCTCTACTTGGTGCGTCCTTGGTGCGCCTGGTTAGCGCGGGCTACTTCTTCGCGTCGGCCTTCGCGACTTGCTTCGCGGCGGGCGCGTCTTCGACTGGGTCGAAGCCCGTCGCAAGCTCTTCGGGCGTGGCGAGGTGGTAGTCGTAGGGCCCGCGCGTGAAGATCGGGGTGGAGTGAAAATTGGCCAGACACGGCGGGGTGTCGGTCATCCACTCGTATCCGGCGGAACCCCACGGGTTTCGCGGTGCGTTCTTGCCGCTCCACAGTGCCTCGAGCAGCGTGTACGCGGTGAGAAACAGCCCCACCGCCAGGATCCATGACCCGATCGTCGAGGCCTTGTGGAACGGCTCGAACTGCGGCAGGTAATCGTAGTAGCGCCGCGGCATGCCGCGTGATCCCATGATGAACTGCGGGATGAACACGGTATTGAACCCGACGAATACGAACCAGAAGGCGATCTTGGCCTTCTTTTCGTCGTGCATCTTTCCGGTCATCTTGGGCCACCAGTAGAGCAGGCCCCCGAGAAACGCGATGACCGTTCCACCCATCATGACGTAGTGGAAGTGGGCCACGACGAAGTACGTGTCGGTCAAGTGCACGTCGACGCTCAGCGTGCCGAGAAACAATCCCGTCAACCCGCCGATCGTGAAGAGGAAGATGAAGGCCATCGCGTAGAGCATCGGCGACGCCCAGAGGATAGAGCCCTTGTAGATCGTCGCGGTCCAGTTGAAGACTTTCACACCGCTCGGGATGGCCACGAGGAACGTCAGCGCCGAGAAGACCATCGTCGCGAACTCGCTCATTCCGGCCACGAAGAGGTGGTGCCCCCACACGAGGAAGCCGAGGATCGCGAGGGCGACCGAGCTCATGGCGATCGCGAACTGCCCGAAGATCGCCCGCCTCGAGAACGTCGCGATAAGCTCGCTGTTGATGGCCATTCCCGGAACGATCATGATGTAAACGGCCGGGTGGGAGTAAAACCAGAAGAAGTGCTGGAAGAGCACCGGGTCGCCGCCGAGCTTCGGGTCGAAGATGCCGATGCCGAAGAGGCGCTCCGAGAAGAGAAGGAGCAAGGTAATCGCGAGCACCGGCGTCGCGAGCACCTGGATGAGCGCCGTCGCGTACATTCCCCAGACGAAGAGCGGCATCCGCTGCCAGGTCACGCCGGGCGCTCGCATCGTGTGCACAGTGACGAGGAAGTTCAGCCCGGTGAGGATCGACGAGAAGCCGAGGATGAAGACGCCCATCGTCATCGACAGCACGCTGTTCGCGGTCTGGACGCTGTAGGGCGTGTAGAAGGTCCAGCCGGTGTCGACCGCGCCAAGAACGAGGCTGAGCAGAATGACTGCGAGGCCGAGGAGATAAATGTAAAAGCTCAGGAGATTGATGCGGGGAAACGCGACGTCCTTCGCGCCGATCATGATCGGCAAGAAGAAATTGCCCAGCGCGGCCGGAACGCTCGGGATGATGAAGAGAAAAACCATCACCGCGCCGTGGAGCGTGAAGAAGCGGTTGTAGGTCTCTCCGTCGACGATGGTCTTGCCGCGCGTGAAAAGCTCGAGCCGCACGAGGAGAGCGAAGACGCCGCCAACGAGAAAGGCGATGCAGACCATCGTCAAGTACATCAGGCCGATGCGCTTGTGATCGACCGTCAACATCCACGAGCCGATGCCACGCTTTGCCTTGAGGTAATTGGCGTGCGGATCGCCGTGCGCTTCGTCTGCGTGCCCTCCCACGAGCGGGATGTCGATTGCTGCCATGGGGTGAATCTCCTCAGTCTTTCAACGACTTGATATAGGCGACGATCTCGTCGATTTCCTGGTCTGTGATCTGGCCACGGAACGGCGGCATCGTCGGCGGGAAGCCGCTGACAATCTTCGCTTGCGGATCGAGAATCGACTCGCGGATGTAGTTCTCGTCGACCTTGACTGAACCGTGATCCGTGGATTCCTGCTTGCCCCAGATGCCTTTCCACGAGGGCCCGACCAGGCGGGCGCCGGTGGTCGTATGGCAGCCGATGCACGCCTTCTTGGTGTAAAGCTTCTGGCCCTCTTCCATGAGGACGTTCTGCGGGCAGTTCTGCCCTTTGGCGGTGAATGAGGCGCACTTGTCGCCGATGCTCGTGAGATACTTGGTGAAGTCTTCCTCCGACTCGACGTGCAGCATCGAGTGCATCGACCAGTGACCGGTCATCTGGGCGAACGGAAGCTCGTCGCCATTGGCGTCTTTGCTGCGGCCGCCGCAATACTCGGCGCACACGATGTCGTCTTGGCCGATGTGCGTCGCCTCGAACCACTGAGAGGTGAACATCCCCGGGACGATGTCGCGCTTGATGCGCAGGGCCGGAACGAACAGCGAGTGAATGACGTCGCCTGAAGACATGATGAGCTTCACGGGCTTGTGCACCGGCGCGTGAAGCTCGTTGTCGGCGCCGCCGTTGGGGTACACGAACTCCCATCCCCATTGCTTGGCGTTGACCCGGACCTCGATTGAGTTGGCCGGCGCGATCGTCATGTCCATGTAGCCCTGGAATCCCTTGTGGAAGAGGAACACCAGGATGAAGATGGGCGCGACCGTCCAGGCGATCTCGAGAGGCATGTTGTGCCCCGTCGGCTCGGCCTTGTGGCCCTTGCGCTCGCGGTACTTGATCGCCCAGTAGACCATGGCGCCGACGATCGCCACGAAGAGGACGACGCTGAGCCAGTAAATGAAATAGTAGAGCCAATCGACGTCGGCGGCGACCGTCGACATCTGCTCGGGCATCTGAAAGGTGGCGGGTTCATTCATGACAACAAGGCCGTCTCAGGTTTGGCGTTTGGAGTCCTGGCCGCGAACAATCGACTGTCGTCTCGGCTGAGCTGCTTTCTTCGGCGCCGCTCGCGCGCCCACATGACCGCGAGAAAGCCGCCCAGAAGAGCGACGGTGACCACCCCTCCCAGGCGCATCACGTTCATTGCGACGAGCGAGTAGTGTTTGCCCTGCGGATCGTAGTGGTAACAGAAGAGGAGCAGCCTCTCGGTCGTCGTGATCGAGCGCCCCTCGCTCGACTCGAGCAGACCGAGGCGCACGTCCGCCGGATCGTATTGAATGCCGTACAAATACCGGCCGATGCGGCCGTCGGGCGTCAGAAGATAGATCGCCGCGGGGTGGGCGTACTGCTTCTGGCGCGCGTCGTAGCGATACTTGAAGCCAACCGCGTCGGTGACCCTTCGGATGTTGTCTTCGTCGCCGACGAGGAAGCTCCACCCGTGCGTGGTGCCTTTCGCGCGCGGATAGCCGGCGACCACTTTTGCGCGCTTCTTGGCCGCAGTCTCGGGCGTGTCGTGGGGGTCGATGCTCAGCGAAACCACGTTGAACTGCTCTCCCACGGTCCACTGCACGTCGTTCAGCGATTTGACCGCCGCATCGAGCACCAGGCTGCAGAGCATTGGGCAGGTGTGATAGGCGAAGACGAAGACGGTCGGGTGCTTGCCGTCGAAGTAGTCGCCGAGCGACACGGCCTTTCCGTCGGAGTCGAGGAACCTCGCGTCCCGGGGCAGCGCCTGTCCGAGGTGCTCGACGATGTCGACCCCCTCGAGCTCCGCTGGCGTCGTGTTCGGAATCCCCTCCGCCTGGTCTCGCCAGGCCTGCGCGCGCGCGTCGGTCGACAGCCCGATGCCCCAAAGGAGGACGAGGGCGGCAGCGATGGCGCGCGGGGAGACGGAGTGGGGGGTCACGGTTGCTTTGCGGGGGGCTTGGCGGCTGGGCCGCCGTCGGGTCGGCCGCGGTCGGGTTTGTTTCCTTTTTGCTCGCCGCCGTCGAAACCTGCGTCGGCTATCGGAAGCACGGGAGGAGGTTCGGGCGCGGTCATCGCGGGCGGCACTTCGGCGGGCATCTTCGACCACCCCTGAAGGGGTGCGAGGTCTTTCGATGCCGAAGGCACGATGTCGGGGCTCGCCGCCATGCGCCCGCGTGAGGCCAATTGCTGCATCGCCTTGTCGATCGGAACGGCGCCCGAGGCGAGGCGCCCCCGCTCGTCCGCGCGCATGTTCAAGAGGGCTTCGGGCTTCACCTCACCGAACTTTCGATGCTCTTCGGCGCGGGCGACATCGTCGAAATAGGCCACCAGTGTCGCGTGAACAACGACCAGCGTCGCGATTGAAAAAACGGCGATCTTGAAGATGAGGCCGACTCTGGGTTGCGACTTGTCCGTGGCCATGGCTTCCCTGAAAGGTTGGGGCTCCTACGCGTTCTCGAAATCGAGCGCGCGCGATAGACGCGGATCGCCGACGGGTACGAGCGAGTAGTCGACCATCCCGCGCAGCACCGCGGCAAGGTAGATGCCGAAGACGCCGAACAGGCACGCGAAGTCGACGAAGTTGGGGGCGAGCGGTCCCACGTTGGGCATAATCACCCAGTACACCTCGACCACGTGCATCACGACCATGCAGGCGGCGCCGGCGGCGAGGAGCGGCAGGCGGCGCTTGATGTTGCGGGACATCAAGAACCAGAACGGGACGAAGAAGTGCATCGCGATCAGCGAAAAGCTGACCGCGCGCCACGTTCCGTCGTTACCGCTCCAGCGCTTGTGAAACCACGCAACCTCGTCCGGGATGTTCGAATACCAGGTGAGGAAAAACTGCGCGAAGGCGATGTACGACCAAAAGGCAATCCAGCCGAACAGAAGCTTGCCCATGTCGTGGTAGTGCTCGACCGTGACCGCGCTGCCGAGAAGACCGCTCCGGCGCAGCAGGAGCGTCACGAGAATGAGCGAGGCCATCTGGAAGAGCGCGCACTGGGCGAAGATGTAGACGCCGAATATCGTCGAGTACCACGTCGCGTCCAGCGAGAGGAGCCAGTCAAACGCGAAGAACGTGAGCGAGAACGCGAAGAGGATGATCGCGACCGGCGTGAAGCGCTGTGCGGCCGCGGTGTTGGCGAGCGCCTTGCTCTCGTCTTGGTCGGTCGACCACTGGAAATAACGAAAGGCGAGCCACGACCAGATCCCCAAGTACAGGCAGAGGCGCAGGAGAAAGAAGCGCTGATTCAAGAAGAAGCGCTTGTGGGCGACGATCTTCAGGTCGACGCCCTCTTCTGCGGCGGCCAGGCGCTTCACGTCGGGCACGGGGAGGTCCCGCATCGCGGCGGGCTCTCGCTCGGGAAAGCCGCGGGCTTCGGCGATCGGGGACTCCTTCTTTTCGGACGTTGTCCCCCCTTCAGCGGCCGCCTGGACTTGCTCGTGATTCGCGCCCATCCATGGGAAGAGGTTGGGAAGCATCGGAACGAGCGGAAGCACGAGGACGATGAGCGTCCCCATGGGTCGCATGAAGAGCTCGGCCACCCGCCGCACGGTGACCCCCCAAGCGGCCTTCGTCATGTAGAGAACGAGCACGAAGAAGAGACTTCCGAGGGCGAGGCTCAGCGAGACGAAGTATCCGAAGAGATACGAGAATGCGAAACGCGCGGGGTCCGCGCGGTAGCCGAAGAAGGCAATCGCGAGACCGACCACTCCCACTCCGAGCGCGCCTTTCCACGCGTTCGCCCACGGCGACTTCGGCCCGATGCGATAGTCGGCCGTCGCGCCGCTCGTTTCGTTGGCTGTCGTGCTCACTTCTTGGGCTCCGGTTCCATGGGCTTCGCTTGCGCCATCTGACTGACTTGCAGCGCGCGGACGTACGCGACGATCGCCCAGCGATCGGGGATCGGAACCTGCGCGCCGTACGCGGGCATGGTGCGCACGCCGTGGGTGATCGTCGCGAAGATCTGGCCGTCGGGCATCTGTCGGAGCCGCGGATCTTCGTAGGAAGGCAGCGGCGGGAACCCACGCGACTCACACGGATCGGTCGCCTTCTCGCGCTTGCAGACCACCATGCCCTTGCCGTCGCCGGTCAGTCCGTGGCAGGGGGCGCAGTAGATTCCGAAGCGCTCCTGGCCGCGCGCGAGCATCTTCTCGAGGCCCCCCGCGCGTTGAACCTGCACTTGCGGAATCGTCATCGCGTACGCCGACTTGTCGCCGACCAGGCCCGTGGCGGTCTCCGGATCGTCCTCGTAGCGATCTCGTGCGATCGTCCCTTCGACGGGCGAACGCATCGTGCGGTGATCCGGGAAGAGCTGCGCGTACGACTGCGGGTTGTAGCGCTCGCTGTCGTACATGTTGCGCTCGAGCAAGATCGGCGGGTCGTCGCTCGTTTGGCCGCGACACCCGGCGAGGCCGCCGGCCAAACAGAGGATCGAGAGGAAAATGGCCCGGGTCACGACACGTCCTCCTCGATCACTTCGACGTGCTTGGCATGCGACCGCTCGAGCAACGAGCGTGTCTTGGCGAGCTCGAATTTGGGATCGTCGGCCTCGATCGAAATAAAGAAGCGATCGTCGCTGAACTGGCGGAATCGCTCCGACTCGAACACCGGGTGGTGGTGCCTCGGAAGGCGATTGAGGTGCAGCATACCCAGCACGGCACCGAACGCGGACAGCAGGATGGTGAGCTCGAACATGATCGGCACCATCGACGGGAGCGTGCCCGGGGCCGCGCCCGGCTTGTCACCGACGATCAGCGGATAGTCGATGCCGTTCATCCACTGCATCATCACGAACGCGCCGCTCAGCCCGGTGAGCGCGAACACGATGACGATCCAGCCGACTTTGGAGTCCTTGAGCCCCATCGCTCGATCCATGCCGTGCACCGGGAAAGGGGAGTGCGTGTCCCAACGGGCGTACCCCGCGTCTCGCACTTTCTCCGCCGCGTGCAACACGTCGTGAGCCGACTCGAACTCCGCCAGCACGACCGACGGGGCGCGCCCGTTCTTGCTCGTCGCCTTGGGCTCCATCACTCCGCACCCTCCGGGACGAGCCCGCCCGCGGCCAGCTCCACCTTTTCTTTCTCGTGCGCTCCTTCCGCGTGCCGATGCGGATCGGCCTGCGGCATCGTCCCCTTGACTTCGGTCATCGAGACCATCGGCAGCCATCGCATGAAGAGCAGAAAGAGAGTGAAGAAGACCCCAATCGTTCCCGTGAAAATTCCGACGTCGATGATCGTCGGCCGGAATAGACCCCAGGAGCTCGGCAGAAAGTCGCGGTTCAGCGACGAGACGATGATGACGAAGCGCTCGAACCACATTCCGATGTTGATGAGAATCGAGACGACGAACATCACCGGAAGGCTCGTGCGCATTCGCTTGAACCAGTAGAGCTGGGGCACAACGCAGTTGCAGCCGACCATCCACGCCCACGCCCACCAATAGGGGCCGGTCGGACGCATCTTGAGGAAGTGCGCCATCTCGTACTCGTTGCCCGAGTACCAGGCGATGAAGAACTCCATCGCGTACGCGTATCCGACGAGCAGCGACGTCAGGAGCAAGAACTTGTTCATCAGCTCCAGGTGCCGCATGAGGACCACCCGGTGCAGCTTGAAGACGGTGCGCGCGATGATCAGAACCGTCTCGACCATCGCAAAGCCGCTGAAGATGGCGCCGGCGACGAAGTAGGGCGGGAAGATCGTCGTGTGCCATCCCGGGATGACCGACGTCGCGAAGTCCATGGACACGACGCTGTGCACGCTGAGCACGAGGGGTGTCGAGATGGCAGCCAAGATGAGGTACGCGCGCTCGTAGTTCTGCCAATGGCGGTTGCTGCCCCGCCAGCCGAGCGCCAGAAAGCCGTAGATGCGCTGGCGCCACTTGTCGGTCGAGCGATCGCGCAACGTGGCCAGGTCGGGGATGAGCCCGACGAACCAGAAGAGGAGCGACACGGTGAAATACGTGCCGACCGCGAAGAGGTCCCAAATGAGCGGGCTCTTGAAGTTCGGCCAAATGCTCATCTGATTGGGCAATGGGAACATCCAATAGATGACCCAGACGCGGCCCACGTGGATGCCGGGGAAGATGAGGGCGCAAATGACCGCGAAGATGGTCATCGCCTCGGCGAAACGGTTGATCGCCGTACGCCAGCGCTGTCGAAAGATGAAGAGGATGGCGCTGATGAGCGTTCCGGCGTGGCCTATACCGACCCACCAGACGAAGTTCGTGATGTCCCACGCCCAGTACACGGGCGCCGTGTTCCCCCAGACGCCCACCCCACGATAGAAGAGGTAGCAGACGCAAACGACGAAGATGCCAGCGAACGTGGCGGCGAGCAGAAAGCAGGCCCACCACCCGCGCGGCGCGGGGTTTTCGGTCACCCCCGCGATGTCATGAGTCACATCGCGCAGCGAGCTGCCCGGTTGGACGAGGGGCGCCTCGTCGAGCTCGCGAATCGGCTCCCAATACGCCATCAGGCCATCTCCGGGTTGGGGTTCCGGACTTTTCCGAGGTGTGTCGTACGCGGCCTCGTTCCGAGCTCCGCGAGCAGTCCGAAGCGGCGGTCGGTGCGCGCCGCTCGGGCGACGCGGCTGTTGATGTCGTTGAGGTCGCCGAAGACGATCGCGTCGGCGGGACACGTCTGCTCGCACGCGGTGCTGATCTCGCCGTCTTTGACGTCGCGATACTCGCGCTTCGCCTTGATCTTCGCGCTCTGGATGCGCTGCACGCAGTACGTGCACTTCTCCATCACGCCGCGGAAGCGTACGGTGACGTTCGGGTTCTGCTGCATT
This sequence comes from uncultured Polyangiaceae bacterium, assembly GCA_964531095.1. Lineage (GTDB taxonomy): Bacteria > Myxococcota_A > Polyangia > Polyangiales > Polyangiaceae > Palsa-1150. The sequence continues at coordinate 23,859 of CAZHED010000020.1, read as the reverse complement.
TGCAGCGACTCCGGCAGCCCGTTCGTCTCTTTCCACACCGAGTCGTTGTGCCAGTTGAGATAATTGAACTTGCGCACCTTATAAGGGCAGTTGTTCGCGCAGTATCGTGTGCCGATGCAGCGGTTGTACGCCATCTCGTTCAGCCCCTCGGGGCCGTGCGTCGTCGCGTTCACCGGGCAAACGTTCTCGCAGGGCGCCTCTTCGCAGTGCACGCACATGACAGGCTCGTTGATGACCAGCGGATCGTCTGCGGTCGCGCCGAGGTCTGCCCGCTCGACGTAGTACCGATCGATGCGGAGCCAGTGCATTCCGCGCCCGCGCCACACCTCGAGCTTGCCGACGACCGGCACGTTGTTCTCCGCCATGCATGCGATTACGCACGCGTTGCAGCCGGTGCAGGCGTTCAAGTCGATCGCCATGCCCCATTGATGGCCCTTGCTGTAGTCCACCTGCGACCAGAGCGGCAGCGCACGCTGCGGCGGCGTATCGAGCTCTGGGAAGTTCGGCTTCTGGCGATACTCGGCGAGCGTCGCCTCATGGGCGATCGGCCGACCCTCTGCCGAGTCGCTACCCTGCGTCTTCGAGAAGAAGTACGGCTCGTCCGCGGTCTTGCTCACTTTGGCGCCAACGGCGAACCCCAGGGCTTCGGTCGTGCGGAGCGGATTCACGTCGAAGCCGCGTCCGTTCCCGATGCGGCCGGCCCGCTTTCGCCCCCAGCCGAGAGTGAGCGCGATCGAATGATCCGCCTGCCCCGGCACCACCCAGACCGCGGCGCGAATTGAACGCGCACCGACGGCGATGCTGACGATGTCTTTGCTTTCGACACCGAGCTCCTTCGCGGTGGCGGGCGAAAGAATCGCCGCGTTGTCCCAGACCAGCTTGGTCACCGGGTCGGGCATCTCCTGCAGCCAGGTGTTGTTGGCATGTCGCCCGTCGACCATCTTCGGGCAGGGGGCGAACGTCACTTCGAGCGACCCCGGCCCGACGCGGACCGGGGCGTGCCGCTGGCGGATGGCGGCGACCACGTCCCCCTGTCGCGGCGACAGGCCCGACATGGGCCCCTGAGACCGCTGCGCGATGCCGGTCGCCAACGCCCGGTTCCAGTGACGATCGAGGTCGGTCAGGTGCGCGACGAACGGGTTGCCGGCGGCGTCGCGACAATCGGCCCTTCCGGCGTCGTTGAACGGCCCGCACCCGGTCAGGCCGCGGGATTTCAAAACGACGTCGCGCACGGTCACGCGCACCGCTTCGTACCCGCTGGTCTCCGGGCTCCGCGCCATGAGCGCGAGCAGCTCGATGTCGCTTCGCCCGGCGTAGAGCGGCGCGATCAGCGGCTGCTGCACGCCGACCGTCCCGTCGAGAGAGCGTGCGTCACCCCACGATTCGAGCTCGTGCGCCCGCGGAACGTGCCAGCTGCACTTTTCGCTCGTCTCGTCGAAAAAGAGCGACGCGTGCACGCTCAGGGGCAGCTTGGCGATTTTTTCGCCCATGGCGAGATCGGCGGGCGCGTCGTACACCGGATTGCCGCCGAGGATGACCAGCCCATCGACCTGGTTGGCCGCGATCGCGTCTGCCAGCGCCTTGATGTCGGCCGCGGCGTCGAGCTCTTCTGGGTCGGCGACGGGGGCGTAGGCCACCGTGGTACCGACCGCGCCCAGCGCGGCGTTGAGGACGTGAGCGAGCGCGTGGACGGTCGGTGGCTGGCGCGATCCCACGACGACGAGAGCCCGCCCGCGGTTCGCGACGAGGTCGTTCGCGACGGCGGTGAGCCACTTCGCGGGGATGCCCTCGGCGTTCGCCGGGTTGGCAATACCCGCCGCAACGTCGCCGAGCGCGACGCCCTTCTTCGCGATCTCGGTGACGAGCGCGTGCGCGTAGCGCTCCACGTCGCTCGCCGGGAGCCTCAGCCGGTGGTCCGCGCAGTTGCCGGTGGTCGTGCGCGCCGGCTCGACGACGTAGAGACGGCTCATCGGATCGCGCGTGCCGCGCAGGCGGCGCCCATTCGCGAACGTCCAGTTCGCGCGAACGTTCCCCGACTCGGTCTGCAAGAAGTCGCTGTCGAGCGACAGGATGACGTGCGCCTTGTCGTAGGCGTGGAGCGCGTTGGCCGGCTGCCCTAGCGCGAGGCGGGCCCCTTCGCGCGCGTTGCTGTCGCTCACGGCCGACCACGTGTGAACGCGCGCCTTCGGGAAGCGCTGGGCCAGAGCGGCGCGCATCCGGAGGACGGTCGCCGAGAGGGTCGGCTGCATGAGCACGCGCAGGCGCGCGCCCTGATCCGCGTCGTACGTCGCGAGCTTTGCGGCGAGCGCCACCTCGAAGTCGGCCCAGCTCGCGGGCTCACCGGCCTTGCGCGGAGTCGTGGATCGCTCGGGATCGTACAGGTCGAGGATCGTCGCCTGGGCCACGAGATCGGCCTTGCCGAGGCTCGACGGGTGCGACGCGTTTCCTTCGATCTTCGTCGGGCGCCCCTCGTGCGACTCGACGACGAGCCCCACCGCCTCGCCCCGGCGCTGGATGACCGTCGAGTAATGCGTCGGCACGCCGGGGATCACGTCCTCCGGCATCTTCGTGTACGGCATCACCTTCTCGAGCGGGCGCCGGCACCCCTCGGCGCCGACCAGAGCCATCGTCGAGGCCATCGCCCCGAGCAGACCGCGGCGGCTCACGAACAGCGCTTCGTCGCTCGGCGGAGTGGTGACGTGACCCTTCGGAAACTCGGGCGCGCTCACTTCCTCTTGTTCGCGAGGACCGAGCGAGCCGCTCGGATGGGCCGGGGCCTGGGTTGCGCCGTGTTCCCACGGATAAAGCGCGCGCTTGCTCATCGGTGGCACCCCCAGCAGTTCTCGGGCGGGTCAAGGCGCCGAGGAGGGTCGACGTGCCCTTGGTGGCTGTAGGCCATGTTGGTGATCTCGGCGACGGGGCGAATGTGCTCGCTGTCACCCTGCTTTTCTTTGACGTCACGATGGCACTCGAGGCACCACCCCATGCTCAGGGGCTTGACCATCCGCACCTGCTCCATCTGATCAATCCGCCCGTGGCACTCGGCGCACCCGACGCCCCCGGTGACGTGCACGCTATGGTCGAAGTAGACGTAATCCGGCAGCTTGTGGACGCGCGCCCACTCTACGGACTTGCCGCTCTCCCAGCTCGAGCGAATAGGCTCCAGCATCTTCGAGTCCGTCCGAACGAGCTGATGGCAGTTCATGCACGTCTGGGTCGGCGGGACCATCGCCACCGCGGAGCGCTCGACGTTCGTGTGGCAGTAGCGGCAGTCCATACCCAGCTGCCCGACGTGGAGGCGGTGCGAGTAGGGAACCGGCTGCTTCGGTGAATACCCGACCTGGGTGAAATAGGGCGAGAAGTAGTACCAGATCAAGAACGTGACCGCGACGAGACCCAGCGTGGCGGCCGCGCCCACGATCAGCGGCAGCTTGTTGAGGGAGCGGGAGAAGATTTGCATGTGGGAGAGTTAGGGGGCCCGCGGCGGATCGCGCGAAATGGCGAGGTCACGGGGACGCGAGGTTGGAGACGCGGAAGCGCGAGGGGGCAAACGGTTTGGCGCCCACGCGGTGCAGCCCGCGCGCTTATACGAAATCGTACCGGCCTAGACAACGGGATGTTTCGCGAAAAGTCTGCGCGTTTCGGCCACGTTGCCGGGGCTGGGCGGGGCGCTAGGCGATCAGATGAACCTCGCCTGCTATCCATCGCGCGAGGACGCCGTCGTCGCGCCGCACCAGGAGCCGGCCCTCTTCGTCCATCCCCGAGGCGACCCCTTCGTCGTCCGAATCGCAGCGCACCCGGCGGCCACGGAGTACGTCGGCGGCGTCGAGCCGCGCGCGGACGACGCCGAGTCCTCGCGCGACCACGACGTGAAGGTCCGCGTCGAGCGCCGCCAGCACGTCGGCCAGAATTCGCGCGCGATCGGGCGGGTCCGCTCCCGGCGGCGAGGCGAGCGCGATCGACGTGGCTCTCGCGGCGATCTCGGCGGGGAACGCCCGCGTGTGCACGTTGATGCCGCCGCCGACGACGACCGCCTCGACGCGCGAGCCGGCGGTCACGGCCTCGACGAGAACGCCCGCGATCTTCTTGCCGTGGACCATCACGTCGTTTGGCCACTTGATCTTCACATCCGCGCCGGGGAGCGCGCGCGCCACCGCGTCTCGAACGGACAGCCCCGCAACGAGCGCGATCTGCGGAAGCCGCGCCGGCGCGGGAGCGCCGCGCACGAGCACGGAGAACAAGAGACTCTCGGCGGGCGGTGACATCCACAGCCGGCCCTGTCGCCCGCGGCCAGCGGTCTGTTGCTCGGCGACCCACGTCGCGCCGTGCGGCGCACCCTCTTTTGCCCCACGCTTCGCATCGTCGTTGGTCGACGTCGTCGACGCGAGAAGCTGGATCGGACGGCCGAGCAGGCATCCCCGTGCGGCGACAGCCTCCGGCGCAGACGCGAGGTCGGGTCCGATGCCCCGCGGGACCTGGGTCACGCGAAGTCGAGCCCCACGTCCGCGGCCGGCGCTGAGTGCGTCAGGGCACCGACGGAGATGACGTCGACGCCGGCCCTCGCGATCTCCGCGACCCGATCGAGGGTTACGCCGCCGGACGCCTCGAGAAGAGCGCGTCCGCGGGTCCGCTTCACCGCCTCGGCGATCGCGGCGGTCGCCATGTTGTCCAGAAGCACGATGTCGGCGCCCGCCGCGAGCGCCTCGTCGAGCTGGTCGAGCGAATCGACCTCGCATTCGATCTTCGCGGTGTGCGGCGCGGCGGCCCGGGCTCTCTCGATCGCCGCTCGCAGCCCGCCGCAAGCCGCCACGTGGTTGTCCTTGATGAGAACGCCCGCGCCGAGATTGTCGCGGTGATTGCGCGCGCCGCCGACCCGCACCGCATAGCGCTCGAGCGCGCGGAGGCCGGGGGTCGTCTTGCGCGTGTCGGTGATGCGCGCGCGGCACCCTGCGGGAACGGCATCGACGTACGCGCGGGCCATGGTCGCGATGCCGCACATTCGCTGCACGAGGTTGAGCGCCACGCGCTCGGCCATGAGGATCGGCCGAGCGCGACCGCCGACGGTCCAAATGCGCCCGCCCGTTTCGGCCCAGGCTCCTTCGGCGATGTGCGCTTCGACCGTCAGCGACGGGTCCATCCGCAGGAAGACTCGCGCGAAGAGCGGGCCACCACACGCCACGAGGGGCTGGCGCGCCGTGGCGTGCGCGACGGCGTTGGCCAGCGGCGCGACGCACGCCTCGGTGGTCAGGTCTCCCGCGGACAGGTCTTCCTCGAGGGCGACGGCGACGATCCGCTCCACGGCAACCGGCGTGAGCTCGAACATGGCTAGCGGGAGGAGACCTTGGCGTGGGCTCGGCTCATATCGACACAAGCACCCTACCACCGCTCGACGCGCCACCCGCGCCGGCGGGCGACGCCCGAGAGGCGTGGGTCGGGGTTGACCGCCACGGCCGTCCGAACGGTCTCGAGGAGCGGCAGATCGGTGTACGAGTCGCTGTAAAATGTGGCGTCCTCGACGCGGAAGCCGAGCCGCTCCCCGAGTCGCCGGGAACGCGCCACTTTCCCATGGCCAAAGCAGAGCGGGTCCAGCAATCGCCCGGTCAAGCGCCCGTCCGGTCCCACCTCGAGCTCGCTGGCCACCACATGGTCGATGCCGAGGCGGCGGGCTAAGGGCCGAGCGAAATACGGGTTGGTGCCGGTCACGATCGCGATGACGTCGCCGCGCGCCTGGTGCTCGGCGACCGCACGGCGGCCGGCGTCGGCGACGTGTGGCTCGACGTCGCGGCGAAACCAGTCCTCACACCGAGAGGCGAGCACGGTCTCGTACGTGCCTGCAAAGCGCGCCGCCGCGAGGGCGGCGACACGATGTGCGTCGACGACGCCCAAGCTGTATTGTGCCAGCCAAAAGAAAGCCCGCGCCGAGTCCCAATGGCTCGCTCCGCCCCGTGCCTGCAGATAGCGGATGAACAGGCTTGCCGTCTGCTTTCGCACAAGGGTGCGATCCATATCGAAAAGCGCGGCGTGCATGGTTGAGTCGGGGCGAGGGAGATCGATGGCAAGGGCGTGGGCCGTGGCGGCGGTCCGGAAAAGGCGAGGCAGATTGGTGTGTCGGCGGCGGGCTCGCCCGACCGCGCGCCTCGTGAGCTCGCCTGGGCTGAGCCCTGCCCATCGACGCTCGACCCCTTTGTACTCCCCGGCGGCCCGTAGTCATTTTGTTTTGGGCCGAACCTGCGACCCGCCGACGTGGCCGATATCGCGGGCATGGCCAGAGGCTCTGTAGCCGACCGCATCGACGGCGCGCGTCGGAGCTTGGCGCCGGGGGCTGGCGGGCGCAAGGTGCGAGGCGCAAAGCGGGGGCCGGCCGCGAAGCGGCGGGCGCCGTGGCGAGTGGCGAGTGGCGAGGAGCGAGTGGCGTGTGAAAGCAGCCCTCGCGCCCGTAAAGGCGGTCAATGTTTTTGGCTCGTTGCCGGTATGTTGCGGCGAGTGTTTTCTCGGGCCTTGCGCGCGGGTCGCGAAGGGCGATGAGCGCTTGCGCGAAGGGCAATCGTGCTATAGAAACCGTCCTGTAGCGAAGTGTCAGTTAGGCCGGGGAAACGGGCGGGTCAGTCGATGCATGTAGATGGCAAGAGCTCGGAGCTGGTTCTGCACCCCGGCATGGTCGTGGCCGGAAAGTATCGCGTGGATCGAACGCTGGCCGAAGGTGGAATGGGCCTCGTCGTAGCGGCAACGCACTTGCACCTCGAGCAGCGCGTTGCCCTCAAGTTTCTCCGGGGCGAGGTGCACTCCCACCACCAGTGGGACGCGCTCGCGCGCTTCTCGCGCGAAGCCAAGGCGGTGGCCCAGCTCCGGAGCGAGCACGTGGCCCACGTGCTCGACGCCGGGGTCACCGAGGAAGGCACCCCCTACATGGTGATGGAATACCTCGAAGGCCGCAGCCTGGCGGGGACGCTCCAGGCGGACGGCCCGCTCGAGGTCGCCGTCGCCGCCGAATACGTCATTCAGGCTTGCGAAGGACTCGCCGAGGCTCACGCCCACGGCATCGTCCACCGCGACATCAAGCCTTACAACCTCTTCTTGACGGAGCGTTCGCCAGGACGATGCGTGGTGAAAATCGTCGACTTCGGGATTTCCAAGTTCGCGTTTTCCGACCACGTAGTCACGGGCGTCATCGTGGGATCGCCCTGCTATATGTCGCCGGAGCAGCTCCGATCCACGGCGTCCGTCGATCATCGCAGCGACATCTGGTCGCTCGGGGCAACGCTCTACGAGCTGCTCGCGGGCCGAGCCGCGTTCGACGCCTCGCAGACACTCGCCGAGCTGGTCACGGCCATCCTCAACAAACCCACGCCGAATCTGCGCGACGTGCGGCCTGACGTTCCGCCGCAGCTCGCAGCCATCGTGACGCGATGTTTGTCGCAGGACCGCGAGCAGCGGTTCCAAAGCGCCGGCGAGCTGGCCATGGCCTTGCTCGCGTTCGCTCCCTCTCGCGCGCACGTCCCGGCCGAACGAGCGGCGTCGATGAAGCCAGCGTTTTCCGTTCCGCTGGAGGAGACGGAGACGGCCCCCGAAAAGCCGTCGTCCGAAGGGTCGCTCGCTCCCGTCAGCAATGAGGTGCGCGCTGGCGTAGAGGGGCAGACCCCCGTCGGTCTGGCCACCCGCGTCGCGAACATGCGCGAAGAAATCGCGGAAAAGGAAGACGCGTCCGCGTTGCCGCCCGACGACGGTCGCGACCCGGGCGAAGAGCTGGATGTAGAAGCAGGAATGCTGCGGTTTCGGGCGCCCAAGTGGCTGGGCATCGCGACGCTGGCCGGCGCCGTCGTCCTGGTGTTTTGCACGATCTTGGTCGCCGCGCCGGACCGCGGCAACAAGTCGAGCGGCGGAACCGGTGCGGCCGCGCTGGCGGTCGATGCGCCTGCGCTCACTCGGACCCAAGCCACCCCGCCACTCCCCGCCGCGGCGTCGCTCACCCCACTGGAGGCCCCGCCCCCAGAGCTCGTGGCGCTCGTGGTGCGTGCCTCTCCGCCGTCCGCGAAGATCACGGTCGACGGGACGCCGGAGCCCCAGAATCCATTTTCCGCCTCCTTTCCGAAGGGCGGCGAGCTCCATCGGATCACAGCCACCGCAGACGGCTATGAGCCGAAGTCGGAAAGCGTGTTGCTCGCGTCCGATGTGGCCATCGACCTGAGTCTCGATCGGGCAGGCTCGCAGCCATCCGCCCCCAGGCGCGTCAACGCCCAGCCGCCGCCGCCAGTGGCGAACCGCAGGCCAGCGGCAGCGCCCCCGAAGCCAGTGGCGGCGCCGCCGCCGAAGCTGCCGGCAGTCCAGGCGACCATCGCCTCGACTGGGGGTGAAGTCGACTCGGCGGGCGGCCGCATGCCGCTGCGGCCGATCGAGACGAGAGACCCGTACGGGACTCCATGAGTGAGTGTTTTCCGGGAGTCGTGATGGCTCTGGCGCTTTCTGCGGCGCTGCTGGTTTCACCGAACGTCGTGGCCGAAGAGAGCAGCCATGCCCAGCCGGGTGATGTCGCGAGCGGCGAAGCCGGAAGGCACTTCCGGCGCGGTGTGGACCTTTACGGCGAGGCAAACTACGCCGCCGCTCTCGTGGAGTTCAGGCGCGCCTACGCGCTCGCGCCCAGCGCCACAGCGCTCTACAACGTCGGCGAAGCGCAGTTCCAGCTTCAGGACTACGCGGGCGCCCTCAAGACGTTCCGGCGGTTTCTCGCCGAATTCGGCGCTACGGAGAGCCACCGGGCAGAAGTTGCGCAGGCCGTGGAAGTCCTCCGCTCACGCGTCGGGCATCTGGGCGTCGTGACTCTTCCACCCGGCGCAGACGTGGCCGTCGACGACGAGCCCGTCGGCAAGACCCCTCTCGAGCCGCTCGTCGTCAGCCTGGGTCGCCGGAAGGTGGTCGCTTCGATGGCGGGGCGCGGTTCGGTTACTGAGTACGTCGACGTGGCGGCCGAGGACCACGTTTCGGTCTCGCTCCAGCTTCGCGAACCGGTTGCCGACTCGGCGGGGGTCGCAGCGCCGGCGGCGGCGAGCGCGGAGGTCGCGCCGGCGCATGGAGGTGCAGGGTCGGCGATCCGAACCGCGAGCTGGATTGCCGCGGGCGCGCTCGCGGCGGGCGCCATTACGTTTGGGGCCCTCGCCATCGGCGAATCGCACTCTCTCGCCAACGAAAGAAACGAATTCCCTGCAACGAGCGTCGTGCTCAATCACGACGCAAGCCTCACGGCTACGTATTCTATTTTGGCCGACTCGTTCGCGGCCGCTGCGATTGTCGTCGGGGGCGCGACGCTCTACTGGACCCTTTCGCCGGGCGCTGACCGCACGGCGGCTCCTTCCGCCCAGGCCCGCGTGACGATCGCTCCCGCGTCCGCGCGCTTCGAGATGATGTTCTGACTCGGATACGACTCCCCATGCGCATGAAATCGTCAGATGTGGACCGCCCTGCGGCAGTTGGCCCGGACGGTGTGGCCAAACCTTCGGCCGCGCACCGACTTGCCCGTTCTCCGCGGCGATGGGCGCGCGTAGTCGCGGCGGGGCTGCTGGTGGGCTCCGCGGCCTGCACGCTGCTTCTCGATCGCAGCGCGACCCAGTGCCAAGTCGACGGCGACTGCTTGAAGTTCGGGGGGCATCCGTTCTGCCAGAGCAATGTATGTGTGGACTCGGGGCTCGGGCCGCCGGATTGCTTCTACGGAACACCACAGACGCAGGCCCAGTTCCAAAACCAGTGCACGACGTCGCAATGGTTTCCTTTCGACGACTGCAAGCGAGTGAAGTCCTGCGGCAGCAGCCTCCCGACCCCGATGCCGCCGCCGTCGCCCGATGCGAGCGCCCCCGCCCCGGCGGCTACCGCCGACAGCGGTGGGGGAGACGCCGCAACGCTGCCGAACTGCCTCGATCCGGCCAATGGGCGCGCGAACGTGGTCTTCATCACGGGCTCGAGCAACTTCCCGCCCCTGCTCGCGAAAGTGGCGCCTCTCATCATCGCCGCCAACGGGACGGTCCCCGTGTTCCAAACCACGAACTCGTGCACGGGTGTCAAATCGGTCGTCAACTCGGCGGCCATCCACGACCCGGCGCCCGGTGCGAGTCCCTCGAAATTCGCGGCGTACTACGGAGCGGACGGAAGCCAGACGCCCTGCCTCTTGGGATCGGCTGGTGTGCAAGTCGACATCGGAGAGTCGGACATCTACGCGACCACGTGCGACGGCGTCAGCTCGCTTGGCAGTGCCATGGATTCTCCGGGTCCGATACAGGCGATGGCGTTCGTCGTCCCGGGCGGCTCGCAGGAGACGGCCATCAGCGCGGCCGCGGCGCTGGAAGTCTTCGGCCTGGGCGGGAACGGCGGGACGGCCATTCCGTGGATTAACCCTACCCAATATTTCGTTCGCAACGCGAACACCGGAACGCAGCAGATGATCGGCCACGCGATCAACGTTCAGGCCAACCAGTTCTGGGGAACTGACGTGGGAAGTGCCCAGGCTGTCGATCAGACGCTTAAGGTGATCGTCGATTTCAACGAGGCCCAGCAATCCATCGGCATCATCTCGGTCGACTGGTACGACAGCGACCGCAAGAACTTGAACGCGTTGGCCTACAAGGGCCCCGGGCAAGAGTGTGCGTACCTTCCCGATTCGACTGCGGATTCGACGGACAAGCGCAACGTGCGCGACGGCCACTATCCCATTTGGGGGCCGCTGCACTTTCTCACCACCGTTCCGCCATCGAACGCCGCGGCCGCATTTCTTTCTGTCGTGAACGTTCCGAGGCTGCCTCAGGCCGTTCTGGACGCGTTCATCGGGGCGAGCCTCGTGCCGAGCTGTGCGATGATGGTCAAGCGCGACATCGAGCTGGGAAACCTCTCGGCCTACTCGCCGTCCTACCGGTGCGGCTGCTACTTCGAATCGAAGAAGGGCAACGGGACCCTGCCACCGGAATGCACGTCGTGCGACGGGACCCATCCCTGCCCGACGGGGAGACCGGCTTGCAACCTTGGTTTCTGCGAGGTTGAATAGCCTCGATCGCTAGTACAAGCCGTAGCCGCGCCCCAGCACCTGCGAATACAGGTTGCACAGCGTGTGAAAGCAGACCGAGGCACCGATCCCGCCCGTACGCGCGCGCAGCCAGCCGAAGAGCAACGCGGGGAAGAACACGGCGAGGCGCGTCGGCAGGTGCACCGTAACGACGTGGCCCAGCGCGAAAATCGCGGCGCCCACGAAGAGTCCCGGGCCCACCTGCGCGCCGAACAGCCGCCAGCGCGGCGGCCAGGCGTCGTCGAGGCGAGACTGCAAGTACCCCCGGTAGAATGCCTCCTCGGGGAGCGCGATGACCAGCAGCTGCGCGAGGAGCTCGTCGGCGGCTTCGACCGGCTTCACCGCCAGCGAGAAGCCCAACCTGGGCATTGCTCGCGCCCACCAAGCGTGCCAGCCGAAGTAGAAGGGCACCGCGACGATCCCCGCGACCCCGAACCCCCACGCGCACGCCACCCCGGCCTCGCGCAACAAGGACCCTGGGCGCAGGGGCCCGGGCATGACGAGGCCCCCGAGCGAGAGCCCGGCGCGGCGCACGCGATCGTCGTCTTTGCTCCACACGAGCGCCCATGTCACCGCGAGAAACGTGAACCCGACGGCTGTGGCATGCCAGGTTTCGGGGAGGCCGACTGCGATGGCAGCGACAGCGACCGTCACGTCCGCCGAGACCCACAAGGCTTCTCGAAGGGCAGGCCACTTCAATTGCGGCATTGCAGGCGAGCGACGAACGCTTCGGCGTGGCCCGCTTCGAGGTCGAGCCAGGCGACGTACCATTCGCCTCGCGTTCGACCGGGGGCGATCCACGGGCGCGGCGCATCGCCGGTCACTTTGGCGAAGGTGCTCGTGGTACCCACGCCGTCGCGCGAGATGGCGGCAACCCGAACGCGCCCTGCTTCGTAAAACGCGACCTCCGCCAGCCCGTCGGCGGACGCGACCGCTGGGTGCCCTCCGCGCGGCGCGAAGCGCTTGCGCCAGAGGAGCGTGCCCTTGACCGGATCGAGCAGCGCTGCCTCCGCTCCCTTGTCCGTCTCGTGCCACGCCAAGTAACAGGCGTCTTTCGTGCACGCGAGCGATGGGTAGTCGCCGCCCACCTTCTCCTCGTTGACCACCGCGACGTCGCCGATCTCGGCCTTGCCCTTCGCCACACCCGCCGGAAGCTCCGTCCCGCCGAGGGGCACGCGCATCCGCGCGACGAGGTGCTCGCGATCCCGCTCGAGCGCATAGGCCACGAACAAGTTCGTGCTCGAGAGGGCCACCGCCGCCGAGCTCACGCGCGAAACCCGACCCTTTTCCGGTTCGTAGTCGGTCGCGCGGATCTCCGGACCGAACGGCCTGAGATCCGGATCGAGCCGGCGCAGAAACAGGTCGTCCCCCTCCTTGTCGAGGCTCTCCTGCCAGGCGACCCAAAACCCGCCATCGGCCGCGCGGTCCATGGCCGGCCAGAACAGACCCGGCTTCCCCGCACCCACGACGGCGCTCATCCCTCCGATGCGCCCGTCCGAGTCGAGCAGTCGCACGCGGACGCCCGGCTCCCGCCCGCTCTTGTCCCAAAAGAGGAGGACCACGCGATCATCGGCCGTCGTGAGCGAGGGCCGCATCGCAAAGTCGGCCTCGGGGGTGAGATCCCTGGCGCGTGACGTGGGACGGCCACTCGCGTCGACCAGCACAGAATACACGTGGTCGTGCCCCGGCTGCTCGTGGTCGTCGGTCCACGCGACGACCGCACCCTTGGACGTGACGGCGACCGCAGGCCGCCCGATGCTGCCTCCGTACCCCAGGCGCGGATGCGAGAAGGCAGCCATCCTGCACGGCCCCGTGGTCGCGGTCCCGAGCTTGACCTGATCGAAAAACGACTTGGCGATTGGTCCCGCGCCGAGGTCGACGGCCTCTTTGAATTTCCGAACCGCCCCGTCCGGATCCCCCGCCGCCAAGAGCCCCTGCCCATCTTCGATCGTCCCCATCCACTTGGGCATCTCGGGCGGCGGCGCCGGCGGCTGCGCCGCCTCGGAGCTCGTACCAGCGCTGCCACGAGCGGATGGGATCGACGCCGACGTTGCCGGAGCGACGGGGATCGCACGATGGATCACCCTCGTGTACATGAACCAGCCCGCGGCGACCGCCGCCAGGGCACCGACCAGAGCGACGGGCACGAGCACCCGGGCGCGGCCGGGGCGACCTCGAATCGGGAGGAGATCCAGCTCCTGCCCCGCGGTCGGCCGCAAGTCAGTGCCGAGAGCCGGATCGCCCGACGCTTGCGGCGCGCCGGACTCTCCGATCGCGCGACCGCCAGGGGGAACGGTGCCGCCGCTGGACGATCGCTTGGTCGACTTCACCCCCGAGCCGCGCGTCGACGACGGCGGCCCGCGCTCCCCCGGCTCGCTGGGAGGCTGCGATAGCCGCTCGATCGCGTCGATCTCCAGCAGGTTGATGAGCGAGATCGGGGGCGTGCCGAGCGCCTGGGCGAGGGTCTCGGCGAGATCTTTCGCGGTCTGGAAGCGGTGGTCGGGATCGCGTTCGAGAGCCCGCTGGAACCAGGCGTCGAAGGACGGTGGCAAGTCGGGGCGCAAAAGGCTGGGAGTCGGCAGCTGCGCGGAAGCAATCGCGGCGAAGGTCATGGCGACGCCTTGCTCGGTGTTCCAAACGGGCCGCCCGGTCAGACACTCGAACGCCATGCACCCGAGCGCCCAGAGATCCGAGCGCTGGTCGACCGTCCCCTGCCCTTTGACCTGCTCGGGAGACATGTACGCGGGCGTGCCAAACACGGCTCCCTCGCGCGTCAGCCGAGCGGTCTTTTCATCGGTCTTGACCGGCGCGTAGAACTTGGCCAGGCCAAAATCGAGGATCTTGGCTACCTCTTCGCCTTCCTCGCCCTTGCAAAGGTGAATGTTCTCCGGTTTGAGGTCCCGATGCACGATCCCGGCGCCGTGGGCCTTGGTCAGCCCCTTGGCCACCTGCCCGATGATTCGCACGGTGGACTGGGCATCGATGAGGCGCACCCGCGCCATCCGATCGTAAAGCGACTCCCCCTCGAGGAGCTCCATCACGATGAAGGGGCGGCTGTCCTCTAGCCGCCCCGAGTCGTACACCTCGACGATGTACGGGCTCTTCACGCTCGCGGCGGCTCGGGCCTCGCGAAAAAAGCGCTCGGTGACGATCGTCGAGCTCGCGAGCTCCGAGGCGAGCACTTTGACGGCCACCTTCTTGCCGATGTGGACGTGCTCCGCCTCGTACACGGCGGCCATGCCACCCCGCCCGAGCTCACGGGTGACCCGGTACTTGCCGACGAGCACAGTACCTATGCCAATCTTGTTGTCTGGTTGTGCGGCGGCCATGTGCCCGGACGACGGGATCGCGACTAAAACCTACGCTCTTTCCGCCTCCGGCCAAAGCCCAACCGCCAAGCTGCCCCCGCTTGCCGGCGTTGGCGCCCCACCCGTACCCTCGATCCCATGGGCCCGGACGGCACGGATGCGGCGCGAGAACGGCTGGTCATGCTGGGCGAAATCGCCGTCGAGATGGCTCATGAGCTGCGAAACGTGCTCCAGATCATCTCCGCCAACGCGTACTTGGCAAGACAAGAGGCAGGCAAGGGGAATGCCGAAGCAGCACTCCAGCACGTGACCCGGGTCGAGAAGAACGCCCGGGCCGCCCACGGAATCGTCGATGACCTGATGGCGCTGGCGCGAGGCGATGCGCTCCGACCCGAGCCGGTCGTCGTCGCCGACGCGATGACCATGGCCCGCGAGGATCTCGCGCCGGGAGTCGCCCAGTGGAACGACGCCGTCACGCCGCCCGGCCTGGTCGCGCAAGCGCACCCCGGCCTCCTCGTCCGTCTGCTTCATGCGCTATACGAGAACGCGATCCAGGCGAGCGCGCCGCAGACGGCTCGCATCGCGACGCGCGTGCGAGACAACGGGAGCCGTACGATCATCGAAGTCGCAGACGACGGGCCGGGAGTGCGGGCGGACATTGCCGGGCGGGTGTTCGATGTGCTCGTGACCGCACGCACGGGTGGCACGGGACTGGGGCTGCCGCTGGCACGCCGAATCGCCGAGGCCCATGGAGGCTCGATCGCGCTGGTCGAGCGCGCGGGCGAAGGGGCGACGTTCCGGGTCGAGTTGCCGACAGGGCGGGGGTAGAGGCAGCTCAGCCGCACGCCGCCAGCGGCGCGCCCGTCGAAACGGGTGCATATTGGCCGCCCCGATGCTCCCGATCCGCCTTCGAGGCGCTCGCACGCACAACTTGAAAGACGTCGACCTCGACCTCTTGCCCGGGCAGCTCGTCGCCGTCACGGGGCCGAGCGGGGCGGGCAAGTCGTCGCTGGCCCTCGACACGCTCTACGCGGAAGGGCAGCGGCGCTTCGTCGAGAGCTTCAGCCCTTATGCCCGCCAGTTTCTCGAAAGGCTGGAGCGACCGCCCATGGAGGAGCTCGCCCCCGTCGCCGCAGCGGTCGCCGTGGATCGGCGCGCGCCGGTGAAGTCGAGCCGTTCGACGCTCGCCACGATGGCCGACCTCGAGCCCTACCTCGCGGCGCTCTTCTCGCGCGAAGCCGTCCCCACGTGCCCCGCCTGCGACCTCGCCGCCGTCGACACCTCCCCGCGCGACGCGGCCGCGCGCCTCGCCGAAACGTTCGACGGTGCCCGGGCGCTCGTGACCTATCCCGTGGGCATCGACGACGCCGAGCAGTTCCTCGAGGTACGCGAGAAGCTCGCCGCGGACGGCTACCGGCGGCTCGTGGTCGGCGGCGCCCTGCGCGACCTCGACGACGTCCGCCCCAGCGAAGCGACGGCCCCCGGCGTGCGCGTCGAAGTGGTCGTCGACCGGGTGGGCGTGAGCCCCCGAGAACGTCGGCGGCTCGAAGAAGCGATCGAAGCCGCCTGGGCGCGCGGCGCGGGCCGCGCCGAGATGCGAAGCGAAGCGTCGGGGGCGCACGCGACCATCCAGCGCGGCCTCGCGTGCCCGAAGTGCGCTCGCGCGTTCGACCCGCCCAGGCCTGGCCTCTTCTCGTACAACTCACCGTTCGGCGCGTGCGACGCGTGCCGCGGGTTCGGGCGCCTCATCGCGATCGACTGGGACAAGGTGATCCCCGATCCGCGCAAGTCGCTCGGCGAGGGCGCGATCAAGCCGTGGAGCGGCCCGAGCACGACGTGGGAGCGTGGCATCCTCGAGAAGTTCGCGAAGGCCCGCAAGATCCCGCTCGACGTCCCGTGGGAGAAACTGAAGAGCGACCAGCGCGCCCTGGTAGTCGACGGCGAGGGCAGCTGGCGCAAGGGCAAGTACCCCGGCGTGCGGGCCTGGTTCGAGTGGCTCGAGACCAGGACGTACAAGATGCACGTGCGCGTGCTCCTCTCGCGTTATCGCGAATACGCGCTCTGCAAGGGGTGCGGCGGATCTCGCCTCAACGCCACGTCGCTCGCCTACCGGGTCGGGGGCCTCAACCTCGCGGGGTGGCACGCGCAGACGGTGAGCGAGGCGCTCGCGCGCGTCGCGGCCTACACGGCACACGACCCGCAGGGAAAGCGAGTCCACGAGCAGCTCGCTTCGCGCCTCGCGTACCTCGATACGGTGGGGCTCGGGTATCTCACGCTCGACCGTCAGGCGCGGACGTTGTCGGGGGGGGAGGCGCAGCGCTCGGGTCTGACGACGGCCCTCGGCGCCGCCCTCACCGGCACGCTCTTCGTCCTCGACGAGCCGACCGTGGGCCTTCATCCGACCGACGTCCCGGCGCTGGCGGGTGTGATGCGCGAGCTCGCGCGAGCGGGCAACACCGTGATGGTCGTGGAACACGAGCCCGCCGTCGTGCGCGCGTGCGATCGGGTCGTCGAGATGGGGCCGGCGGCCGGGCCGCGCGGCGGTCGGATTCTCTTCGACGGCGCTCCCCACGACCTCGCGGGGCGCACCGACCTCCCGACCGGGCGCGCGTGGGCGGCCCACAAGACGATCGCACGCGCACGGCGGCGCGCCAGTCGCTGGATCACCGTGCGCGGGGCGCGCGCCCACAACCTGCGAGGCATCGACGCCGCGTTTCCGCTGGGGGTCGTCTGCGCGGTCACGGGACCGAGCGGCTCGGGCAAATCGACCCTCGCCAACGACGTGCTCTACCGCGCCGCCGCCCGCTCGCTCGGAGACATGTCGATCGACAAACCCGGCCCGCACGACGCTATCGAGGGGGTCCGGGCGCTCGATCGCGCGGTGCTCGTCGATCAGTCGCCGCTCGGTCGAACGGCCCGCGGGAACCCGGCGACCTATGTCAAGGCGTGGGACCGCATCCGCGCGCGCTTCGCCGCCGAGGGCGCAGCCGAGCGACGCCAGCTGACGCCGGCGCACTTCTCGTTCAACGTCCCGGCCGGTCGCTGCGAAGAGTGCGCCGGCGAGGGGTACGAGACCGTCGAGATGCAGTTTCTCGCGGACGTGCAGCTCCTCTGCCCCGTGTGCCACGGCAAACGGTTCAAGCCGGAGGTGCTCGCGGTCCAGCACCGCGGCCGATCGATCGCCGATGCGCTCGCGATGAGCGTCGACGAGGCCCTCGCCTTGTTCGATCCCCCCGAGGACCGGGACTACGTCCTTCGGCGGGCGCTCGATCCCATCGTCCACGTCGGGCTCGGGTATCTGTCGCTCGGGCAGCCGCTCTCGACATTGTCGGGCGGCGAGGCGCAGCGGCTCAAGCTCGCGCGCGCGCTATCGGAGAAGGCCGACAAGACACTGTTCGTGGTCGACGAGCCGAGCGCCGGGCTGCACGCCCAAGATGCCGCGTTCGTCATCGATGCGCTGCACGCGCTCGCGGAAGAGGGGGCGAGCGTCGTCGTTGTCGAGCACGACCTCGACGTCATCCGCGCGTGCGACTGGGTGATCGATCTCGGCCCCGGCGGCGGCCCTTACGGAGGGCAGATCGTCGCGCACGGAACGCCGGAGGAGGTCGCGAGGAGCGACACGCGAACGGGCTTCGCCTTGCGTTCGCCGCTGACCACGACCGCGCCCGCCGCGGCGGCGCCGATCGACGCCCCCAGCGCGATCGTGGTGTCGCACGCGCGCGAGCACAACCTCAAGGAGGTCACGTGCTCCATCCCCCACGGCAAAGTGTGCGTCGTGACGGGGCCGAGCGGGTCGGGCAAGTCGTCGCTCGCGTTCGACGTCGTCTTCGCGGAGGGACAGCGACGCTTCATGGAAACGCTCACCCCGTACGCGCGCCAGTTCCTCCCCACGCTTCCGCGTCCCGACGTCGATGCCGTCCGGGGGGTTCCGCCGGCGATCGCCCTCGAGCAGCGCACCGCGCGCGGCGGAGCGAATTCCACGGTCGCGACGGTCACCGAGATTGCCCATTACCTGCGCCTTCTCTATGCCAAAGTCGGCGAGCTGCATTGCCCGGAGTGCGACACGGTCGTCGCGCCGGCGAGCCCCGATGCCCTGTTCGAGCGAGTGACGCAGTCGACCAACGGCAAGAGCAAGACGGTGTATGCGCCGGCGGTCCGAGCGCGCAAAGGGACCTATCTGGACCTCTTCACGGGCGCTTCGCGTGCGGGCGTCCAGGCCGCGCGCGTCGACGGCGCGATCGTGGCCGTCGATCCTCCGCCGAAGCTCGCGAAGACGAAGGAGCACACGATCGACCTCATCGTCTACTACGGAAAGCCGTCCGACCTCGACCGCGCGACGTTCGACCGAGCGCTCGCGTGGGGTGCGGGGGCGCTGCGGATCGCGGACGGCGCTCCCAGCACCAAGGCCGGCGCTCACGAGCAGATCCTCTCTACGGCGCGCGCCTGTCCGAAGTGCGGTGCCGGCGTGCCGGAGCTCGACCCCCGCTGGTTCTCGTTCAACACCAAGCAAGGGCAATGCGGGGCGTGCGAAGGAACGGGCGTGGAGGGGGGCCCCGACGCGCTCGAAGACGCCGGGCCGCGACACCCGTGCTCCGCGTGCGACGGGTCGCGGCTGAGCGCCGTACCGCGGCGGGTGAGGCTGCACGGGGAAACGTATGCGCGGACGACGGCGCGATCCGTGTCGAGCGCGCTCGCGGTCGTGCGGGCGTGGCGCTTCGAGGGGACCGACGCGCAGATCGCGAAGGCGCCCTACGCAGAGCTCGTGCGGCGTCTGGCGTTCGTCGAGGGAGTCGGCCTGGGATACCTCGCGCTCGACCGTCCGGCAGCGACGCTGTCGGGGGGCGAAATGCAGCGGCTCCGCCTGAGCGCGCAGCTCGGCAGCGGCCTGACCGGCGCGCTCTACGTCCTCGACGAGCCGACGATCGGGCTGCACCCTCGCGACACGCGCCGCCTGCTGGCCAACTTGCGGCAGCTCGCCGACATGGGTTCGACCGTGCTCGTCGTCGAGCACGACGCCGAGACCATCCGCGCCGCCGACCACGTCATCGACCTCGGCCCCGGCGGCGGGCGCCACGGGGGGCACGTCGTGGCCGAGGGGCCGGCGGCGCAAGTGCTCTCCGACCCGCGATCGCCGACCGCGCGCGCGCTCCAGCAGAGCGCTCGCATCGAGCGGCCGAAGCGCGCGATGGCCGACGCGTGGATCGAGCTATCCGGAGCCCGCGCCAACAATCTGCGCAATGTGAAGTTCCGCGTCCCGGTGGGGCGAATGTGCGTCGTGGCCGGCGTCAGCGGCTCGGGCAAGTCGACCCTCGTGCGCCACGTGTTTTACCCGGCACTCCGGCGCGCGCTGGGGCTCGTCGCCCCCGAGCCGGGCGAGCACGCCGGGATCACGGGCACGCGCAGCGTGAAGCGGGCGCTCGCGGTCGATCAGTCGCCGATCGGGCGCACGCCCCGGAGCGTGCCAGCGACGTTTCTCGGCGTGTGGGACGAGCTGCGGAAGCTCTTCGCCAGCTTGCCGGAAGCCAAAGTGCGCGGCTATTCGCCGGCGCGCTTCTCGTTCAACGGGGGCGGCGGCGGCCGGTGCACGGCCTGCCAGGGGCAGGGAACAATCGTCGCGGAGATGCCGTTCTTGCCCGACGTCGTGGCGCCCTGCGACGCGTGCGGCGGATCGCGCTTCGAGCCGTCGACGCTCGAAGTGCGATACGCGGGGCTCTCGATCGGCGACGTCCTCCACCTGACGGCACAAGACGCGGCCGAGGTCTTCGCCAACCACCGGCGGATCGCTCGCCCGCTGGCAACTCTGTCGGACCTCGGCGTGGGGTACATCCAGATCGGCCAGGGGTCGAACACATTGTCGGGCGGCGAAGCGCAGCGCCTGAAGCTCGCCGCCGAGCTCACGGCCGGCGCCGCGCACGAGCCGACCGTGTACGTCCTCGACGAACCGACGACCGGCCTTCATCTATCGGACGTGCGCCGCCTGCTGGGCGTGCTCGAGCAGCTCGTCGCGCGCGGGGACACGCTAGTCGTCATCGAGCACCACCCCGACGTCATCGCGTGCGCCGACTGGGTGGTGGAGCTCGGGCCCGAGGCGGGCGAGGAGGGAGGGCGGATCGTCTTCGAGGGCGAGCCGCGCAAGCTTTCGCGCGCGAAGACGGCGACAGGGCGGTACTTGGCGGGGGAGGGTCCGGCTGTGCCGGCGTAGTGGCGCTACGCCGCTTCTGCGCGCGGGGTCAGCCCCGCCGACGCGCTTCCAATCACGAGTCGCCCCGACGAGCCTTTCGCGCGCGCTTCTCCTCATACATGGCGGCGTCGGCACGGGCGATCAAGTCTTCGATGCCGGATTGATCATCTGGCTCGGCCACCGCGACGCCGACGCTTAGCTCGAGGGGGTATCCGGGCGGCGCATGTCGGTTGGCCTCGGCCAGGGCGGCTCCGAGACGCATGAGCACGGTTTCAATGCCGTCACCCAGGGCGCCGGTGAGTAGGGCGGCGAACTCGTCTCCGCCGAGGCGGGCGACGATGTCGCTCCCGCGTAGGGTCTTCGAAAGCACCGTAGCGACTGCGCAGATGGCGGCGTCGCCTTCCTTGTGCCCGAGTTCGTCGTTCGTTCGCTTGAGATTGTCCAAGTCGAAGAACAGTGCGGCAAGGCGTCGCCCTTCGCGTCGGGCGACCTTCTGTTGATGCTCCGCTAATGTCATGAAAGCACGGCGGTTGTAAAGGCCAGTGGGTCCGTCTCGCATCGAGAGGTGGCGCGCTTCCCGCTCGATCGTGTGTCGGCGAAGCGCGACCTCGACGGCGCAATGTAGGCTTGCTTCACTAAACGGTTTGACGACGAATCCACACGGGTTGGTTGCCACGGCTCTTTCGAGCGTGGTCGCGTCGGAATAGGCGGTCAGATACACGATGGCCGCGTCCCGCACTCGCCGTATTTGCTCCATTGCCGTGATTCCATCGATCGCGCCGCGGAGGTTCACATCAGCGATGATGAGGTCTGGGAACGCTTCGCCTGCCAGCCGGATGGCGTCTTGGGCGGTCGTTGCGCGGCCCACCAGCTCGAAGCCGCGTTTGGCGAGAGCATTCGCGATGTCCCTTGCGACGAGAACCTGGTCCTCGACGATGAGCGTACGGACCCCGCCCGTCCCCAGTCGCGCCTCAGGTGGTGACGAGGCGACGTGGAGGGTCGAGGTGAAGACCAAGGTGCGGGCGCCGGTCGACCGTCGCAGCATTTGATGTGGCGACGCGTTCCTCATAGTCGATTAGTACGGTCGTTTTCGGTGAATCTTGAATTACGTGGCCGCAGGCGCTTCGCCGGAACGCCCCGGCGGAGGGGGAAACGACGGAATCGCCGGAGGGCTATCGGGCTCTTCCCGCCGTCGACCCGCAGGGGGCAGCACGACACGAAAGATGCTCCCTCGACCGACCTCGCTGTCGACCGTAATCCGACCGCCGAGACCGGTCACGATTCTGTGGCAAATCGACAGACCAAGACCTGTCCCCTCGTCCATTTTCTTCGTGGTGAAGAATGGATCGAAAATTCCCGAGAGGTTCTCGCGAGGAATGCCGCACCCCGTGTCGTGCACCTCCACCACGGCGCACCCCCCTTCCTCGGTGAAGGTGACGATGCGGATCTCCTCCTCAGTGGAGCTCCCTTCGCCGGTGGCATGGTAGGCGTTGACGAGAAGGTTCGTGAACACCTGAATGAGTTGCCCTTCGTCGGCCTCGACGAAGGGAGTCGTCCCGTAGACGAATCGAAGAAGAGCGTGGTGACGAATCGCGTTGGCCGTCATCCGTGCGGCGGCATTCAGGACGTCGGGAAGATCCACCAGCGTTCGCGCGCCGCTGTCGACGCGCGCGAACCTGCGCATGTCCTGAACAATTTTTCGCGCCCTCCCGCACCCCACGCTCGCCTCTTGCAAAGCGGTCCTCAGTTCCTCCACATGCTCGCGCGTGGGCCGAAATGCCGGCGCGCCATCCGGACCGACCGCGGCAAGTGCGTCAAGTACGAAGGTCACGTTCAATGCCACGTAGCCGAGCGGGTTGTTGATCTCGTGGGCGAGCTCGGCGGCCATCGCGCCGAGAGCGGAAAGCCTCTCCGAAAGAGCCAGTCGCTTCTCCATCTTGACCCGGTCAGTGATGTCTCGGAACACCACGACACGCCCCAGGACCGCCCCTCGATCATCCCTGATCGAGGTCGCGGTGTCGTCGATCGGCAAACGGCGACCGCTCTTGGAAACGATCTCGCTGCCGTGCAGCATCGCCGCGAAACTGTTCAGGGCCCTTTCGGTGACGAGGCCCCCAAGCGGCTTGTTGTCGTGGTCGACGAGGTGAACGACCTCGCCGAGCTTCCGGCCTACGGCGTCGCTCGTCTGCCAACCCGTGAGAGTCTCGGCGGCCGCGTTGATAAACTTGATGACTTCGCGCTCGTCTGTGGCGATGACGGCATCTCCGATCGATTGAAGCGTGGTGCTAAACCAGCGCTCCCCCGCGATCAGCCTCGATTCGAGTTCTTGTTTGCTGAGGGCCACTTCGATGCATATCCTCAACTCGCGATCGGTGAACGGCTTGAGAATATAGCCGAACGGGTTCGTGTGTTTGGCTCGTATGAGCGTGGTTTCATCCGAGTGGGAGGTGAGGTACACGATGGCCGTGTGACGCTTTTCTTGCAGCCGCGTCGCGGTCTCGATCCCGTCCATGGGGCCCTTGAGCTTGATGTCCATCAGCACGAGGTCCGGCGACTGGGCGTCCGCCGTGCTCAGGGCATCGCTGCCTGTCGCCACCAGGGGGAGAACGTCGTATCCGAAGCCGATCAAGACGCGACGTATGTCCTGCGCGATGAGGATCTCGTCCTCGACCACCATGATGCTCGCGCCCATCGCACGTTCCTCCCTCGAAGCTAACTACTATCGCCCGCGGGGAACGCCACGGTGCAGCGAGTCCCTTTGCCGCTTGAAAATTCAACTGTACCACCCAGCTGCTCCGCGAACATCCCCACCAGGCGGAGGCCCAGAGACTTGGTGTCTTGCGCGCTCAGTGGATGGCGCAGACCTATGCCGTTGTCGACGACAGAAAGGACGAATCCGCTTTTGTCGCGGCGAAGGTCGATGACGATGGTCGGGGGTCGCGGCTCTTGCCCCCCCGCGGCTGCCGGAAACGCGTGCTTAAGCGAGTTCGTCACCAATTCGCTCAGGATGAGACCGATTGGCAGACCGAGGTCGACGGGGAGCACCATGTCGGTGGCACGAACCTCGGCGAGCACATGCTTTTCGTGCGTCTGCATGAGCATCGCGACGAGCCCTCGCGTGTACTCTCCCATGTCGACGGTCGCGAGAAGGGGCGACTGATAGAGCTTCTCGTGGATGAGTGCGATCGAGTGCACTCGCGTCTGGGTGACTCGTAGAATCGCCCGCGTCTCCGGATTCGTCACGTCATCCATTTCGAAATTGATGAGGCTCGAGATCATCTGAAGGTTGTTCTTCACGCGATGGTGAATCTCCTGAAGCATCACCGTTT
>CAZHED010000019.1:0-100084 GCA_964531095.1 uncultured Polyangiaceae bacterium | reverse complement strand
CGCCGGATCGTCACCCGCCCCGGATCGCGCGGACCCGCATTCGCTGGGGTCCCCGTCGAGCCAGTGCCGGTTGTGCCGGTCGGACCTGCCGCGTTGCCGCCAGCCGCTCCGGGGCCGGTCCCGCCCGCGCCGCCGGGGCCTTGGTTCGAACCCCCGCCGCCTTGAACGCCCGGAATGCCCGAGCCAGGGCCGGACGACCCACCGGTCGGTCCCACCTGTGCGGTACAAGCCGCCGCCATCATAGAAAGGACAGGCCACCAAGCCCGCAGGGATCGGACTCTCGAGCCATTTCCGTGAATCATGTGGGCTCCATTCTCCACGAACGTGGGACCGCCCCGGACCAGCCAGGGCTTACCATGATGAAGGAAGGACAGGTCGGGCGACGAAAGTTCAGTCCAAGGGGGCCTTTGGGCCATGATTCTCGCAACATCGGACGAATCCAGCCTTGACGGCCAAAGCGGCCCCGAACACCGACCCGCTCGGAACGATCGGCCCGAAGGTGCCTGCCGTCCAAAGCGGAATAATCCAAGGACATCAAAAAGGCATTACCCGCGGGTGCAGTGGCCGGTGCGATGATGTGGACCGGCTTCAGCGGGGCAGCAACGGCTCATCGTGCGTTGCATGCCTCTTCTGCGGGTATCTACTGGTTAGCATGTATTTGCGCTGGCGACACTGCTCAATAGGGCGCCAAGATGGCTTGCCCGTCTCATCGGAATTTTCTTGTGCCTACGCGTTCTTGGGCGGACAAAATGCGGACATCTTCCGGCTCGATAGTGACGGACACGCTGCTCTGGTAGTGGCATAGGTTATCCTCTCGATTGAAAGGCGGGGTCCCATGCGGTCGCCGTGGCTCGTACTCATCGCTATCCTTGGATCGGCGCCCGTACCGACGTTGGTACCCGGATGCGGGGGCGTAACTTCCACGGCGAGCCCACCCGGAGGGTCATCTCCCGATGGCGGATCGCCGTCCGCTGTCGGCACGCAACCGAGCACCGGTGCGGCGGGACCGAGCAGCGGCGCCGCCGTGGCCGGCGGCGGGTGTCCCGCGATGCCGCCAATCCACCAGGCGGGCGGGACCATCATCACTTTCCAGACCGATCCGTACCTCGGGGGGAAGCCGATGGTTTACGGACAGCCCAACGTGCTTCCGGGCGGCGGTACGCTGACCCCGCTCGATCTTCGCTACTTCCTGTCGAACGTCACTCTCGTGGGCAGCGACGGAAGCCTCGTGCCGGTCGATCTGGTTACCCCCGCAGGAAAGCTGGAGGGCTACGGCATTCACTTCTTTAACGCCGAGGACCCGGCGACGACGGCGTGGAGCATCCGCGCACCCGCCGGGAGCTTCCGCGGGATGACCCTCACGCTCGGGATCACCGATGCTTGCAACTCGATTAACGTCATCGGGGATGCCTACTGGACCGACTCGCAAATGAGCTGGCCGCCGCCGTTCGGCTATCTTTTCCTGCGATACGAAGGACAGATCGATGGTCTGGCACCGGATGGCGGGGCTTCGGTCGACGCGGGCGCAAATGGTGGGGTGGGACCCCTGAACGCGCTGACGGCGATCGCAATGGGGGGGCTAACGGGGAGTGTGTTCGCCCCGGCCGTGCACATCGATGCGTCGTTGGCGGTGCCCGTGTCCGGGCCGGTGATGCGCCATTTGCGATTCGTCATGGATCAGGTCTTCGCGGGCGCGACCGCAAACGTCGATGTGAGCGGCGGCCCGCCTCCCGTCGCCGGCGACACCTCTTTCGGCCCACCCCTCACGACGCCCGGATTCGTGAGCTCCAACGACGAGACGGTCGCCGGGGAGCGGCTGAGGCAAACCGCACCCAAACTCCCCATCTTCGTGCTCGACCCCTGAGCCTCCGGGCGGTTCTGCTGGTGCTGGCGGCGACCAGTGCTTGCGAGCATACGTCGCCAGTGAGGGCGCTCACGGACAACAGCGCTCCTGCCGGGTACCCCAAGGGCCCGATTGCCGCGGTCGCGCCCGCCGACAGCCCGCTCACCGAAGCGCGCGCGAGGCTCGGGCGACGGCTCTTCTACGACAAGCGGCTGTCGCGCACCGGAACGATCGCGTGCGCGAGCTGCCACCACCAAGAGCACGCTTTCGCCGATGTTGCGCCCGTCTCCAAGGGAGTCGACGGGCGCACGGGAACGCGCAACGCGGCCGCGCTCGTCAACCGGGCGTGGGGCTCGTCCTTCTTCTGGGACGGACGCGCAAGGTCGCTCGAAGACCTCGTCGGCCAGCCGATCGAGAACCCGGCCGAGATGGATCTCAGACTTGCCGACGCCGTGGCGGCGGTCGGCCGCGACTCGACGTATGCCCGCGATTTCGCGACGGCGTTCGATGGCGCGCCGCCATCGGCGGAGTCGCTACGTCAGGCGCTTGCGAGCTTCGTGCGAACCCTGGTCAGCCGCAGCAGCCCGTACGACCGACATCTCCGTGGCGACGACACGCGCTTCGGCTCGGCGGCCCGGCGAGGCGAAGCGCTCTTCTTCAGAAAGGCCGGGTGCTTCCGCTGTCATCCCGCCGGTTCGCTCACCAATAGCGGATACTTCAACAATGGGACCTACGTCGCGGGCGGCGACCCCGGTCGCGAAGCGGTCACGGGCCGGAGCGGGGACCTCGGCAAATTCAAAGTACCCACGTTGCGCAACGTCGCCGTCAGTGCGCCGTATATGCACGATGGATCGCTGGCCACGCTGCGCGATGTCGTGGAGCAGTATGCGCGAGGCGGTCGCGGAGACCCCGCCGCCGACCCGCTCATCAAGCCCTTGGCGCTGTCCGACGGAGACAAGAGCGATCTTGTCGCGTTCCTCGGCTCGCTGACCGACGACGACTTTTTGACGGACCCCCGCTACAAGCCCTGAACGCAAACCAGAGGCCTCCCCTTCTCACCCGCACGGGACCGGCAAGCACACCTAGGTCACTTCGGGGGCGGGGACGGCGACGAGCGCAGTGTGGGCCCAGTGTTCTCAGTCTCTCCACTCGCGTTCACAACGGCGAACGAGCCGACCGTTGCGCTGGCAAGCGGCGGCGGGGAATCGACGACCGACCCGTGGGCCCCGCGCCACACGCCGGCGGCGTGCCACAAGCGCCCGTCGCGGCCGCGAACGAAAACCCAAGGGGAGAAGCTCGCACCGGGCGGTGGCTCGACCCACCGACCCGGCAGCCACGCCCAACGACCGCGCCGCCAGATCCACTCCCCGTCGATCCAAACGGCCGAATGGCCGGGTCGAGCGGGGACGACTTCGACCCGCCCCGGCGGCGGCGAGGCGGCGACTTCGACGAGCGCGCTCTGGGGCTGGGCGACGTAGGGCGGGTGCGCAAGGGAGGGGGAGCACGCCGCGAGAAGTAGGCTCGCGGCTGGGGCCATGCGCATTGGCCGCGCGTGTGTAGCACTATAGTGGCCCTCCCGCAGCGTCCCGATGCCCGCTCCGCTCGCCCTCGTGTTCGGCCGGACTTTCGTCGGGGCATCGCTCTTCGCGCTGCTGACGGCGCCGTGCGGTTGCGCTTCGATCCCGCAGGGAGGAGCCGCGATCGACTCGGTGCGGATCGTCGGCGCCACGTCGATCGACGCGCGCGCGCTTGGCGACAAGCTCGCCACGACGGAGAGTCCGCGGTTTCTGGGTCTCCTCAGCGGCGTGGCGAACGACTACAGCATCTACGACCCGTCCGTCCTTCAGCGTGACCTCGCGCGCGTCGAACGCTTCTACCGTGCTCGAGGCTTCTTCGAAGCGCGCGCCCGCGTCGCTCGTGTCATTCACACGAGCCCCGATCGAGTCCGTATCGAGATCGTGGTCGCGGAAGGAGAGCCGGTCCTCAACGGCGATACGCGCATTGACCAGCTGGGCCCCCTTTCCAAGGCGACGGCCACGGCCGTCCGCGTTGCCGCCGAGAGCGCGCTGCCGCGTGGCAAGCGGTTCGACGAGAATGCCTACGCAGACGCTCAGGCGGCGGTCCTTCGCGCGCTCGTGAGCACTGGCTACGCGTACGCGACTGTCCGGGCCGAGGCGCACGTCGACTTGCCGTCGCATGCGATCGACTACGCGATCACCGTGAACCCCGGAATCCCCACGGTCTACGGACCGATCACGTTCGTGGGGCTCGATCCCGACGGGGCTGGTCCGCGGCCGCAGGAGATCGACGAGAGGGTGCTTCGCCGCGTGATGAACATGCGCGCGGGAAGGCCATTCTCGTCCACGGAGATCGACTCCAGCACCCAGGCGCTGCTCGACCTCGAAGTGTTCAGCGCGGTGCAGATCGTCCCGAGCCTCTCGGATCCGCCCAAACCAGTGGTTCCCCTCGTCGTCCAGGTCCAGCCCGCACAGCTCCGCTCGGTTCGGCTAGGAGGAGGCGCGGAGCTCGACGTGATCAAGACCGACGTGCACCTGCTCGCCGGCTGGGAGGATCACGATCTTCTGGGCGGGCTGCGCGACTTCAGCGTGGACTTGAAGCCAGGCGTCGTCTTCTCCCCGACCAGCCTCAGCGATTTTCAGACACCCCAACGGCTCTTCTACGAGCAGCGCTTGCGCCTCCAGTTTCGCCAGCCCGGAGCCTTCGAGGCGCGGACGACTGCCTTCGTTCGGCCCGAGCTCAATATCTACCCTCTTCTTGTCGAGCCCAGCCCGCCCCCCAAGAAGGGCGTGGCGAACTACGTCGAGCCGAGCGTCGTGCCGAACTACGTCGAGCCGAAGGTTTCGGCCGGCGTGGAGCGCCGGTTCGGCAAACACCTGTTTACGACCCTCGCCTACAACTTCCAGGGGGAAAAGCCGTTCACCTACCCTGGACAGCAGCTCGACCCGTCTCTGCCGACCGTGCTCCTGTCGTTCCCTCAGCTGGTCACTCAAATCGACTTCCGCGACAACCCCGTTCACACACACGCCGGCTTCGCCGCGAATATCGACCTACAAGTCGCCGGAGGCCCATTCGGCGGCACGGCGACGGACTGGCGGGTCCAGCCTGACGTCGAAGGCTACATTCCCATCACGCGCGACGTGACGTTCGCAGTGAGCGGCACGCTCGGGCTTCTCTTCCCCGTAAACTACGGACAGAGCGTGGAGAACGGACTTCCCGCGGGCGCTACCGCGACCGACATCCAGACAGTGTACTTCCGCGGATTCTTTTCGGGAGGGCCGAACTCGAATCGCGGCTATCCGCTGCGCGGCGTTGCTCCCCACGGCTTCGTTCCATTTCTCAATCCGCTCACCGCGAGAGCGCAAGCCGCGAACAATTGCGATCCGAACTTGGTCTCCGCCGGCGACCTTCAAAAGAATCCGCTTTGCTCGAGCCCGATCGGCGGCTTCACGCAGTGGGAAGCCACGGCCGAGCTGCGTATCGCCTCGTCTGGCCCATGGGGCGGGGTGCTGTTCTGCGATGCAGGCGACGTCTCCCAGTACGTTCTCTTTCGGTCATACCCGTCGAACCCCAACGCGCGAGCGCTGCGGTTCAACTACCTCCACATGTCGTGCGGCGTCGGCGCGCGCTACGATACACCGGTGGTCCCGATCCGGCTGGACGTTGGCTACCGGATCCCCGGATTCCAGATTCTAGGGAAGAGCGACCCCACGCAATTTGACGCGGCGTTTGGTGACCCTCCGGTCCTCTTCAGCGTGCTGCCCATTGCCGTCGCATTCGGCATCGGAGAGTCCTTCTGAAGAGGGCCCGGCTGCGCGCCGCGGCTCGCGCGCTCGCTACGGGCGCGGTGGTCCTGTCGACCGTTGCGGTCGTCGCGCCCCTCGCGTTGCGCCTTCCGCCGGTGCGGCGCATCGTGATCGCGAAGGTCAACGGCCTGCTCGAATCCACGTTCGCCGGCAAGGTCGCCGTGGACCGGATCGGCGCCCTCGGCCTCACGTACGTCGACGGCGTGGATGCGCACGTGGACGGCACGGATGGAAAGGAGGTCTTGCGCGTCGAAGGGATGCGCGCGCGTGTGTCGACGTGGACCCTCGTTCGCTCGGCGCTGGGCACGCGCGGGGAGATCGTCGTCGATGTCCCGGAGCTCTCGTTCGCGCGCGTCGAGGCTGCGCTGGATCCGGACGAAGGCGGCGCGCTTCGGATTGCGCGTGCGTTCGAGCTGCGTCCGGACGCAACGCCAGCCGGCGCTCCGCACCGCGCGGTGCTCGTCGCGCTCGCGCAAGTTCTGGTGTCGCACGCGACCGTTCACGTGAACCCCAAGGCAGCCCCGCCGCTCGACGCCGACGTGGATGGCGCCCGGGCGAGCTTGTACTTGGCGGGCGGAAGGCTCACGATCGATCTCGGCCCCGCCCCACTCGTCGTCCGCGGGCTGCCTGGTGGGGTACAAGCCGAGGGGCAAGTCGAGGCGCACCTCACCCAGCCCTCCCTTCGCGTTCGAGCCCTGTGGAATGGTGCGATCGGCACCATCGGCGACCGCGCCGAAGTGACGTACGACGACGGTCACCTCGACGCCACGATCGACGTTGCGCGCGCGACTCCGGAGGAGATGCGCGCGGCCTGGCCCGAATGTCCCATTTCGGTCGAGACCGAGGCCCACGCCGAAGCGCACGGCACGCTGCCGCATCTCGATGTGTCCGCGCACGTGACGGCCGGAACGGCGGCACTGGACGTCGGCGGACCAGTCGTCGTTCGACCGGAAGTCCACGCGGCGCTTCACTTCGAGGCACTGGGCCTCGACGCTCACGCGGTCGTGCCTTGGGCGCCGAGGTCGAATGTGGCGGCGTCCGGCGATGTCGATGTGACCGCGAAGCCCTCGGGGGCCCTGGAAGGCAGCGGGACTCTTCTCGTGAGCGGCGGCACTTGGGGATCGACGCTGGTTCCTCCCGCGACGCTGGCGGGACGGTTCGGGCGCTCCGCCGACGGCCAGACATCGGCGCAGGCGGAGGCCACGATTCGCGAGCCCGGGGCACTCAGCACGCTGACGATGCAGCTCGAGCCGAGAGGCGGCTCCCGCGTCCTGACGTTCGTGGGGGACGTGGAGGCAGCGCGGCTCGAGTCTGTCGCGCCGCTTGCGCACCGGGCCGCAGGAAGCGCGAGCGTGCACGCGGCCGGAGCGATCGACCTGGGCGCGAAGACGGTCGACGCCCGCGTGTCCGCGGTGATGGCGAACCTGATCGTGCTCGGTGCGTCGGTGCAGAGGGCGCGAGTCGATGGACACGCGACAGGCAAGCTCGAGGCGCCGTCGATCGATGTGGCGATCGACGGGGAAGGGCTCGAAAGGGGAATCGTTCACCTCCCCGCCTTGCGAGCGCAAGGGCGGCTCACGATCGACGGCGGTCTCGCGGCGCACGACGTCCGTGTCGACGTCAGCGCAGACGGAGAGGCGGCGCGCGCCCAGAGCTCGCTCGTGCGCCTGTCGGGCGAAACGCTGCGGGCCGACGACGTCGAGATCGACGGGCTCGGAAGCGAGCTGACCGCCATGCTGATGGTGTCCCCGTCGGCCGTGGTCGTAAAGGCCAAGAGCGATGGGCTCGACCTCGCACGCATCGCCGTCTTCGCGAACGTTCCTGCGGCGCGCGGAAAGTTGGCGCTCGATGTGGACGCGACCGTGAGCAGAGGATCCGCCCATGGGCGCGTGGCGTTCGATCTCGAGCATGCGGCCTTCTCGGAGATCAAGGACGCGGGCGTACGGATCGACGCGACGATCGACGGCCGTCATGCCTCGGGACGCGTGACAGCAAACGTGGAAGACATCGGGACGATAGAGTTTCACTCGTCGTCGGTGAACGTCGGGAGCGGCCCGCTGCTGACCGCGTCGCCGTGGAGGAAAGCATGGGGCACCGTGGACCTCGACGCACGAATGGACCTGGCCCGGCTGGCCGCGCGCCTTCCGCCGAACACGCTGCGGCTGGCGACCGTCCTCGGGACGCTGGAGCTGAGGGGACAGGTCACGCGCGAGACGGACGACGACTTGACGCCGGACGTCGAGATCGCGGCGCGCACGATAGGGCTCGTGCTCGCCAACGGATCGGGCCCGACCCGGCCTGACGGGAAGGCGGGGGCCGGGGCAATTCCTGCCGGGTCCCGCCCCTGGCGCGTGGCCGGGATCGATCCCACGCTTCGCGTGACGGTCAACGGCAACACGGGGGAGACGGCCCTCCAAGCTCAATTGCGAGACAGCGCCGGAACCATGATCACGCTTGACGCCGAATCGCGAGAGGTCCCTTATGCGGTGCTTCTCTCGGACGCCAGCCCGGTCGAAGCGCTGCGCGCGATGCCGTTCGACGCGCGAATTGCGGTTCCTTCTCGCCGACTCGACTCGCTCCTCTCGGGATGGGGATTCGGCGCCGTCGCCGGGGACATCCAGGCAAGCGCGTCGTGGCACGGGTCAGCCCTCCACCCGACGGTCGACGCGACCGCGTCGCTCGTGGGCGGCAATCTCGACCCTGCGGTCATGGCGCTTCCCCTCGACATTGCCGTAGGCGCTCACTACGACGGGACACGAATCGACGGGACGGTTCGAGCGACGTCGCGCCGCCAGCAAGTGCTCGAAGCGAGCGCCACGGTGATCGCGCGCGCGCGCGACCTGCTCGCTGGCCTCTCGGGGGCCGGCATTCCGTGGACGGCTTCCGCACGAGCCAAGCTGGATCGATTGCCCTTGCGCAGCATTGCGTTCCTCGACGACGGCCAGGTACGCGGAAAAGTCAGCGGTCAGATCTCCCTGGAGGGTCTGCACGAAGACGCCCGAGCGAGTCTCGCGCTCGACTTCGACGGGCTGGAGGTCGGAGGCGTTCCCTGCCGATCGTCGAGCGTGAAGGCGACGACCGACGGCCGCGTTCTCGATGCCTCGGCGCGGGTCGACCAGAAAGACGGATTCATGGAGGCCACGGCACGCATCGGGGTGCTCTGGGGAAAGGCGAACGCACCCAGCCTCGATGTGTCTCGAACGGCCGAAGCATCGCTGACCGCGAAGCAATTCCGGGCGGCCTTCCTCTTGCCGTTCGCATCGAGA
Organism: uncultured Polyangiaceae bacterium; assembly: GCA_964531095.1. GTDB lineage: Bacteria > Myxococcota_A > Polyangia > Polyangiales > Polyangiaceae > Palsa-1150. The sequence continues at coordinate 91,151 of CAZHED010000019.1, read as the reverse complement.
TGGATGAGCGAGCTCGATGGGCGCGTCGACGCCGACCTGCACGCTCAGCTCCCGGCGGGCGGCGCGACCGTACGACCCGAAGGGGCTGTCACGCTCCAAGACGGCACGTTCGAGCTCGCGTCGTTCGGCGGGGCTTTTCACGGGGCTTCCGCGAAGGTCCTCCTCACCCCGGACGGGGTGGTCCGCCTTCAGGATGCCCTCGCGCAGGGCGTTCGAGGAAGCCTGCGGGCCGCGGCATCGGCCCGGTTCGACGGCCTCACGATGGCAGGGGCGCGCGCGGCGTTGCGAATCCCGGCGAAAGACGCCTTACCCCTCGTCTTCGATGGGGTCCAAATGGGGATGCTCGACGGCGACTTCGATGTGGCGGTTGACCGCGTCGGCGCGAACGGCGGGCTGGCCGTCCTCGTCGATGTGCCGGCTGCACACGTGGAGTTGCCTTCCGGACCTTCATCGATGGACGTGCAATCGCTCGGCGGGCTCGCAGGCGTCAAAGTCGGCTTGCGACCGGGAGCGGGCGCCTTCGTCGAGGCTCCGCTCGACGGCACCCAGGCTGGTGTCGCCGACCGCACCGGAGGGCCCCGCACGGCGGTCGAAATCGCGATACGCCTTCACGATATGCGGGTTAGCCGCGGTACCGATCTGGACGTGCGCTTCGAGGGACAGCCGACGATCTCCGTGGCCGACGAGACCCGCGTCGCGGGTCAGATTCGAATGCTGCGCGGGTCGATCGATGTTCTTGGCAAGCCATTTGCCATCGACCAGGGGACGGTGACCTTCGTCGGCGGCGACTCGACGAACCCGCAGATCGTGCTCTCCGCGAGCTGGACCGCGCCCGACCTGACGCGCATCTACGCCGATTTCGTCGGCCCCCTCAAGACCGGGAAGGTGAAGCTTCGTTCCGAGCCATCGAAGTCCCAGAGCGAGATCGTGGCGCTGGTCCTCTTCGGAGCCACCGACGAGCAGTCGGGCACTCCGATGGCCGCGGCCGCCAGCGGAGCGGCCACGCAGCCGCTCAATCGGGCTCTGGGCGGCGTCGATCGAGCCCTCGAGAGCATGGGCATGGCGGGCGGCATCACGACCAAGATTGATACGTCACAGACCACTCCGCGACCCGAGGTCGAGGTTCAGATTGCCCGCGACATTTCTGTGCAGATCGCCTGGGTGCTCGGCGCGATACCGCCAGGCACCAACCCGGACTCCGCACTGGTCACGCTGAACTGGCACTTCTTGCGCAAGTGGTCGCTCGAGACGACAGTCGGCGACCAGGGCACGTCGATCGTCGACGTGGTCTGGCAGCACCGGTATTGAGAGGGCGGAGGAGAAGGGATTCGAACCCCTGGTACCGTTGCCGGTACGGCGGTTTTCAAAACCGCTGCCTTAGACCACTCGGCCACTCCTCCGGGTACTGCAATCGCTCCCTTGTCTAACACGGCGGGAGGTGGTCGTTCATCGTACGCATCCCCGCTTCGGCTCTTCGGTAGGTCGCGCGGCCGCCGCGACCGAGTTGGCGAGGCGTCATCGAACCGGGAGGCGTACTATCAGCGATTGGCTGGAGCAGGAGGAATGAGCGCACAATCGGGACGTGGGGGTGACAGCGAGCCGGAGACGGAGGCACGGACGCTGGCGGCGCTCCTCGATTCCATCGTCGAGAACCTCCCGGCGATGATCTTCGTCAAAGATGCGAAGAGCCTCCGGTTCGAACGATTCAACCTCGCTGGAGAGGAGATCTTGGGCCTGTCGCGCGACGCGCTGATTGGCAAGAGGGACTGCGACGCCTTCCCGGCCGAGCAAGCCGAGCGTTTCCAAGCGACGGATCGCGAGGTGCTGCGGAGCGGGGCGGCGGTCGACATCCCCGAGGAGCCGATTGACACACCGTCCGGCCGGCGCTGGCTCCATACGAGAAAGACCTGGATTGCCGATACCGCCGGCACACCCAGGTATCTGCTGGGCGTCTCGATGGACGTCACCGAGCGCAAGCGAGCGGCAGAGTTCCTCCTCCGGACCCGCGACGAGTTGGAGCTTCGAGTGCACCAGCGAACGGCCGAGCTGTCGGAAGCGAACGCGGCGCTCAAAGCGCTGATCGCCGAGCGGCAGACGACCCAAGACACCCTGCGAAAGGCACAGGAACAGCTCAGGCAGGCCCAGAAGATCGGAGCACTCGGCAGGCTCGCGGGCGGCGTCGCACACGACTTCAACAACCTGCTCTCCGTCGTTCTCAGTTACACGGAGCTGATCCTCGCGGACTTGCGCCCGGACGATCCCTTGCGCGCGGAAATCAAAGAAATCAACACCGCGGGCCGCCGAGCTGCCGACCTCACCCGCCAGTTGCTCGCCTTCAGCCGCCAGCAGGTCCTTCAGCCGAAGGTCATCGACCTGAACCAGATCCTCGCGGGCCTCGAGAGGATGGTCCATCGGCTGCTCGGCGCGGACATCGAGCTTGCCACGTTGCCGTCGTCTGCCATCGGCCGGATCCAGGCCGATCCGGGGCAAGTCGAACAGATCGTGATAAACCTCGTCGCGAACGCGCGAGACGCGATGCCGCGCGGCGGACGGCTCGCGATCGAGACTGCCGACGTCGAGCTCGACGATGCCTATGCACGTGACCACGACGATGTCACTCCCGGCCGGTACGTGAGGCTCACGGTGTGCGATACGGGGATGGGAATGGAGAAGGCAACCCAGGGGCAAAGCTTGGAGCCTTTCTTCACGACAAAAGACAAGGAAGAAGGCACAGGGCTCGGGCTCGCGAGCGTGTTTGCGATCGTGCAGGAGAGTGGCGGTCACGTCTCGGTATGCAGCGAACCGGGCAAAGGAACGACCATCAGGGTGTACTTCCCCCGCGTCGAAGGATCCGCCGAGACACTCGCATCGCTCCCGCCGAATGCAATCCCTGGAACCCGCTCGGAAACGATCTTGCTGGTAGAGGACGAAGAGCAGGTCTTGGGCGTCGCGCGCGGAATTCTGCGACGCTGCGGGTATCATGTCCTCGAAGCCCGCAACGCTGGAGAGGCGCTCCTCATCTCCGAGAAGCACACGCAGGAGATTCACTTGCTCCTCACCGACGTGGTTCTCCCGCACATGAGTGGGCACGAGCTGGCCGAGCGGATTCAGTCGCAGCGACCAGACGCCAAGATCCTCTTCATGTCGGGTTACACCGACGAGGCAATAGTCCAGCGCGGCGTCTTGCACTCGGACCTTGGGTTCCTTCAGAAGCCAATCACGCCGGAATCCCTGTCGAGAAAGGTTCGCGATGTTCTCGGATCGAGCCGGACGATCGAAAGTGAGAGGTACTGAATTGCAAACATGGGAACGGATGTGTGCTATCCCGTGCGCCCATGCCCAGCAACTTCCACGCTCAGCTCAGCGCACTCACGCTGTCGCTCACTTCTAACGTTCTCGACGCGATCAAGGGTGCGTCCCTCGCAGACCTGCACGGCGCCAACGGGAGCCGGGTCGCCAAGGCGCGGACCGCCAGCGCGACCGCCCAAGCGTCCCCCCAAAGCGCGGCGAAGCGCCCCCGCGCGGGTGGTCGGCTCGCGAGGCGATCTGCAGAGGACATCGCAGGGGCCCTCGACAAGATCACGACACTCGTGAAGAAGCACAAGGACGGGCTCCGCGCCGAGGAGATTCGCTCTTTGCTGGGGATGGAATCCAAAGAGATGCCGCGCGTGCTCGCCGAGGGGCTCACGAAGAGGAAGCTCAAGAAGAGGGGACAGAAAAGAGCGACGACGTACTTCGCGGCGTAGCTTGATTGCGGCGGCCGGTGTCGCTCCGCTTTTCGTCCACGATGGAGTCGGCTTTCGCCCGACCGGGGGTCGGGACGCGCGGCGAGCGCCACCGACAGCGTCGACTCGCGGCAATGGATGGTGCCGGATTCGCCGTCGGAGCTTCTGGCTTTCGCCGGCTACGTGCCAGTCGAGCGCGCGAGCTAGTTCCCTGAATTTCAGACACGATGACCGATTCGTGCTAATGGGCTGCTCATGTCAAATCTTCATTCCCAGCTCGCGTCCCTGGCCACATCGTTCGCGAACGCCGTACTCGAGGCGATCAAAGGCGCGTCCCTCGAAGACCTGCTCTCCGAGTCTCCCGCTCCGTCGCGCGCTCGCCGCGACCAGCCGAACGGTGCTCCTCGACCGGCTCGAGCCCGTTCGTCCGGTCGCCTCAAGAGGCGCTCCCCGGAAGACATCGCCGGCGCGCTCGAGAAAGTCGTGGCGTTGGTCAAGAAAAATAAGAATGGGCTTCGCGCCGAGCAGATTCGTGACGAGTTGAGCATGCAGGCCAAAGAGATGCCGCGTGTCCTCAAAGAGGGCTTGGCAAAGAAGCAACTGAAGAGCCGGGGTCAGAAGCGGGCCACGACGTACTTCGCGGCATAGCGAGCCGGTGGGCTCACTGTGGCCAGTCCGTCCACGCAAAGCTTCGCACATAGTCGCGCAACTCGGAGTCTCCGAGCGACACCGGCCGCAAGAACGTGCCGACTCGCTCGCGCCTCCACCAGGCTCCTTGCTCTCCGGCACGGTCCCGCGTGAACGCGTAGCGCCAGATGTCGGCGCGGATCCACTTCGGCGGGGATAGGACGAAGGGATCGCGCGAAAATAGTGATTTTGGAGAGCCGACTCCGGCGAGGAGCTGCCACACGAGGTGCACGAGCCACGGCTCGTCTTCGATCGTTTCGCCATGGGCGGCTCCATTGCCCACAAACCACATCTGCCAGTCGAGGCGATAGTGGTACGGAGAAATGAGGCACGGGCGACGCCTCGGATCGCCCGGCATGCACGGGAGCTCGTACTCTTGCCATCGGGCCAACCGATCGGGGATCTCGTCGCGCGTTCCCTCGAGAATCACCTCGTAGCGTTCGCGGTCGATGGTCCCGAATGCCCCGTACGTGTTCACGAGATCGAGCGGCGAGAACGAGCTGTTCATCGACTGGCTGCACGAAGCGAGGTTGACGACCGGCGCCACGCTGAGGACCGCGACGAGGATCCCCACCCCCAGCGCAAGGCGCGACTGGCCAGGTGACGGCTTGAGCGCGCCGAAGCGCGCGGCCAGCGCGGCTCGAATCCTTCGGGGAGCGAAGATGGCGAAGGCCGTGTCGTCGAAGCATGCCAGCGCAGGCACGATCGTGAGCCAGTTGAGGAAAGACAAGTTCCCGCTCAGGATGAGAAAGACCTGGAATGCGACCAGCAGCACCCCGGCGACGTGCCGATAGCGACGCAATCCGAAGGCAAACCAGGGAACGACCAGCTCGACGAAGTGGTTGAGCACGACGCCCAGCGCGTGCAGGGACCGCGGAGCATTGTGCAACCACCACGCGAGCGGGTTCGGGTTCGGCTGGGTTTCGAAGTGGTAGTCGAGGCAAGTGAAATCGCGCCAACACGGATCATTGCGGAGCTTGATGAGCGCCGCGCCCACCATGACCCGGAAGATGAGCCATCGCAGCAGCCAGACGACGGCCTTGGGCGCGGCGGCAGCCGGGAAGGGCGATACGCCGCGGGCCGGGCAAAGGAAGATCGCGAGAAACCCGGTCTCGAGGAGCTGAATCTCCCAGCCGTAGCCATAGAACGTCTGCCCGACGTGAACGAACGACAAGTACGACGCCCAGAGCGCGAGCTGGACGAAAGCGTTCGTCACGCCGGCCAAGGCCGCGGCTGACAGCGCGATGCCGGCCCAGCACACGGCGTGCATCGCCCCGTCGGAAGCGCCGAACCAGAACAGCGTCGGTATGCGCCAGTACGCCGATCCGCCCAGGTGCCTGCCCTCCCAAGCAAGGAACGCCGCGGCCGGCTCGAGCCCGCGCGAGCCAATCAAGGGGTCCAGTTGTCGATGGAGCGCGACGAAGGCGACCAAGTACACGAGCGCGAGAAGACGCAAAACGGCGAACCGGGTCAGCTCGTAGGTCGACCGCTCCGCGAGGAGGCGCTGCCACCACGCCGAACGAAACTGCTCTACGTCGTCGCCATCGACCGGCGCCATCGAAGCGATGGTACGCTCGTCCGAATGATCCGCGCTCTCAGCCGCCCTTATGCCAGTCGATGGGGTGCGCCCGTCGTCGATCGAGTCGAGACCACCATCTTTCTCTACACGTATTTCGTGGACTGCATGAGGTGCTCCTATTGCCATGACTCGTGCTGCCAGTACGGCGTCGACGTCGACGCGGACAACGTCGCGAGGCTCGAGGCAAACGCGGTCGAGCTCGAGCAGTACACGGGCGTCCCGAAGGACCGCTGGTTCACCGGCGAGTGGACGAACGATGGCGAGTTCCCCGGTGGCCGGCACACGCGGACCCGCGTCGAGGACGGCGCCTGCGTCTTCCGAAATCGAACGGGGCGCGGCTGCACGATCCATTCGTTCGCGCTCGCGCGCGGCGTCGACTACCACGAGCTCAAGCCTATGGTGAGCGTCCTCTTTCCGGTCACCTTCGACGGGGGGCTGTTGCACCCCAGCAACGAAATCGAGGATCGGTCGCTCCAGTGCTACGGGGATGGGCCGTCGCTCTACCGCGGCGTCCGGAGCGAGATTGCTTGGTACTTCGGCGACGGCCTCGTGGGCGAGCTCGACGCGCTCGCGGCGGCCGGGGCAACGGGGCGACCGGGGCAGCCAGAGGCGATGGCCGGCGTCCGACGTGACAAGCGGCCCGCCGCAAAGTAAGGTTCCGCCGCCTTTTCCCGGAGCAAGCACCCCATGGCCCGTGTCACCGTCGAAGATTGCCTCGAGCGCGAAGAGAACCGTTTCGCCTTGGTCGTGCTTGCCGCGCAGCGCACGCGCCAGCTGATGAAGGGCGCGACCGCGCTGGTGCACTCGAAGAACAAGGCCGCCGTCACGGCGCTGCGCGAGATCGCCGCGGGCAAGGTCCACTACGACCGGCCGACCAACGAAGCGGTCCAGGTCTACATCGAAGAGATGAACCGGCGCGAGTTCGGTTGATACGGCGCGACCGCGAGCTCGAGGCGGGCTCGCGTGCGCACTACGAAGACGCCGCGTATTACGCGGCGACGTACGCGCGCCGCATCGACGACGTCGCCTACTACGTCGCGCTCGCGGTCGGAAAGGGCGGGCCGGTGCTCGAGTACGGCGTCGGCAACGGCCGAATCGCGCTCCCGATGGCGCGCCATGGCCTCGAAGTGGTCGGCGTCGACTGGTCGCGTCCGATGCTCGACGACGCGCGCGAGCGCCTGAAGCGCGAGCCGGCCGACGTGCGGGGGCGCGTGCGCCTGGTGCGCGGCGACATGCGACGGGTGCGCCTGGCCCGCCGCTTCCCGCTCGTCCTGTGCACCTTCAACACGGCGCTTCATCTCTACACCCGGCCCGACGTCGAGCGCTTCCTCGCCCGTGTGCGCGCACACCTCGCCCCGCGCGGGCTCTTCGTGGTCGACCTCTCCGTCCCCTCGCTCGAGAATCTCCTGCGCGACCCCGCGCACGCTTATCACGCGCCGCGATTCCGCCACCCGACCGCTGGAGTCATCGTCAAGAACCGGGAGTACTTCGACTACGACCCGGTGCGCCAGGTGTTGTTCGTCTCCATGGAGTTCGAGCCCATGGGAGAGCCGCAGAGTGCCTGGACGACGCCCCTCGCGCACCGACAGTTCTTCCCGCAGGAGTGGGGGGCGCTCTTGCATTACAACGGCTTCGACGTGGTGCGGGTCGAAGGCGACTTCCACGGCGGACCCCTGACGCGGAACAGCGACGTGATGGTGTGGCAGACGAGGAAACGGTGAGCATCGGCGAGCGGCTCGCCGAAGTGCAGGCGCGCATCGGGCAAGCCGCGCGTGCGAGCGGGCGCGACCCCGCCACCGTGCGGCTCGTCGCCGTTTCGAAGACCAAGCCGCTCGAGGCGATCCGAGAGGCGTACGCGGCGGGCCAGCGGGCCTTCGGCGAGAACTACGCCCAGGAGCTGGCCGCAAAGGCGCCGGCGTTGGCGGACTTGGCCGATCTCGAATGGCACTTCGTCGGTCACCTGCAAGTGAACAAGGCGAAGCTCGTGGCGAGGCACGCCCACGTCGTGCACACGGTCGACTCGGCGGCGCTCGCGCGAGAGCTCGGCCGACGGGTCTCCGTCGCCGGGCGAGCCGCGCCGCTGCCGGTCCTCGTCGAGGTCAACGTCGGAGGCGAGCCGCAGAAGGCGGGAGCGACACCCGGCGAGATCGCCGAGGTGATGACCGCGGTCCAGGCGCAGCCCGCGCTGGCGCTCCGGGGGCTGATGAGCGTACCGCCGGCGGGGGACCTCGCGGCGGCACGCCGTGTGTTCGAGACGGTTGCGACGCTGAGGAATCTGCACGGCGGCCAGAGGGTGCTGCCTGAGCTGTCGATGGGAATGACCGCCGATCTCGAAGTCGCGATCGCTTGTGGCGCGACCATCGTGCGCGTCGGAACCGCGATCTTCGGCCCCCGAAGCGAGATCTAGTGCCGCTCGGCACAAGCTCTGTCCGGTGATTGCCGGAGCCGAGGCACCAGCCAATCCGCGGGGCGCTACAGGCCCAGCACGGCCTGCGCGGCGCCGTCCTTTCCCTTGGCTCCGTCGGCGCCTGCCGGCCCGAGGGCCGGGGTGGGGCCAGGCCCGCCCGTGCCCTTGGATCCCCCCGCGCCCGCCTTGCCCGTCGTGATGCCCGTCAACGCCGCGGCCTGCACCGTATACGCCCCATCGACCATCGGCGCGGTCGAGGAGTACCCGATACCGATCGACACTCCCCCCGGCCCGCCTTGCCCGCCGTTGCCCCCCGCCCCGTTGCCGCCCCCTCCACCAGGGCATCCCGACGAGAACTGGAAGCCGCCGAACCCGCCCGGCTGGCCCGCCTCCCCGTTGCCTCCGGGGCCGCCATTGCCGGCGTCATGGGCCGTGAGCGTGCAACCGGCCAGCGCCACCGACGACTGATAGGCGAGCAGCGCGATCGATGAGCCGCCGCCGGTGCCCGCCCTGCCGCCCGCGCCGCCGCAACCGCCGCACGCACCGCCGCCGCCCGCGCCGTTCCCCAGCTCGCCGTCTCCCCCGCCTCCGCCGCCTTGGCCCGGCGGACCGTTGGAACCGGCTCTCCCCGCCGCGGGCGCCCACCCCGATGGGGAGAGCACGCCCCACGACACATTCGTGACGTCGGCGTTTGCCGGGGGAGCGTCCACTCCGTACCCACCGGCCGCGCCGGCCACATTGCAGGCCGTCATGTTGGTCCCGGCCGCCCCGGCGCCCCCGTCGCCGCCGTACGAAGGCGTGCCTGCTCCCGGCGTGCCTGGTGCCCCCCCCTGCCCTCCCGTGCTCGACGTGCTCCCGCCGGGGCATGCGCACGTCGCGCTGGAGCCGCCCCCGGCGAGGGTCGCGCTGTTGCCGTTGAGCGACACCGCGCCGCCGTCGCCGGACGCGACAAAGTGGTTGCTCGGAGCGCCCGCGGTGCCTCCCGTCGCGCCGCCAGCCCCCGCCGACCCGTTGCCGGCAACCATGACGACCCGCCGAAAGACGACTCGCAACGAGGTGCCGACGAACACGGCGACGCTCGACTCACCCGCGTGGGTCGGATTGGCATCCTGTGCGTCGAACTCGACGTCCTCGAACGTCACCCCGAGGAGAAGGCCTTCGACGTCCAAGGCGTATCCCGCCTGCAGGGGAGCCACCACCGCCTTGTTGCCAGCGCCGTAGCTCCACGTCGCGCAATCGAACCCGCCGTAGACGCTGGTCCCGTCGCGCGAGACTCCCACCGTAAGGCTCTCGGGGTAGGCTCCCGCGCACGCATACACCCGCTGCCCCGACCCTTTCGCGACGGCCATGGCGTGACCGATGGTCTTGATGGGCAGGACGCGCGAGCCGACGTTGAGATCGTTGCCGTTGGGCGAGACGAACAGCCCGTAGCGCTCATCGATGACGCACGGGTCTTGCGACGGGGTCGACATGGGATTGCACGTCGGGCTCTCGGCTTCTCCGGTGTCCCCACCCCCGTCGGCCGCCGCGTCCACCGGTCCGTCGGAAAGCGAGGCGTCGCCGGTCTCCGCCGCCGCGTCCGCCGATCCTTCGTTGCCCCGATCGCTGCCTGCTTCGCTCCGCTCGGCCATGTTCGCGCTGTCTTCGTCCGCGATCGCCGAGTCCGCGCCGCTCCCCGTCTCCCCGTTCGCCGCCGCGTCCCCCTTCGCCGCCGCCGTGCCGTTGCCCGCTGCATCATCGCCCGAGGTTGCGCCATCGTCGCCCGGACACGTCCCGGTCACGCTGCAATCTCCCGACGGCCTCACGGCACACGCGTACGCGAGCGCCGCAGCGCAGAGGGACCCGGCGGCCAACACCGCCCAGGGCGTCCTCGCTCGCATCGGGCTCGTCATTGCCGCCTAGAACCGCCCTACCGCGGTGAGTCCCGCTCCGCCAGGCCCCACCGTGGGCGCCAGCGCCAACCCACGGAGCGGGCCGTGCGGAAGGGAAGCCGGCGATGCGCCGTCGCCCCCCGCGATGCCCCTCGGCCAAAATAGCCACGCCGCCACCGCACCGGCCGCGAGGGCTCCGCCGGCCACATAAAAGACGTCCGAGAATGTGGCGTCGCGCGTCTCGGTCTGGACCGCCTGGTTCCACTGGGTGCATACGAGGCTCGTCCCGCGGAAGCAGAAGCTCTTGCCGTACTTGCCGTAATTCTGCCGAAAGCCGTCTGCCGTGCTCTGATCGCTCTGCGTCTGGATGGCAAAATACGCCCCTAGGGCCACCGACACCGCCGTCACCGTCCCCAGCAAGACGACAGCGACGACCTGCCCCGAGGCGCGGCTGCTCGGCGTCGCGCTCTCCCGGACGCTGCCGGCCGTTGCCGGAGAGGCGCCGTTCGGCGGCGGTGCCGTCGGCGGCTCCGCGGGTGGGATCAAACTCACGTGCAGGAGTTGCCCCGCTGCGACTTCCACGTCCGCGTCACGCGCGCCTTGGTCGGTGTGGACCTCGAGACGATGGCGGCCCGCCGACACGTCCACGGCTTCGGCCAGCGGCAAAATCGCTACGGCCGCGCCGTCGACGAGGAGCTGCGTGCCCGCCGGAGCGACCACGTCCAGATGCCCGGTCTGCGCCATGAGCCCGCCGATGTGCTTCTCCGCGTTGCCTCGATCGTCGGCGTTCTGGGCGCCGCGCGCGAGCTCTCGGAAGTGACTCAGCGCCTCGAGCGGGTGGCCCGTCTTCTCTTCGGCGAGCGCGAGGTTCCAGAGTATCGTCGGCTTGCGCACGAGAGCGTATGCCTGTGCGAAGGACATCCGAGCGCCTTCGATGTTGCCCGCCTTCACCCGCGCGACCCCCTCCTCGAAGCGCGCCTGGGCTTCGCGTTCGGGCACCGGGTCTTCGGCGTACGCGCGCACGGGGAAGGCAAGCAGGAGCGAGGCCAGCAGCAGTCCCCGTCGAAGGGATCGTGGCATTTGGGGTCCCTTGTACCGCGCATTCGGCGGCAGGGCCAAACGGGGATGCGATCGCCCTACAGCGCCCCTTTGAACTCGCCCAAGTCCGTGCCGGTTGCCTTTGGCGCCGTAGGCGGCCTCGACTTCGCCTTGACGGCCGCCTTGCCGGCCGGGGCTCCCTTGCGGGGCGACGCGTTCGCCGCGATCGCCGAGGGGCTCGGGGGCGACGAGGGCCCGTCCGAAGCGACTGGAGCAACCGGAGCAACTGGAGGGGCGGCCGCCGCGCTCTCGGCGGCGTTGGCGAGAACCGCCCTCGGCGCGGCGGCGACGGGGCTCGGCTGCACGGAAGCCGTGGTCCCCGCTCCTTCCGGCGCAGGTGCGCGCGACGTTCGCTTGAGCGCGACGAAGATCACGGTGACGACCAACAGCCCGGCGAGAACGGCAACGACCACGCGGGGCACCAGCGACGCCCCGGTCGGCTCCGTCGTTTCGGTCGACGGCCTCGTATCGAGGCTTACCATCCCTCGGTCGCCCCGAAGCGTTGGCCCCAGCGCCGCGTGGTCGATGACCACCTTGGGCTCGCCGCTCGACACGTTCTGGGCCGGGCGAGTCAGCGGGGCGGCCGGTTGCGCCGCGATCCGCTGTCCCTGCCGGGACGAGTCGTGCGTCGCCTTGGGCCGCTCGGGCTGCTCGCGGGCAATGCCCTCGAGCAAGACGTCCACCGAGTCGTCATCCGCTTCCGCATCGAGCGCATCGAGCGCATCGAGCGCATCGAGCGCATCGAGCGGACGAATGGCCTCCTCCGCGGCCGCCGATCCGTCGCCGTCAAAAGCGGCCGAGGGCACGACGATCCCCATGGGGGCGCTGGGAACCGGAAGAGGCGGGGGCGGCGGGGCGACGCCCGGGTCGGTCGTCGGCCGGCGGCGCGTCGACTTTCGCAGCGGACCGGGCCCGGGCGGGGGCGGCGACGCGCGGGTCGTCCTCCCGAGAGCAGGGTCGCGACCGGACGGCGTTCCCTCCACCGCTGCGCCAGGGACGACCGCGGCCGGCGGCGCGTCTGGGAGCCGCTTGGCGCCGGGCGTGGAGGGGTCCGTGTCGTGGTCGTGGGTCGTCATCGGCCGCCTCGCGCGGCGCCGCCAGCGTGCTTGCACGCCGGCGCTGCCCAAGGAGCCTACAGCCGAACCGTCGCGAGAACCAAGGGCCCCGGGTGAAAAGCGCCCGAGACATCTCGACGCGCACGGGGGCTGCGTATAGATATCCGCAAACCATGACGATTCTGGGCGGTTTGGGCGGCGGTCGAGGGCGAGGGGGAGACGTGGCCGCCAAGGGCGGCGGCGACGTTGCCTACGTCGGGGAGCGCGACTTCGAGCGCGAGGTTCTCCGGAGCGAGCTCCCGGTGCTGCTGGAGTTTACGGCCGATTGGTGTCAGCCCTGCAAGGCGATCGCCCCCGACGTGGAGGCGTTCGCACGCGAGATGGCGGGGAGGGCGAAGGTGCTCAAGATCGACGTCGACAAGTCGCCGATCATCGCACAGCAGCTCCGCGTCCAGAGCGTACCCACCTTTATGGTCGTCGCCGAAGGGCGAATCCAAGACGCAGTGGTGGGGGCGATCCGCAAGAAGAAGATGCAAGAGCTCGTCGAGCCGTTTTTGCCGCGGGCCGCGGGAGCGCTCAAATCGGCGGAGCTCGCGCAGCTGCTCGCGGGCGGCGCGGTGGTGCCGGTCGATACGCGCGACGCCGCCGCGTTCGCCCGCGCGCACCTGCCTGGCGCGGTCAACATTCCCGTCGAGCAGATCGAGTCTCGCCTGGCGGAGCTCCACATGTTGACGGGTCAGCCCGTTCTCTACTGCCGATCCGGCGACAAGACGAAAGACCTTGGTGGAAAGCTCGCCGAGCAGGGGACGCCGGTCGCGTTCCTCGAAGGCGGCATCCTCGCTTGGGAAGCCGAGGGGCTGCCGATTCAGAGGCCGTAGGGAGAGGAAGGACGGGGTGGGAAACGAGCCATTGCCCCATTCTGGACCTATACTGAATAGAGAAGTACGAATGCAGGGGATGAGCGAGCGGCCAGTGGCGCCTCCGTCGTTCGAGGCCATCGAATCCGAAAGGGACTCCGAAGTGCACGTGAAGGCAGCGCGACGAACGCCCGAGTCGGAGGCGCCCGAGATGCCCCACTCGGAGACGCGCATTGCGACCCGCCCGAACACGGGCGCGGCGATCACCGACGAGGCCTGGGCCGCGCAGGCGATCGGAGAGCCCGTCGTCGCGCTTTCCGCAGACGAGCTAAGGCGCCTGCCCCTCGATCATCGCGCGGGCTACTTGCTGTCGCTCATGGACGGCACGATGGACCTCGAGACCGTGCTCGATGTTTCGGCGATGCCTCGCGCCGAAGCGCTGAGCGCCGTGCGCGATCTGTTCGAGGCCGGCGTCGTCACGTTCCGATAGGCTCACTCACGATCCGCCGCCCACGGCGCGAACGAGGGACTTCTGCGCCACGGCGAAGAGGGCGAGCGCGGGAGCCGACAGGACCACGTTGCCCGCCATGACGATGTGCCATCGCACGCCGGTTCCCTGCTCCCGGAGCAGCGCCACGCCGAGCGGAAGCGTGCGCACGCGGTCGCCGGTCGTCATGACGAGCGGCCAGAAATAGTCGCTGTAGTGCAAGACGAAGCTCACCAGAAACAGCGACACCAGGGTCGGCTTGAGCATCGGCGCGAGGATGCGATAGATGATCGTCCACTCGCCCGCGCCATCCATACGCGCGGCTTCGATGATCTCGTCAGGGACCCTCGAGAGCGCCTGGCGCACGAGGAAAGTGCCCAACGCGCTGGCGGCGAACGGCAGCACGAGCGCGGTCATCGTGTCGACGAGCCGAAGCTCCGCGAAGAGGAGAAACACGGGGACGAACGTCGCCTGCGCCGGAACGAGCAGACAGGCGACGACGACGCCGAAGGCGAACCGCCGCCCCACGAATTGGAGTTTCGCGAGCGCGTACCCCGCGGGGAGCGCAAGCGCGACTTGCGCCACGGCGATCGCCGACGCCATGACGATGGTCACTGCCATGTACCGCACGACGGGAATGGCCCGGAACACCTCGCGATACGCGCCGGGGTCGAGCCTATTCGGCAGGGGCGCGGTGGGGTTCGCTACAATTTCGGGAAGCGTCTTGAAGGAAGTGGCGACCATCCAGGCGTAAGGCAAGAGCCACGCCGCTGCGGCGACGCACGCGAGCGCAAGCGCCAGAACCGACAACAGGCGGCTTGCTCTCATTGCGTCCCTCACCCGTGGTCCGATTCGGTGCTGCGTGCCGCCCGCGCCGGCGGAGCCGTCGTGCGCGCCTGCCAGACGCGCAGATTCAGCCACGCGAGCGCGAGGAGCAGCACGAAGAAGACCACGGTCAACGCGCTCGCACGTCCGATGCTCAGATTGAGGAAGATCTGCTCGTAGATGGCGTAGACGAAGAGCTCCGTCGCGCGCGCGGGGCCGCCTTGGGTCATGATGCGCACGACGTCGAAGGCCTGGAAGCTCGTCACGAGGCTCGTCGTCGCTACGAACGCCGTGGTCGGGGCGAGCAGCGGCATCGTCACGTACCGGAAGCGCGCAGCCGGACCTGCGCCGTCGAGCGCCGCCGCCTCGAGGAGCGAGCGCGGCACACTTTGCAAGCCGGCGAGAAAGATGACCATCGCGTAGCCCGTGAGCTTCCACACGCCCACGACGGCGAGGGTCGGCAGCGCCCAGCGAGGGTCGCCGAGCGGCGAGAGCGGAGTGGCGCCGATCGCGCGCAGGGCTCGGCCGAGGACGCCGGAGTTGCCGTCGAGAAGCCACATCCAGAGCAGCGCGACGGCCACCCAGCTGACGACGTAGGCACTGAAAATACTGGCGCGCGCGAACGCGAAGAAGCGTCCGGGCCTGTCGAGGAGGAGCGCCAGCCCGAGACCCGACACCACCGTCCCGGTGACGACGATCGCGCTGTAGGCGAGCGTGCGAAGTGCGACGGCCAGAATTTCGCCGTGAGCGGCCAGCGCGCGGTAGTTGCCCAGTCCGACGAAGCGGTGCGCGGTCAAGAGGTCCCACGAGAACAGGCTCTCGCCGGCCGCGACCCCGATGGGCGCGATGAAGAAGACCGCGAGCAGCGCCAATGTCGGCGCGAGCATCGCCCAGGGGTGCCATCGTGCGCGCGGCCTCACACTGGCCTCGCCGCTTCGTCCCGCGCCTCTGCCATCACCTCGTGCGCGTCGCGCCCGTTGAGGACGGCTTCTTCGAGCCGCGGCTCGACGATGTCGCGCTCGAGGCGGAAGAGCTCGGGCGCCCATGGCCAGGGGTCGACAGCGGCCAGCTGGTCGTAGGCGACACGGTCATTCGGATGGCTCGCATACCAGCCGCTCTCCACGAGGCGGTCCACGGCGGGACGCGTCGTCGGCATGTAGCCCGTGCGGGTCGACCAGGCCATCGTCTGATCGGCCTCGCACATCCAGCGGACGAACTCCCAGGCCGCACGCTTTTCTTCGTCGGGCGCTGCGCGCATCAGGACGAACATCGTGCCGCCCGTGGGCACCGACGCGCGGATGTCGCGCGGGAGCGGCGCCGCGACGACCGGGAAGCGGGCGTTCTTCTCCAGATAGCGGACGTAGGCCGTGCTGCTCCACATCATCGCCAGGCGCCCCTGCAAGAAGCTCTCGTTGGACGATTGCCAGGCCTGATAATCCCGGCCGGGAGGAGGGCGCATCGAGCGCTCGCGAACGAGCCGCTGCCAGAAGCGGATCGCCTTCTCTCCGGCGTCGCCCCCGAGCGATGTGCGCCCGTCCCTTTCGACCAGCCTCCCTCCCGCCTGCCCGACCATCGCGACCCAGTACCACCACGAGATCGGAACTTCGAATCCCCAGCGGACCTCGCCGCCGGCGCCGGGCCGGGTCATCCGGCGCGCCAGCAGCGCCAGCTCCTCCCAGGTCCGCGGCAGCGTCGCGCCCTCTTGCTCGAGGGCACGCCCGTTCGCGAACACGATCGGCGTCGAGCGGTTGAACGGAATGGCGACGAGCGGCTCGCGATCCGCTCCTTCGAACGATCCGCGCTGCGCCAGCGCCGGTACGAAGGGAAGGTCGAGCGCGCCCTCGTACTCGTCGAGCGGCTCGAGGACGCCCGCGCGCGCGAGATACGGAACGACTTCGAGCACCACGTGCGAGAGCGTCGGCGCGACGCCCGCCGCCAGCGCCGTGCGCAGCTTGGCGAGGGACTCGAAGTAGTCGCCCTGGTGGACCGCCCGGACGAGGACGCGGCTCTGGGCCGCGTTGAAGCGGTCGACGAGATCGAGCAGGACTTTTCGGACGAGGTCTCCATAGGCGTACCAGAACGTGACGACCACCCGCCCGCCCTCGCGCGCCGGACGCGCCGGACGCGCGCAAGCGAGTGGCGCGAGCGCGATGGACGCGGCGCAAGCTCGCAAGAGGGAGCGACGCGACGCGAGCACGGCGGCGCTCACCGGTACCCTTCCGCTTGCAGCTCGAACATGCGCGCGTATCTCCCGTGGATCGCCCTCAGCTCGTCGTGCGTTCCCTGCTCGACGATGCGCCCCTGCTCTAGCACGACGATCGTCCGCGCCATTCGCACCGTCGGAAATCGGTGGGAGATGACGATGGTCGTCCGCCCGTGCGCGAGCGCGCGGAAGCGCTCGAAGACGGCGTGCTCGGCCTCGGCGTCGAGGGACGCGGTCGGCTCGTCGAGGACGAGAATGTCCGCCTCTTCCCGCATGAACGCCCTCGCCAGCGCGATTTTTTGCCATTGCCCGCCGGAGAGCTCGGTCCCGTCTTGGAACCATCGCCCGAGTGGAGCGTCGAGACCTCCGGCGAGCCCCTTGACGATCTCGGTCGCGCCGCCCCGCTCGACCGCGCGGCCGATGCGCGGTTCGTCCGCCATGTACGCGACACTGCCCAGGCCGACGTTCTCGCGGACGTTGAGCTGGTACTGGTTGTAATCCTGGAAGAGGACACCGAAGCGGCTGCGCAGCGCGTCGACGTCCCATGCCTGGAGGTCGCGGCCGTCGAGCCAGATGCGGCCCTCGGTGGGCTCGTAGAGGCGCGTCAGGAGCTTCACCAACGTTGTCTTCCCCGCGCCGTTCTCCCCGACCAGGGCGAGGCTTTCGCCCGCAGGGATCGACAGGTTCAGGTGCCGAAGCGCCCAGGCGTCTTTGCCCGGATAGCGAAAGCCCACGTCTTCGAGGACGATGCCGGTCGGTGCGGCGGGGAGCACCTGGGGCGCCGGCAGAGGCGAGGGCGGGAGAGGCGCGGCCTCGCCAGCGACCCGCAGGTACTCCCACAGGTTGGACATGTACAAGTTGTGCTCGTACATGCTGCCGATCGCGGCCAGGGCCGACTGGAACGCCTGCTGCCCTTGCCGGAAGGCGAGCACGTACATCGTCATGTCGCCCAGGGTGAGCGCCCCGGCGGCCGCAAGGAGCGCCATCGTCGCGTACGAGGCATAAAACGCGGCCGTGCCCACGAGCGAGAGGGCGTGGGTCCATTTCGTCCGGCGCACGTAGAGGCGCCGGTCCTCCTCGTAAAACCGCTCCGACAGCGTGCGGTATCGGTCGAGCAGGAGGGTGCCGAGCCCGAAGAGCTTCACCTCCTTGGCGTGCTCGTCGTTCGCGAGGACGTACTCGAGGTAAAGCAGGCGGCGTGACTCGGGCGATCGCCAGTTTCTGACTTTGAACGCCATCTTCGAGAATCGCATCTCGGCGATCGTCGCGGGAATCGTCGCGGCGAAGAGCGCGAGCACCGACCAGGCGCTGAACCGAACGAGCAGCGCGGCGTACCCGGTGAGCGTGATGAGGCTCTGCACCAGCCCGAAGCTCTCGGTCACGAGGGCGATGGGACGCGACGAAGCTTCGCGCCGCGCGCGCGTGAGCTTGTCGTAAAAGTCGGGATCTTCGAAGTAGCGGAGGTCGAGACCGAGCGCCTTTTCCAGGATGGTGACGTTGATGTCGATGCCGAGCCGCGCTCCGAGCAGGCTTCGAACGAGGGCGAGTCCCCGCTGCACCGTCGCCATCACCGCGACCAAGGCCAGCTCGACGAGGACCCACCGGAGCGTCCCGTCCCGTGAGCGCGCGACCACCGCATCGACGATTCGTTTGCCCACGTAGGCCACCCCGAGAGGGACCAGCGCGCCCACCAACGTGAGCGCCGCGAGCGCAACGGTCATCGAGGGGGACGAACGCCACACGAGCTGCAACGTCATGCGCGTGTGATCGAGGCTCTCCCTGAACTGGGTGAAGACGCCTCGCTTGGGCTGGGTGCGTTCGATCGGCGGCGGAGACACGCGCTTGCTACCGCCCCTCTATACCCCTGCTCATGGCACTCGCTCGCCTTCTCCACAGCTCGCGCACGCCGTCGAGCAAGATCTCCGGCACCTTTTCGCTCACCCGGGGACCGACTCGCGCCACCACTTCTCGGCGCACGCGAGGTCTTCGCGCGTGTCGATCTCCATGTAGCCGCCGTGCGTGTCGACGCGGTGGAACGCGGAGCCGCGCTCGATCATGTCCTGGAGGAGGTCGATGAGGTACGCGCGCTCGAACGTGCGGCCTTCGCGCCAGCTCTTGCCCGCCCACTGTTCCCTGGCGGCGTCGAACGCGGCGGCGAGCTCGCGCGCGCCCTCCGCCGTGAACTTCGTGACGCCGATGAACTCGCCGCTCGCTTGCTCCGACGGGATGCGGCGCGACAGTTCGACGACCCGGTCGCCCTGCGCCCGCATCTTTTCGCCATCGCTCTCGGGGTGCTGCGACCGGTCGACGTACCGGCGGCGCCAGTCGGTGTCGCACACGAGCACTTTGTCGTGCGGCGACGCGACGAGCTTCGCGACGGCCGACCCGCGGTAGACGATGTCGGCGTACGTCGACACGAAGCCGCTCGTCAGATACTCCCGCGCGCACAGCAGGGACGCGAGGATGTTGTTGCGCTCCCAGTCGCGGTTCTCGACGAACGTAAACTCCGGGTACCGAGCGCGAACGACGTCGGCGCGGTAGCCGCAGATGAAGACGACGTCGTTGCGGGCGAATCCGGCGGCAGCGAGCGCGTCGAGGATCCACTCGAGCATCGGCCGCCCCATGACGGGAACGAGGGCCTTGGGAATGTCGTCGGTGTTCGGCCCGAGGCGGCTGCCGCGGCCGGCGCCGATGATGATGGGGCGCATGGCGACTCCGAGTATACCCTGGGGCCGCACGACCATGGCGCACGAGCTGACCGTAGGCATCGTCACCGACCTCCACTTCGGCCCCGAGGCGCGCTTCGGAGGCAAGCTGCGGAAGATGACGCACCAGGCGGGCGATCTCGCGCGCGATTTCGTCCGCCGGATGAACGAAGAGGTAAGGCCCGACTTGGTCGTCAACCTGGGCGACGACATCGAAGACGAATCGCGCGAGGCGGATCTGGCGCGCTACGGAGAGTGCCAGGCGATCTTGCGCGGAGCGCGCGCACCGCTGGTCAACGTGGCGGGCAACCACGACATGATTCACCTCAACCGCGATGACCTCGATCACTTCTGGCAGCGGAGCGGGCCGCTTTACTACTCGTTCGACCAGGGCGAGTGGCACTTCGTCGTGCTTCACACCATCGAAAGGCAAGACGTCGAGATCCGCGTCCCGGAGACGCAGATCGAGTGGCTGCGCGCCGACCTCGCCGGCGGCCACGCGCGGGCGGTCGTTCTGATGCACCACTCGGCGAGCGAGCAGTCGCTCGACGACTCCCGCTGGTGGCCGGGTCGCGCCCACCTGGCGCTCGTCAAAGAGCGAGCGGAGCTGCGGCGCATTTTCGAAGAAAGCCGGTGCGTGCGCGCGGTGATCAACGGGCATCTGCACTGGAACCACTTGGACGTCATCGGCGGCATTCCGTACGTGACGATCCAGAGCCTGATCGAGAACCTCGACGACGATGCGCCGGGCCGCGCCGCCGCGTCGCACGCGGTGGTGCGTCTGACGGAGCGGCGCATGGTCCTCCGGGTGCGTGGAAACGACCCCGCGCGCTATCAGGTCGAGTGGTGAGCGTGCGGCGAAGCCTGGTTGCGATCTCGCTTTTCGAGTGCGCTTGCCACCACGCGGCTGCGACGGACCGCGATGCCCGGCAACTGCCCGCGATGAGCGAGGCTGCGAGCATGACGGTGACCGCGGCCGCGAGCCCGTCTGCGTCTGCGTTCACATCCACGTCCACGTCCACGTCCACGTCCACGTCCGCGAACGCGAACGCGAACGCGACGGCGACTGCGATACCAGCCGCGCCCTTTCCTTTCGGCCCCCCCACCCCCGTCGCGCGCTACACGTGCGCGTCGGTGATCGCGGGCGGCGGCTTCCGCGATTTTCTCGCCTCGGCCGACACGCGTGTCTCGTTCGTCGACGGCGACGATCTGCTCGCGCTCGTCAACCGGTCGCCGACCGGGGCGCTTCCGCCGACGTACGCGCCGTCGGACCTGGTCGACGTGCGCGACGGCAAGCCGCGTTCGTCTTCCGAGTGCGAAGGCGCCCACTCGTGCTTGCGGCGCGAGGCCGCGGCGGCGCTCCATCGCATGCTCGACCAGATGCGCGCCGACGGCCAGCGAGGGCTCGTTCAATCGGCGTTCCGCGGGTTCGGCACGCAGTGCTGGGTGTTCACGAGCTGGGCGCGCCAAGCGACGGGCGGGTTCTGCGAAGCGACCGAGCAGAGCGCCCTCCCCGGCCACAGTCAGCATCAGCTCGGGACCACGATCGACCTTTTTACGATCGACTGGGCGCAGCGGGGGGCCAAGACGGGGCAGGGCGTCTTTCGCAATGGGTTCGGATGTACGCCGGGAGGCAAGTGGCTCGACGAAAACGCGTGGACGTACGGCTTCGTCGTCCCCTATCCGATCCACCCGGACGACCGGAAAGACGGGTCGCGGTGTCTCGCGCGCGCCGATCGGGTCGTCCCGATCGACCCGAAGACGGGATACAAACAAGAGCCGTGGCACTTGCGATTCATCGGCGTAGAGGCCGCCGTCCAGTACCATGATGCGTGGCTCGCGAGCGCGCCGGGCTCGCCCGGCGAGATCAGCCTCGAGCAGTGGATCCGCAAGAAGCGGGGGCTCGCTGGCGACGCGGAGCTGCCGGTATGCGACGGGTGCGGCTGCGGGGCGTGCGCGACGCTGGCGGGGGAGAGCGACAAAACGCTGTGCGGCGAGGCCTCGCTTCGGCTCGATGGGACGGGCCGGGTCGCCGCGCCCGACGAGGAGCCCCGGCTGCTGGAGGGGCGGGCGTCCGCGGCCCATGACGGGGCTATCCTCGTCGAAGTGACGGTGCACGCCGAAGCGCACACGCCGACGCAGACCCCGGTAACCGCCGCGGATGGTCCGACGTACCGAGAGGGAGACGGGTTCACCGCGCTGCCGCCGTATCCGGACGCGGCTGCGCACGACTACGACGATCTGCCCGGCGCGTGGCGAGTCGCCGTCGAGCCGGTGCCCCCCGGTGCATTGCGCTGGCCGTGGCGGGCGGCGCTGGCCAAACCCGAGCTCGGGGCGACATGGAACCGGGCGAACGTGGTCTTGCCGGCGAAGGCGGGGGACTCGACCGTGCGGATGCGCGTCTTCGTGCCGCACGCCACGGAGTCATTGAGGGTCACGCTGCTGCGCGACGGGCAGGAGCACGACGTGCGGGCCGTATCGCTGCCCTGAAGAGAGACGCCGACGACGGCTTCCCGCCGCACCCCGTCGACGTCGGCCGGCCATGGGCTCACGATCGACGGCGTGAAGCTCCTATCGCCGCGCGCCGAGCCCTGATTCAGTCGGCACACGCACTGTGTCGACTGGGCAACGCTCGGCTCCGAGTGCATGACGCTCTGATCGGCCTGCACTGGACTCTTGATCGACCGCGTGAAGCTCGTATCCGAGTGCATGGAGGGCTGATCGGTCCGCGTTGGGCTCTTGATCGACCGCGTGAAGCTCGTATCCGCGCGCATGGAGGGCTGATCGGTCCGCGTAGGGCTCTTGATCGACTGCATGAGGCCTTGGATCCGCGCGATGAAGACCTTGTGGCGCGCGATCAAGCCCTTCACGCGTCCGGATCCGGACGTCTTGCGCTTGGACCGGAGCGTTGCGCGCTCCGATCAGCGTGTTGCGCGCTCCGATCAGCGCGTTGCGCGCTCCGATCAGCTTGTTGCGCGTTCCGATTGGGACATCGCGCGCCCGGATCAGAGCTCGACGCGGTCGAATCGGAGCTCCACCCGCCTCGCGCGGCTTCTTCTCGGCTGCTCAGCCGCTGCCCGAGTCCACTTCCAGCACCACTTTGCCGAAGGCCTCGCGCGCCTCGAGGACCCGGTGTGCTTCGCGAGCCTCCCAGAGCGGCAGCACGCGATCGACGACCGGTCTCAGCACGCCCGTCCGGACTTTCTCGAGAATGCCGAAGAGGAGGCCCTTCGACCCCATAGTCGAGCCGAGAATCGCGATCTGTCGAAAGAATACGTGCCTGAGATCGATCGGCGGGTGAAAGCCCGCGGTCGCCCCGCACGTGACGATCCGGCCGCCCCGCGCCGCGGCGACGACGCTCTTCGCGAGGACTTCGCCGCCCACGTGGTCGATCACGACGTCGGCCCCGCGCTTGGCGGTGAGCCTCTTCACTTCAGCCACGAAGTCTCGCGCCACATAGTCGATCGCCTCGTCAGCCCCGAGCGAGAGCGCGCGCAGCGCCTTCGCCTCCGTGCTCGCGGTCGCGATGACACGCGCGCCGTAAAGCTTCGCGATCTGGATGGCCGCGCTGGAGACGCCGCTCCCGGCGGCGTGGATCAGCACGGTCTCACCCGGCTGCACGCGCGCCTTGGTCACGACCATCTGCCAGGCCGTGAGGAACACGAGCGGCACGGCGGCCACCTGGGTGAACGGCAGATCGCCCGGGTACGGGAGCAAGTTCGTGTCCGGCACGACCATGTGCCGGGCGTACCCGCCGGACAGGTCCTCGCCGAGAATCCCGTATTGGGCACACATGGTGTCTTCTCCCGATAGGCATCGCTCGCAAACCCCGCACGAGACTCCCGGGCTGACGACCACTCGGTCGCCGACGGCGGCCCCTCGCGCACCCGGGCCGAGCGCGTCGATCTCGCCGACCACGTCGCTGCCGAGGCAGTGGGGATACGTGAGCCGCAGGTTCGGCAGTCCCCGCCGGACCCACACGTCGAGGTGATTGAGCGCGACCGCTCGGACGCGCAATCGCACTTCGCGCGCCGCCGGCTCGCGCAAGTCGATGGTCTCGCGGTGGAGGACGTCCGGACCCCCGTGCTGGCGCAGGACGATCGCCTCCGTCTTCACGGGGCCGTCACGCCATGAGCTCGGCGTTGCCGCGAGACGCGCCGTCGACGGGGACGACGGCGTGGGACAGGCACAGCGTGAGTAGCACGATCGCTCGGTACACGGCGCGCACGTCTTCGACGTCCACGTCGCGCCCCTGCCCCTTTTGGGCGGCACGCGCGGTCGGGTCGAGCGCGGCGTCGACGTGCTCGTGCACGAAGGCGAGCACGTTCGGCTGCTCGATCGAAACGACGTCATCGAGGTCAAGAGGCTCGTCGCCGTGCGCGGCGCGAAGCTCTTCTTCGAGCTTGATCGCCTCGTCGGTCGCCTTGAGCGCGTCGGGCGACACTTCGCGCAGGCGCGGCTCGCCGAAGGTGCGCTCGAAGGCCAGCCAGATGGCGATCGACAAGAAGTAGCCGAGCGCGAGCGCCGTCTCATCAAGGGGTTTCGAGAGAAGCGACGAGATGGCATCCGCGAGATGCGGTTGCGTCGACTCGAATCGCGCGAATGCCTCGTCCAGGTCGTCTCGCGCGCGCTCCGAATCGTCTGCAAGCCCGCCTTCGACCTGCTCGAGCGTAGCGGCGCCGACAACGGCATAGCGCGGCACAGGCCGGATTGCCGCGCCTCTCACCCACATACGGCCGATGCTAGCAGAGGGCGAGGCGATGGATGCCAGGGAGTCGGTGCGTATTCCCACTATTTTTTTTCGCTATCGGTCGGGCTGGTCCGGCGAGACGCTCACGCCTCGGCTGCCATGGTGACCAGCGCGCGCACTGTCCAGACGAGCCCGAGGGTGAGCAAAGACCCCATCAAGAGAACCCCTTTGCCGAGCGTGCTCGCCTGGATCGCCTCGGTTCCGAACTCGCCGTGAAACTGCGCATACGTACCGCTGACCGCCAGCCGATGCGCGGCGAGCGTGAGGCCCAACACCGCCAGCGTTCCCGGGGCGACGACCATCGCCACGACAGGCCCGTTGCGACGCTTGCGGACCGGACGGACCGAGAGCCAGAAGCCGCCCATGACCGCCCCCCCGGAGAGAAGGATCAGACCGAGATCGACGGCGCTCGGCACGCGCTGCGCCGGCACCAGGTACAGGTACGACCAGTCGCCGTGGAACCCGACGAAGTAGCCGACGACGGGCAGCCACAAAAGCACGGCGAACGCAGCGACCACCGCAAACGGCCGCGAGAAAGCGACAGGCCCGTCGTCGCGCACGAGCTCGGGCGCCGCGACCCACGCAAGGGCGGCGCCCATGGCGAGGCCGATGAGAGGAGCGAACGGGATCGGCACGGACGCGCAGGGTAGCCCAATGCTACAGTCGCGCACGATACCAATGGATCCGGCGCGGCTACGCGAACTACTCGAGAGCGTGCAACGGGGCGGCAAGAGCGTCGACGGCGCGCTGGCCGAGCTCCGCGACTTGCCTTATGCGGACCTCGGATACGCGGCCATCGATCACCACCGCGCGCTGCGTCAGGGCGCCCCCGAGGTCGTCTTCGGCCACGGCAAGACCCCCGCGCAAATTGTCGGGATCGCCCGCGAGCTCGCCCGCACCGGGCAGAACGTTCTCGTCACGCGGCTCGCTGCCGACGCCGCGCGCGAAGTGCTTTCCGCGATGCCCGAGCTCACCTATGCCGAGCTTGCGCGCACCGCGACCCTGGAGCAGGGTCCCATCGCCCCGCTCGGGACGCGCCCCGTTGCGCTCGTGAGCGCCGGAACGGGGGATCTTCCGGTGGCCGAAGAATGTGCCGAAACGCTCCGGATGCTCGGCGCGAAGATCGAACGCGTCTACGACGTGGGCGTCGCGGGCATTCACCGCCTGCTCGACAAGCGGGAGGTCTTCGACCGGGCGAGCGTCGTCATCGTCGTGGCGGGGATGGAAGGCGCGCTTCCGAGCGTGGTCGGGGGGCTGGTCGCCGGACCGGTGATCGCGGTGCCGACGTCGCTGGGGTACGGGGTGAGCCTCGGGGGGTTCTCGGCGCTCGCGGGGATGCTGTCGAGTTGTGCGGCCGGAGTCGTCGTTTGCAACATCGACAATGGCTTCGGCGCGGCGGCGGCGGCGGCTAGGATCCTTCGATTGCGCGAGCGGTACTGACGGTAACTGGGGGCCCGATTGAGGGCGCCGACGCCGAGCAAGCCTGACGCGAGGAGAACACGATGGGGCACGACGAGGAGGGGCACGCGCACGGGCACGGGCACGGGCACGGGCACGGGCACGGGCACGGGCACGACCACGACCACGACCACGACCACGACCACGACCACGACCACGACCACGACCACGGGCACCAGGGCGCTTTGACGCGGGGGGCGGGGGACGGCAAGGTGCTCTTCTTCGACGCGCCCAGCGGGCTCGCGGGCGACATGATCGTCGCAGCGCTCGTGGATCTCGGCGTGCCGCGCGAAGCGGTCGCCGATGCCTTGGCCCGGTTGCCGGTGACCGGCTTTCACGTTCACTTCGGCAGGCGGGTGCGAAGCGGGATCGTCGCCACGTCGTTCGAAGTGCACGTCGACCGGGCGCAGCCGCTGCGGACGTACGCGGCCATCCGCGCCCTGCTCGACGAGTCCACCCTCTCCGAGGGAATACGGGCGCGAGCGCACCGAACATTTCGCCACCTCGCCGTCGCGGAGGCGAAGGTGCATCGGACTCCGATCGACGACGTGCATTTTCACGAAGTGGGCGCGGTCGACGCGATCGCCGATGTCGTCGGCAGCGCGGCCGCGCTCGAGTACGTGGGGGCGGACGTGATCGTGTCGCCGCTCCCGATGGGGCGCGGAATGGTGTCCGCCGCTCATGGGAGGCTGCCGCTTCCGCCGCCCGCGACGGTCGAGTGTCTCGTGGGCCTCGAAACCTACGATGCGGGGATCGACTTCGAGCTCGTCACCCCGACGGGCGCGGCGATCGTCGGGGCGCACGCCATTGGGTCGGAGCGATGGCCGTCGATGCGCCCCGAGCGGATCGGTTGGGGAGCTGGAAGCGCGGAGCTGGCGGATCGGCCGAATGTCCTTCGCGCCGTGCTGGGCGCGGCCACCCCTGCGACGGCCGATGGTGCCCGAGCGACCCATGCGGTGCTCGAGGCGAACGTCGACGACGCGACGGGCGAGCTCGCGGCGAGCTGGATCGAGTCGTTGCTGGCGGCCGGAGCGGTCGACGCCTGGGCGACCCCGATCACGATGAAGAAGGGGCGTCCCGCGCTGACGTTGTCCGCGCTGGCGCCGTTGGGTTTGGCAGAGGTGATCGAGCACGCGATGCTGCGGGAGACGACCAGCCTCGGCGTCCGGCGCTACGACGTCTCGCGGGCCGAGCGCCCCCGCCGCGTGGTGCAGGTCGACACGCCGTACGGCGCAATTCCGGTGAAAGTCGCCGAAGGCTCGTTCGGTCCGGCGCAAGCGAAGCCGGAGTTCGAGGCGTGCGCGGCGGCGGCCAAGGCCCATGGCGTCCCAGTGCGGGAGGTGCTCCGCGCGGCGATGAGCGCGTGGGGAAGCGGTCAGGGGGCGTAGGGTAGGCGGGCGCGCAGAGCCCGCGCCGCAATGACGGCGAAGACGACCAAGACCGCTATGTGCAGGAAATAGAGACGCAGATCCGCGCGGGACGCCGGCTCGATGTGGTCCAAGTGCGCCCCGGCATGGAAGGCAATCGCGACCGCCATGCTTCGATTCGACCTTTCGAATACCCACGCGATGAGGAGCGAATAGAGCGGCAGCTCGGTCATCGTCATCGCGAATTCGACCCCGTCGAATCGTCCAGCTTCGGGCGTGATCGCATACATCAAGTGCCAGAGACCCCAGCCGATGCCCACCAGCAACGATCCTGGGACGAGCCCGTAACGCCGCGTCATCCGCGAGTGCGCGAAGCCTCGCCAGCCGAACTCCTCTCCCAGCGGGAACACGACCAGCGCGGCCACGCGCTCCGGCGCGTCGGGCGGATGAAACCAGTGCGCTGGGTGGCCGCCGATGGCCACGTAGAGCGCGGTGGCAAGGGCGTGGACGACGAACGGAGCGAGCAATGCCGCGATGACCCAGGCCGGATTCGTGCGCCACCGCCCGAACACGTCGCCGAGCTGCCCGCGCGATCCCGCGATGGCCAGCGCGGCCAATGTAGGGCCGAAGGCGCTGAGGCCTGCGCACGCGACGGCATACGGAGGCGGCATCTCGCGACGCGTCCAAGCCAGCGCGGCGGGAACGGCCAGGAGCCACGTGATGCCGCAGGCGAGGGCGAAAAACGCGTAGGCCTGCGCGATGCGGGGCTCCGAAGTCGACTGCGACTCACTGGGTCGGCTCATCCGTCTTCCTTGCTTCGGGACGATGCGACACGGCCGCGCGGCGATAGTTCCGCTCTCGCTTCCAAAGGGGGCAACCCCCCGGGGGGCTGCTCCGGGCGAGGCCAAGCACCTGGTCGCCGGTGGATCCTCATTGGCCATTTTCCCTGCGATTTCGATATGCTCTCCCCGCGAGGCCCCAGAACCATGAGCGCATGCCCCCAGTGCGGCGCCGCCGCCCGGCCGACAGACAAGTTCTGCAACGCTTGCGGCACTCCGATGCCACGCACCAATGCGCCGTCCAATCCCGCGGCGCCCGCCTACGGGGCGCCGCCGCCGTTCGCCCCTCCCGCCGGCCCGCCGGGCTTCGGTGCCGCCCCCGGCCGGGCTCCGCCCCGCTGCCAGATGGGCCACGAAATGGCTCCGGGAGCGAGCTATTGCGCGCAGGGACATCCGATTGCGCTCGACCAGATCCAGTTCACGCCCGACCCCTATCCGGGCGCGGGCGGTTACGGCGCTCCGCCGCCGCCGGCGTACGCGCCCCCGCCGCCCCCATACGCACCCCCCCCGGCCTTTGCCACGCCGCCCCCGCCCCCGCCGGCATTCGGCCTGGCGCCCGGCGCCGCCCCGGCGTTCGGCCCGCCCGGGGCGCAGCCCGCGTTCGGCGGGCCCTCCGTGGCCATGGGCGATACGGCGCGCGACGCGGTCCCGCCGAAAGCATTGCGCGGCTTCCTGGTGGCCTATGCCACCAACCTCGGCGGGGATTTCTGGCCGCTGACGGGCGGGCGCCTGACCGTCGGGCGGGCGGGAAGCGCCGAACGAGTCGACATCGCGCTGCAAGACCCGACGATATCCTCCCGCCACGCGGCGCTGCTGGTCGACGCCGTCAGCGGCGGGGTCACCGTCGAGGACACCGCCTCGACCAACGGCACGTTCGTCAACGACGAACACATCGGCTTCAACGGCCGGCGAGACCTTCGCGATGGAGATCGGGTGCGCTTCGGCGCGTACACGACGATCGTCAAAGTGATGGGCCGCGTCTGACAAGCTCGCCACCGCGCATCGCAACCGACGAGGTCATGCCGAGATGGTCCGACGACTGTCCTTCTTCCTGCTGCTTCTCATCGCCGCCGTACCGCTTTTGGCACGACCGGCGCATGCCGCGCCCGAAGCGCACATCCTGCGGATCGACCCGCGCGCGGGCCTGCAGAACGGCAAGCCGACCCTCACGACGGTGCTCGAAGTCATCCAGTTCAAGCGACTGAGCGACGTCTTGCAGCCGTGCGCGGGCGTGACCGGCGCCGGGACCCTCGCCTGCTGGAGCGAGCAGCTCGAGAAGCCCGGCGCGCTGTGGGATCCTTTCCCGTTTCCCGAACAGAACGCGCACCTGCTGGTCAAAGTCGCCGGCGAAGATCAGCTGACGAAGTTCGTCGACAAAGCGCAGTGGGGTAAGTCGCAGAACCAGCCCAACGTCGGCACGGCGTGGCTGGTGGCGGTCGACGCGGCGAACAGCATGGGCGGGCGCTTCGGCGACGCGCGCACGATCGCCCACGAGCTCATCGAGCAGATGCAGCCCGGCGATCTGATGGACTTGATGTTCTTCGACGACGTTCAGGTCGTGAAAGACACCAAGTGGAAGACCTACAAGCAGCGGGCCGATCTCGGCAACGCGCTCAACGACTTCAAGTCGCCGACGCCGTCGCACGGTCGCGATCGAGCGCTCTTCAGCGAGATCAAGAGCATGACCCAAGACGCATTCGGCTCGCTGGGCAACTCGGATCAGCCGGACGCGGTCCCGCTTCACCAGGCGATGGTCTTGCTCTCGAACGGCGCCGGACGCGGCGACCCGGAGAGCGCGAGCCCGAACGCCGACGTCTTCCACCAGTATCTCGACCAGGGCCGTTTCCCCGCGGAGAACACGTCGCTTCCGAAGACTCCCCTGCCCGTCGTCTCGGTTTGGTTGCCGAACCCGGCGAGCTTGACGGAAAGCATCTACCGCAACAACGAAGCGACGTTCATGCAGGCGCTTGCCAATCCGGAGATCGGCGGCCTGTTCGACATCGTCCAGGAAGGGCAAGGCGCGTCGAAGGCCAAGACGATTTCCGGGCTGGTGAGGGCGCGCTTCAACAACATGTGGATCGTCCACTGGACGATGAGCTGCGTGAACCCGAGCGTCGAGCAGACGTTCAATCTCGTGTTCGAGAACACGCGCCCGATGATCGTCCCCGACGGCACCTTCAAGGAGGTGCCGCTCGGCATCGATCCGACGCAGTGGCCGCTCGACGTCGACGTGGCCAAGACGATCCAGGAAGCGCAGGCGAATCCGCTCTACCCCGGCGGCCAGTTCACGGTCTACGGGGACTTCTGCTGGGGGGGCGACAAGCAGCGCGCCGAGTCGTACTTCATTCCGGCGGGCACCAGGCCGACGCCGCAGCAAACCGGCACCCGCGACCCCGAGGTCGCCAAGAAGGCGATGCAGCAGCTCCAGGCGCAGCACATGCTCGGGATCGCCGTGGCCGCCGGAGACGGGTACGCGACGTTCGCCGTGCCCGACGACGACAAAGTGCTCGAAGGGTCGGGCGACAGCGCCGTGGCCCGAGTGGTCGTGTACGACAACAAGGCCCATCGCGCCTCGGCGGTCGACGAGAAGAGCGTGTTGACCCTCAAGGCGACGAAGAAGCCGCTGTCCTGGCCGCTGGTCGCGGGAATCGCGGGGCTGCTCGTCGTCATCATCCTTCTCGTGATGGTCCTCTTGCGGGGCGGCGGCGGCGGGCGCCGTCGA
The DNA here is from genome assembly GCA_964531095.1 of uncultured Polyangiaceae bacterium. Taxonomy (GTDB): domain Bacteria; phylum Myxococcota_A; class Polyangia; order Polyangiales; family Polyangiaceae; genus Palsa-1150. Next base: position 60,516 of record CAZHED010000019.1, on the reverse strand, counting down.
GGCGGCGGAAGTCCCCCCACGCCCATCGGGCCTGCCGGGTATGGCGCGCCGCCTGGCTACGGCGCACCCCCACCACCGGCGGGCTACGGGTCGCTTCCGCTCGCCGATCCGCTAGCGGCAACGGCCGCGGCCCCGGCAGCCATGGGGGCCGCGACACCTCGTGCCCACTTCGCGATGGCCGCTCCCCCGCAAGCCGCGCCTCAACCCCCCGCTCGCCCGCACGACGCGTTCGGCGGCAAGCCGATCACGGAGGTCCGCTGCCCATCGTGCGGCATGAGCACGATGGCGACGCCCGGACAGCCGTCGGTGTGCTTTTCGTGCGGACAACCGCTGCCGCCCGCTGCCTACGGAGCAGCGCCGGCGGCCGCGACGATCCGCGGGAGCGCCGGTCAGTTCACGATCCGCACGGGCTCCGAGGTGCGCGTCGGACGGGACCCGGCGCAGTGCCCGATCCTCCTCGGTGAGCCGCGCGTGAGCGGCGTTCACGCCACGCTCAAGTTCGACAGCGGTCAGCTGATGGTGCGCGACGAGACGTCGAACAACGGCACGTGGGTATCGGGCGCGCGGATCGCCCCCGGCTCGTGGACGCCCATCCCCGCGGGGGCCCCGCTTCGCTTCGGGCCGGTCGAGTTCACCGTGCAGCTCGAGGCGTGAGCGGGCGAGCATGCAGCGAGCGCCAGACCTTCCGGCGGTCGAATACGCCGAGCGGTCGGACCCCGGCCGCGATCCGGAGAAGCAAGCGAACGAAGACGCGTGCGGTTATCGGCAGACGCGCTTCGGACACCTCTGCGTCGTGTGCGACGGAATGGGGGGCCACGCCGCAGGCCGCGAGGCGGCGGAGCTCGCGCTGGCGACGATCTTCGAAGCATTCGAGCGCGCCTCGGACGACTCGCCGCCGGCGCAAGTCCTGCGATCCGCCATCGAAGAAGCGAGCGAGCGGGTTCACTTCATGCGCACGAGCGAAGTGGCCGCAGGCCGACCCGGGTCGACGGTCGTCGCCGTGCTCCTGCATCCGCACGGAACGGAGATCGCGCACGTCGGCGACAGCCGAGCGTATCTCGTGCACGAAGGACAGATCTTCCGCCTGACGCGCGACCATTCGATCGTGCAGGAGCTGGTCGATCGCGGCCTTCTGACCCCGCAGCAGGCATCCCACCACCCGGAAGCGAATCGCATCACGCGCGCGCTCGGGATGGCGCCTGACGTCAATGTCGAGTTGAGGCCCCAGCCGGTTCACCAGGTCACCGGCGACGCCTTCGTGCTTTGCACGGACGGGTTGAACGACCTCGTCGAAGACTTCGAGATTCTCGCGATCGTGGGAGGCGAACCTGCAGGCCAGGCCGTGGGCCGGCTGGTCGATCTCGCGAACGCGCGCGGCGGCCACGACAACATCACGGTCGTCGTGCTCCGCTCCCGAGAGGCGGCCGTTGCACCGGAAACGTCGGTCAAGCCGACCCTCGCACAAACGAGCACGACGCAGACGGCTGGTTCGGCGGCGCCGCTCACGATGAATCAGGCGCCCGTCGCGCTGGCGCGACCCCTCGAACCAACCCCGCCGCCCCGCTCGACGCGCCCCGTACGGCCCCGCCGGCGGCCCGGCGCTCTGTTGATTCTCGGGCTCGTGCTCGCGGCGGGAGCGGCCGTGCTCCTCTTCGGGGTGCTGTTCGCCGAGTTCGCGGAGCGTCGGGGCAAGAGGAACGCAACGACGGGACCCTCGGCGCTCGACCTCCCACCCTCCGATGCCGCGAGCGGCGCACCGACCGCGCTGACGCCGGGAACCGTCGTGCTGCCCACGGCGAGCGCGCCCGCCGAGCCGCTCGTTCCGCTCGAACCGTCGCCGGCCTCGACGCCGAAACGCAAGCGGTAGAAGCGCCCCCTGGGTCCTCGGAGGCTACGGCGGTGTCGTGAGAAGAATGTCGTCGTAATAGAGGAGCATCGGCTTGGCGGGCGCGCCCAGGTAGTTGAGGCCCATGTCGCTGAAAATGTTCGGGCCGATCGGGCCGATTTGATCCGGATTCATGATCGGCTGGCCGCTCAGGACGGCGACGCCGTTGTACGAGAGCGACACGGTGTGGTTCACGAAATCGAACACGCAGTCGACGGTGTTCCATGCGTCGATCGGCGACGGCGGCGCGGCGGGATAGGTCGACCGCTTCCCGCCGAAGAGCAGTCCGGTCGTCTCGATGAAGCCGGCGCCGCCCTGCAGCAGATCGAAATCCACCCCCCAAGCGCTGTTCGGGTAGGCGATGCGAAAGAGGCTGACGTCCGGCGCGTTCGCGTCGTAACCGACGACCTTCACCGCGAAGCTCACCTCCACTTTGGGGTGGAACGACAGCATGTTGCCGAGCTGCTCGTACGCGGGCTGCGCCCCGACGAAAAGGGACGGCGTGGACACGAGCAGTGCGCTAGGCGAGGACCCCGGCGCGAAGTCCGTGGAGATCACGCTCGTGTAGTTCCCCGTGAAGTAGTGGGTGGCAAAGCCGAACAGGGCGGGCTGGCCTTCGTCGAAGTCGTAACAGTCGACCGTGGTCGCGGTCCTGTGGGCCGCGCACCACGTGCCCGCGTCGTTCGCGGCAACGCCGGCGTCCGCGTCCATCTTGGCGTCCGTGCCCGCGTCCGGTACGGCTTCTTTCGTGCTCGCGCCCGCGTCGGGCGCCATCGTCGCGGTCGTCGCATCGCGGGCGTCGGACGCGTCGGGTCGGCTCATCGGCGTCCCTAGCGCGCCTGGCCCGGCCTCCGTCAGGGTCCCGAGTGCGGGCGGGTGCGAGTCGTCGGTGCCGCTCGGTTGCGGACTGGGGTCGGAGGCATCACCGGCCGGTGGCGGCGCGGCCCCGTCCGGCCCGCGGAATGCGGAATCCGCGGAGTCACCCGCGTCGGTGGCCGACAGTTGTGTCTCGAACACGGCAGGGGGAGCGCCGGACGACGCGTCATCGACCGGCCCGGTCGCGTTGCGCAGGTCGTCCAGATTGAACGCCAGACTACATCCCGCCGATGTAGTCCCCGCGACCGCAGGCAACAGCAGCCCGCCTATCCCCAAGAGTTTTGCAACGACTCTGCCACGATGGTGGAACGCTCGGATTGGGTCCGACATGGCACGCCCCCAGCTCGCCAGCCGAAGCCGGCGATCGCCTCAAACCAACCTCGGGCTGAACGGCCACCGACGGGCGCGAGTTTAGGCCGGTCGACGATTTGCGTATGCGCATCAGGAAACAACCGCAAAAAACGCTTTCGGGTTCCCGGCGGCCTGCGGGCGCGCACGAGTCACGCGGCACTTCGCGCGCCGACGGGCGGCCGGACGTCGCGCGGGCGGACGCCGAGCTCTCGCTCGAACGCTCGGCGCATCCGCTCGCCGCTGGCGAAGCCGCTCTCTCGGGCGAGAGACTTGAATCCGAACGATCCGCGTGGGTCGGATGCCGAAGACAATACGCCCCCTCGGCAAGCTCGCCGGGAGCGCTCGTCGCCGGGCGGGTCGATGGAAGCGGCGTCGGCCACGTCTACGACGAAACTCTTGCCATAGGCTAGCTTCGCTCCGCGTCGGGCTGCCGATCGGCGTGGGCGCGCTGGAAGGCATCCAGGCCCGCGCACGTCCCTGCGATGCGAAAGAGCGTCGGATACGGCGCGAGATCGATGCCAACCCGCCGGGCGAACTCGATCTGCGGAACCAGGCATACGTCCGCGACCGTCACGGCGTCGCCGACGCAGTAGCGGCCGGCCCCGTCCGCGACGACCGCTTCGACCGCCGCGAGACCGCGCGGCACCCAGCGGCGCACCCACTCCGCGTCGTCGAGACCGAGCTCGCGCACGTGCTCGAGCACGCCGGTGTTCTGGAGCGGCTGGATGCCGGAGTTGATCATCTCGGCGATCTGACGCGCTCGAGCCCTTCCGGGCCGATCGGGCGGCAGCAGCGCGGGGCTCGGCCAGCGCTCTTCCAGATACTCCACGATGGCGAGCGACTGGGCGAGGCGAACCTCCTGCCCATCGTCGCTCAGCTCGAGGAGCGGCACCTGCCCGAGAGGGTTCTTCGCGCAGTACTCCGGTCGATGCTGGTCGCCGCCGCCCGTTCGCCGCAGGTTCACGGGACGAAGCTCGTATTCGAGACCCTTGTGCGCGAGCGCGATGCGAACACGCCACGTCGCGCTGCTGCGCCAGAATCCGTAGAGGATCATGTCGCTGACCATAGGACCGGCAATCCGGGGTCGCCACGCTCCTGGCGTTTCGCAGCCCCGCGTCCTACGATCGCGCAAGCATGACTTCCGGCCAACGCGTGCACAATGTCCGAATCCACCGCTCCTGGTGGCGCGGCTTCGCTCGAGCGCCGGTTTCGACCTGAGAAGGGAGGAGGCGGCCGACCGGGTCGCCTCCTTCGAACGCGGGCAGCGTCGTCGGGGCGCCGATCGAGCCGCCGACGACGATGAGCAACCACTACACCTTCGGGGACAACGATCGAGCCGCGGCACGCCTCGCGCTTCTCGCGACCGTCTTCGAGCCGAGCAGCCGCCGGCTCCTGAGGAATGTGTCGGACGCGTCTGTGGACCGGGCCCTCGACCTGGGGTGCGGGCCCGGGCATTCGACGGAGCTCGTGCACACGACCACGGGCGCGCGCGAGACATGGGGCATCGATGCGTCGCAGAAGCTGATCGAGCGAGCGCGCGCCCGTCTCGGCCCCCCTCTCTCATTCGAAGTGCACGACCTCACTCGAGCGCCGTTCCCGGTGTGTGGGATCGACTTCGGCTATGCGCGCCACCTGCTGGCGCACCTGGCGAACCCCAAGGCCGTGCTCCTGGCGTGCGCGGGCTGCGTTCGTCCAGAGGGTCGGCTGGTGCTCGAAGAGACCGGTGCCCTCGATTCGCCCGATACGGTCTTCGCGAAGTACTACGCATGCGTGCGCGCGATGCAGCGGCACTACGGACAAGACACGTTCGTGGGATGGAACCTCGACAGGGTCGCCGACGCGACTCCGTGGACCGTCGCTCATTTCGAGCGGACATCGGTCGCGATCGAAGCGCGGTGGATGGCGCAGCTGCACGCGATGAACGTGCGCACGTGGGGCGGCGACCCGTTCGCGGTGTCCGCGTTCGACGCTCGGTCCATTGCGTCGATGACCGAAGAGCTCGACGCGGTCGCCGCGGGCGAGCGCGACGCGCCGCCCGTGACATGCGTCCTGGGTCAAGCGGTGCTTCGACTTCCCGCGAGCGGCTAACGCGCTGCCTTGGCCGCGACGAGCTCCAACCGATTGCCCCACGGGTCCTCCGCGAAGAACCGCGCCGTGTCGCTGAGCTCCTCGCCAGACCGTATGGGCACGCCGCTTCGCGTGAGGCGCTCTTTGAGGGCATCGAGCGCGGCCTCGTCCGCGAGACGCAGCGCCGTGTGGGCCTTCTTCGCCGGCCGAAAGTCGTTCTCGGCCCCGACGTGGATCTGCTGCGCGCCGCATTGAAACCACGCGCCGCCGCGTACGGCCAGCGCGGCCGGCTTCACCAGCTCCGGCAGGCCGAGCAGCCCGCCAAAGAAGCGGCGCGCTTCGGCTTCGCACCCGGGCGGCGCCGCGATCTGGACGTGGTCGATGCCTTGAAACTCCGGCCGATTCGGGGCGGTCACGCTGCCCAAGTGTAATCGATCCGTAGAGCGTGTTGACCTCGAACCTCCGCTTGCCGTCCGGTTGCAGCACGCTCTAAAAACTTCCCACCAGGCCAATTGTGGCGCCGCCCTGCATCGGAGTCACCGTTGGCTGGATGTGGATGAGGCTCGGATCCCGCCGCCAGACCGTCGTCAGGCGCGCGATCGGTGACTCGATGAAAACCGCCTGCGCGATTCCCGTGACGCCCAGCACGACGCCGAGGCCGCCGAAGGCGCGGGTGTCCAGGCGGGAGGCGGCGCTCGCCTCCGAGAGCTCGTTGGCGACGATCACAGCGGCCGAGCCGAGAACCACGACGCCCCCGGCGATGCCCCGGATCCACCGCTGCCGTGTCTCGGCGGCGGCGAGCTCCTCCAGCCGCTCGTTGGCCACAGCAAATGCGCGGGCGTAGTCCCCGTTGCGCAGCGCCGCACGATAGTCCCCAGCCAACCGCTCACCCGCCCACGGTCGCGCGAGCGTATAGACGCCAACCCCCAGCGGCAGCGCGCTGAGCCCGGCCAAGATCGCCGCAAACGTGTCGGCCGATCGCTTCGTGGTCGCGGAGTCGCTGTGGTCGAACGCAAACACGGACGCGGCGAGCGCGCCGTAGAGCGTGCCCACGCCGAGAAAAGCCGTGCCGCTCAGCAGTCGCTGGCCGTGCTCCGCGCTCTCGATCTGGCCGAGGAGAAGGTCCATGCGCTCCGCGTCTTCGCTCGAGACGCCGTACACGGGGGGAGCCGCGGCGCCTTTCTCCGCAACGTACGAGGCGAGAGCACGCGGCCCGAATGGCCGCGTGAAGAGCTTCTGGAAGATCTCCGCCGGTCCTCGCGCGGCGCCTCGCGCGGTGATCCGCGGAAGCGACGCGAGCGCCCCATCCGTCGCCGATGCGGGGACCGCGTACACGTCGAGCGACGACCCCGCCGGACTGGACCCCGCCCGCTCGATCACCGCGCCCTCCGTCCACGCGTCAGGGAGAGTGAGGGCCAACGGGAGACCCGCCTCCTCGTTGGCGTCGAGCAAGGGCAGCGACTCTCGGTCGCGCAGTCGAACGCGCATCGGCGCAGCGTCGGTGAGCCGGAACGTGTGCGCTCCCGTGCGGCCGCGCCCCGCGAGGATCGCTTGATCGTCGCGTCCCCCCGGTCCGCGCGAAAATACGTGCGGACGCATGTTGGGATTCGGGACGTCCGCCGTGGCGGTCGCGACGAACGCCGCGAGCTCGACGTAGGTCACGTTCCCGTCGCCGTCCGCGTCGGCGGCGCCGAGCAACCCGGAGCGCACGACGTGGCTGAAGACACCGGATTGGATCTCGGACCACTCGAAGGACTCTCCCTCTGCGCTCGTGGAGAGAAACACGCCCACGTTCGGCAGCCGCGCCGCGAGGGACCGGAGCGCGTCCTCGGGAGTCGCGTAGTAGCGGCCGCCAGGCTTTCGCGCTCCGAACATGAAGAACGAGTTGCAGCTGTCGAGGATGACGTGCGCGCGCGAAAACGGGATCGCGCGCAGCCATTGCTCGAGATCGAGAGAAGTGAAGCGCGCGTCCGCGAGGTCGACGAATCCGACCCCCTGATCCACGTCGCCGTGACCCGCGAACACGAAGTAGACGTCGGTCTCGCTCCCGGCGTCCGCCGCGGCTTGCACGCGAGCGGCCAGCTCCCGGCCCACCCGCAGCAGCTCCGCCCGGGTCGGAGCGACGGCCCGGGCGTGCGCTTCGGGAAAGAGGCGCGCCGTGTCAGCGTCGAAATCGGCGAGCAGCGAGACGTTGTCGGGCGCGACGGTCTGTAGGATGGCGAAGTACTTCGCCGCGTCGTCGTCCGCGTAGTGAAGATCGGGACGGCGGCTGCCGAGGCTCCGGTTGTTGCCGATGACGACGGCGAACGCAGCGCGGCGCGCGGGAGCCGCCGCGCCGCTCGTGGGTGCCGCCATCGTCGGGACGAGGAGCGCGAGAAACGAGAATAGGAACATTCGGGCGGTCACCGCGCACCTCGGGCATCGCGCACGTCGACGGTCGTCTCTCGGACTTCTGCGCCGGGAAGGCCGCTCGTCAAACGACTGGCGCTCAGGTCGGTTCCGGCCAGCGACTCGACGTCGGACACGTGCGCGGGCGACGACGTGATCACCGCAATGACCCGGAGCGGGCCCGGGCTCACGTCCTCGAGCACCACGGTCTCGTCGAGGACCCGCTCGCTCGTCGAAACCGGCAGCCTCGTGGAGACCGGGTCTTCCTCGGGCCGCGTGTAGCTCGGCGAGATCCAGTGCACGACGCGGTGGGCATCGACCGCGAAGAGAAGGAGGAACGCGGGCGTCTGGCCCAAGTTTCGGAAGCCGGCCGTAAGGGGCGTCGCGGCGTCGATCGTCGACCCGGACTCGAGCGGCTGAAGCCCTCCTTGGACCGCGTACGGCTGCACGCCCACATCCCGTCCGATCGCGGGCGCGACGTGCCCTCCGCGCGCTTGCCAGGCGTCGGTCGCAGACCGCTGGTGCAAGCCGCGATAGCCCACCACGAGGAGAACGGCCGCGGCGGTCGCTGTCATCCACCACCACGCGCGCGGCGGGTGGGCCCCTTCGACGAGCGGCCGATCCAGCCGACCCATCACAGCGCGCGCATGGGCGCGGACGTCGACGGGCGCGGGAACTGCCGCCTTGACGTCATCGATCAACATCCGCAGCGCGTCTTCGCGATCGCGGCAGTGCGCACAGCGGGCAAGGTGCTCGCGAGAGCGTTCGGTCTCTTCCCACGAGAGGGCACCGTCGACCAAGCGGGCCAGGTCGTGGTCGGTTGGGCAAAGCATCATCGGTGTTTCTCCAGGAGGGCGCGCAGGCGTCGCAAGCCGTGGTGAACTCGAGAGCGAATCGTCGACTCGCCGACCCGCAAGACCTCGGCCATTTCGTCGTAGCGAAGTTCTTCGGCGTAGCGGAGGACCAGCGCCTCGCGCATGGTGTCGGGGAGGCGTGCGAGCGCGTCGCGCACGCGGTGCCTTCTCTCTTCGAGCAAGAGGCGGTCGATCTGGTCGGCCGACGGCGGCTCGCCGGTCGCCTCCCGCTCGGCGTGACGCCGCGCGATGCCGTGCCGCCGCACGTGGTTGCGACATCGGTTGCGCGCCGCCGTGATCAACCAGACGATGAACTTGCCCTCGGGGCGATATTGCGACCGCTGCGCCCAGATGGTCACCCATGTCTCCTGCGCGAGCTCGGCGCCAGCCGCGGGGTCGTGGACGAAAGCGGAGCACGCGCGGACGAGACGGGCGGCGTGGCGCTCGACGAGGACAGCGAACGCCTCCCGCACGCCCGCTTGCGCAAGTGCCATCAGTTCGTCGTCGTCGCGCTCCGGGAGAGAGCCAGACGCGAGTCGCACCAAGCGAGGGGCGGGCATCGCAACCCTAAGAACACGGCGGCGGACGAATTGTTGAGACAAAAGTCGTTCACGCGGAGCGCCGCGCCCGAGCTCGACGCGCGCCGGCCAATCGCACGCGACCCGTCGCGCAGAAAGCAAGGCAAGAAGCCGCGATCGACCAACCCGACCAGGCCCCACGCGGTTGCACGATGGTCGCGACTCAGAGCAGCTTCGCCGTCAGTGTGATGGGGGTCGCTGCGAGGGCCTTGGACACCGGACAGCCCTTCTTCGCCTTCTCGGCGAAGGCCTGGAACGCCTGGGCATCGACGCCCGTCACGCGCCCCTCGAGCTCGAGCACGATCGACTTGATCGCGAAGCCGTCGTCGACTTTCGAGATGTCGACCGCGGCCGTGACGCGCAGCTCCGTGGGCGGGTGCCCGGCGTCGGTCAGCGCAAACGAAAGGGCCATGGCGAAGCAGCCGGCGTGGGCCGCGCCGAGCAGCTCCTCCGGGTTCGTCCCCGCCTTGCCGTCCTCGCTCTGGAAGCGCGTCTTGAACGAGTACGGTTGATCCCGAAGCGCCCCACTCTGGGTGACCAGGGCGCCGCTTCCGTGAAGACCATCCCCTTGCCAGACTGCCGTGCTCTTGCGGATCATGTCGACTCTCCTTGACTGGGGTGAGTGTCCGACTAGCGCGGCCGTCGCCACGCCGCCAAGTTGCCCGCATTCCGGCTATTTCACGGCCCTTCTCCAGGGAGCGCCTCGGAATCCACTAGAGCACGTGCTCGCGCGTGACGCGCGCGTGCACGACACGCAACGGGCGCGGCGTGAGGTCCGTAGGGTCCACCGCCAGGCCGAGGATGGTCACGCCGATCACCAGCTGCTTCTCCGGGAGCTTGATCGGCGCGTTCAAGTCGGGCGATCGAGCCACATCGACCATGGAGATCTGGGGTTTCAGGATGTCGACGTGCATTGGCTGCTTCGCCGTGGGCGGCGCCTTCTTCACGGGCACACCGAGGATGTTCACTTCGGTCACCGGATCGTGTCCGCTCGGCAGCTGAAAGCGCGACATCACTTCGAGCGTGGCCTGAACGCCGGCTGCCCCCGCGGGTACGCGAAGGACCACCCGCCGAAGAGCGTCCCGCAGATCGGCAACCACCCGCTCCCAGTCGCCCCAGGCCTCGCTCGCGTCGACCAGGCGCACCGCCGTGACCACTCCGCGGGCGTCGGCGACCACTTCGAACGTCGCCCGCGAGTTCCACGGGGTGGCGCTCGCGCGGGCCACGTCTTCGGCAAGGCCGACGATCGGCCCACCCGCTCCGAGACCAAGCTGGCGATCGTGCTCCTGCAACACATCGCGAACGGACTGCTGCATCCCGGGCGCTTCGTTGCGCTCGCGCGAACCTGCCGACGGCGCCTTGTCCGGCGCGCCCGGGAGGCCGGCCAGGAAGGGGTTCCGGCCGTCGAGGCCCAGCGCCGCCGCGGAGAGATCGAGCGGCCGATCGAACGCGGCCGACCCGCTGGCCGAAGGTGCAGGCGACTCGCCGGCCGCATCCGGCGGAGCGCCGCGGAACGGAGCTCGGCTCGCGGCGGGCGTTGTCGCGAGGCGAGCGGCCGCTGCGCTCGCGATGGCCGGACCTGGCTCGGCCAGAGGCTCGGAGGGCTCGAGATCGAGCGAATCGGGCGCGCGCGGAGGAAGCGTGCTGAGGTCGTGCTCGCGACGCACCGGCGCCAAGAGGAGGAGGAGCGCGACGACGAGGCCATGCATGGCCAAAGCGACGACGACCCACCGCAAGCCCAGCCCGCGCATGGCAACGAGTGTGTCACTCGCTGCGCTCCCGTCGAGCGACTTCTACGGCCGTCTCAAGCCTGTCGCATTCATCAACAGCATCTCGCGGAGCGCCCCTGCCCGCTCCCTGGCCACTGGGACGTGCACGCCGCGTCCCGCGTCCGCCACACCCGCGCCCACGAAGAGCTTCGTCTCGTGCCCATCGCGCTCGAACTCTTTGATGTGCGTGCCATTGACCAGCCAGTTGCGATGCACCCGCACGAACGCCCGGCCGAACGAGCCTTCGACCGCAGCCAGCGAGAGGTCGATGTCGAACGTGCCGTGCAGCGTGTGCACGAACGTGAGGCGATCGGCCGCCTCGAAAGCCCAGATCTCTTGCGGCTCGAGGAAGACCAGGCTGCGCTTTCTGCGCGCGACGATCCGTGGAGGACCGACCGACGATGCGGCCATGCGGGAGCGCCGCTGCGCCAGGCGCTTCAGGCACTGCGTGACCCGCTCCTCGCTGAACGGCTTGAGAAGATAATCCACCACGCCCAGCTCGAACGCTTCGAGCGCGTGCTTGTCGTACGCGGTCGCCAAGACGAACATCGGCGCACCGTCCGCGCCCGCCATCGAGCGCACCATCGAGAGCCCCGTCTCCCCGCTGGTCGCGCCATCGAGCTGCACGTCGACGAACGCCACGTCGACCCGCACGCCCGGCACGTCGCTGCCCAGGGCTTGTTTCGCTTCGTCGATTCCTCCGACCGCCCCGACGACCTCGGCCAGGCCCGAGGACTCGAGGAGCTCGACCAAGTAGTTGCGCGCGGGCCACTCGTCTTCGACGACGAGGGTGCGAAGGGGAAGCCCCGACGTCAGCGGCACGTCATCCTCCCTGCCGCGAGCGCGCGATCTCGACGATCGATCGCGTGCCCGCCGGCGAGGACACCAGGGTCAGCGACGACGGACGAGGCGTCTCGAGCTCGAGCCGCCGCCGAACGGACTGCAGACCGAACGCGCCCGCGCGCACGTCCGCGTCAGGCATTCCCGGGCCGTTGTCTTCGATGACGCACACGAGCGTTCCGTCGTCCCGCGTCGACGCGCGCACGACGACCTCACCCGCCCGGTCACCACGGCGGAGGGCTCCGTGCTTGACCGCGTTCTCCACGAGCGGCTGGAGCAAGAGGCGCGGGAGCAGCGCCTCTCCGCAGTCCGGCGCCACATCCCAGCGAAAGCGCAGAAACCCGCGGTGGCGCGCTTCGAGGATCTCGCCGTACCGGCGAAGCCACGCGATCTGGGTGTCGAGCGGCTGGAGCTCGCTGGGGTCTTGCAGGGCGTCGCGCAGCAAGTCGCCGAGGCACACGAGCAGCCGCCTCGCTTCGCGCGGCTCTTCGGTGACGAGGCCCGCGATGGCGTTCAGCGTGTTGAGCAAGAAGTGCGGCTCGAGATGCGCGCGCAGCCGTGCGACCTCGTTCCGGCTTCGCAGCTGCTGGGCTTCGAGCGCTCGAACGCGCGCGCTCTCGACGGCGAACGGGTAGACGAACGCGAGCGCCCACACGCCAAAATAGAGCTGCGCATTGAGCACGCCGAAGAGGGCGGACCGGGGGAAGCTCACCCCGCCCGGGAAGTGCAGGCGCAGCGCGGGAATGTGCAGCGCGGCAAGGCCGTAGAGCAACCCGAAGACGCCGCCGATTCCGGTCGCAATCGCGATCCCGGTGGCGAGGCCCCGCGCCGCGGTCATCCGCCGATGGATCGACCAAGCGAATGCGGCGGAGAGAGCCACCATCAACATCGGCAGCTCGAGGACCATGAAGACGATGCGGGCGAGGATGCGCGCGCTCTCGCGGCCGGCCACGACTTCGGTGGCCAGTTGGAGCAACATCACGCCACACACGACCGTGATCCCGAGGGCGCGGCGAGGACGGAGCTTGGCGAGCGGAAGAGCGGAGTCGCGCTCCCCCCCGTGCTGCGGATCGGTTGCCGAAGAAACCTCGCGCTCACCCGGCGCCGCGAGCGCCAAAACCGTGGATGCGGCCATTGCGAATGAATCGTACAATGCCCGCGCTTCTCGTGCGTCGCCACCCGTCGGAAGAGAAGTGTGTCTCGTCGGCGGAAAGCAACCGCTCGTCACTTGGCGAGGAGCACCGTGAGCAACCGCTGCATCTTAGAGGGAGAAGAGACGATGCGGAGACCCGCCTTTGCGCTTGCGCTCGCCGCGCTCGGGGCGCTCGCGCCCGGCCTCGGATCGGTCGCCCATGCCCAAGAGACCGCAGAGGCGCGGCCCGGGCGCACGCTCCAACTCGACGAGGTCGAGCGCGCGGCGGTCGAACACCAGCCGCAGCTTCTGGTGGCGCGCGCGGCCACGAGAGTCGCGGAGGGCCAGGCCGAGCAGGTCCGTTCGCCGCTCTTGCCGCAAGTGACGGGAACGGCGGCGTACACGCGAGAGACCGGTAACTTCGTCGTGCGGCCAGGCGTCGTTTCCCCGGGCACGACCGGGTGGAACCTCGGCCGGTCGTTCGACTACTGGAACTTCGGCGTCACGGCAGGGCAGCTGATCTACGACTTCGGCCAGACCTACGAGCGGTACAAGTCCGCGCGCTCGTCTGTGGACGCGCAGCGCTATCAGGAGCAGACCACGCGGCTGCAGGTCATCTACGCGGTCCGCCGCACGTACTTCAATGCCCGCGCGATGAAAGAGCTCGTCGACGTGGCGCGCGAAACGCTCGACGACCAGAACAAGCACCTGACGCAGGTTGAAGCGTACGTCACGGTCGGGACGCAGGCCCCCATCGCACTGGCGACGCAGCGCGCCGCGGTGGCCAACGCCCGAGTGCAGCTGATCAACTCGCAGAACAACTACGAAACGGCGAAGGCGCAGCTCAACCAAGCAGCCGGCTTCGTCGGAGGCACCGATTACGACGTCGGAGACGAGGAGATCGCGCGCGTGGACGACGAGGATCAGCCGCTCCAAACGCTCGTCGACAAGGCCCTGGCCGCCCGGCCGGAACTGGCGACGTTGCACAAGCAGATCGACGCGCAGGCCCAGTCCCTGAGCTCGGCGAAGGCAGGCTACGGGCCGGCGCTATCCGCGGCGGCCGGCGCGACCGAGCAAGGCACCGCGCTCGACACGCTCGTGCCCAACTGGAGCGCCGGACTCGTCGCGACATGGGCGGTCTTTCAAGGCGGCCTGACCACGGGGCAAGTGCATCAGGCCGAAGCCGCGCTCGACAGCATTGGCGCCCAACGCAGCCTCGAAGAGCTCCAGGTGCGGCTGGACGTCGACACATCGCGGCTCGCCGTGCGAGCGGCGAAGGCCACGATTGGTGCCGCCCAAGATGCCGCGACCAACGCGCACGAGCAGCTGCGCCTGGCCGAGCAGCGATTCGCGACAGGCGTCGGAAACATCATCGAGCTCACCGACGCGCAAGTGGTGTACACGTCGGCTGCCGCACAGCTGGTGGAGTCACGCTACGCGCTGTCCGCCGCACGCGCGCAACTTCTGGCCGCATTGGGGCGAACATGATGCACGACGACCCGATGGCCACGACCCCTCCCCTCTCGCCGGGGGCACACCGCCGTTTCCCCGTGACTCGCGTCGTCCTTCTCGTCCTTCTCGTGGCGGTCGTCGGTGCCACCGCCTGGGCACTTTCGGCGCGGCAGCACGCCGCCCAAGCCACGGCCGCCGCGGCGGCGAGCGCCGCCAACAATCGGGTGACCTCCGTGCTCACCGCCCAGGTCACGCAGCGCGACGTTCCGGTCTGGCTCGAAGGGCTCGGCAACGTCGCGGCGTTCTACACCGTCACGGTGAAGACCCAGGTCGATGGTCGCATCGACAAAGTTCTGTTCACCGAGGGGCAACACGTCAAGAAGGGCGAGGTGCTGGCGCAGATCGACCCGCGCCCGTTCGCGATCCAGCTCGCATCGGCGCAGGCCGCCTACGCGCGCGACATGGCGAACCTGAAGAACGCGCGCGTCAACCTCGATCGCTACAAAACGCTCGTCCAGCAGAACCTCATCGCGGTCCAGCAGATGACCGATCAGCAAGCGAGCGTCGCTCAGCTCGAAGCGCAGGTTCAGGCGGACCAAGCGCAAATTGACAGTGCGAAGCTGAACCTCGACTACGCGCGAATCGTCTCTCCGATCGACGGCGTGACCGGCGTGCGCCTGGTCGATCCGGGCAATGTGGTGCACGCCGCGGACGCAACCGGCCTGGTGGTCGTCGCGCAGCTCGACCCGATCGCCGTCTTCTTCACCCTCCCAGAGGACGATCTCGCGGCCGTTCACGACGCGATGGCCAAGGGCGACCTCACCGTAGAGGCGATGAGCCGCAACGGCGACAAGGCGATTGGCCAGGGCAAGCTCGCCGTGATCGACAACGAGATCAACCAGGCCACGGCGACCATTCGCTTGAAGGCGATCTTTCCCAATCCGCAGGGACTTCTCTGGCCGAACCAGTTCGTAAAGGCGCGCCTTCGCCTCGCGACACGCAAGAACGCCATCGTCGCGCCGGCGGCCGTGGTGCAGCACGGACCGCAAGGGACGTTCGCGTACGTCGTCGGAAGCGACTCGACGGCCGTGGTGCGGCCGGTCACCGTGGACGCGATTCAGGGAGAGACCGCGATCGTCACCAAGGGCCTCGCGCTGGGCGAGCAGGTGGTCACGGACGGACAGGCGCAGCTACGTCCGGGGGCGCGCGTCTCGGCCAAGCCGGCGCCGAGCGCGAAACCGGGTGGGGGCGAAGGCGCGCCGCAGGGAAACGTGCCCGGCGCGCCCGGGGACAGACCATGAGTGGCGGAGTGTCCGAGCCGTTCATTCGGCGGCCGGTCGCAACGACGCTCCTCATGGTGGGTCTGCTTCTGGTCGGTCTGGCGGCGTTCACGCAGCTTCCGGTGTCGGCGCTCCCGCAGGTCGACTACCCGACCATCGTCGTCTCCACGTACCTGCCCGGTGGAAGCGCCGAGACGATGTCTTCGGCGGTGACGACGCCCCTCGAACGCCAGTTCGGGCAGATGCCGTCGCTGACGCAGATGACCAGCGTCTCGAGCTTCGGCTACTCGCAGGTCACTCTTCAGTTCGATCTCGACCGCAGCATCGACGCCGCCCAGCAGGACGTGCAAGCGGCGATCAACGCCGCGTCGAGCCTGCTGCCCGCCCAGCTTCCGACGCCGCCGACGTATTCGAAGAGCAACCCGGCGGACCAGCCGATCCTGACGATTGCCATCAGCTCGGACGTCCTTCCGCTCGACCAAGTAGACGACTTCGCCGACTCGATCCTGGCGCAGAAGATCTCGCAAGTGTCGGGGGTGGGACTCGTGACCATCAACGGCGGCCAGAAGCCGGCAGTCCGCGTCCAGGTAGACCCCCAGTCGCTGGCGGGTGCCGGCCTCACTCTGGAAGACGTGCGCGCGGCGCTCGTGGCCGCCAACATCAATCAGCCCAAGGGGAACATCGACGGCCCGAGACAGGACTACGCGCTACAGACCAACGATCAGCTCTATCGAGCCGAAGGGTTCAAGCCGCTCGTCATCGCGTATGCCAACGGATCCCCCATTCGCCTCGCCGACGTGGCGAACGTCATCGACGGAGTCGAGAACGACCAGCTCGCGGGCTGGGCGAACGACAAGCGGGCGATCATCTTGAACGTCCAGCGCCAACCGGGCGCCAACGTCATCCAGGTGGCCGATCGGGTGAAGGCCCTGCTCCCGCAGCTCCAGGCGTCGCTGCCCCAAGGCATCGACGTGAAGATTCTCAGCGATCGCACGGAGACGGTGCGGGCCTCGGTGGCTGACGTCGAGCGGACGCTGGTGATCACCGTCGGCCTCGTCGTGGCCGTGATCTTCGTCTTTCTACGCAACGTGCGCGCCACGTTGATTCCGAGCATCACCGTCCCGCTGTCGCTCATCGGCACGTTCGGCGTGATGTACCTGGCCGGCTACAGCCTGAACAACCTGTCGCTGATGGCGCTGACCGTCGCGACGGGCTTCGTCGTCGACGACGCGATCGTCATGATCGAGAACATCGCTCGCTATATCGAGGCGGGCGAGAGGCCGTTCGAAGCGGCGCTGAAGGGAGCCGGGCAGATCGGCTTCACGATCGTGTCGCTCACGGTCTCCCTCGTTGCGGTGCTCATCCCCCTTCTCTTCATGGGTGGGCTCATCGGCCGCCTGTTTCGGGAGTTCGCGGTCACGCTCGCCGTGTCGATCGGTGTCTCCGCGCTCCTGTCGCTCACGTTGACGCCGATGATGTGCGCCCATCTGTTGCGGCCGGAGCGGCATGACCGCAGCGCGTTGTACCGATGGTCGGAGCGCGCGTTCGAAGGCACGATCGCCCTCTACGACCGCGGGCTGCGCGTCGTGTTGCGGCACAAGCTGACCACCCTCGTCGTGACGATCGCGACCCTCGGGATGACGGTCGTCCTGGCGATCGCGGTGCCGAAAGGCTTTTTCCCCGAGCAGGACACCGGGATGATTCTCGGTGTCTCCGAGGCGGCTCCCGACGTCTCTTTCCCGAAGATGATGTCGCTTCAGCGCGCTCTGGCCGACGTCATCCTCGCCGATCCCGACGTGCAGACCGTCGCCTCGTACATCGGCTCGGACGGTACCAATCCGACGACCAACAGCGGACGAATGTCGATCACGCTAAAGCCGATCGACCAGCGCAAGACGACCGCTGCCGAGATCATCGCGCGCCTGAAGCCCAGAGTCGCCGCCGTCGACGGGATCCAGCTCTACTTGCAGTCGGTGCAAGACCTGCAGATCGACAGCCGCGTCAGCCGCACGCAGTACCAATACACGTTGGAGGACGCCGACCCGAACGAGCTGGCAACGTGGGCGCCCCGCCTCCTCGCGGAGCTGAAGAACGAGCGCACGTTGCGCGACGTCGCGAGCGACGAAGAGACGGCCGGACTGCAGGTCTCGCTGACGATCGACCGCGACACCGCGTCGCGCCTCGGCATCTCGCCCCAGTTGGTCGACAGCACCCTTTACGACGCGTTCGGCCAGCGCCAGGTGTCGATCATTTTCACGCAGCTCAATCTCTACCGCGTCATTCTCGAGATCAAGCCGGAGATGGCCCGCACCGCCGCCGCGCTCGATAACATCTTCGTGCGGTCGGCCAATGGGGTGCCCGCGCCGCTCAGCGCGATGGTGCACCGCGCGACCACCACGGCGCCGCTGGCGGTCAACCATCAGGGGCAGTTTCCGGCGGTAACCATTTCGTTCAACCTCGCTCCGGGCGAATCGCTGGGCGACGCCGTGAAAGCGATCCAAGCGGCGCAGACGCGCATCGGCACTCCGGCGAGCGTGCATTCGGACTTCGTGGGGACCGCCCAGGCGTTCAACGACTCGCTGGCAAGCGAGCCGCTGCTCATCGCCGCGGCCATAGTCACCGTTTATATCGTCCTTGGTGTGCTCTACGAGAGCTACATCCACCCGGTCACGATCATCTCCACTTTGCCGTCGGCGGGTGTCGGTGCCCTCTTGGCGCTTTATGTGGGCCGAACGGACTTCGGGGTCATCGCGCTCATCGGGGTCATCCTCCTCATCGGGATCGTCAAAAAGAACGCAATCATGATGATCGACTTTGCGCTCGAAGCGGAGCGCACCCAGCGGGTGAGCCCCGAGGAGGCCATTCACCAGGCGTGTCTCCTCAGGTTTCGGCCCATCATGATGACCACCTTGGCGGCGCTCTTGGGAGGGCTGCCGCTCGCGCTCGGGACCGGCATGGGGTCGGAGCTCCGCCGACCCCTCGGGATCACGATCGTGGGCGGATTGCTCTTCTCTCAAATCCTCACTCTCTACACGACGCCGGTCGTCTACCTGTACATGGACCGCCTGGGCCGGTGGCTGTCTCGTTCGCGCGGACGCGCGCGGGTAGCGACGGAGGCCGCGTGAGCATCTCGGCGCCGTTCATTCGGCGCCCGGTGGCCACGTCGCTGCTCGCGGCGGCGGTGATGCTCGCGGGGATCGCAGCCTTCTTCCAGCTGCCCGTCGCGCCGCTTCCGCGGGTCGACTACCCGACGATTCAGGTGAGCGCCAGCCTGCCGGGGGCGAGCCCGGAGACGATGGCGTCGTCGGTGGCGACGCCGCTCGAGCGGCGCTTCGGGCGCATCGCGGGGCTGACCGAGATGACGTCGATGAGCACCCTCGGGGCGACCTCCCTCACGCTCCAGTTCGACCTGGACCGCAACGTCGACACCGCCGCCCGCGACGTGCAGGCGGCGATCGCCGCGGCGGGGGGCGAGCTTCCCCCCACGCTCCCGCTGAAGCCGACTTATCGGAAGGTCAACCCTTCCGACGCGCCGACCCTCATCATCGCATTGACCAGCGACACACTGCCGCTCGCGCAGGTCTTCGACGCCGCGAACAACATCCTGGCGCAGAAGATTTCCCAGGTGCACGGCGTCGGTCAGGTGTCGGTCGCCGGGGGCCAGCAGCCCGCGGTACGCGTGCAGCTCGACCCGAGCTCGCTCGCGGGCATGGGGGTGAGCTCGGCCGACGTTCGCAACGCGCTCTCGGCGACGACCGCGGACGAGGCAAAGGGGACCATCGTCGGAAGAGTCCAGTCTTCGACGATTGGAGCGAACGATCAGGTCTTCGACGCGCGTGGGTACGAACCGCTCGTCGTCGCCCAGAGCGGGGAGACGACCGCGCGCCTAGGCGACGTGGCGCGGGTGTCCAACAGCGTTCAGAACGATCGCGTCGCGGGCTGGGCGGACGGGCGGCGCGCGGTGCTCCTCATCGTCCGCAAGCAGCCGGACGCGAACATCATCGAGACGAACGGGCGGGTGCTCGCGCTCCTGCCCGAGCTGGCGACGTCGATCTCGCCGGCGATCAAGATTGAAGTGAGCAGCGACCGCACGCAGACGATCCGCGCCTCGGTCGCCGACGTCGAAAAGACGCTGTGCTTGAGCGTCGCGCTCGTCGTCGTCGTGGTCTTCGCCTTCTTGCGGTCTTGGCGGACGACGGTCGTGCCGACGGTGGCGATGCCGCTTTCGCTGCTGGGTACCTTCGGCGCGATGTATCTCTTGCACTACAGCATCGACAATCTCTCGCTCATGGCGCTCACCATCTCGACGGGGTTCGTCGTCGACGACGCCATCGTCGTCACCGAAAATATCACCCGCGCAATCGAGCACGGTCATTCGCCTCTCGACGCTGCCTTCCAGGGCGCGAAGCAAATCGGTTTCACGATCGTGTCGATCACTGTGTCCCTCCTCGCCGTCTTCGTGCCCATCCTGCTCATGGGCGGCCTCGTCGGACGTCTATTCCGCGAGTTTGCGGTCACGTTGAGCGCGGCGGTCGCGATGTCGGCGCTCGTGTCGCTCACGCTCACGCCGATGATGTGCTCGCGAATGCTCCGCCGCGAGCCCCCGTCGCACGGGTGGCTCTACCGCGCCTCGGAGAGGGTGTTCGACGCGACTCTGGCATTCTACGAGCGCGGGCTGCGCTGGGCGCTCGCGCACCGCGCGGCGATGCTCTTGGTCACGCTGCTGACCGTCGCGGCGAACGTGGCGCTATTCGTCGTCGTTCCGAAGGGACTATTTCCGCAGCAAGACACGGGCTTGCTCATGGGCTCGACCCAGGCCGCGCAAGACGCGTCCTATCCGGAGATGTTCCGCCTGCAGACGCAGGTGAACAAGGTCTTGAGCAGCGATCCGGATATCGACTCCTACGTGGCGTTCATCGGTTCGGGCGGGATGGGAACGGGCAATACCGGGTCGGCCTTCATCACGTTGAAACCTCTGCCCCCGCGGAGGGCGACCGCGGACGACGTTCTCGCCCGGCTTCGAGGAAGGCTGTCGAAGATCGAAGGGATCGCCACGTATCTGCAGTCCCGACAAGAGGTGAACGTCGGCGGGCGAATGGCGCGGACTCAGTATCAGTACACCATCGAGGACGCGAACCTCGCCGAGCTGCAAGCCTGGGCGCCGAAGATGCTCGACGCCTTCCGCAAGCTCCCGCAGCTCAAAGACCTGAACAGCGATCAGCAGAACTCGGGACTGCAGGTCAGCGTCGAGATTGACCGCGACACCGCCGCGCGCGTCGGCGTGACCGCGCAGATGATCGACGATGCACTGTACGACTCCTACGGGCAACGACTCGTGGCGAAGATGTACACGCAGATGAACGAGTACTACGTCGTCATGGAAGCGGCGGAGCCGTACCGGCAGACGCCGGACTCACTCGACGGCATTTACGTGAAGAGCGCGAGCGGGGGCGCGGTTCCGCTGCGAGCCATCGCCAAGACGTCGCTGTCGATGACGCCGCTCATCATCAACCATAATGGGCAGTTTCCCGCGACTACGCTCTCGTTCAACTTGACGGAGGGCGCCTCGCTCGGGCAGGCGGTCGACGCGATTCACCAGACCGAGCTCGCCTTGCACCTTCCGCCAAGCATCCACGCCGACTTTCAGGGCACGGCGCAGGCATTTACTGCGTCGCTCAAGAGCGAGCCGCTGCTGGTCGGCGCCGCCCTGCTCGCGGTCTACGTGGTACTCGGAATGCTCTACGAGAGTTACATCCACCCGGTGACGATCTTGTCCACGTTGCCGTCGGCGGGAATCGGCGCGCTCGTGGCGTTGATGCTGTTCGGCGCGCAGCTCGATATCATTGCGATCGTGGGCCTTCTCCTGCTCATTGGAATCGTCAAGAAGAACGCGATACTGATGGTCGACTTCGCGCTCGACGCGCAGCGCAGCGATGGCGCCAAGCCGGAGGACGCCATTCTGCGCGCGGCGCTCATGCGCTTTCGTCCCATCTTGATGACCACCTGCGCGGCGCTGTTCGGCGCGCTCCCGCTCGCCTTCGGCCATGGCCTGGGCTCCGAGCTGCGCCGTCCGCTGGGAATCACGATCGTGGGTGGTCTCTTCGCGTCGCAGCTCGTCACGCTCTATACGACCCCGGTCGTCTACCTCGCGCTCGAGCAGCTCAAGCGGCGCCGATCCGGCGCGGCGACGTCGGCCGAGGGCCGGCCCCCGGCGACCGCCGCCGCGCACTGACCTGCCGGCGACCTCTACTGCGGAATGCCGATCCCACCGTCTGCGCCGCCGCCGGGGGGAGCGAGGCAAGACGTCAGGTCGAAGAGCATGAACTCCAGGGCCTTCTCCTGATTCGAGAGCGGCGCGCCGGAATTGCATCCCGCCGGCACAACCCCGCCGGGCGGAGGGCCGTTCGCCATGGGCGATTCCTGGTAGTCCCCGGAGTTCCCGCCGACGTGAAGGTCGCTGTACACGAATCGCCCGCACGCCGTTTCGGTTCCCGGGGCTTGCGTGTCCCACGAGAAGTACAGCGTCGAATTCAGCGTCCCGCTGGAGACCAGCGGATCATTCACCGTGTTGGGCAAGAAGGTCGACTTCGGCGTGTCGAAATTGATCCAGGGAATCGCGTTCTGCGGCGTAGTCACAGGAACGTCGACGTTGTGGCGCGCCTGGTACACGACGAGCTCGTTGTTCGCGTCGACGGCATTCGTGGCCTGGAGGAACGCGAGCAGCGCCTGCCCCTCGTAGAAGGGATTTCCGTTGGGCAATGTGGTCTGAATGGTTCCGTACGCGGTCGCCAGGTTGTTCGAGCGCGACGTGTACCACATGCCGAAGTTGGGAAACGGCTGGCCCAGAAACCACTGGTAATGGAAGTGGGAGGCAAAGACGCGCCCGCCGGCCTGGCCATAGTCATAGAGATTCTGCGGCTGCGTACCCGCCGTTGCGGCGCCTTCGCACGAGAGAAGGACGGCGTCGTATTGCGTCAGGTGCGGCACCGTGTCCCAGAGCGCCATCGACGACTGCGGAGCCGGCGGCGATGTGTTCGGCGCCGAAGTGGGAAGGGACCCCTGATAAATGTGGACGTGTCCACCCCCCGCCGTGCCCGGCCCCGGGACGTACTCCTGCTTGTCGACGCCCACGCGCGTGAGGAGGCACTCGAGCGTGTCGGCGCTTCCGGTGGAGACCGCGATATTGGGAAGATCGCCCGGAAACATCACGTTGGTGCCGGATCGGCCTTGCGGGAGTCGAAGTGCCTTGTCGGGAACGTTGTTGTCCGTGCCGCACGTCGCGCTGATTTTGGTCTGGTAGCGCCACTTGCCGACTTGCACGACGATCGGGACCGATCCGCCCGTTTTCGACGATGGCGCGCCTTTGATCGTGAACGACCCGTCGGGCTTGGTCAGGGCGTACGATCCGACGAACCCGCCCGTGTAGAGGTCGCTGCAATTGCACGTGAGGCCGGCCGGCATGGGGCCTGGCGTCGTGTAGGGGACCCAAACGGCCGCGTTATACACAGGATTGTTCCCGGCGGGGTCGAAGACCTTGCCCGTGATGGTCGTCGTGCCTCCGGAGCAGAGGTTCGTGCACACGTTGCCGTCTTGGCTGCAGATGTGAGACCCCGTGCTCGTGACGTTGCCGTCGTACATCACGAACATCCCCCCGGAGCCACCGGTGCCGCCGGACCCGCCTCCCACGCCGCCCTCCCCCGCTTTCGGCGCGTTGGCGTCACTTCCCCCACATCCGGAGCTCCACCCGAGCAGAGCGACCGAAGCGACCGCAACGAACGAAGCGAGGTAACGAGCTATAGGCATGCCAGAAATGGTCTCCTTCGAGCGAGAACACGTTGATTTCGGTATCACGCTGCACGTGTTTGCGTCGCGCCCCCATCGAGACCGAGACGCAGGGGGTCGGCGATCCCGACGCAGGGTCTCAACGGCAAATCGGTGGGTGTCCGATAGGCACGTTCGCAAAGGTGGTAGCCCGCGCCTGCCCCCACCCGATTTCTCAGTTTGCGACGGCGACCGCGCCAACACAAGTCGAAGCAAACGGCCTTGGGTACATCGCAAGCGGCACCCACATGCGAGACCGATGTGCCCCCGCGCCCGCGCGGGCGGCAACCGTTCCGCCCTCGCTGGCTGAACGAGGGGCGCTGTGCTACTTCTCCCGCCCCGGTCGAAGCCGGTGTCCACGCGGTGAAGCGGCGTGCACGAAGGGCCGAGCGTTGAGCAAAACGACCATGAATCTCGCTCGGTCGGTTCGTCCGTCGCCCCCCCCATCGGAGTAGTCCATGTCCTCGACGGCGAGCACCCAGTCGTTATCCGAGAGGGGCGAGCGCGCCGGCACCCCTCTCAGCGAAGCCACGGGTCCGGTCCTGGTTCCAAAAAAGAGCCGCGCCAAACCGTATCTCATTCTCGGGATGGTCGTGGCCGTTGCGCTCGTCGTGTACGCGACGGTCACTTGGATGTCGCGCGGCCGAGAGAGCACGGACGACGCGCAGGTCGATGCCGATGCGGTTACCGTTTCGACGCGCGTGGGCGGAGCCGTGCTTCACGTGCACGTCGCCGACAACCAGCAGGTCAAGAGGGGCGACCTCTTGGCCGAGATCGATCCGGCGGACCTCGCGACGAAGGAGAAGGAGCAGCAAGCAGAAGTCGCCGCCGCGCGCGCACAGGCGCAGGCGGCGGACGCCCAAGTGGCCATCGTCGAAGCGATGTCGAGGGGCGGGCTGTCGGCCGCGCGCGCGCAGCTCTCCGGGTCGACGCTGTCGCTCGCGGGCAACGACGCGCAGGTCGAGTCGGCGAAGGCCGCGCTCTCCCGCGCCCAGGCCGAGTCTGCGCGGGCGGACACCGACCTCGCGCGCGCCGAGTCGCTGCTCAAAGATCAAGCGGTCCCCAGGGCCCAGGTCGACACGGCGCGTTCGAACGCGCAGGCAGCGCACGCCGCGGTCGAGCAGGCGCAAGCGCAGCTCGCGGCCGCCGTCGACATGAAGCGAACGGCCGAGACGCGGATCGCCGAGGCACAGGGGCACGTCGTGCAGAGCGCACCTATCGACGCGCAGCTCGCCGCGGCCCGCGCGAACGCCGACCTCGCGCGCGCTCGCAGCGATGCGGCGCAGGCGTTGCTCGAGAACGCGCGGCTTCAGCTCTCCTATACGCGCATCCAGGCTCCGACCGACGGGACCCTTTCGCGCCTTGCGGTCCGCGAGGGGCAGCTCGTTCAGGCCGGACAGCAAGTGGTCGTCGTCGTGCCGAACACGACGTACGTCGTTGCCAACTTCAAAGAGACCCAGGTCGGACAGATGCATCCCGGACAGCGAGCCGAGATCACCGTCGACGCGTTCCCGGGACACACGTTCGAAGGAAAGGTCGACAGCACGGCGCCGGGCACCGGGGCTCGCTTCTCGCTTCTGCCGCCCGACAACGCCTCGGGCAACTTCATCAAGGTCGTCCAGCGAGTGCCGGTCAAGATCGCGTGGACCGATGTCCCGCCCGAGATCAGGCTCTCGGCGGGTCTCTCCGCGGACGTGACCGTGTCCGTACGTTAGGTGGGGAAACCACTGCCATGGGAAGAGTGAACGTGGTCGGGGCAGCCTTGTGCCTGGCGATCGGAATCGGACCCCGGGACGCGAGCGCGCAGCCGGAACCGGCGGCGAGGCGCGTGACAATCGCCCAAGCGGTAGCCATCGCGCTCCAGAACAATCCAGACGCGCTATCGGGTGATGTGGAGGTGAAAGGGGCGGAGGCGTCGCGCGCGGAGGCGCGCGGGGGCTTCGGGCCGAAAGTGCACGTCGACGCGAACGCGCAGGCATGGGATTCGAATTTTCAAATCCACTTCGGCGGCGGCGCCTTCACCGTGCGCGATCAGTTCACTTGGACGGCGGGCGTGTCGCTGGTGCAGCCGCTCACGCCGCTCTTCGCGATTTACGACCAGTACCAGATTCAAGACTTCGGAGTCGACGTGGCGTCGATCCGGCGTGCGGCGACCCGCCGGGACGTCGCGCTCCGCGTGATCGAAGCGTACTACCGGCTCCTCGAGGCGAACCGGCTGTCGCAGGTGGCCGACGCGTCGGTCGAGCAGCTCGACGCGCAGCTGAGGCAAGCGCAATCGCTCCTGAGCAACGGCGTCATCGGCAAGAACGACCTTCTGCGAGCGAGCTTGGCGCTGGCGAGCGCGCGGCAGCGAGCGATCCAGATGCGCGGCCAAGTCGACCTCGCACGAGGGCGACTGGCGGCGGCGATGGAGGCCCCGGGCGGCGACTCGTACGAGCCGGTGCCGTTCGCCGGCGAGCCGCCCCCCAGCGAAACACCGACCTTGCGTTCGGCCGAAGGGCTCGCCGTAGCCCAGCGACTCGAGCTTCGCGAGCTCGATCGGCGCATCGATCAAGCCGCCGAGAACGTGAGCTTCGCGAAGACCAAGCTTCTCCCGCAGATCAACGCGGTCGGTAACTACACCCACACCGCGGGTTCGCCGTTTCAGCAGCCAGACGCGGTCTATGGCGGGCTGTTCGCGTCGTGGGACGTGTGGGACTGGGGAACGACGCGCGCCGGCATCCATGGCGCCGAGTCGCGATTGAGCTTGGCGCGGCTGGCGCGCAAGAAGGCGGAGGACACCGTCCGCCTCGAGGCACGACAGGCGTTCGTCAACGCCACGACGGAACGGGAAGCGCTGACGGTCGCGCGCGCCGCCGTCTCCCAGGCAGAGGAGAACTTCCGCATCGTGACCAAGAGGTTCGAGAACGCTGCGGCGACGTCGTTCGACGTCGTCGATGCCGAGGCGTTGCTCACGCAGGCCCGGGGACAGGTCGAGACGGCCCTGTATGACTTGCTCATCGCGCAGGCGACGCTGGAGAAAGCCACCGGGGCGCCGCTACCGGGAGAGCCATGAGGCGTGCGCCGGGGGCGGGCTAGCGAAGCGGTTCGCTACGCCTCTTCTTCGTCCATAGGCGCTTCGGTAAACCGGTACCCCACGCCGCGAACGGTCTCGATGTACCGTCCGACCGACTTGAGCTTCTCGCGCAGTCGCTTGACGTGCGTGTCGACCGTGCGGGTCGTGATGTCGGCCTCGATGCCCCAGATGTCGTTGAGCAGAACCGACCGGGTCTGAACGCGATTCTTGCGCTCGTAGAGCGTCACGAGCAGCTTGAACTCGAGCGACGTGAGCGCGATCTCGGTGCCAGCGACCCAGATTCGATGCGCCGCCGGATCGATGCGCAGCTCCCCGAACTCGACCAAGTCGGAGGGTGGCACGTCCTTTCGGCGGAGCACGGCACCTACGCGGAGTAAGAGCTCGCGCACGCTGAACGGCTTGACGACGTAGTCGTCGGCCCCAAGCTCGAACCCGACGACGCGATCGATCTCTTCGCCCTTGGCGGTGACCATGATCACCCGGACGTCCCGCATCGCCTGATCCTTCTTGAGCGTCTTGCAGACGACGGTGCCCGACATGTCCGGGAGCATGAGATCGAGCAAAATGAGATCGGGGTGCAGCTCCCGGGCGAGGCGCAGCCCGTCGGCCCCGGTCGACACGAGATGCACGCGGTGTCCTTCTTTGGTGAGGTTGTAGTCCAGAACCTCACGCAGATCGGCCTCGTCTTCGACCACAAGCACGCGCGCCATGCGCGATCTCTAGGGCATTTCGCGGGCGACGGTCCAACGATCGTGTGACGGTCGCGTGACGGCGCTCGATGACGCAGGACCGGCTGACCGCCTGTGGAAACCATCGGTCCCCGCTTGCGATCAGTCCCAGTCCGGCTTCTGCCATGCGCGCTCCAGACCAGGGGGGCGAAGCAGGACCGACCCCGACGCCACGGAGATGGCGCGGCCGAGCCAACGGAGCCGGCGAATGGCCGAGACATTCGCGACCACAGCGATGACGCCAAGGGCAGCCACGGGCGGCGCCACCGAGACCCACGCGGGAAGCGCGAAGCGGTGGGCAAGCCATCCGATCGGAACCGCCATCGCCGTCCCCACGCAGAGGCACACGGCCCGCTCGGCGCGTCGCATGGTGCTGGGCGGAACGGGCAAGGCCAGGGCTTCTGCTTTCGCGCTGCCGTAGCTGACCATGAACGAACCGGCGAGGGCGAGGAGGGCCGTCACGAGGACGGGGGTCGACGCGCGAAAGAACACTGCCATGCCGCCAAGAAAGAAGAGCTCCTCGTAACGGTCCACCGAAGCGTCGAGCAGTGCCCCTGAAGCCGTAGCGCAGCCGCCCCGTCGCGCGACCAGCCCGTCGAGCGCGTCGCCAAGCGAGGCGATCACCACCGCGACCGCAGCCAGCCCAAAATGCCCCAGACTGAGCAGAACGCCACCCACCGCGGCGACGGCCACACCGAACAGGCTCACGGCATTGGCCGACACCCCGAGTGTGACGAGCCTGCGCGCGACGTGGTCCAGACACCACAGCGTCGCGTGCGAAGCGACCTGGGGAAGCATGAGCGAGATGCGCGCATTTGCCGCCATCGCTGGGACAGATCGATCAAGCATCGTGTAGGGTCGCGTCCGTGGCGCGGGCGGGAGCGGAGCTGGAGAGCAAATCCGATGCGCGCGATCGAACGGGCAGCGCGAAGCGCTCGGGGCGCAGGACAGCGGCCCCGACTCGACGCCCGATCACAGCGGCCCAGCCCGGAAACGGAGAAGAGACACCGCTTGGGCAAGGGATGGCGACGCCGGTCCTGCTGACGGGAGGGGGCCATTCGCCGCCACCGCGTTGACACGCGGCGACCGCGCGCGCTACATGCCTGGGAGCTCCGCCTATGGAGCAGCCTGCGGGAGTAACTCAGTGGTAGAGTGCCACCTTGCCAAGGTGGACGTCGAGGGTTCAAATCCCTTCTCCCGCTCCAAAGATTAGGCAATCAAAGCGGCCGGTTAGCGACTCAGCGCTCCCGGCTTTTTTCTTGATCCTCCCCACCTGCGCGACGACCCTCCCCACTTTCCTCCCCACCTGGCGCCGGGCGGCGCTTGGCGTGGCGGAAGTCCATGAGTCGAAGCACCCGAGCAAGGCTCTTCTGCTGCTCGACGGGGCTGACCGTCGAGTAGCGCCGCTGCATCTCCTCGGTCGCGTGCCCTGAGATGGAGCGCGTGACCACGTCGCGGATCTCGGCAGCCCGGGCGAGATCCTGAAAGGTCCGGCGCATAGCGCGCGGGCTGATGTGCTTCTTCAAGTCGGTCGCCTTTGCGACGTCAGCGAACGGCTTGTCGAGGCACGAGCGCGAGCGGAAGCCGCCCAGCTCGGAGGGAAACAGGAGGTCGGACTCCTGCTGCGGTCCCGGGCGGAACTGCGTGTCGACATGCCAGCGGAGCACGTCGAGCAGTTCCTTGGGGACCGCGATCTCCTGGTCGATGCCCGTCTTGGTGCTCTCCATGACGATGTCGGCGCGCGCATTCGACTGGCGCACGAGCAGGACGCCCGCGCTCCAGTCGATGTCCGGCGTCGGGCCCCTGCGCCGCAGGGGACGCAAGGACGAGGGGCGAAGCCCCGTCGCGAAGCCGGTGTACGTCATCGCGAAGTACTGCGGGTACTTCGCGTGCATGCACGCGAGGAACTCGCGCAGCTCCTCGACGGTGAGCGCGTTCGGCTCCTCGCGCGTGTAGACGCGGTGCCGCGCGGTATCGAGCGGCATGACGTCACGAGCCG
The DNA here is from genome assembly GCA_964531095.1 of uncultured Polyangiaceae bacterium. Classification (GTDB taxonomy): domain Bacteria; phylum Myxococcota_A; class Polyangia; order Polyangiales; family Polyangiaceae; genus Palsa-1150. The sequence goes on along the minus strand of CAZHED010000019.1, from coordinate 31,420 downwards.
CGTTCTGCGGCAGCTCCAGGTCTCGCTTGGCGTGCTCGAGCACCACCTTCAACACCGCGAGCCACGTGTTGAAGGTCGTCGGGGCGTACTCCTTGGCGTTGACCCTCGCGGCCACCTCGCCCTTCCACGCCTCGACGTCGCGCGTCCGGATCTTCTCCACGTACATCTCACCGATCCGGCTCGCGATGAGATGCGTCAGCGTGTTCTCCCACTTCTCAACGCCCGCGGCGCTCTGGATGTCCCCGCAGTTGATCTTTCGCTCCAGAAGCGACACGGCGTAGGTCGCGAAGGGCGTCTTTGACGGCGCGGCCGCGACCTCGCCCGAGCGGATGCGCCCGAGCTCCGTCTGCAGCCACTGGTAGGCCTCGTTCTTCATGCTGCCCGTCAGCACGCGCCAGACGTCCTTCTGCTGTCCGGTCCGCGCGTCGGTCGCTCGACCGCGGACCACGTGACCGCCCTCCTTCCTCAGCCAGACGCCGGGCAGGATGGGCTCCGCTGCAATCCAAGTCCCTCGAACCAACTTCCATTCCTTCGACTTCGTGCTCATGCATGCCTCCGTCATGAGGCGCGCCTGAGCGTTCCAGGGCCGGAACGGTAGCAGGGGGCTCGCCTCGAAGAAACGCGTCGAGGTCCTCGCGCCGCCAGATCCACGTGCCGCGTCCGCCACGCCGCCCGTACGGCAGGATGCGGTGCTCGAGGCGCGCCTTGCGAAGGGCGCCCGTCGTCTTGAACCCGCAGTACGACGCCGCAAGGGCGGTCGTCATGTACGGCGGCCAGAGGTCGAGCTGCGTCGCCATGGGGGTCAGCCGTCTAGCGTGCACGCCGGCGGGGTGTACCGCGACAGGAAGAACGCGCGGAGGATCTGGTGAGCCGGGCGTTGTCCGGCGAAGACGAGGCCGATGCGAACGTAGAAATCGTCTGCCATCATGAGCAACTCCGGGCACACAGCGCAGCCGGCGGGAGCGCGAGGCGCACCGCCGCTTCGGCATGTCCGTTCATCGATCGGCGCGCCCAAGGTGCTTCGCAAAATCGTCATGCGACGGCGCGATTGCGCGAGGGAGCCTCTGGATCTCCGCGAGAACTTGAGGAGATTCCACCCGCGCGAGTCGATGAGGTCTCTGAGCCGGAGGGGGGCCGGCGCGCGGGAGCCGTCCGACCGAGCGCCGAAATTGGGGGCCATCCGCCCCGCGTCCGCGCCTCGGCGCGAGAAGGCCGAGTGTTGCTCGGTTTCACTCGTGGAGACGTTTTTTAGACGGCCCCGGCGGAGATGGCCGGCACCAAGCGGACGGGACTTCGCATGGTTGGCCTGACCGGTGGGAAGGGGAAACGAGCGGTCCTACAAATCGACCGCGGGCGTTCGTTTTTCACGCAACAACTCGCCTCGCCGCACGCGGCGGATTCGTGGGAGTGACCGCCCCGTGGGCTGCGCCCGCGGTTGTGCCGCAATCCACCGAGATTCACGCGCTCGTTTGAAAGGCGATGCACCCGCGACGTCTCTTCGTGCCGCTCCGTTGTCTCCGAAGCTGCCGCCCAGTCGACCCTCGCGCCGTACACCGCGGCCGGTACCGAGAGCGCGAACACCGTCCACCCGGCTGCTGTCGCCGGCTCCACCTGCGCTTTCCTTTGCAGCGGCCGAGGAATCGCCGCCTTCGTCGCCCAGAACGGCTTCACGGGCGCCGCCAGACTGTGGCCGGCGGTTACGCAGAACGCTCGAAACGCCACTACCGCGACCAAGAGAGACCGCTCACTCGGTGGACCCCGACGGTCTTCTCGGCCAGCCGGCGCGCGATCACCACCCTTGTCTCCGCGACCTTCTCCGAGAGCATCCGCTCCACATGGGCGGCCTCGCGCGCGCCGCCGCCGCCGAACGCCGCGCGTGCATCCTCGATGCAGCGTTTGGTGTGCTCCGCGAGCTGCGCCAGCGTCATCATCGACTTGCCGACGTGCCCTTGTTCCCCCCGACGCAGTCGATACGACGGTTTGCCCCGCTCGTTGCCGGGAACCTCCTTCGCCTCATCCCGCTACCATCTCCCTTGCCGTCCCCTGAAGCCCGGGCTCTCAGATGTCTCTCGTGTCCTCCTTGGGCACGACGAGCGACCGCCGCGCGCCCCCTTCGTCGTTGCCGCGCTGTCTCCTTCGCAACCGCCGTCGTCTCCGCACGAGGCTCGGGCATCGTCACCCCCAGAAGCCCCCTTTTCACGTCCACTCGCGCCCGTCCATCCGTGCGTATCTCCTTGGCGGCGTGCTTCAGCGTCCGCCTCCGATCCAATTACTCGGCGCCGCCCCCTCGGCTCCGGAGAGGTCCTCGGCGCGGCTTGGGTCTTGCTGCCCATCTATCTCCCTCCCCGCCAGCTTTCGTGGCGCAAACAGGATCTAGAGCGTGTGCGCGGACGAGGACGCTGTTGTCACTGATAAGGTCCGCGATGGCACGCGGGCCGTATCCCTTCGCCGCATCGCGTCGATCCGCGAATGCATCCGGACGGCGTCGGTGGTCATGCCTTCCTCGATACCATGCGCGAGATCATCATCGTGCATGACTTGGAGCTCGATATCGGCGAGGCATTCCTCGGCTGCTGTCTCCCGAGCTCCCCTTTCGGGGGTCGACGACGTGTCGCCAACGCCTGAAAGATAGTTGACATTGCACAACCCGGTGGTCAACGTGATTTCACAAACCCGGAGTGAATACGGAGGGCAAGATAAAGAGAGTGTGTCTGTTGGTATCTAAGTTATGAATTCGACAGTCCATTTGTGGTGACGAAAAATCGACGATTGTGCCTTCTCCAACGGAACCAGCGGATAGGACAACGGAAATCCGGTGACAGAAATCGCGCGCGACGACGAACTCCCTATTTTTCGGCCGCGGATGGGTGCAGGCGGCTCGCGCCGGTCGCCGGACGGAGCGCGCTCGTTCCGCAACGCGGTCTTGGCGCGCATCCGTGGAACGGCCCGGCGCAGCGCGGCGCGCGTTCACCCGCTTCAGGCCCGCGCGCGCCGCGTAATCATCAAGGCCCATCTGCTGCGCATGGGACCGACCGCCGCCAAGGCCGCCGCCTTGCACGTGCGCTACATCGAACGCGATGGGGTCGAAAAGGACGGCTCGAAGGGCACGCTCTACGACGCGCGAGGGGCGGTACGCGCGAGCGTCTTCGAGCAGCCGCGTCCCGGCGAGAAACACCAGTTTCGGTTTATTGTCTCGCCGGAAGACGGTTCGGAGCTCGACCTCACCGTCTACGTGCGGCGCCTGATGGCGACGCTCGAGCGGGACCTCGGGCGCAAAGTGGAATGGGCGGCGGTGAACCATTTCGATACGAGCCACCCCCACGCCCACATCGTCGTCCGCGGCATCGACCGCGATGGGCGGGAGCTACGGATTGACCGGGGCTACATCTCGGCCGGCATGCGCTGGCGCGCCCAGGAGCTGGCCACCGAGGAACTCGGGCCGCGGCCGGAAAGGGATGTGCGGCGGGCGCAAGGAGCGCGAGGTCACCCAGCAGCGGTTTACGACGCTGGACCGGGAGCTCGAGCGCCGCGGCCCCGACCACCTCGTGGAGGTCCGCACGCGGGCACGGAGCGGGCGGATCGACGAGTCCTTGCTCATCGCACGCCTCGAGCATCTCGAGGGGCTCCGGCTCGCCGAGCGCGTCTCGGGAACGTCGTGGAGGCTTGTCGAAGGTTGGCAGAAGCGGCTCCGTGAGCACGGCTCGCGCGGCGACATCCTGCAGCAGATCCACGCAGCCGTGCGAGGCGACCCCTCCCGCTACGACGCGGTTCGGCCGGGAGAGGCGCTGCCGCCGGAGCCCGGCATGGCGTCGCCGGTCGTCACGGGTCGCGTGGCTGGCAAGGGCCTGTCCGATGAGCTCAAGGGGACGTTCTACGCGGTGGTCGAGACGCCCGCGGGGCGCGCGTACCACGTCCCGCTCGACGCGCGGAGTGCGCAGACGGTGGGAGTGGGGGATCTCGTTTCGCTCGCCACGCCGCCGGAGACGCCCGTCCGTCCCGTGGACCGGCAGATCGCCGAGGCCGCCCGCGCCCGCGGCGGCGTCTTCGCCGTCGATCCATCCGCTGGCAGCGACGCGCAGGGGCTCGCGCGGCGCCTACGCGACCTTGAACGAGCGGGGCTCGTGGCCGCCGAGGGCCCAGCGCGCTGGAAGGTGCCGCCGGACCTGCTCGACCGGCTCGCCGAGCGGGCACGCGACGCGCCTCCTCGCTACCGGCTCGTCGTTCGCAAGGAGCCCCTGTCGCTCAAGGAGCAGGTCGTCCACCGGGGACCGGTATGGCTCGATCGCCTCGAGACGGCGACGTTGGCCCGCTGGGGGCTGGGGGCCGACGTGCGGCAAGCCGTTGCTGAGCGCCGCGAGGCGCTGCGTCGCCTCGGCATCGAGCCGGGCGTCCTGACCGGGTAGCGAAGCTGCGCGAGCTCGAGCGGCGGGGGTTTGGAGCCGAGATCGGCGCACGCTCCGGCCTGACCTTCCTCGCGCGCGCGCCAGAGGGCTTCCGCGGACATGTCCAACCGGCCGAAGGTAGCGGCCCACCGAGACCGTACGCCATCGTGTCGGACGGAGAGCGCTTCGTCGTCTTGCGAGCGACACCCGTTCTGCGCGCCTTGCAGGGTCAGTCCGTTGCGGTCGCGCGCGATGGCAAGGGACGGCTCGTCGTCGGTCCCGCTCCTGACAAGGACGTTGGCCGCTAAGTATGCTCTCTCGCGCTCCTCGGGGTCGCGGGTGTACCCCCCCGCGTGGTCGTCTTCTCCGGCGTCTCCCAACTCCTTCTCCACGGACGCTCGTCGCGTCCCGTCGGAGGACGCGCTCGCAAGGGCGAAGGTTCGCTCGATCAGTTCGCCGCGTAGCCGAAGCAGAGCTTCTTGCACTTGTTTCGACGTGCGCGCGCTCGATTGTCCTGAAACGCTGCCCCCCGCGGTCGCGCCTCTTCTGGTCGCCTGACCCGGCGACGACGAGAAGCACCGCGTGCGGGACCTACACCGCGAGTGGGCGCGCTCGCTGGAGCACGGACCGCCGCCCGACCCTCACGCCCTCGGCGATACCGCCGAGCTCACGGAGCTCGCAGCCACCGCCCAGGCCCTCTTCGAGAGCCGAGACTGAGCCCACCCGCGGTCTGGCTCACGCGGATCTCGCTGGCCATATTCCCTCGGATCGGAGTGGCCAGCTTTCCTCGGATCGGAGTGGTCACCTTTCCTCGGATCGGAGTGGCCGTCTACAAGCTCCGGGCGAACGCCGACGCGTGGGTGGCGGGCGTCGACTCGGTCGACGACGATGGCGTTCTCGTCGACTGGGCTGCGCGCGACGAGCAGCGCCGCGTGCTGGATGTTCCCTATCGAACCGATTGCCAGGTCGCGCTGGCGGTGCGCGATGCATTCTCGTACGACCCGAGGCTCAAGGCCGCCGAGCCCGAGGTCGTGGTGGACGGCTGCGTGGCGACTCTGAGCGGGAATGTCCACGGTGCGTTCGCCCGGCGCGCGGCCGAGAGCGACGCGAAGAACACCCTCGGCGTATGCGAGGTGCATGACCAGGCCCTCGCCCCGCCGCTCCGTTCGCCGCCGACGGATGCCGATATCGAGCGGGCTGCCAAGTTCGCTCTCTTGGGCGACCACTTCCTGCCGAGCCCCGGGTCCATCCGCGTGTCGGCGTCGAAAGGAACGGTTACGCTCACCGGATCGGTCGAGTCCGGGCTCGAGCGCCTCGACGCCGAAGGGGTCGTTGGCCGCGTCCCCGGAGTGGCCGGAGTCGACAACCAGCTCGCCGTCACGCGCACGCCAACCGATGTGAAAGCGGCGCTCGAGGACTACTTGTACTGGGATGCGATGGTGCGGCCCAACCGCGTCAGCATCGCGGTCGCTGCAGACGGAACGGCGACGCTGACGGGATCGCTCGATTCGTGGGGCGAGACCCGCGCCGCAACCCACGACGCAATGCGGGCGGGCGCCAGTCGGGTGGTCAACCTGCTCAAGGTCAAGGGCAGTCCGGAGTTCGCGGCCAAACGCTGAAGGTGCCGAAAGGCAAAAGCCGAGAATTGAACCGCCAGGGCGCGACCGAGGATGGGATCATTTCCCGACAATTCCTCTCTTGGCGGCCCTGGCGTCCTGGCCGTCTTCTTGTGGTCTAGGCGTTTTTCAGCAGCCTGCCAAGAGGCTTTCCCGAAGCGCCTTTGGTGACAAGCCTGTCTCGCGGCACGTCTGATGCTCTTGGCTGGGTCTGCCTCCAAGAGGGGAGAATCATGAATCCAAAGATCGCTATTCCCGTTCTGGTCACCATCGCTGCCGCCGGCGCGGCCGACGCCTCCGCGCAAGAGACCTCCACGCCCTACTTCCAGCAATACGTGGCTCCGCCTCGCAATGCGCTCGAGCTCACGATCGGCACCGGGTACACGCAGGGCTTCGGATCGCTCTACCGAGGCCTCGGCATTCCGAGCGTTGCTCGAGAAGGGGTCGCCGTGGATCTCGGTTTGGATTACCGGATCGATCCCCACTGGATGATCGGAATCACGGGCGAGTACCAGGAGCTCGATGCTCAGCGCGCCGCGTCGGCGCGCGGTGTCACGGCGGGTGCTCAAGCCGCGTACCACTTCTCGCCGAGCAACCGAGTCGACCCGTGGGCGGCGCTCGGCACCGGGTATCGCTGGCTTTGGGAGCACAACGACGTGCCGAGTACCACGGTCACGACCCAGGGCCTCCAGATCGGACGCCTCACGCTGGGTGTCGACCTTCGCATGTCGCCACAGTTCGCGATCGCGCCCGTCATCGGGGCCGACCTCGACGTCTTTCTGGCGCAGAACTCCGCGGCCGTGACCGACGCGCGCACGAGCACGTTCGTGTACGCCGGGTTGCTTGTTCGGTTCGACTTGGGCGCCCATCCGGAGCAAGTCGCGCGTGGTGCTCCGGTTGCCGTCGGAGTCGTCGAGATTCAGCCGGCCGAAGTCACGCAGGTGGTGACTCCGACCGTTGCGATCTCTCCGTCGATCTCGGTTTCGTTGGACATCGCCCGCGAGTGCAAGCTGAGGCTGGACGACTCGCCCGAGTTTGCCTTCGACGACAGCACGTTGACCGACGTCGATCGCGGTACGCTCGACGCCATCGCGACGTGCCTAACGACCGGACCGCTCCGGGGTGACCCGATCCGACTCGTCGGCCGCGCCGATCCGCGCGGCGGCGTAGAGTACAACCTGGCACTTGGAACCCGGCGCGCGAATGGCGCGGCCGACTACCTGAGCGAACACGGGATGCAAGCGGCCCACATTGAGCAAACCTCGCGTGGTGCCATGGATGCAAAGGGCAATGACGAGGCGACCTGGGCCAGCGACCGCCGCGTCGATGTCGTGCTCGTGAAGTGACGGCCACCGCGCTGAAGAGAGGAGAAGACCGCTGGCAACCGGGGCAAGACGCCTTGCCAGCAGGTCGACTAAGCCTGAGCCCGCGGTCGGACGAGCAACACCGAGCATCCCGCCGCGCGAATCACCTTCTCAGCTACGCTGCCGAGCATGAGCCGGGCGAGCCCCGTGGTGCCATGCGTGCCGACGACGATAAGCTCCGCGCCGACCGCGTCAGCTTCCTTCACGATTGCGGCGGTCGCGGGGCTCCTCACGATTTTGCACTCGGCGTCGATTCCGAGGCGCCGAACGGCCTGCACCAGCGAGAGTCTGAACGCTTCGTCGTCGCTGGTTGCGAGGGAGATTCCCGGTGTTGCTTGATCGATGACGTAGGTGGCCTCGACGTCGAGAAAGCCGATGGCATGAACGACCTCGATGGGCACTCCGCGGCGCAAGGCCTGCTGCGCGCCCGCGACAACGGCGCCGAGCGACGGCTGCGACAGATCGGTTGCCGCGAGGACCGGCCCCTTTCCCGTCGAAGCGCGAGCGACGAGCACATCGCAGTGCGCGTAACGCACCGTACGCTCGGCCACGTGACCGAGCGCCCTGGACAGACCGGACTGGCCGTAGCTTCCGACGACGACGAGATCGGCATGCCACGCTTCGGCGCGTGCAACGATTCCAGCGTAGTCGACGCCCTCGTCAACGAAGATCTCGACGTTGCGGTCCGCGACGCGCGCCATTTGGTCGAACACGTCTGCGCGCGCCTTCGTCGGAAACGAGGGCTCCGACTCCCCCTCGCCCCGGGCAGTCGTGATGACCACACCGAGGCCATCTTCCTTGGAGGCGAGCGCAGCACCCTGGCGGATCGCTTCATCGGCTCCGCGGCTCAGGTCTGTCGCAATCAGGAATACGCATAGCGGTCCTATGACCCCGCGCGGCTACCCCGTCAACGCAGGTTCGGGCCTCCGCGGCCGCTGGCCGCCGACCGCGTTCTTCATGGTTTGATTCACCCTCGCCTCACCGGCAGCCAGAGTGCCGTTACGGCCCATAGCAACGAGACGAAGAACACAATCCAGACGACGTCACCGGCCAGACCCCAGGAGTGATGGGGGGTCGCGGTGCCCCCGGCGGCCACGGCGCGTTGCCCGCCGCGGCGCTGGATGTATGTGGGGTACGGCGGACCCCACCGGCGGTAACCCCATCCATAGCCAACCGGAGACAAGAGAAAGATGAACATGAACGCGATCCACAACATCCACCATGAGTTCGTCATCGGGGTCTCGCTTTCGTGTGGGTCACGGTAAAGGCTCGCACCGGAATCGCAGCCTCGTCCGATCGCACGTCAAACGGATCGGTGCAGCTGATCTCCCGGAGGAAAGCCCTCTCGTTGCGGTCGTGCGGACCTCTCCGCTGGCTTCGGCGGCCTGTTCATTGCGAGGTCGGTCGGCTTCCAGGCGAGCTCCAGCCACCGCGAGACGTCTCGTCGGCGGAGCATCCCCACGAGCTTGCCGTCCGCCACGACAGGCAGTTGGTCGATGTTCCGCTTTGCCAGCTGCTCGAAGGCACTCGAGAGGGATTGCGTCGGATTCGTGACCGTTAGTGATGCGACGCCTTGCATGACGGAGGCGACGGACGTGGTCGACCAGCGGTCAGGAGGTACGTTTCGGACGTCCGACACCGACACAAGGCCAACCAACGTCCCGCCCTGGACGACGGGCAACGCGCGGTCCTCACCGGGAATGAGATGCTCGTGCACGAGGCTGCCGATGGAAAGAGCCGGGGTTGCCACCGGGCCGTCCATTTTCATGAGTTGGTCCACGGTCATTCCTGCGAGAACGTCATCGAGGGCAAGCCGCGTGTTGGCTCGCTGCGCGGCGCCGCGCAAAAACCAGCCGATGAACGCGAGCCAGAGTCCGCTGACGACGCCCGTTCCGACAAACGGCAGGCGGGCGCCGAAGGTCAGGGCGATCCCGCAGCCGATGAAGAGCCAGCCAATGGCCTGTCCGGTCATCGTCGCCCATATCGTCGAAGTTCGAAGATTTCCCGTGACGCTCCAGAGGATGGATCGGAGAACACGGCCCCCGTCGAGCGGAAATCCGGGGATCAAGTTGAATAGTCCGATCAAGATGTTGATCGGTCCCAACCAGGCGACAAGTGTCGTCACGGGCCCCAGCCGAGCGAAAGCGCCCATGGCGCCCTCGATGTCGCTCACCGACGTGGGCGCCATGGCCGCGGTGAAGGCGACGAAGACCAGACCGAGCGCGATGCTGGTGATCGGCCCCCCGATAGCCATGAGAAACTCGGCTTTCGCGGATGGGGGCTCCTTTTCGATATCGGACACACCCCCGAAAAGAAACAGCGTGATACTACGGACGCGCATGCCGAAACGCATGGCGACGACGGAGTGGGCGAGCTCGTGCAAAAGCACGCACCCGAAGAACGCGACCGTCGTCGCGGCGGCGACCGCGAGGGCGCCGACCGCGCTCCAATCGCGGTGCCAGCGAGAAAAGACGGTGGCGAGATTCCAGGTCAGGAGAATGAAAATAAAGATCCAACTCCAGTCGACCCGGAGGTCGATTCCGAAGATTCGCCCAATCGAAAGCCGCGCATGGGATGCCTCCGTGCTCAAGAGACCGGCTCCCCTGCACCGTTCGTGCCCGCACCGTTGGGCAGGTCTGTTGCTCGGCGCATAACGTCACGCGACGGCGCTCGGCCCGGGTGCTTTGATCGGCTCCCCGCCGTTCGTCGTCGCGACTTTTTTGATGGGTACCGGGGCCGCCAGCAGTGGCCTGATCAGTTCGATGGGAATGGGAAAGACGATCGTCGAGTTCTGGTTCGATCCCATGTCGAGTAGCGTCTGCATGTAGCGCAGGGCAAGCGCGGCCGGTTGCGTCGAGATGATCTCGGCGGCGTTCGCGAGGACCTGTGCGGCCTGGAACTCGCCTTCTGTGGCGATGATCTTCGCTCGCTTCTCGCGCTCCGCTTCGGCCTGTCTTGCCAGCGCGCGCACCATGGATTCGGCGAGCTGCGCGTCCTTGAGCTCGACGGCGACCACCTTGATGCCCCAGGGCTCCGTCTGGCTATCGATGATCGCTTGCAACCGTCCGTTGATCTTGTCCCGGCTTCCCAGAAGTTCGTCGAGGCTCGATTGTCCAAGCACGGCCCGTAGCGTGGTCTGCGCAATTTGGGACGTCGCCTCCATGAAGTTGTAGACGCGCACGATGGCCGCCTGAGCGTCCATGACTTGGAAAAAGATGACGGCGTTCACCTTGACCGTTACGTTGTCCGAGGTGATCACCTCTTGCTGAGGGACCTCGAGCGTGACGACGCGCAGGTCGACCTTTCGCACGTGGTCGATGCCGAATGGAAAGATGAAAAATAGGCCAGGACCGCGGAGGCTCATCAGGCGGCCGAGCCGAAAGACGACGCCTCTCTCGTACTCCTTGGCAATTTTGATGGTGGACGTCGCGACGCTGAGTGCAACCAGCGCGAACAGCAATGGGATTACGATCCAGAAGTACGATACTGGTCCGGACATGGGTGGGGCCTCTCGACTGGGGAAGACTCGGGCGAGATCCTTCCAAAGCACGACCCATGCCCATCACGCGCGTGCGTTCCGGAGGGCTGCGAAGGCCTTCTGATTCTCGATCGGCAAAGGCCAAAAGAGAACGAGAGGGCGCATCGTCTCCTTGTTGTTCCAAGAGCGGCTCGGCGGCGCCCCGAGGTAGAGCTGGTAGTGCTCGCGTGGGAATGCCATTTTGTTGCCGCGACTGCGCGTGACGACGCCCAACCGTCGGCAGAGTCGAATTGCATACCACGCGAGGTCGACCTGGAGCGGCGAGAGCCAGAGCACCAATCGCCGCCGTCTACGGGCTGAGGGCCAAGACCTGGACCATGTGCCCGGCGTGGCCGAGCCGCGGCTGCTGATGCACGGGCTTTCGCGGGCCGTTTCCGCAGGCTAGCGACTCGACGCACTGCTTGAAGCGCCGCATCGAAAACGGTTTGCGTAGAAACGCGTTTCCCCCGGCCTCCTCAGCATGCGCCTTGTCCGCACAACTTCCGCATTCGCTCGTCATGAGAATTGGCAGCGTGGCCAGCCCGAGCGAGCCCCGTATGTGCTCGCAAAGTTCATAGCCCGATTTGTTGGGAAGTCCGACGTCGATACACACGACGTGAGGCTCGACTCGAGCGAGGTGACGGAGGGCCCCGTCGTAGTGGCTCGCCGTTAGCACCTGAAAGTCCATGCGGGCGAGCTCCATGCCCATGGCACGCTGCAGCCGGGGATTGTCCTCGACGATGAGCGCTGTGCGTCGGAGGACCTCCAGAGACCCTTTCCACGAAGACATCTCAATGCGCATGTCGATTGTCTTATACAATTGCCGCGCCAACCACCTCCTTCGGGCAACGAGAACCTAGCGCGAACGTCTCTTGTTTCCGAGGAGTGTCTCGAGATGCGCCGGGCGACGGCGAGATGCGCCCGGCGACGGGGAGCGCGCCGTTCGACGTGGTCGATCAAACGCGAACATCGCGTTTGGCGTCGGGTGCCGGCGTCGGCGAAGAGTGCACTCTGACGCTCGAGCTATCTCAGCGCGTCGTTTCGCAAAGACACGGCGAGAATGCCGAGCATCGGCGCCTTCGTGAAGCTCGCGTTTTGCGAACATCCGGGGCCGAGTGCGTCGGGCACGAGCGGCGTTCGAACCCTTCTTCACGACGAAGGAGACGAGAAGGGGATGGGCCTGGCTCTCAATGCCGTATTCGGGATCGTGAGCGCGGTGCTTCGACCAACCATAAAGGTACTATACATGTTTGGCTATGCGAAGGACGCGATTCTACAAGTCGGAGGTATTGACTCCGGTGTTGCCTCTTGAGAGGCCGGCGCCAGGCGCTTCGCAGAGGTCCATAATAGGTCGCCGGCCGTCACTTGCGACGATCGGCCGGCCGTAGCCTGGGGCGATGCGGGCCAATCAAGGCGCTCGAGTAGCCCTCCGGCTGGGCACGCCCACGCTTACCCTCGCAGCACGCAATACCCTGTCGCGGAAGCGATATCCCGGCGCGACCTGCCGCAGCACCGCGCCGACGAGATTCGGCTCGAGAACGGGCGTCGCTACCACTGCCTCGTGGAGGGTGGGATCGAAGCGCTGCCCGGCGGCGTCGACCCGCTCGACACCGTACCGTACGAGTAGGCTCTCGAGCTGGGCACGCACCATACGCACGCCGGCGAGGAGAACTGGCTCGCTCGCCGCCTTGGCGGCGTCAATGGTTCGATCGAGATTGTCGAGCACCGGCAGCAGTTCGACGATGAGCTCGCACCGCTTCTCGTCGTAGATGCGCTCTGCATTTTTCTGAACACGCCTCTGGGCAGACTCAAGTTCGTGGAGTGCGCGCGTTAGCGACGCTCTATCAGGCGTCTCGGCGGAGTTTTCGGTGGCGGTTTCTTCACCCATGGGCATGTCGACGTCCTATCCTGCGCATCGTCGTCGAATGCACGAAGCGCACCGTACCGCCGATCGCGACGAGACCGCCCACGATTCCGACACGATTCTCAGAAGGCGAGCGATGAGCCCGCGCTTTCTCAGAAAGCAAAACGTTCGGACGCCGGCTTGGGGCCCGCCCGGTCGGTCCTTGCTGAGCACGGTCCGTGGCCCAGCTCGAGGCGATATCCAAGTGCAACTGCTGGTCGCGACGTCGCCGGCCGCACCTTTTCTCCATTTCGCGGATGGGCGAGCGATTCAGTGGCATCGTAACGGGTGCATTGCAAAAAGGCACTGGATGCGGATTGCGTGTCCCGCTGTCGACGGGAAGCTCGTTCGGGGGTTCGTGGGACTCGACGTCCGGCGCGATATTTGCTGGTACGTCGATGCCCATGAGCCCTCACGAGACGCACCAGATTCATCCGCACGCTCACGCCCCGGGTTGCGGCCACCCCATGGTCCGCCATGGAGGGCACCAGGACTACGCACACGACGGTCACCTTCATCACCCCCACGAAGGCCACGTCGACGAGCACGCGATCGAGGTAAGCCGAGCGAACCCTGACGCCTGTACGCCGGCGCATGCGTGCGGTCGACACGCAGTCGACCACGAACATGGCGTCGGCTGCGGACATCACGCGCTTCCGCACGGAGATCACGTCGACTTCGTGGTCGACGGGCATCTGCATCACCCTTGCAGCGGCCACTGCGACGACCATGGTCCCGTGACCGTCACACCGTAGTGCTCTTCGCGGATATCTTATGTTTTTGGGAATGGGATAGGGCCCGGCCCCGGCCGTCCGGCGTGCTTCATGCAAGGGCGAGAGACCATGGGTCACCCATGGGTCGTGGTTTGTGACCGCGGCGAAGGCTCGTCTGTTCGAGCTCCGCGTGCATCACGAACTCGACAACGTGCCACGGCGGGTCGCCGTGCCAAGGCGAACTCCGCGGACGTCAGCCCGCTCTTTGGCCGTTTACCCACCGTCTCTGTCCACCACGATCTCGATTGCGGTGCCCGTGCCTTGTACGGGATCGCACGGCGAACTCCCTCTGCGCGCGCAAAATTTGGTCGCATCTCCGACGACGCGTCCTCGAGGCGCGCAAGGAGCGCTCTGACCGACCGATGGTTGCATCGCTAAGGTAACGAAGCAATCACAAAGAAAGTCAGTGGAATCGAATGACATCAGCAAAAGAGACGCTTCATACGCTGAAGGAAATGCGCATGACCCCCAGCGACCCGGCCCAGGACATCCGCTCGCGTAAAGTGGTCGATTCCGACGGCCAATCCCTCGGAAAGATCGACGAGACTGCTTGTCGATGACCGGGAGGAAAAGGTTCGCTTTCTCCGCGTGGAATTCGGTGGGTTCTTGGGAATCGGAGAGACGAAGTCGCTCATTCCCGTCGAAGCCATCACGAAAATCGGCGACAAGGTGGTCACCGTCAACCAGACGCGTGAACGCATAGTTGGCGCGCCGGTCTACGATCCCTCGCTCGTAGACGATCGCTATTACGACAGCCTTTACGGATACTACGGCTGGGCTCCTTACTGGGGGACCGGCTACGTTTATCCGCCGTATCCAAATTATCCCTAAGTCGAACGACGAACCGCGTACACGACCGACCGAGGCGAACGTCATGTTCGGCTCGCTCCAACGCGTGCGCGCCGCTTTCCAGCCCGTCGCCGACGACTGCGTCTCGGGCATCGGCGTCGGCTCGGTGTTCGACACCATACGCTGAACTCACGATGCCAACGTAACCGCGCGGCCGCCACGCCCGTTTCGAGTTCGCGCAGAAGACCGGCGCTACTGCGCTGGAATCCCGTTTTTCATCTTTACGGGCGTGACTCTTCCTATTGGTTTCAGCTCAAACGAAACGGGCAAATTCGCGAGCCCAATGGCGGGCATCGAATTCTTCCTTTGTGATCTGCACCTCTCCTCGGGGCGTATTCTTGACGAATGTGGCCGGGCCACCGGGCAGCTCTTGCTGGCGCACGGTGGTGGTTGCAATCTCCATCCGAGCCTCCGGGTGCTCGTTGAACCACTCGTGGTAAGCCAATTTGAAGGTGAAGCGGAGTCCTATCGGCCATCGCTCTAACTTTGGGCCCACACGCCAACTGTCCAATCGATTTCGCAATCGACTCGACGAAGCTATCACCCGTCCAACCGTTGGACCCTTTGGCACTGCACTTGCACCGACGACTTTCGAGGTCGCTAATGCAGCACAAGAACCGAACGACTCCGAATGCCACGCCTGTCGCCGACTCGATGTCCCCCATTGCGGACGGACCACGACCGGCCGCCTTTCGTCGCCGCGACGCAACCGGACATCTGGACCCGGTTTACGCGGCCGGACTGCGCGCCGTCGAACGAGAATCCGAGCCTACGCCGCCGAATCCAGACGCATTCCTTCATGGCATGTCGAGCGCTGATCCTCTCGCCGAAGAAATGGGCGAGAGCTTCGTGCGAGGCGCTCTCAGTGGCGAAGACGATCGCGAGGACGACGCTGCGGTCACCGAGGAGTTCGGAGGGCCGTTCGTGGTGACGACGAGCGAAACCGAGTTCGCCCGGGGAACGGACCCGTCGAACCCGCCAAGCGCGACGCGCGAACCCTTTCCGAAGTCCTGAACTGCCACCTCGGACGAGGAGCGAGTGTCCTCTTCTCACCGTTTGGCGCGTTGCGAATTGCGCAAGCAGTCCCGCGAATCGGCACGAATTGAGCGCCGGGAGGATGAGCCCGTCCCGCGGGAGAGGACCTGACGGGGGCTGTGCCTCGCGGCCGTATCATTCATTCAGTCATTCTCTAGCTGCTTGCGGATTTCCAAGAGCTCCGCGCGGCGCACTGCACTTGTTTCCGGGTATGCCAGACTGAGGTCATCGAACGCATTGAGCACGATTTGAGACACGATGAGCCGGGCGGTCTCCTTGTCGTCGGCCGGAACGACGAACCAGGGCGCGTGCCGAGTGCTGGTCGCAGCGATGCATTTCTCGTATGTCTTCATGTATGTCTTCCAGAATTTTCGCTCCGCGACGTCCGCAAGGCTGAACTTCCAGTTCTTTTCCGGGTTGTCGATGCGCTCGAGGAAGGGCTTGCGCTGTTCGTCTTTGGAAAGATGCAGATAGAATTTGAGGATGCGCGTTCCGTTGTTGTAAAGGTGTCTCTCCCAATTCACGATGGATCGATACCGGTCGTGCCAGATCGCCTTCTCGTCCAGCGACTCGTCCGGGAGGCCCTCCTTGCGAAGAATCGCGGGATGGACTCGGACGACGAGCACTTCTTCGTAGTAGGACCGGTTGAAAATTCCGATGCGCCCCCGTGCCGGCAGATCCAGCGCCGTGCGCCACAGAAAATCGTGCTCTAACTCCGTTTCGCTCGGTGGCTTGAAGCCGAAAACCTGGCAGCCCTGCGGATTGACCCCCGACATCACGTGCCGGATCGTTCCGTCTTTTCCCGCCGCATCCATGGCTTGAAAGATCAGCAGGATGGCGTATCGATTGTCGGCGTAGAACATTTGCTGCTTGGCGCTCAGCTTTCCGACGTGCTCCTTCAGCAGCTCCTCGTACTGCTCCTTCGACGCGTAGACCGGATCGACCTTGGTCGGCCACTTATCGAGATCGACGTCGTTGCCTTCGCCCACGAGAAAAGCCTTGGTATGAATTGTCATCGTTCTCCGTCTCTCCGTGCCGTTCGCTCCAGCCAGACCCGACCGGGCGATCATCTGACGCCGCTTTCGGCTCTGCGCTCCATCGCAGAGTCGTACTCACCGCGGCGCGCGGCGAGATTGCACATCGCCCGATGGGACAGGGCGGCCTGAGCCGCGGACACCTGCGCCTCCTCCCCTCTCCAAATCGACAGAGCCGGCTCTTGGATGGCTCGCGCGAACGAGAAGGCCAGGGCCCACGGCGATTGTGATCGGAACCGCGCGTTCATCGCGCTCAGTCGCGCCGACGCGAGCTCACCGTCCTGACCTCCCGACAGGAACGCCACGCCGGGAACGGCTGCCGGAACGGCGCGGAGCAGGCACTCGACGGTGGCGTCCGCCACGTCGTCGACGGGCTCTTGCGTCGCGCAGTTCGACCCGGCGATCACCATGTTGGGCTTCAGGATCATCGCTTCGAGCGTGACCCTCTGCGTGTACAGCTGCTCGAAGAGCGCTCGAAGGACGGCCTCCGTGACGGTGCCGCAGACCTCCATCGAGTGGTCTCCGTCCATGAGAACTTCGGGTTCGACGATCGGGACCATGTCTGCTTCCTGGCACAAGGCCGCATAACGCGAGAGCGCATGCGTGTTGGCGTCGATGCAACCGCGGCTGGGAATTCCCGGACCGATGGCAATGACGGCGCGCCACTTGGCGAAACGGGCTCCCATCTTGGAGTACTCCGCCAAGCGATCGCGCAGTCCGTCGAGGCCCTCCGTGACCTTTTCTCCAGGATGACCGGCCATGTCCTTCGCGCCGGTGTCTACTTTGATTCCTGGGATGATTCCCAAGTCGACGAGGGCCTTGACGAACACAGTGCCGTCCCGCTTGTTCTGGCGGATCGTCTCGTCGTAGAGGATGACGCCTCCGATCGACTCGCCGAGCCGAGGCGTAGTGATGATGAGCTCCCGATAGGCGCGCCGGCTCTCGACGGTCTGAGGGATTCCCCAGCGAGCGAATCGCTCGTTGCAGGTCCCGGTGCTTTCGTCCATCGCGAGCAGACCTTTGTCACCTGCGAACAGCGCCCGCGCCGTGTCGACCATCTGCGTTTTGTTCATCGTCCACCTCCAACGCGATCTTTGCGCTTCGACAGCGCCTCGAAACCGGAGACCACGTCGAATAGCTCTTCGTCGATGCTCCCTTGACGCACGCGGTGAAACGTCTCCTGAAGGGTCTCGAGAGAGTCGTCGATGTTCTTCTCGGCGCGGTCCATCGCCGCGAGGCGGCTTGCGTTCTCACTCGCGAGCGACTCTGCGCTCGCACGAAAGATCGAAACGAACAGGTATTCTCGAACCAGCGCGCCCAGCGTCGCGGTGCCGCCGCCCATCCGTACTTCGGGCAGCGTCTTTGTAGGCCAGGGCACCGCGGCGCGCTCCCGGCGCCAGTCTTCGTCGAGCGGCAGCAATCGCTCACCGACGGGCTCGAATCCTGCTCCGGGCGTGGGGCGGTTGTAGAAGAGGTGGAGCTCGGTGACTTCCGCGCGATCGGCCCCGGCCTCAGTCTCCACCAGAATCTGTCCCACGAGCGGCGCGATGCCCTCGACCGAGCTCGGCACGTCGAAGGCTCCCGACGGCGCAAGGCCGACCTCTGTGAGCCGCGAGCTCACGCGCTCCCCGACGGCCCAGACTCGGACTTTCGGCCGGACCGACGCGAGGGACTTCGCCGCGCTTTCCGCCACGACATCGTTGAACTGACCGACGAGTCCCTGGTCGGAGCCGAATATCACGGCACCGACCACGGCGGGATCGACTCGCCCGCTCCGTACCCGTACCGAAGCCGCGGGCTCGGACTCCCGAAGACACGCCCCCAGTCCAATCTCGACGGTTCGGCGATAGTCCGCCAGCGCGCGGACGGACCGCTCGTATTGTCCGATGCTCGAAGCGGCCAGTGACTTCATCGTTCGGACGACGGACCGCAGCTCCGTCGCGCCGTGGAGTCGCCGGCGCAGGCTTCCAGCCGTGTCGCTCACGACTTCTTCGCTTCCGCCGCGACGGGCGCGGGTTCGGTCTTGGCCTTCGACCCCGTTGCCGGTTCCGCCTTTGGCACCGCGTGGAATCGGAACGGCGCGAGCGCGTGTTGAACGAGATTGACGATCGTCTTCCGGTCGTCTTCACTCAACTTTGCATCGGTCGCGAACCGCGCGCTCACCTCCGGCGCTATGCCCGCCGCCGCCGCGCGCACCGCGCGCTCGGCCTCGGGCATCCGATCGAGCGGCACCGGGTCGAACGCCCTCGTCGTAAGCCCGAGCAGGACCGCGATCTGTTCCGGCACCGATACGGGAGCGCCCTCCGGTTGCTTGAGACACGCGCGAATCCGCCGTCCGTGATCGATGGTCGCACGGGTAGCGGCGTCCAAGCTCGCACCGAACCGCGCGAACGTCTCGAGCTCTTCGAACTGGGCGTACGCCAACTTGAGGTCGCCGGCGACCGAACGGTACGCCGCCCGCTGTGCGTCCCCACCGACGCGAGACACGGATTTTGCGACATCGACGGCTGGGAGCACGCCGAGCTCGAACAACGACGGCGAAAGGTAGATCTGCCCGTCGGTGATCGAGATGAGGTTGGTCGGAATGTACGCGGAGATGTCCTGCGCTTCGGTCTCGATGATTGGCAGCGCCGTGAGCGAACCGCCGCCCAGGCCCGCGCGCAGATGGGTGGCGCGCTCGAGGAGGCGGGAGTGGATGTAGAAGATGTCGCCAGGGAATGCTTCCCGGCCGGGCGGTCGGCGGAGAAGCAGAGAGATCTCGCGATACGATCGCGCGTGATGCGTGAGATCGTCGTACACGATGAGCACGTCGCGACCCGAGTCCATGAAGTACTCCGCGATGCTGGTCGCGGCGTAGGGTGCAATGTAGTTCAGCCCGGGCGGGTCGTTGCCCTCGGTGACGACCACGACCGTGTAGTCCATCGCGCCCTTCTCTCGCAACATCGCCACCGCTTTCGCCACGGCGGAGGCCCGCTGACCGATGGCGCAGTAGACGCAAACCACATTTTGGTCTTTTTGGTTGAGGATCGTGTCGATGGCAATCGTCGACTTGCCCGTCTGCCTGTCTCCCAAGATGAGCTCTCGCTGGCCGCGCCCGATCGGAATGAGAGCATCGATGACCTTCAGCCCCGTCTGAACGGGCACCGTCACCGGCGCCCGGTCCATGATCGCCGGGGCGGAACGCTCGATGGGGCGCCGCCCGCTCGAGATGACCGGGCCTCTGCCATCGAGAGGTTCGCCGAGCGGATCGATCACCCGTCCGAGCAATCCGTCGCCCACGACGACATCCACGACCCGACCCGTCCGCTCCACTTCGTCGCCCGCGTGCACGAGCCAGTATTCGCCCAAGAGAACGACTCCGATTGCGTCTTCGTCCACGTTGAACGCAATGCCAAGAACGCCGCCGGGGAGCTTCACCAGCTCCTCGAAGCCAACGGTGGGGAGGCCCGATACCGTGGCGATCCCAGTCGCCACACTCGTAACCGTGCCCACCTCGCGTGGTGTCAACCGGGGCGCAAACGTCGCTCGGATCTTGCCTATTGCGGTGAAGGCCTCGTCGACCGCAGTCCGTACGATGTCGGGCGATTCGGTCATGGCTTTGCGGCTTCGGCCGCGGTCGGTTCCGGTTTCGCGTCCAGCTTCGCCTTCGGGCTCGTTTCCAGCTCTGTCGCTTCGGGCTTTGTCGCTTCGGGCTTGGTCGCTTCGGGCTCCGACTTCTTCTTCAGCAGCTCTTCGACGCTGTGCTCGAGGGACGTGAGGTAGTCCTCGATGTTCCACCCCACCTTCATTCCGCTCGTGACGAGCTCGATACCGCAAACGAGGCCTGGCGCGGTCTCGAACCGAAGGCGGATGTCCGCGGAGAAGGTTTCGTTGACCGCATTCCGAATCGTCGCGCGCTCCTTCTCAGGCAGGTCGAACGCGCTGCGGACGAGGGTCGGCTCGAGGTTCGCTTTCAGCGCCTTGGCCAGCCGTGCCTTGTCCTGACCCCCCATCTCCCGCAACCTGCGGGTAAATACCTCCCCGAAGCGCTCTTCCAGGCTCGCCGTCGCGAGATCGCCAAGCGCCTTTCGCGCAATCGCGAAGACCTCTTCCTGGGTCCGCCGGCGAATGGCCTGGCCCTGGTTCTGGGCGTCGGCCCGGAGTGCGTCCTGCCGCTTCGTAGCCAGGGCGTCCGCCGCCTGCCGGGCTGCGCCCAGGAGCCGGGTTCGTTCGGCCTCCGCCGCGTCGGTCGCCTCCTTCATGAGCGCCGCGCGTTGGTCGTCCAGGCTCGCCTGCTTGCGCTGGAGCTCCGCGCGCTCCTTCTCGGCCTCGGCCTTCTGGCTGGCGGCCCCGACGAGCTCCGCGGCGGTCTTCTTCTCTCGCGTGTCGATGGCCTGGAGGATGGGCTTGTAGAGAAAGCGCTTCATCAGCCAAACCAGGACGAGAAAGTTGAGCGCTTGCGCGCCGACGGTGAACCAATCGATGAGCATTCTTCACTTCCCGGCGGCTTGCGCGATGGCGTAGTGCCAAAATGGATTCGCGAAGAGAAGGATCATCGAAACGACGAAACAGTAGATGGCCAATGACTCGATCATCGCCAGGCCGACGAAGAGGGTTCGGGTGATCGTCGCGGACGCGTCCGGCTGCTGGGCGAGCGCGCTCAGCGCACTCGACACCGATTTGCCTTGGGCCAGCGCGGGACCAAGGGCTCCAATGCCAATGGTCACGCCGGCGACGACGATGGATGCAACCGCGATCGTGGTAATGCTCATCTCGTTCATGGGTGTGCCCTCTGTGTCGTTGCGTGTTTCCCGGTTGGCGCGGGTTTGCCGTCTCGCGTGGCGGCTGCGATGTACACAGCAGCCAGGATGGCGAAAATGTACGCCTGAACCATTCCGGTGAGCAGACCGAGCACGGTCATGACCACCGGAAACAAGAACGGGGTAATCGTCAGAAGAATGCCGACGATCATCGTCCCGCTCATCATGTTGCCGAAGAGGCGCACAGCGAGAGCAAGGGTTCGCGAGAGCTCGCTGATGATGTTGAAAGGCAGCATGAGAATGGTCGGCTTCGTGTAGGTAGCGAGGTATCCGCCGAGGCCCTGCTCCTCGATGCCGAAGAACGGCACGGCGACGAACACGGACAGGGCGAGCGCGGTCGTGGTCGAGAGCGACCCCGTGGGTGGCTCGAAGCCAGGGAAGACCGTGCAGACGGCGGACGCGGCGACGAAGACGAAGAGGGTACCGAGAAACGCGAGGTACTTCTCGGGCTGCGGCAGGCCGACTTGCTCGATTTGGCCATCGATGCCCGTCACGATCATCTCGACGAGGTTTTGCCAGCGGGAGCGCTTCGCGTCCGTGGACAAGTGGCGCGTGATCAGCCTCGCGCCCACCACCAAGACGAACATCAATGCCCAGGTGAATAGGATGGTCGCGTTGAGCTTGAGGAAAGCGTATTGCCAGAAAATGTGCTGGTCAGGACTGAGACGCATCGGTCGCCCCCTGCTGCGCGCGGTGACTCGGCTTTGCGATCGGCGCCGGCGCCCACCGCGTGAACGCCAAGCTCGCCAGGAAGAATCCCAACAGACAAGGCGCCAGCCGCTCCCAATGCGAGCGCGAAATGAAGAAGAAGCCCGAAACGGCAAGAACCGTTCGCAAGAGGGTGCTGGCGAGAAACTGCAGCGCGGCGTGCTTCGACGTGACGGCCGTGCGGACGGTGAGCCAAAGACCGCCGTAGTAGAACCCGCCGAGAAGCGCGCCCATCAGCCCCGCCAAGATCAGAGCCGGTGCTTCATTCATCGCGGTCCTCCGGGGGCTCGCGCATGGCCTTGTCTTGTGCGGCCACCCAGTGCCAAGCGTTGAGACATCCGAGGACGAGCCCGGCTACGAGCAGCGCAAGCGTCCACGAGTGGCCCGAGAATCGGGCGTCCAACCAGAGCCCGAGCGCGGCACCGAGCAACGTGGGAATCGCGACCGACCAGCCGATGAGGCCCATCGTGCCCAGGCCGAACCACACCTGCGATGGGTGCCGCTGCGCCACGAGCTTGCGTGCCGCCTTCGCCCCGACCTCTTCGGCGAAGGTCCGCGCTCGCTTCGGGGACTGGTCGTCACTCATGTCGAAAGGCCGCCAGGCGATGGAGAAGCCCGGCCTCCAGCTTTGCCATGACCGACCGCATCCTCTTGTCGCGATCGCCCAGTTTCACGAAGTCTTGCTCCACGGCCAGGCGAAGGCGTTCGAGGTCGGTCCCCGCGAACGCTCGGCGTATGGAGACGAGAACATCCGCGCCCGTCTTGACGAGAACTCCGTCGTCCACGGCCACGTAGACATTCCCCCGGGCTTCGATCTCGTACGTCAAGATTCCCGGCGTGAGCGCCGCGACGCAATCGAGCCGGTGCGGCAAGAGCCCGAACGATCCCCCTTGGGTTTCCGCCACGATGCGCGACACGCCGGTCTTTTCAGCGAAGATTCCGAACGGGACCAGAATCTTGAGATTCATGGAGAACCTCCGGCATGGGGCGGCTCCGGCTTCCGAGCTCGTGGCTCCGTACCGGGGTTCGCCTTCGCCGACTCGCCGGGCGCACCGGCCTGGCGCTTCGCCTTGGCGTCGTCGACCCCCCCGATCATGTAGAGCGCGCTCTCGGGGTAGTCCTTGAATTCGTCACGCAGAATGCGCTCGCATCCGTCGAGCGCTTCTTCGAGCGTCACGAGCTTGCCCTGGAGTCCAGTGAACCGCTCGGTCGTGAAGAAAGGCTGGGTGAGGAAGCGCTCCAAACGGCGAGCGCGCGCCACCACCGCGCGATCCTCGGGCGAGAGCTGCTCGAGCCCGAGCATGGCAATGATGTCCTTCAAGTCCCCGTATTGGGCCAGCGTTCGCCTTATTTCCTGCGCCAAGCGATAGTGCCGCTCTCCGACGATGCCCGGCGTCGCCATTTTGGAGCTCGATTGAAGCGGATCGATCGCCGGATACAGTCCCTCGCCCGCCCGCTTGCGCGAAAGCACGATCGACGCGGACAGGTGCGAGAACGCGTGCACGGCCGCCGGATCGGTGAAGTCGTCCGCCGGCACATAGACCGCCTGGATCGACGTAATGGCGCCGGTGTCCGTGTTGGCGATGCGCTCCTCGAAGCGCGAGAGCTCGGTGCCCATCGTGGGCTGGTAACCAAGACGCGACGGCATCTGACCCATCAGGCCGGACACTTCCATGCCCGCCTGGATGAAGCGGAAGATGTTGTCGACGAGCAGCAGCACGTCGCGGTGTTCGTCGTCTCGAAAGTACTCGGCCATCGTCAGGGCGGCATGTCCGACGCGGAACCGAGCGCCCGGCGGCTCGTTCATCTGGCCGAATACCATGACCATCCGCGGCAAGACGCCCGAGTCCTTCATCCCTCGGTAGAGCTCTTCGCCCTCCCGACAGCGTTCGCCGATTCCGCAGAAGAGACTGACCCCGTCGTGGTGGCCCACCATGTTGTGGATCATCTCGGTGAGCAAGACGGTCTTGCCCACCCCCGCACCGCCGAAGAGGCCCGCCTTTCCGCCGCGCTCGAGCGGCACGAGCACGTCGATCACCTTGATTCCCGTATCGAAGATCTCGGACTTCGTCGAACGCCGCGCCAGCGAGGGAGGCTGCCGATGCACAGGGCGCCATTCGACCTCGGAGAGCGCTGCCCCGCGATCGATCACGTTCCCGAACACGTCGAACATGCGCGATAAAGTCGCCTTCCCGACCGGGGCCTTCAGGGGGCCTCCGCTGTCCTTCACCGCCATGCCGCGAGCGAGACCGTGCGTCGTGGTGAGGGCAATGCCGCGCACGTGGAGCGCGTCCAACTGGGACAACACTTCGATGACGACGCGGTCGTTCTCTTCCGCGTAAAGGATGGAGTAGATGGGGGGAAGGCGCTGGTCGAAGCGCACGTCGACGACGCCGCCCCGCACCGCGACGACGACACCATGATTGGGCGGGTGGTTGGCATCCATCATCGACTCAGCGTTCCTTCGCACCCCATCGCCAATTGCGGATCTCGGGCAAGTCTTCGCCGTGCTTGTCGATGTAGTGCTTGTGTTCGATGAGCTTGTCCTGAACCGTCTGCTTCAGGTACGCGCCCTCGTCGCCGAGCTGCGGCAAGCGGTCGACGACGTCCTGGACGAGGTGGAAGCGATCCAGTTCGTTCTGGACTCTCATGTCGAAGGCCGTCGTGATCGTGCCTTCCTCCTTGTATCCGCGGACGTGCAGATTTCGGTTCGTCCGGCGGTACGTCAGGCGATGAACGAGCCACGGGTACCCATGGAAGCCGAAGATGACGTGCTTGTCCTTCGTGAAGAGCGAGTCGTAGTCCGTGTCGCTGAGCCCGTGTGGATGCTCGCTCTGGGACTGCAGCTTCATGAGATCGACGACGTTGACCACGCGTACCTTCAGTCTGGGAAGGTTCTGCCGGAGGATGGAAACCGCGGCCAGGACCTCCAGCGTCGGCGTGTCGCCGCAGCATGCCATGACGACGTCGGGCTCGGTCCCTTGGTCGTTGCTGGCCCACTGCCAAATGCCGACCCCCTCCGAGCAGTGCACGACGGCGGCGTCCATCGTCAGCCACTGAGGGAGAGCGTGCTTGCCGGCGACGACGACGTTGACGTAGTGGCGCGTCCGCAGGCAGTGGTCGAAGACCGAAAGGAGGCAGTTTGCGTCCGGCGGCAGGTAGACGCGGACGATGCTCGCCTTCTTGTTGATGACGTGGTCGAGAAACCCGGGATCCTGGTGCGTGAACCCGTTGTGATCCTGCTGCCAGACGTGGGACGCGAGCAGATAGTTCAGCGACGCGATCTTGCGCCTCCACGGGAGCTCGGCCGTGACTTTCAACCACTTGGCGTGCTGGCTGAACATCGAATCGACGATACGGATGAAGGCTTCGTAGCTATTGAACACCCCGTGCCTTCCGGTCAGAAGATACCCTTCCAGCCAGCCTTCGCACTGGTGCTCGCTGAGCATCGAGTCGAGGACGCGACCGTCCGGGGCCAAGAACTCGTCGTTCTCCGCTTCCCGAGCCTCCCATTGGCGGTTGGTGACTTCGAAGACCGCGCCGAGCAGGTTCGACAGGGTCTCGTCCGGACCGAAGACGCGGAAGTTTCTTTGTTCCTGGTTGAGCTCCGTGACGTCACGGAAAAATTTGCCGAGGACGAGCGTATCCTGTCCGTCGACCGCACCAGGTGACGGCACGTCCACCGCGTGGGCGTGGAAGTCGGGCATTCGCAGCTCGCGAAGAAGGATGCCGCCGTTGGCGTGCGGATTGGCTCCCATCCGCCGGAGACCCGTCGGCGCGAGCGATTCCAGTTCCGGGATGAGTCGGCCCTTCTCGTCGAAGAGCTCTTCGGCCTTGTAGCTCTTCATCCAGCTCTCGAGCTGGGCCACGTGCTCGGGGTGTTCCTCGTCCACGAGCAGCGGCACTTGATGCGCCCGAAAAGTCCCCTCGACCGGAAGGCCATCGACGACCTTCGGCCCCGTCCACCCCTTGGGGGACCGGAGGACGATCATCGGCCAGCGCGGGCGCGGCGCACCGCTCGTCGCGCGCGCGTGGGCCTGGATGCCCCGAATGTCTTCGACCACCCTCTCGAGCGTGCTCGCCATGAGCTGATGCATCGCCTCGGGTTCGTGACCCTCGACGAAATACGGCGTCCACCCGCAGCCACGCAAGAATTGCTCGAGCTCCTCGTGCTCGATGCGCGCGAGCACGGTCGGGTTGCTGATCTTGTAGCCGTTCAGGTGAAGGATCGGCAGCACGGCTCCGTCCCGCGCGGCGTTCAGGAACTTGTTGGACTGCCAGGCGGTCGCCAGAGGTCCCGTCTCCGCTTCGCCGTCTCCGATGATGCACGCGACGAGCAACTCCGGATTGTCGAACGCGGCTCCGAAGGCGTGGCTGAGCGAGTAGCCAAGCTCGCCGCCTTCGTGGATCGAGCCGGGCGTGGTTGGCGCCACGTGGCTCGAGATTCCCCCGGGAAAGGAAAACTGCGTGAACAGCTTCTTCAGTCCGGCTTCGTCCTGACTGACGTTCGGGTAGATCTCGCTATAGGTCCCTTCCAGGTACGTGTTCGCGACCAACGCCGGGCCGCCGTGGCCGGGGCCAGCGATGTAGATCATGTTTAGGTCGTGCTTCTTGATCACCCGATTCAGATGCACGTAGATGAAGTTCTGGCCGGGGGTGGTGCCCCAATGTCCGACCACGAGCGGCTTGACGTGGGACAGCTTCAGCGGCTCTTTGAGCAGCGGGTTGTCGTAGAGATAGATCTGCCCGACCGACAGATAATTCGCCGCGCGCCAATAGGCATTCATTTTCTGGATTATCTCGTCCGACAGACGACATTCGATCATGGTTTCTTCTCCGCGAGTCCGTGCCACCGAGGGAAGCCAAGTCCGCGCTTCGGCACGTTCTCGGGGACGATGGGCGCGAGCATCGGTAGTTGCGCTCATCGCTGCCAGAGAACCCGACAATCCTCCAGCGGGACAGCCACGCCCTCGAAGAAGGGCACGACGCGTGCCGTGTAGTCCGCAGCCGAGCGGACGGCCGGAAGTGTCGCGCTGTAGACGTACGAGCTCGGGCTTGCCTGAGTTCCGCGCTTCATCTCGTGTCGCTCTGGGCCGCCAGCGGCGAGGCCCATGGCGTAGAGCTCGACACGCACCGCGTCCGGGTTGAGATCGTCGAAGCGAACGACGGCCTCGAAGGTGTGCTGCCCCTCGCTCGTCGCGACACGGACCGGGCCGAATTGTACTTTCTCCCATTCGCCCTCCAAGCGCCGCTGCCATTGGACGATTCGCTTCGCGACCGCCCCGCCGTCGGCGACGCGCGCTCGGTAGTTGGAGGCCGCCGGGAGGTAGTGTTTCTCGGTGTATTCATGCACCGTACGGGACGTCGAGAACTGGGGCGTGAGCTGCGCCATGCTCTCCCGCATGCGCTTGACCCAAGCGGCCGGAATGCCGGTCTTGCCCCGGTCGAAGAACTCAGGGACGATGTGTTGTTCGAGCAACGCGTAGAGCGCTTCCGCCTCAACCGCGTCCCAGGCCGAATCGTCGCCGTGCTCACGGCCATCCCCCAGTGCCCATCCCACTTCGGGCGTATAGGCCTCCGCCCACCACCCGTCCAACTCCGATAGATTGAGGCCGCCGTTCACGAGCACTTTCATGCCGCTCGTGCCGCTCGCTTCCCAAGGTCGCCGCGGCGTGTTGATCCATACGTCGACTCCCTGAACGAGGTGTTCGGTGAGGAGCATGTCGTAGTCGCCGAGAAAGACGATGTGCTGGCTCGCCTCGGGCTCTCGAATGAACTCGATCCACTCGCGGATCAACGCCTGACCCGCCGCGTCCTGCGGATGGGCCTTGCCCGCGAGGACGAGTTGCACGGGACGCTCGGGGTCAGACAGGAGACGCAGCAGACGCGCCCGGTCGTGGAGAAGGAGGTTCGGCCTCTTGTAGGTCGCGAAGCGGCGCGCAAAACCGAGTGTCAGCGCGTCCGGGTCGAACATGTGCTTCGCCCTTTCGACCGCCTCGGGCGACGCGCCGGACCCGCTCCGCTCTCCGGGCAGCCGACCGCGCACATAACGCACGAGGGACTCCCGACCGGCGTTTCGGAATTGCCATAGGCGAGCGTCGCCGACTTGCCTGATCCCCTGAGAGACGGTCTGGGCCGTGCCCAGCCATCGATCCTTTCCGCATGCTTCGGTCCAGAGGTCGTCGGCCTGCGCGGAGTCCCACGTTGGCATATGCACACCGTTGGTCACGTGACCGATCGGGACCTCCTCTTCCGGCCACCTCGAAAAGAGAGGCCGAAAGATGTGACGGCTCACCTCCCCATGCAGCCGACTTACGCCGTTGACCGACCCGCTCCCGCGGACAGCCAAGTAGGCCATATTGAACGCCTCGGACGAGTCGCTCGGATCTTGGCGGCCCAGCGCGAGCAATTCGGCCGTGGTGATGCCGAGGCTCGCCGAGGCGTAGGCCCCCAGGTAGCGCTGAATGAGGTCAGGAGCGAAGCGGTCGAATCCGGCGGCCACGGCCGTGTGCGTGGTGAACAAGTTCCCCGCGCGCGTCGCGGCCAGCGCGACGTCGAACGGCCGGTGAGACTCCTCCATGAAGCTTCGGGCGCGCTCGAGCACGGCGAGCGCGGCGTGGCCTTCGTTGAGGTGACAGACTTCGGGCCTCAACCCAAGCGCAACCAGCAGGCGCCATCCGCCGATGCCGAGCACGATCTCCTGCTGCAGGCGAATCTCCGGGCCGCCTCCGTAGAGCTCGCTCGTGATCGCCCGAGACGCCGGGGGATTGGCTGCGTCGTTGCTATCGAGAAGATAAAGCTCTACTCGGCCCACCTGCACCCGCCAGGCGCGCAACCAGACGGCGGACCCCGGCAGGGCTATCTGCAAGCGCAACCACTCCCCGTTGGCGTGCCACAAGGGACGGATCGGCAGCTGTCCAGGATCGTTGTACGGGAAAAGGGCTTGCTGCGACCCGTCCTCCGCAATCACCTGGCGAAAGTAGCCCTGTTGCCAGAGCAGTCCCACGCCGACCACGGGCACTCCCAGGTCGCTCGTCGCCTTGAGCTGATCGCCGGCGACGTTCCCCAGCCCGCCCGAGTAGATGGGTAGTGCCTCACTCAGCATGAACTCCATCGAGAAGTAGGCGACGCCGGTGACGGCGCTGTGCGGATGAGTTCTCTGAAACCACGCCGGCGCGTTGGCCTGGTGCCGTCTCCGTTCGATCAGGCTGTCCACATCGTTGCGAAATGCGGGACGGTCCCATGCGCTCCGGATCTTGTCGCGTGACACGGTCTGCAGCACGATCCAAGGGTTTTGCGTCGCCTCCCACAGGTCCAGATCGAGCTGCCGCCACACATCGTCGGTCGCGTGATTCCACGACCAGCGCATGTTCAGGGCGAGCTCGGCCAGCGATTCGAATGCTTCCCGGTCGGTCGGCCGGTCATCGTATTTGTTCATCGGTCCTCTATGCCTTCTTCGTCTCGCCGCCCGCGTTCGCGCGCCGCGTTCCTGCCGCGAGGGCACTGGTGACGAAGGCTTGGGCCTCCTCGAGGAGCCGCGCGAGATGCATCGGTCCTCGGAAGCTTTCGGCGTATATCTTGTAGATGTCTTCGGTCCCGGACGGACGCACGGCGACCCATGCGCTTTCGGTGACGACCTTCAACCCGCCGATCGATGCGCCGTCGCCCGGCGCCGTCGTCAAGACGTTCTGAATCCGTTCACCGGCCAATTCCGTCATCCGAAGCTGTTGCGGCGAGATCTTCCCCAGCAGCTCCTTCTGCTCCGGAGTGGCCGCCGCCTCGACGCGCTCGTAGGCGGGCTCGCCGAACTCGCGCGTGAGCTCGCGATAGAGCTCCCCTGGGTCGCGACCCATCCGCGCGGTGATCTCCGCCGCGAGGAGCGCGGGGACGATTCCGTCTTTGTCGGTCGTCCAGACTTTTCCGTCCAGGCGCGCGAAAGACGCGCCCGCGCTTTCTTCGCCGGCGAAGCCGAGGGAACCGCCGAGCAGGCCGTCGACGAACCACTTGAAACCGACCGGCACCTCGAAGAGCTTCCGACCAAGTTTCTCGGTGACCCGATCGAGCATCTGGCTGGTCACGACCGTCTTGCCGACTGCAGCCGACTTTGCCCACTGGGGTCGATGCTCGAAGAGGTATCGGACGGCGACGGCAAGGTAGTGATTCGGAGCCAAGAGTCCCGCGCTCTTAGTGACGATTCCGTGTCGGTCGTGATCGGTATCGCACGCGAACGCGATCTCGAAGCGATCTTTGAGTGCGATCAGCCTTTGCATCGCGTAAGGCGACGAAGGATCCATGCGAATCTGGCCGTCCCAATCAACGGTCATGAAGCGAAACGTCGGGTCGACCTCTTCGCTCACGACTTCGAGGTTCAATTTGTAACGGTCGGCAATGGGAGCCCAGTAGTGGACTCCCGCGCCACCGAGCGGATCGACTCCCATCCGGACGTGCGCCGAGCGAATGCCGTCCATGTCGATCACCTGAGCGAGATCGGCGACGTAGGCCTGAAGGTAGTCGTAACGATGGGTGGTCGACGCGCGAAGAGCGCGCGCAAAGGGCATTCTCTTCACGCCAATGAGGTTGCTCCCGAGAAACTCGTTGGCTTTTGCCTCGATCCAGTCCGTGACGGTCGACTCCGCTGGTCCGCCGTGCGGAGGGTTGTACTTGAATCCCCCGTCGCGCGGTGGATTGTGCGACGGCGTGATGACGATCCCGTCGGCGAGCCCCACTTTGCGTCCGCGATTGTAGGCGAGAATCGCGTGGGACACGGCGGGGGTCGGGGTGTACTCGTCCCCTTGGGAGAGCATGATCTCGACGCTGTTGGCGGCGAGGACCTCGACCGCGCTGGCAAGCGCCGGTACCGAGAGCGCGTGCGTGTCCATGCCCAGAAAGATCGGGCCGTTGATGGCTCGTTTTTTTCGATACAGGCATATGGCCTGGGTGATGGCGAGAATGTGCCGTTCGTTGAAGGCCCTTTCGAACGCGCAGCCGCGGTGGCCGGAGGTTCCGAACGCCACACGTTCTTCGGGAACCGAGGGCTCCGGCTGTTCCGTGTAGTACGCCGAAACAAGGCGTGGCACGTCCACCAGCATCGATGCCTCGGCTGGCTTTCCCGCAAGAGGACTGGCCTTCATGAGTTGCTCTTCTCGTCGAAAGGCCGCAACCCGTGCATTGGACCTCCGTTGCGGTCGGTCGTCCGTAGCAAGAGGGATGCCGCAACGACGCCGTTGGGAAATGCCGCGACGGGTGGCTGCTGCGCGACGATCGCGCGGCCGCGCCGGCACGAGGCGCGGGGCTTGCGTCGCGGCAGAGCGACGGGAGGCCCAATGGGTTGGTGGAAAAAGCGGCGACGGGCGCACCTCATCGAAAAAGCCTTTCCCGCCGAGTCGACGGCCATCCTCGAACGCAACGTTCCGATCGTCTCCCGACTCGACGCGAGCGAA
>CAZHED010000018.1:0-100234 GCA_964531095.1 uncultured Polyangiaceae bacterium | reverse complement strand
AGGGAGGCGCGCGTTCCACGTGGACCGGTGCACCTCCGAGCCAGGGAGGCGCGCGTTCCCGGTGGACCGGTGCATCTACGAGCCGGGGAGGCACGCGTTCCACGTGGACCGGTGCACC
Source organism: uncultured Polyangiaceae bacterium (assembly GCA_964531095.1). Classification (GTDB taxonomy): domain Bacteria; phylum Myxococcota_A; class Polyangia; order Polyangiales; family Polyangiaceae; genus Palsa-1150. Next base: position 100,116 of record CAZHED010000018.1, on the reverse strand, counting down.
TACGAGCGAGGGACGCGCGCGTTCCCCGTGGACCGGCGCACCTACGAGCCAGGGAGGCGCGCGTTTCCCGTGGACCGATGCACCTACGAGCCAGGGAGGCGCGCGTTCCGCGTGGACCGGTGCACCTACGAGCCAGGGAGGCACGTGTTCCACGTGGACCGGTGCCCGTACCAGTGCGGGAGGCACGCGTCCAAGTTGACCCCGTGCGGCTCCCCCGAAGGGACGCACGCGTGGCAGAACGGGTACATGGAGTCCAGGGGCCACACCGCGGTGGAAAGCGATGCCCGCCTCACCCAAGCGTCCACCGGGTTACGGAACTAAAGCTCACGTTCCGGTCTGCCGTTCCCTCGTTTGACGCGTGGGCGTCGACGAAGGAGGTCCCGCCGTGACGCAGGCAGATCGTTCACTGATCTTGATCGGGGCATTCCGCGACGACGCCATGCGGTGCGTGAGGGATGCGGCAGCGACCGTCGGCGTCGCAACGGCGGTAGTCGGCCGTTGCGAGGAGGCGCCGGCGGCGCTTGCCGCGGCAGTCGACCCACTGGCGATCGTTCTGCAAATGGATGCGGAAGCGGCAGCCCAGACGTTCGCGCACGTTCGCGGTCAGGCGCGTCTGGCTCAGCTGCCGATCTTCGGCGTCGCGCCACAGCGCGATGACCTGGCGTTCACAGAGCTGTTTTCCTGGGGCGGAGACGACCTTCTCGCGCTGACGGCACCCCCTGCGCTTTCTCGGCGCCTTCGGCCGCTGGTTGCGCGATCGCCCGGGCGGGTCGAGGCGAAACCACGCGAACGAGGCGCCCTCGTCGCAGGAGCGGACGCGCGTTGGCGGAGCGTCATGGGACGCGCGCTCTATCAGGGCGGCTTCTCGGTGCGCTTCATTGCGAGCGCGGGCGATCTCGCGCAGGAGTCTCTCGCGGAAGGCGTGAAGGTGGTCGTCATCGCCGACGATCTGGGCACTGGGCAAGCGGAGGGCGCTCTGGCGGCCGCGCGCGCGGGGGGCTCCCAAGCGGCATGGATCGTCGTCGCTCCGCCGAAGCGCATGGCCAACCTGCATGCGGCGATCGAGTCACTCGGGCCCGTGTCGGTGGCCGACGGGTTCGCGCCGCCCGAAAACGTGCTCTTTCTGACCAACGAGCTCCTCTCGCGGCGCGGCGTCGACCAGCGCGCGAGTCCCCGCGTCCTTTACGGCACCACGGTCGCTTTCCGCGCAGCAGGGCGCGACGAGGACGAAATCGGCTTTTCCTACAACGTCAGCGCCGGCGGCGTCTACGTGCGCACCTTGGCGCCACTCGAAGCCGGGCAGGAAATGTGGCTCGAAATGTGGCCGCCGCGCTCGGAGCGTCGCGTGCGCCTGGCAGGGACGGTTGCCTGGAAGCGCGCTTTCGGGCCGAGCGAAGGGGCCACCGTTCCCGCGGGGTTCGGCGTAAAGCTCACCGACGGCCTCGCCGGCGATCTCGACCGCTGGCGCGACGGGTACGAGGCCTTCGCGCGGAGCGTGCTCGGACCGGGGCGGGGGGCGCCGCCGAGCGTTTGAGTCGCGAGGTGCGCGCCGAATAGGCATGCGCGCGGCCCGCCCGGATCTACCATAGAGGCATGACAGGCCTGGAGCGTTGGGACCACGCGCGCGACGGCGAACCCACGGAGTCCGCCCTGCGGCGCCGACTCGAGGAACGCGGCTTTCGCGTCGTCCGCTACGTCTATCCTCCCGGCACCGTGTTCCTCACACACGCCCACGACGCCGACAGGGCCGACGCCGTCGTCACAGGGAAGCTCCGCCTCTCGGCGAACGGCCAGGAGATCGATCTCGAGGCGGGCGATCTGCTTTGCGTCGCACGCGGTACGCCTCATCGTGCGGAGGTCGTCGGCGACGAGCCCGTCGTGAGCCTGGATGCCGAACGACCCCGGTCGGCCGGCGGCAAGTAGGGTATCGCCACAGTTTGTGGGGCGCGCTCTTTATGGGGCGCGTTCGAAGAGACCGGCCGCCCCTTGGCCCCCGCCGATGCACATCGTCACGATCGCGTACTTTCCGTGGCGGCGCCGGAGCTCGTGGAGCGCCGTGGCCGCGAGCTTCGCGCCCGTGCAGCCCAGGGGGTGGCCGAGCGCGATGGCCCCCCCGTTGACGTTGAGCTTCTCGTCGGGCACCTCGAGCGCCCTCTGCACGTACACGGCCTGGCTGGCGAACGCCTCGTTGAGCTCGACCAGGTCGATATCGCGCATCGACAACCCGTTCTTCGCGAGCAGCTTGCGCACGGCAGGAACCGGCCCGATCCCCATCACGGCGGGGTCGACGCCGGCGGTCGCGAACGCGCGAAAAAAGCCGAGCGGATGGACACCCAGCGCCTCGGCCTTCGCCCGACTCATCACCAGCGCCGCCGCGGCACCATCGGAGAGCGGAGACGCGTTGCCCGCCGTCACCGTGCCATCCTTCGCGAAGAACGCGGGCTTGAGGGCGGCGAGCCCTTCGAGCGTCGTGTCCGCTCGAATCATCTCGTCGCGCTTGAATTCGATGTCCGCGCGCGCGCTTCCCTCGTAGCGCGTCGCCTTCACGGCGACGATCTCGTCGTCGAACTTGCCGGCCTTCTGCGCGGTCGCCGCCTTTTGCTGGCTCCTCAGGGCGAACGCATCTTGATCGGCGCGCGAGACGACGAACCTCTTTGCCACGTTCTCCGCGGTGATCCCCATCGGCATGTACACGTCCGGGAAGCGGCGCATCGCCTCGGGCGAGGCGCTGAGCTTGTTGCCCGTCATGGGCACCATCGTCATCGACTCCACGCCCGCCGCGACGACCACGTCGTGCGCCCCGGTCGCAATCGCCCCCGCCGCCATCGCGATGGCTTGAAGCCCGCTCGAGCAAAACCGATTGATGGTCGCTGCGCTGCTTTCGATCGGAAGGCCGCCGAGCAACCCGACGACGCGGGCGACGTTCAGCCCCTGCTCGCCCTCGGGCATCGCGCAACCGAGCACCAGGTCTTCCACGTCGCCTGGTTTGACCTGAGGCACTCGCGCGAGCAGCGCCGCGATGACCTGACCCGCGAGCTCGTCGGGGCGCGTTAGCGCGAGCGTTCCTTTGTGGGCGCGCCCAACGGCGGAGCGGACTGCGTCGACGATGACGACGTTGTCAATCATGGCTCCAAAACATAACGCCGGCGCGCGACTCTCGCTGCCTTCAATTGCGAAGCGGCTTGTTCTGCGTGAGCATGTATTGCATTCGCTCCTGACTCTTGGGCTCGCCGCAGAGGCTGACGAACGCCTCGCGCTCGAGCTCGAGCATCTCGTCCTCGGTCACTTCGTGCGACGAGCCGCTCACACCGCCGCAGAGCAAGAGAGCGAGTTTGTTCGCGATCTTGGCGTCGTGCTCGCTGGCCTGCCCAGTGTCGACCAGCGAGCGCACCAACATCCCGAGGGTCGCCATGCCGTTCTCCCCCGGCAGGACGTACGCTCGCGGCGCCGGTGGGTGCCAGCCGCTCTCGGCCAGGCCGATGGCCCGAGCCTTCGCGGCGGTGAGCTGGCGTGCGCGATCGAACGACACCCCGTCTTCGCGCCGGAAGTACCCATACGCCTTGGCTTCGTCCGCGCTCGTCGCCACGCGCGCCAGCGCGACGTTCTTGAAGACCTGCGTGACCAGCGCGTAGGGGTCGACGCTCGTGCCCTCCGGTACGCCGTCGAACGCCCGCCACAGCAGGTTCATCGACCCCCCGCCGCCGGGCACCAAACCCACGCCCACTTCGACCAACCCGGCGTACGTCTCTGCAGCGGCCTGCACGCTCCCCGCGCCGAGACACACCTCGAGCCCCCCCCCGAGAGTCATCCCGTACGGAGCGGCCACCACCGGCACGGTCGCGTATTTCATTCGCTGGCAGGCGAGCTGGAAGCTCTTCACCATCGCACGGATCGAATCCCACTGCTTCTGGCTCGCGCCGACCACCACCAAGAACAGGTTGGCCCCGACGCAGAAGTGCTCGCCCTGATTGGCCACGACGAGCGCGCGAAAATCGCTCTCGGCCTTGGCGACGGAATCGCCGATCATTTGGATGACGTCCGGGTCGACGCTGTTCGCCTTCGTCTTGAAGGTCAACCCGAGAACGCCGTCCCCGAGATCCCAGGCTTCGGCGCCCTCGTTCTTGAGCACCGGCGCGCCGCCCTTGCGAAGGAGGGTCAGAGTCGCCGTGCGCGGGTCGACGGCGCGCGGCCGGTACGCCCCTTTGACCAGATCGAACACGCGCCCATCGCCCGTATAAAACGACTTCGCCCCCGACGAGCGCATCTTGTCGATCGTCGGCGGAAGGGGCACGCCCTCCTGCTTCATCCGGTCGACGACCGCCTCGAACCCGAGCGCGTCCCAGGTCTCGAACGGGCCGAGCTCCCAGTTGTAGCCCCACCGCATGGCGTCATCGATCGCTTCGACGTCGTCCGCGATTTCTCCCACCCGGCGCGCCGAGTACGCGAGCGACCGCGACAACACCTTCCAAGCGAACGCCGACGTCTTCGAGGGCGCGCCGTCACCCGGCGGCTTCTGCGAGGGCCCCCAGACCAGCTTGCGCAGCCGCTCGCGCGGGTCTTCGATCGCTGCGATCTCTTTGCACGCGTTTCGAATGTCCTTGTCGCCGCCGCGCGCCCGGTACTCGAGCGTCTTCGGATCGAACGTCTCGATCGCGCCCGCGGCGCCCTTCCGATAAAATCCGCCGCGCGTCTTGTCGCCGAGGAGCTTCTTTTCGATCATTGCCCGGACGAACGCCGGCACGCGGAAGACCTCGCGATCCTCGTCTTTGATCAATGTCGCGTAACAGTGATCGGCGACGTGGGCGAGGGTGTCGAGACCGACCAGGTCCGCCGTGCGGAACGACGCGCTTTTGGGGTGCGCCATAGGCTCGCCGGTGATCGCGTCGACGTCCTCCGGCGCGAGACCCGCCTCGAGCATGAGGTGGATCGTCGCCAGCATCGCGTGGACGCCGATCCGATTGCCCACGAAGTTCGGCGTGTTCTTGCCGATGACGATGCCCTTGCCGAGCACGTCTTCGCCGAACCGGCGCATCCGCTCGAGCGTCTCGGGCGCCGTCTCCGGGCCGGCCACGAGCTCGAGGAGCTTCATGTAACGGACCGGGTTGAAGAAGTGCATCACGAGAAAGGCCTTGCGGAAGCGCTCGGAGCGCCCGCTCATCATTTCGGCGATGGACAAGCCGCTCGTGTTCGAAGCGACGACCGTGCGATCGTCGACGATCGCGTCGAGCCGCGCGAAGAGAGCCTGCTTGGGCCCGATTTGCTCGACGATCGCCTCGATGACGAGGTCGCATCCGCGCACGCGATCGAGGTCGTCGTCGATGTTGCCGGTCGAAACGAGGCGCGCGCGATCTTTGTGGAAGAAGGAGGCGGGGCGAGCCTTGAGCGCTCTGTCGAGCCCGGAGGCAGCGAAGCGGTTGCGCGCAGATCGGTCGCGTTTGTCCGCCTCGCCCAAACCCGGCGGAACGATGTCGAGGAGCAGGACCTCGATGCCGGCGTTCGCGAAGTGCGCGGCGATGCCGCTGCCCATGACGCCTGCGCCCAGGACGGCGGCTCGGCGAATCGGTCTGCTCATGATCTTCTCCTCGTTTCGTGGCGAAGCAGGAGCGAAAGGGTGCGCGTACGAACGCGCGAGCGCAAGCGGGGTCGCGTGAAGCCTACCGTTTGGGTGCTTCGTCTTCGAGCGCCTTCTTGACCGACGGCCGCTCGTCGACCCGGGCGAAGAATGCCGTCAGGGCCGGCCATTTGCCGAGCTCGATGCCCGTGTGCCGCGTCCAGCGCAGCATGTTGTACAAGTAGGCGTCCGCGACGGTGAAGGCGCTGCCGAGCAAATACGGACTGGACTCCAGAGTGCGGGAGACGAGGTCGAAGCGACCGCCGATGCGCGCGCGCACCTGCTGCTTGAACTCGTCCGGGGCGTTTCCGAAGAGAACGCCGAAGCTCTTGTGGATCTCGCTCGCGATGAAGTTCAGCCACTCTTGCAAGCGATATCGATCCATCGTGCCCGCCGGCGGCGCGAGCTTCGACTCGGGTTTTCGGTCGGCGACGTATTGGGAGATGACCGCGCCTTCGGTGAGCACCGACCCGTCGTCGAGCTCGAGCGCGGGCACGTACCCCTTCGGATTGATCGTGTAGTAGTCGGTGCCGTCTTGGGTCTTGTGCGCGCGGGTGTCGACGCGGACGAGGTCGAACGACTGTCCCGCTTCGAGCAGAGCGATGTGCGGATGCAGCGAGCACGTGCCGGGGGCGAAATACAGCTTCATGTGGGATTCCCTTTCCTGGAAAGCGCAGCAAGCATACCGATGCCCAAGCGGCGGTGAGCGTCGCAACCGAGCTACGTCACGAACCGCACCGAAGCGCCGACGCGCCGCGCCGCCAGCGGTCCCAGGTGCCTCCGGACGACCGTCGCGATGACGGCGTAGCCTCCCGTAGTGGGATGATCGGGCCCAAGGACGATGGGTTGGCCCGACGGAGGCACCTGGATGGCGCCGCGAACCATCGGCGCCGACAGCGACGCCGGATCGGTCGCGCATTCCAGCCGGGGCCCGTTCAAGCGTGCACCGACGCGATCGCTGCGCGCGTCGACCGTGAACGGGGAGGCGAGGAAGGCGTCGAGGGTTCCGGAAGGGAATCGATCGAGGTCGGGACCGGGGACGACCCGAACCGACGAGTCGACGTCGAATGGCGGGGGAATCGACCGGTCGCAAGGGGGAGCGTCACCGACCCGCAGAAGATCCCCAGAGCGCAGAGGCCGCCCTTCATGTCCGCCCAATCGCGCGACGACGAGCGTTCCGCGACCGCCGAGCACGCGCGGTACGTCGATCCCGCCACGCACGGCGACGTAGTGCACGGGCGTCGAGCGGCCAGCGAACGTAACCCTGTCGCCGTCCTGCAGAGCGCGCGCGTCGCCGTCGTCGCTGGCGACGAAGACCGGACCGCGGGCGACGATTGTGATGGCGCCGGACACCTCGATGGCTGCCTCGTCCGCTGCGTTGCGCGCACCCGCGTTCGCCCGGGAGAGTAGCTCCGGGATCAGCGCGCCGCCCGGCGGCACGCCCTGGTACATGTACCCCGGGCGCCCTCCGTCCTGCACGGTTGCCAGCCCGGCGGCGAAGGCGATCTCGATCACGACCCTTCTCGGACGAAGCGCACCCGGTCCCCCAGCGCAAGTGCCGCTCCCGAGCGCGGGTCGAAAGGCGAGAAGCCCACGGCGACGCCGATGATGTTCCAGCCGCCGGGGGAGGCGAACGGATACACGCCCGTGTAAGGGCCGGCGACACCCACCGACAGCTCGGCGATTCGCGCTCGGGGAGTCGCGCGTCGAGGCACGACGAGGCGCGCGTCGAGCCCGCGAAGGTACGCGAAGCCAGGCAGGAACCCGATGACCGTGACGACATACGACCCACCCGCGTGGAGCGAGATCACGTCGGCCGCCGAAAATCCGGCCCTCTCTGCCACTTCCTCGAGGTCTGCCCCATCATATCGCACGCGGACGACGTGCTCGCGTGGATTGGCGGGCGTCGTTGGCTCGGACAAAGCGCGCTCGATCGCCTCACTCACGCCCTCGGGTGCGGCTGCGTCCGGGTCGAAGGTCACGATGGCGTGCCGCTCGGTGACGACCGCATCGACGACGCGCGGCAGGGCGCGGAGCGCGGCGAGCAGCGCGCGGCAACTCACCCCTTCCGGCAGGGACGCCCGCCAGGCCCGGTCGCCGAAGGGCTGCAGCGCGACGCCCACGTCACCCCTCCGCGAGAGAGTCGAGGGCGGCCCTCACTGCCCGCGCGATCGAAACCGATCCTGGCGTGTCACCGTGGACGCAAACGGTGTCGACGTCCCCTCGCGAGGCGAGCGCGCGGGCGTGTTCGGCGCACACGGCGGGATCGGTCAGCAGGGCTCCGACATGGCCGCGGGGAACGAGCTTCCCGTCGGCGCCCGTAGCCCGGTCGGCAAACCCCTCGCGCGCGTAGACAAGATGCGCGCGGCCCGCCGCCGCCGCCAGCTCGCCGCGCGCGGGCCCGACGACCACCACGGCCGGGCCCAGCGCGTCTGCCGCCCCGCCGACGACGGCGTCGGCCAGCGCGGCCTGTTCCGTCGCCGCGTGATAGAGGGCGCCGTGGGGCTTCATGGTGGCGACGTCGGCGCCCATGGCGCCCGCGATCTTCGCCAACCGCCCACACTGCTCGGCAACGCTTGCCCGCAGCGCCTCGGGAGCGATCGCCAGCGCCCGCCGTCCGAACCCGTCGGGATCGGGGTACGATGGATGGGCGCCGACGAGCGCTCCTCGCGCACGGCAAAGCTGCACCGCGCGCCGCATCGACGCGCCGTCTCCGGCGTGCCCGCCGCACGCGATGTTCGCGACGTGCGCGTACGTGTAGAGAAGATCCGGTTCGCCGGGTACCTCACCGAGGTCGACGTTGAGGAGCACGCGCGCGCTCATCGCGGAAGCCGTCCCTCACCGCTATCGGGGTTTGGTCGCATCCGCCATCATCTCGCGGGCGATGCGCTCGACCAGCCCGAGGCTGAACGGCTTCTCGACCCTTCGATTGTCCACGGAGGCGAGAAACTCGGCCGCGCGCAACGTGAACGTTCCCCCGGTCATGAAGACCATTTTACGTTCGATCCCGGGCCGTTCGGCGCGCAACTGCTCGTAGAGCTCCACCCCGCTCGTGCCCGGCATCATCAGATCGCAGAAGATCACTTCGAAATCGGCGCCCGAGCGAATCAGGCCGATGCACTCTCGCGCGCTCGTGGCCGTGGTCACTTCGTGCTCGACCCCGAGCAGCTCGCGCAGCGTGTTGGCGATGGGGGGCTCGTCGTCGACGACGAGAATCCGGCCGCGCCTACCCATGGCCGGCGCGGGTCGCTTGCTCGACGCCGGCCCCGCCTCGTCTTCGCGCGCGTCGGTCGTGGGGAGCACGACCCGGAACGCGGCTCCTTCCCCCGGTTCGCTGTACGCGGCGATCTGCCCGCCGAGAGACGTCACGATCCCGTGGCAGATCGACAGACCGAGCCCCGTACCAAGTCCCACCGGCTTGGTCGTGAAGAACGGATCGAAGATGCGCGAAAGCACGTCGGGCCGTATTCCTTCGCCGTTGTCGGCGACTTCGAGTACCGCCCGGCCTTCGGCGTCCTCGCGGACCGTCACGCGGATCTCGTTGTCCTCCGCGCGCGTTTCCGGGACGGCCTGGGCGGCGTTCATGAGCAGGTTGATGACGACCTGAACGAGCCGCGCCTCGTTGGCCCAAACGGGACGAACGGCTTCGAACCAGGTCGTGACGCGCGCGCGGTGACGAATCTCGTGCCCGGTAATCTTGATCGCGGCTTCGGCCACGGCGGTGAGGTCGACCCGCCGTCTTGTCTCGCCGTCGGCGCGAGAGAAACTGCGGAGCTCTCGGACGATGGTCGATACGCGCTGCGCTCCGTGGCGTGCCTCTTGGAGCATCGTCATCAGGCCGTCGATGCTCTCCGGCTCGTCGGCCACGCCGGGGAGCTTTCGCTCGATCCACTCGAGGTTGAGCATCAGATACGCGAGCGGGTTGTTGATCTCGTGCGCCACGCCCGCCGCCAAAGTCCCCAGCGCGGCGAGTCGCTCTGCCTGAACGAGCTGCATCTCCAGGCGTTTGCGCGCCGTGACGTCGCGCGCCATCGTCAACACGGATGCCTGCCCTTCGTATTCGAAATACACGGTGCTCACTTCGAGCAGCACCGTCGAACCGTCGCCGCGGCGCAGGTGATACGTCAGAGGAGACTGCGACGCACCGCGCTCGATGATCAGCGCCTCGTTCTTCTCGCGAATCGCCGCCTCTTCCGCGTCGAGCAGCGAGCCGATGGCCGTCGCGTAGAGCGACTGCGGGTCGGAGAAGCCGAGCGCCTCCACGTACGCGCGGTTCGCGTACACGAAGTGGCCCGCGCGCACGATACCGATCGGCTCCGGAGCGATCTCGATGAGCTCCCGGAAGCGCGCCTCGTTGAGTGACCGCTGCCGCTCGACGGCCTTGCGCTCGCTCACGTCGACGATGAACGCGAACACCGCGCGCCGTCCGGCGATCGTCACGGGGCTCGCGGTCATCTCGATGAACACGCGCTCGCCGTCCTTGCGGACGGTCACGACGTCGCTCTTGAATTCCCCGAGCTCTCCGCGGGTGCGCTGGGCGAGGCGATTGCCCATGCGAGGCAGGTCTTCGGGCGCGATGTACGACATCGGATCCCCGACAAGGAGCTCGTCGACCGAGTAGCCGAGGATCTCCGCGGCGGCTTCGCTCACATAGAGATTGCGCGGCGGTTCGGAGTCGACAAGGGTGATGGTCACGCCAATTCGGGCTGCGCGCGCGGCGTCGAGCATGGTCTTCCCCAAGACGCCGACGTCCATCTTTGCGAGAACCTGCTCTGCGCGGTCCGTCAAGATCTCTCAGCTTCGCCCCGGTACCTTCCGTTCGTCAACTGCGTAACCGCAGCCGGCTTTCCGCGTACGATCATCAGTCGTCCCCACGAGTCACCCATGCGATCCATCCTTTCCGGCGGCCTTGGCGGCAGCAGCACCCGTTTGCAGCGGCGGATGTTTCTGCGCTCGGTCACCAGCGGCGCGGTCGTGGTCGCCTTGGGCGGCGGCGCGTATGTGCTCGCCGACGACGAAGACGAGCGACGGGCTCGGGCGGCCTTGCGCCCCGACGGCCGTCCGCGGCTGCCGCCCGGCCAGCATCTGCTGAAGCGCCTGCGCCCGATGGGGGGCGACGAAGGCGACCCCAGCCCAGGAACCTGGCGCTTGCGCGTGCACGGCGAAGTCGAGAGCCCACTCGTTCTCGATTTCGCGGCGCTGCTCGCCATGCCGCAGGTCGAGCAGGAGTGCGACGTGCATTGCGTGACCAAGTGGTCCGTGCTCGGTGCCCGCTTCACCGGTGTGCGCGTGGCCGATCTCGCGGCTCGCGCGAGGGTCAAGCCGACCGCACACCACGTGATCTTCGAGGCGGCACAGGGGTATACGTCCAACGTTCCCCTGCGAGAGGCGATCGCGCCCAACGTCCTCGTCGCCCATCGCCTCGACGGCGTTCCGCTCGCGCGCGCGCACGGGGCGCCCACGCGCGCCCTCGTACCGGATCTCTACTTCTGGAAGAGCGCAAAGTGGCTGACGGGCGTGCGCTTCGTGGCCGAGGACCAACCCGGGTACTGGGAGACGCGCGGCTACCACAACCATGCGGATCCGTGGAAAGAGGAGCGTTATGGCTGATGCGGCCGCACCCCCGCGCCGCGCGCCGTCCCCGCGTTCTCGCGTTCGCCCTTGGCTCCGGGCGATCCACCGCGACGTCGGTTACTCGGCCGTCGGGCTGACGGTGGTTTACGCGGCCAGCGGCCTTGCCGTAAACCATGTGGCCGATTGGGACGCGAACTTCGTCCGCACCACGGCGACTCACGAGCTCGGGATGCCGCTTCCGGCCGACGACGAAGCGGCCACCAAGCTCGTCGTCGACAGGCTGGGCGTCCGCGACGCGCCCAAAGAGGTGTACCGCGAAGGCGACGAGCTGGAGCTCATCTTCGAGCACCGCACGCTGCACGTCGCGACTGCGACCGGTCATGTCGTCGACGAGGCGCAGAGGCCGCGGTTCTTCTTCCGGGCCGCCAACTGGCTTCACCTGAACCGCGGGAAGAAGGCCTGGACCTCGTTCGCCGACGCCTACGCGGCGGCGCTTTTGTTTCTCGCGCTGAGCGGGATGTTCATGCTTCCGGGGCGCAAGGGGCTCGCCGGGCGGGGCGCGGTTTTCGTCCTTCTCGGCGCGGCCATTCCGATCCTCTACGTCACGCTCGCGAAGGGTTGAGTCAGGCTCGCGACGGGCCGGCCGCGGGGGGCGGTGGCTCGAGCTCGGGATCGGCGGTGGCCCAGCTGCCCTTGCGCGTCGGGTGACCCAGCTCCTCCCGCAATACATCGAGGAACTTCGCGCGAGGCCACTCCTCGGCGCCCATGGCCACCGTGTGGGGCATGGGCACCTGTGCGTCGATGAGGCGAAAGCCCCACTGCCCGATCCTCCGGGCGAGGCCGACGAGCGCCACTTTCGACGCGTTCGGCTGCCACGAGAACATCGACTCGCCGAAGAAGATTCGACCGAGCGAGACGCCGTACAGGCCGCCCACCAGCTCCTGGCCTTGCCATGCCTCGATGGAATGCGCGTACCCCATCCGATGGAGGCGTATGTACGCGCGCTCCATGTCGTCGGTGATCCACGTACCGTCTTGGCCTTGGCGCGGCGTGGCCTTGCAGGCGCGGATCACGTGCTCGAACGCGCCGTCGAAGCGCACTTCGTAGGTGCGTTTGGCCAGAACGCGGCGCAACGTTCGCCCGACGTGCAAACGCTCGATGACCAGTACGCAGCGGGGATCGGGCGAGTGCCACAGAATGGGGAGATCGTCGTCGTACCAGGGGAAGATCCCCGACCGATACGCCAGGAGGAGCCGCGCGGGGGAGAGGTCTCCACCCACGGCGACAAGGCCGTCTTCGGCGTGATCCGGCGGCGGAAAGGCGAGCGAGCGCCCAAGGGAGTAAACGGGCACCTTCAGTTCTCGAAGCAGTATACGGAGGCGGGGGTGGTGCAGATACCGCTGCCGTTGAGCGTTACGCGGTCGAACCACTCGGAGCTCGTCGTGACCGCGTAGCCAACGATGGCGGAGTCCGTCGCGCTCGTCGACGTCCAGTTGTTGCACGTGACGCCCGTCCCATCGGTCGTCGCCGGCGACTCGGAGCCGGTGAAGGCGGCGACCACGGACGTGACGTAGGTGCCGTCGGCGTACTGGCTGACGGAGGACATCAAGGGAGCGCTGACCAGATCGGTGGCTTTGCTCACGATGGGCAGCCCATCGATGCGCACCCACGCGGCTTTGGTCATGTCGAAACGGCTCAACGCGGAAGTCGTATTGGTCGCCATCAGCGCCAGGAAGTGCGATGCATTCGCCAGCCCGGCGCTCGTCGCGTCGCTCTGGCAAATCGCGTCTGCGCTCGCCAGCCCGCCACCGGACGTGAAGACATTCTTCGACACGAACGCGCGCCGGCCGGCCGCCGGCGTCACAGTGACGGGCCGGCTCGAGTCGCTGCCGAAGCAGAGGAGCGCTCCCTGCGACCCGCAGTACGTCACGTCGAAGCCCGTGCTCGCCCATGCCACGCTCCCGCCGTTCAGGTCCCCGAACGCGTAGTACGACATGGCCGCGTTGCTGTTGCTCGTGAAGTCGCTGCAGTTGAGGACCCCCGACGAGTTCGCGACCGCGGTTCCGTCCTCATTTGCGCCGGTGAGCGCGAAGAACGAGCTTGTCGGGTGGCCGAGCTCGTCGAGGCGGGCGGGGTAGTACACCCGTCCGATGGCCAGCCCCGCTAGCGTGTCGGCGAAAGGCAACCCGTCGGTTCTCAGCCACCCTCGCGCTGTGCCGAGTCTCGTCGCCGGGTTGCTGGTCTGCGTCGCCACCCATGCGATGTAGTGGCCGGGCAAGCCGGCCGCGGCGGCTGCGCCGTTGCACAGCGCGTCCGCGCCGGTCGGGCCACCGAGTGCGCCGTCGTGCTGGGTCGACGTGGCGAAGACGAAATTGTTGCCGACGAAAGTGACCGTGAGGGTCTGGGCGGCTCCCATCGTCATCGAGCACGTCGTCCCGGAGCACCCGGGTTGACCGCCCCACCAGACGGGAAAGCCGCCCGCGGCCGTCAGCGTGACCGTGGTGCCCGCGGCGAAGCTCGCCGATTGGGTGCAGGGAGCCGTGCAGTTGATGCCGGCCGGGCTCGAAACGACGGAGCCCGACGCCGGGCCGAAGACGCGCGCCATGAAGGTGAGCGTGACGAGCTGCACGTCGAATTTCGCGGTGACGGCTTGCGCCTGGCTCATCGTCACGCTGCACGTCGGGCTGGTGCCCGAGCACGCCCCCGACCAACCGGAGAACACGGATGTCGCGTCCGGCGCAGCGGTCAGGACGACAGTCGGGTCGATGGTGCTCGTCCGGGTGACCTGCTCGCTGCACGTGGCGCCGCACGCGATCCGGTCGCCCGATACCGTTCCGCCGCCGGTGCCGCTCTTCGTCACCGTGAGCGCGACGGTGTCCTGCGCGGAGCCGGTTAGAGCGGCGGTCAGTTGGCCTCCGTTGACGTCGAGCGACGCGGACTTCGCTCCGCGGGCTTTCGGCGCGAACTGCACAGAGATCGTGCAAGACGCACCTGCAGCAACCACGTGGCCGACACACCCGTCGGCGGCCAGAGTGAATTCGCTGGCATTGGCACCTCCGAGGGAGGTGGCGAGCGATGCGCTCGGGCCAGCTCCGGTATTGGACACGACGAAAGGGCGCGGGGCGCTCGAAGCGCCGACCGCCAGCGTGCCAAAGACGTATTGCGTCGGAGACAGGGTCAGGCCGGGCCCGACGCACTGTCCGGCAAGGCACGCCAAGCCCGCGCCGCAGGCGTATCCGGCGCCGCATCCGCCGCAAGCCGTGGGACTCGTTTGCTCATCGACGCACGACCCCAAGCAGAGCGTCGGCGAGCTGGGAGGGCACGCGTCGGGCGGCGCGCTGCTGTCGACGAACGCGTCTGCTGTCCCCACGCTCGAATCACCGTCTCGCGCCCCCAGGGTGGCTTCGCCGTCGGCGGCTTCCGGTAGCCCGCCGTCCCTCGTGGACGCGGAGCCGTTTGGCTTGGTCGCGTCGCCGTCGTTCCGGCCCTTCGGCGCGTCGAACGACGCGCTAGCGTCTTCGACGAGGGCGCCACCGTCCGTGGAGAGGGCCTCGCCCACGGAGAAATCGCCCAGAACCACGCCGCACCCTGCAAGGGACAGAGCCGATACGAAGAGCGCAAAAGCTCTGCACGATGCATGTGACGACAATGGATGGCTCCTTGCAGTCTCCCGCCTGCGTTCTACACCTTCGCCCGCTGAGAGGCACCTTGCACTCTGTCACCCAAACGGAGACTCCGGCGACGGGTGCCCCCTGGGTCCGTCGGTGCCCCGGCGCTGGCGCGGCGGAAGGGGCGCGCTGGAAATCGCGTCTCCGAACGATGACAATGGACGGAATCGAATCATGCACATGGTCTGCGGGCGATGGACGTCCAGTGCACGGATCCTCGTGCTTTCGGGGGCCGTGGGGTGCTCGTCGGCGGGTAGTTCGCCGCACTCGCCCGCGATCGACGGCGGGCCGCCGGCGGCTGACGGCGATGTCCTGGCGGTGGACTCGGGCGAGGCGGAGGCCGACAGCCCAGCAGACGGCGCCGAGACGGACGCCGGCGCGACCGTCTCGTTCGCGCAAGACGTGATGCCGATCTTCAAGCGCAGTTGCTCGGCCGGCAGCGCCATGTGCCACGGTGACCCGAGCGTCGCGACCAACGGCAAGGGAACGGGCGGCAACCGGGCGTACCTCGGTCCGCCGTACAGCGCCGGCGACCCGACGACGATCCTTGCGGGGCTGGTCGGACAGCCCTCCGTCGAAGACCCGTCGATGAACGTAGTGACGGCCGGATCGCCGACCAGCAGTTATCTCATGCTCAAGATGGATGGGGCCCTGGCGCCTCTCGCCGCTGCGTGCGCGTCGGGAGCTCTCGGCCAGTGCGGCGCGTCGATGCCGATGGGGGGTCAGCTGCTACCCCAGGCGACCCGCGACACGGTTCGGGCTTGGATCGCCCAAGGCGCGTTGAACAACTGAAGCGACGGGTGCTTGCCTCGCCGCGTTACGGGCGCGGCGCTCGGGCGATTCCTCGCGCTATCTGCCGAGCAACGGCCATCACCGGCAGCTGCGAGTTCACTCCCACGCTCGTGGGCAGCACGCTGCCATCGGCGACGAACAGGTTGTCCGCGGCCCACGTCTCGCCCGACGGCTTCACGACGCCACGGCTCGGGTCCGTGCTCATCTTGGCCGATCCGAGCGGGTGGAACGCCACGCACTCCACACGCCGCAAGCTCGGCCGGCGGGCAAGCAGGGCCTCGAGCTCCTGCGTCGATGCCACCGGCGGGGCGCCGAACACCGGGAGGATCACCTGGCGGGCTCCGGCGGCGAACGCCATCTCGGCGAGGATGCGCATCGCCCGTCGCATCCGCTCTCCGTCACGCGCCGCCAGGCGATAGGAAACGAGCGGCTCGCGCGAAATCCACCGGCGCACGCGCCCTCCGCCGTCGTCGCGGATCATCGCGCCGAAGACGGCCGTGTTCGGAATCTTGTGCACGAACCGCCGATGCTCGCGCCCCACACCGGGGAAGCCCCCGGCGAGCAAGCTCGGCGTACCGTAAGCGCTGATCAGCGTGATCCCCTCGTGTTCGAAATCATCGCTGTACACGCTCTGGAACGCGCCATCCCACCCGTCGACCCGCTCATCGAAGATCCCGTACACGCGCACTGACGGGTGCAGCGTGAGCCCCCGGCCCAGGTGGCGGCCGCGCAGACCGCTTCGTCGCAACAGCAAAGGCGTGTGGAGCGCGCCGCACGCGACGACGACCACATCGGCGGCGATCCGGAACTTCACGCGAGGCTCCCCTGTCTCGTCGAGGAAGCGCCCTTCGACGCCGGTCGCGCGCCGCCCGGTGAAGAGGATGCGCTCGACGAGCGCGTCGGACAGGATGCGCGCACCGTGCGCGCACGCCTCTGGCAAGTACGAAACGTCTACGCTCATCTTGGCGAAGTGCGGGCATCCGAAATTGCAGCGGGCCGCGCCTTTGCAGCCGCGCGTGTTGCGTCGGAGCGGCTTCATTCGGATTCCGAGCTTGGCCGCCCCCTCCACGAAGAGCTCGGTGCTGCGCGACCGCATGTGCGCGGGAACGGTTTCCACGTCCATCGCTCGCTCGACCGCGGCGAAGTGCGGCTCGAGCGCGTCCGGGCTCATGTGCGCCAACCCGAGCTCGCGCACCCACTGGACGAGCACCTGCTCGGGGATGCGAAAGCACACGCCGCCCGTCAACACGCTCGAACCTCCGACACACTTGCCCGCGAGCACCGCGATGAGCGGTGTGTCGCCGATGCCGACCGCCGTACCGAGCGCCGCCTCGCGCGCCATCCGCCGGAACATGTTCGACGGCGTCATCACGCTGTATTGCTCGGGGCCCCAGTAGCCGCCTTCTTCGACGACAATCACGCTGCGGCCTTCGCTTGCGAGCTCGCGCGCGGCGACTGCTCCGCCGGCTCCCGAACCGACGACGATCACGTCGGCTCGGTCGGAGAAAGGCGAGTCGGCCTCACGCCCGCGAACGACGGCGCCGATCACTCGGCGACCTCGCCCGCATCGGCCGCGAGAGCAAGGCGAGGCACGCCCTCATGGCGGTGCCGCTCGTTCTTGTAGCCCAGCGCGGCGAGCTCCTCGTCGTGCTCGAAGAAGAGCAGCGAGAAGATCGCCTTGTAGGCGACCAGTACGAGCGCCAGCCCGATCACGCGCGACGCCGCCATGCGCTCGATGACGCGCACGCGGTCTTCGAGGCTCAACCCTTCGAACGTCGAGAGGCGCCGCAGCACGACGAGGGGCGCGAAGCGCACCACTCCGAGCATCACCAGGAGGCCGAAGCGAAGGGTGCTGCTCGCGAAGCTGATGAAGCTGTCAAACTCGTCGACGAACCCGTCGAGGCGCTCGTGCGTGGGCCCGAGCGGGTGCGCGAACATCGCCTCGGCCAGCGCTCTCACGAGCGGTCGATGCCGCGGCTTCAACGTCGTCCTTGCAAAGTCGCGCGGTGGCTCCGCCCGAGGTGCGCGAGCCCGGCCGGCGGGGCCGGCGAGGGAGAGCGTGGCCATGCCGCGAACGTCGCAAGCGATGTACCCGGCGGCGCGCCTGAGCCACGCGAACGAGCTGAACGCGCGCACCTGGACGCGAAGCGAGCCCAAGCATCAACGCAAAAAGATGGCAAGGGGGGATTCGCCCCGTGACCGCCGTGAGACGCATTGGATTTGACGGCTCGCGCTACGGTGCGCCCGGTTCCGGACGAAGCGGGAGGTAGCTTGTCATGAAATGGTCTCGCATATTCTTTGTGGCATCGAGCGTACTTGCGCTCGCGGCGGCGTGCGGTGGCTCGAGTACGACTGGTGGCGGCACCGGCGGCGGCGCGGGTAGCTCGTCGAGCTCCGGGGCCGGAGGCGGTTCGAGCAGCGGTGGCGCCGGCAGCAGCGGCGGTATTCTCACGGAAGGCGGGGCGATCGTTCCGACCGGCGTTCCGTGCGGCATGGCGCTGGGTCAGCAGGCCTACTGCCAGGGCTCCGAAGTCTGCTGTTCGGTCACGCCGCCGCGTGCCGCCGATGCCGGGAGGGGGGGCTTTCCGCTTCCCGTGGATACGTGCGTAGCCGGGCCGAGCGCCTGCCAGGCGGGCGGCGTGGTCACCGCATGCACCGGATCCCTGCAATGCGCCGGCAAGGTGTGCTGCGTGGAGCCTGGAGACGGCGGCGGTATGGGTGTCGGAGGAGGGGGCGCCGCCACGCTCTGCGAGAGCGCTTGCTCGGCGAACGGCATCCAACTTTGCGCGGCGAATACCGACTGCCCGACCGGTCAGATGTGCGTGGGCCGAGGTGGTCTCATGGTTTGCTTCACGCCCCCTTGCACCGGGCCAACCAGCTGCGGCGCAGGCCAAGTGTGCTGCACCGGCGGCATGGGTCGCGGCGGCGGTGCGATGTGCCAGGCGACGTGCCCGATGGGCTCCTTGCAGGTTTGCGCGGCGAACGCCGATTGCCCGTCGGGTCAGACGTGCAACATGGGCGGCGGCGGAGCGATGACGTGCGGCGCTCCCCCGTGCACGGCGGGGAGCTGCGGCGCAGGGATGGTCTGCTGTGCGGGCCGAGGCGGGGGCGTCGACAACTGCCAGGCCCCCGGGGCGGCCGGGTGCAACGTGATCTGTGCCACGGCCGCCGACTGCGCGATGGGCGAAGTGTGCATGGCTGGCGGCGGAGGCGCCATGACTTGCGTGACGCCGCCGTGCACCCACGGAAGCTGCGCTGCAGGAGAGGTCTGCTGTACCGGTGGCGGCGCCGCGATCTGCGAGGCGACCGACGCTGGAACGTGCCCGACGGGACGGCTGGTCTGCGGCACCGCTGCCGACTGCCCCGCGGGCGACATTTGCGCCGCAGCCGGAGGAGCGATGACCCTCAGTTGCCGCCCCGCCCCCGCCGAGGGCGGCGCGATGCCCGCTGAGGGCGGCACGATGCCCACGGAAGGTGGCACGATGACGCCGCCGATGGACGCGGCCAAAGGCGGTTGAAACGAGAGACCCTTACGGGCGCGCGCGTCGGTACGCCCGCCGTGCGCGCCCATTGGCCGCCTTTCAGCTCCCGTCATAGCCAGCGCAGGGCGCGCGCGGCCACCTCTTCGCCGATGGCGAGCGACGCGGTCGCCGCCGGGGAGGGCGCGTTGATGACGTGCACCATGCGCTCGCCTTCGGTAATCGCGAAGTCATCCACCAGCGAACCGTCTCGCGCGACTGCCTGCGCGCGGATACCGGCCCCTCCTGGAGCGAGATCCTCCGGCCGAACCTCCGGGACGAGCCTCGCGCAGGCGCGCGCAAAGGCGCTGCGGCTGAGCGACCGCGCTTGTTCGCGAAGGCCGTTCTGCCAGTGTCGGCGCGCCAGCCGCCAGAACCCTGGCCATCGCGCGATCTCCCACGCGTCTCGCGCGTCGAAGCTCGACCGGGCGTAGCCCTCCCGCTTGAGCGCGAGAACGGCGTTGGGCCCGGCTTCGATTCCGCCGCGAATCCGCCTCGTAAAGTGGACCCCGAGGAACGGGAACGCCGGGTCGGGCACGGGATAGATCAAATGCCGCACCAGGCTCGAGCGCTGGGGAGCGAGCATCCAATACTCACCGCGGAACGGGACGATGGCGACGTCGATCGCGAGACCCGCCATGCGGGCCACTCGATCGCTCTCGAGCCCCGCGCATGCCACGAGCACCCGCGCCTCGAGCGAGCCCGACGTCGACTCGATCACGACCCGCCCCCCGCGCTTCTGGATGCCGGTCACCCGTTCGCCCGTACGGATTTCGCCGCCCCGCCGCCTGACCTCGACGGCGTATTCGCGCACGACCCGCGCGTAGTCGACGATCCCGGTCTCGGGCACGAAGAGCGCCGCGACGCCGGCCGCGTGCGGCTCGCGCTCGTTCAATTGGGCTGGGGTCCACCGCGCGATCCCACCCAGCCCGTTTGCACGACCGCGCCGCTCGAGCTCTTCCAGCCGCGCCACTTCGTCACTGGCCGTCGCGACGACGACCTTGCCGCACCGCTCGTAGGGCACGTCGTGCTCTTCGCAGAACCTCTCGAGAAGCCTTCGCCCGCGCGCAGACATCGCCGCTTTGAGCGAGCCCGGCTTGTAGTAGAGACCGGCGTGGATGACCCCGCTGTTGTGCCCCGTCTGGTGGGCCCCGAGCTGGGCCTCCTTCTCGAGCACGACGAGCGCCGTACCCGGGCGAGCCGCCAGGAGAGCGAGCGCCGTGGCGAGGCCCACGATGCCCCCGCCAATCAACACTGCGTCTACCACTGCACCTTGCATTCGAATGACGGATTCGCCCTCGCCACGGTAACCTCTTCTCGGTCGCCCATGTCGGAAGAGCACAGCGCGTTTCGCACCGTTCCGCGAACCGGGGTGATTTACGTGACGACCGAGGCGCATCGGCACGGGTTTTCGCCCTCGGATCCGGAATGGTGCAACCTGGGTCAGGGCCAGCCCGAGACGGGCGCGCTGCCGGGGGCGCCGCCGCGGGTGAGCCACCTCGACGTCGCCATCGACGATCTGGAGTACGCGCCGGTGCAAGGCGTCTTGCAGCTGCGCGAGGCGGTCGCCTCCCTCTACAACACCCTCTACCGGCGCGGGATGCGCTCGCAGTACTCCGCGGAGAACGTGTGCATCTCGGGCGGGGGCCGCGCCGCGCTGACGCGGGCCGCCGCGAGCTTGGGGCACATCAATCTGGGGCACTTCTTGCCGGACTACACCGCGTACGAGGAGCTGCTCGACATCTTCAAGGCGTTCACAGCGATCCCGATCTTGCTGGAAGGCGACCGGGGCTATGCCTTCGGGGCCGACGAGCTCCGCCGCGAGATCCTCGGCCGCGGGCTCGGGGCGATCCTGATGAGCAACCCGTGCAACCCGACCGGGAAGCTCGTCGAAGGCGAGGAGCTGTCGCGTTGGGTAGCGACGGCCCGCACGCTCGACTGCGCCCTTTTGCTGGACGAGTTCTACTCCCACTACGTCTATCGCGCGCCACCCGGTCGCTTGCCCGTGGAGAGCGCTGCCCGCTACGTCGAGGACGTCGATGGCGATCCGGTGGTCATCTTCGACGGCCTGACGAAGAACTGGCGCTACCCAGGGTGGCGCGTGACCTGGGCGCTCGGGCCCAAAGAGGTCGTCGAGGCGCTCGCGAGTGCGGGATCATTCCTCGACGGTGGCGGCAGCCGACCGCTTCAGCGCGCGGCGGTCGCTTTGCTCGGCGAGGACCACGTCGTGGCCGAGACCAAAGCCATCCACGCCGCATTTCGCGCCAAGCGGGATTATCTCCTGTCGCACCTGGAGCGCCTCGGGGTCCGCGTCGATCGCCCGCCCGACGGGACGTTCTACGTCTGGGGCTGCGTGGAGCAGTTGCCGGCTCCCTTGAGCGACGGGATGGGCTTCTTTCGCGCCGCGCTCGAAGAAAAGGTGATTGTGGTGCCCGGGGAGTTCTTCGACGTGAACCCGGGCAAGCGCCGGCAAGGACGCGCGTCGCGCTTCAAGGGGTACGTGCGCTTCTCGTTCGGGCCACCGATGAGCGTTCTCGAGCGCGCGGTCGAGCGGATCGAGCGCCTTCTGTCCCGCGCGTAACTTCGGTCGCGCTCGTACGGTGAAGGGCGGCCTCTTCGAGCATGCCTCACCGCTGCGCGCGACGCGACATCGTGAGGATGGCGCGGAACACGTCGGAGATAGCCTCGGCGTCGAGCTTCAGGTCTTGTGCCCACGTGCGGCGCGCACCGATGATTTCGGCCTCGCGCGTCGCGTCGAGCACGGGGGCGCCGAGCTTCGCTTTGGCTTGGGCTGCCCGCTCCGACAGCTGGGCGCGCTGCGCGAGAAGGCGCATGATCTCCCGGTCGAGGACGTCGATGTGCTCGCGGGCCTGCTTCAACTCGGGGGATCGGTTCCCCAAGTCCGGGATCGCGAAGCGCGTCGAATCGCCGGCGGGCGCTTCGCCAGCTTCTCCTGTGGCTTCTTGGGCATCGAGTGCACGATCGATCGACGACAGCGCCGAGACGAGTTGCTTGCGCGCGGCCGCCGCGAACGGATTGTCCCGCGCGATCGCCGCGAAGAGGTGTCCTGCGTCCGAGCGAACCGTCTCGATCGTGCGCGCGATCGCCTGGAAGCTCGGCGGGGCGAACGGAACCTCCATGCCGGCTCCGGCGTCGATCATCCCCTTGGCGACGAAGAACGTGAGCGCGTGCGTGTGCGCCATCACCCGGTCGTGGGCCTCGGGAGTTTGCTCGATGACTTCGCAGCCGATCCGCTCGTAGAACGCGCGCACGCGCGCGGCCGCATCGGGATGCGCCGTCGCGGGGCAAAGAACGACACGGAGCGGCCGCTCGGCGAGCGCGAGGCTGAGAGGGCCGAAAAGCGGGTGGGTTGCGCACCAAGGAATCGCGTCGCCGAGCGTCTGCGTCAGAATCGCCGCCGGTCGGACCTTCACGCTGCCGACGTCGAGCACCACCTGCGACGGTCGCAGGTGGGGGCGAAGAGCGACAATCGCGGACTCCATCCCTGGCACCGGCACCGCGATCACGACCAACGCGGCTTCCGAGGCGAGCTCGCCCAGCGAACCGGCCCGGTACTCAGCCGGCACGTCGGCGTCCGGGTCATATGCGCGGAGCGCGAGCCCGGCCTCGGTGACGAGCTGGCCGAGCGCTCGGCCGAAGCGCCCATAACCGAGGATGGCCACGATGTCGTCCCTGGTGGTTGCGACGGGCGCGCGCCCAGCGCCGCTGAGCAGAGGCTCTCGCCCGACGGGGGCAGCGATATCACCCGACATGCGCGCCAACTGTAGCGGTCACGCCCAAGATGCGCACGCGCCTCATCATGTGCTGTCATGGCTATCGTGGGCCGTTCTCGATTGCGCTCGCTTGCGACACGTCTGGCCGCGCGACGTCTCGTGGGGATAGGGATGATCGCGCGGGGGTCGTCGCAGGCCGAGGTGGCGCGGCGGCTTGAAGTGACCCGCGAGGCCGTCCGGCAGTGGGTCGACGCGTGGCGCTCGGGGGGACCGGCGGCGCTCGCCCCACGCCCGCGAGTAAGACACCCGCGCGTGGAGCTCACGCGCGTCGTCGCCGCCATCGAGCAGGCCCATCGCCGTTCGAACGGGCCGCTCACGACGCTGCGAGTCAGGCAGACGATCGAGCGCGCGTTCGGCGTGAGGTATTGCGCGTCGAGCGCGCGCGCGATCCTGCATCGGCTCGGATTCTCGTACTCGCGCAAGCGGGGATGGCGACGCAGCGGCGAGCGACAAGGCGTGCCCGGCGCGCCTGAAACGAGGCGCCGCGCCTCATAGGAGTGCGGCCGCGGCCCTCCTTCTCACCACGCGTTCAGAATTGCGCTGACGGCTCCCCGCGGAACCGCGAACGTCGCATCGATTCCCGTGGCGCGCGCGAAGTAGACCTCCTGCCCGTCGAGGTGCGTCTCGCCCCCTATGGAAACCTGGATGGTGCGCGCGACGCCGGCCACCGCCGCGGTCCTCGCGGTGATCTCCAGCATCGGGCGGTCCATGCCTTCCGCTCGCGACGGCCGTCCGGTATGCACCGCTGCGAGCGCGTAGAAGCCAGCGAGCGCCGTCTGGAGTGGGTCGTCTCCCATGGCATCTTGATCGCGGGGGGCACGCGTGAGGCGATCGCCCGATCGCTCGAGGACGAGTCGATCGGCCCCCTTTGCCAGCGTCACTTTCGCGAGCTCACTCGGATCGAAGCGCAGGCGACTGCGATCCACGGCCGAACGAGAGACGAGATCGCGTACGACCTGGGGCGCGACGAACACGGCGGGGTCGCCGAGCGTGCGCGCGTAGACGCCGCCTTCTCCGGCCGCGCCGAAGGCCAACGACACGCGTCGCGGCTCCGGGTGGCCGCCCTCGCCGCGCAGGGTGAGCGTTGCCATGCACGACACCGGGCCGTCGAATCCGAAGCTGCCGTCGTCCCTCTCGGCGATCCACGCGTCGGCCTTTGCGTGCGCGATTGCGTCCGTGAGGTCGACGACGGACGCGGGGTCCACCGAGAACCCGGCGGGCGCGCGCATCGCCCATGTTTGGCCGCGGAGCTCGAGGTGCTCCGGCGCGCGGGCGCATCCGTTGTCGATGGCGACCACTGCTCCCGCATCGAATGTGGGATTCCACACGCCTCGCGCCCGGAGAGCGACGGCGTTCGGTTCGAAGCGGCGGCCCACGGCGCGGGACAACCGAAGGATGGCGCCGTCGTCGACGCGGCGCGCGAGGACGGAGCCATCGGCATCGGATGCTCCGATCTCGATCGCCTCGCTCGCCCCGTCGCCGCCCCGTACGATGCTCACGCGTGCGCGGGCCGTGAACCGCTCGTTGGGCCCGCCGCGCCGCGCCTCGACCGCGCGCGCGTTGGCCAACGACAGGGTGAGGTCGTTGGCCGCGTCGCTCTCTTCTGCGTCGAGGTCGCGCTCCTCGGGCGAGCGCTCATGCCAGCCGCTCGCTTTGCGCGCCAGCTCGACGCGCGGACCGCCGATCGCAAGCGCCTCCAGGCGAACCTGCTCGATCTCGTCCGCATGGGCGAAGAGCGGCGAGGAGTCGATGAGCGACTCCGTCGTCGCGCGGAGGGCATCGACGAGCCTTTCCGCGGTGCACGCCGCGGCTGATGATGGCGCCGGGCCCGCCACCGTGCCGCCTTGCTCGAGCACGCGGACGACGACGACGTCCTCGGGTTGACCCGGGCAAGAGCCGCCGACGTGCAGGATCACGTGCTGCCGGCTCGCGTCTCGGGGCACGAGCGTTACGGTGATCCCACCGTCGGTCGGCGCGCTCGCGGTCCGGTCGTCCAAGAAGCTCTCGGCGCGCGCGTCCGCAAGTGCGCCGAAGACCCCCTCCGCCGCGCTTCGCGACGCCCGCATCCCCGTGCCGACGACCCGGAACGTGGCGCCATCGCGCTGCAACGCAAAGCCCCGACCGTCCGCCGCCCGGACGTCGAGGCGCGCGGTCTCGCTGGCGCCCAAAGCGACCAGCGTGCGGTCGCGGTAGGCGTCGGCGTCGCGCAGGAGCTGTACTTTGACCGACCGCCCCACGACGAATGTGCCTTCTCCCTTCACGCGCATGTACGCGCCCCCTTCGGGCCGCGGCGCGTCCGCGCCGACCTCGAACCGGTACTCGACCGGGCCGACCTTCACGTTGCCACGTGCGCGTGGCGGGTCGAAACCCAAGGCCGCGCCATCCGCGATGTCGCGCAGTCGCGTCGCAAGCTCCAGCTCTCGCAGGAGCGCGTCGACCGCCACCGGGTCGGCGAGCTCTTGCCGAGCTGGCCCGATCACCCAGGGCATAGGCGCGCCCGGTCCCGCGTCCCGGTCGCGTTCGATGACGAAGGCGTCGCGCCCGTGCTCGATCTCGACGCGCGAGACTTGGTCGACGCGGAAGGTCGGGAAGACGTCGTTCCGGCGAGATGCCCGGTCCGCGTCCGAGACCGTGCGGCCCTCGACGAGATACGCGTATGCGATGGTCGCCGCTGCGAGCACCAGGAGGGCGATCGGCGTCGCCGCCGCCCGCGCCTTCATGACCGTGACCCCTTCTGCGAGGGCGCTTGGTACGGCTTGTTCTCCGAGGAACGCCGCCATGCCCACACCGCGATGCCGAGCAGCATCGCCGCGAGCGGCATCAAGACGAGCACATAGCGACGGACTTCTTCGCGACCCGCTTCGGACACGCGCATCCCCGCCGCGACCTGTTCCTTGTCCGGTACGTCGACCACCGCGGGTCGCGCAGCGAGCCACGACAGCGCGCCGTCGACCAGAAACGCGGCACCGTGCAGCGGGCGGGGCTGTCGCCAGTTGTCTTCGGCGAGCGCAAACCGGCTGCCGATGACGACTACCCGGGGCCCGTGCGGCGCGCTCGCCGTCGCAGGCGACCGCTCGCTCGCCATCGCGAGCGCGAAGGGCCCGTGGATGTCCGAAGGCTCGAGCGGCGGCGCGTCGCTCCAGCCGCTCGCCCCGATGATGCTCCTTTTCGCGAACGCGCCGTCGTCCGTGACCAAGAGGTCAGAGGCGACCGCGGAGCCGGGCGTGGACACGTGGCGGAGCGACCGCGCGAAGAAGACCGCGACGCGGGGTGGGTGAGCGTCGCCGCCGTTCGGGACGAGGCCCACCGTGACGGGGTGCGGCCGCGCGGCGACCAGCAGTCCCTCGCCGTGCGTGTCGGGAATGACGAAGCTCGCGTCGCCGCCCTGCACGAGGTCGTCGTCGAACGCGATGCCGAACGGCGCAACCACGTCGTCGAGCCCCGACGGCGCCATCCCGGTCTCCGTCGCGGACTCGGTCGGCCCGAGGGCGGCGAGCAGGCTTCCGCCCTGAAGAAGCCACGTTCGCAGGCGGTTTGCCTCCGCCGGAGCGAACGGCGAGCGAGCCCCCGCGATCACGACCACCGAGCAATCGGCGAACGGCTCGTGCGCGCCCGGCGCTGCGACGTCGGCGCTCGCGAGCTCGTAGTTGCCTTTCTCGAGCAGGTCGCGCATCCCGCCGATCCATTCGCGCTCGCCTTTGCCCGGCTCGATGGATAGCTCCCCGTGCCCCGTCGTGAAGCAAAGCCTCGCCTTGACCCCCCCGAGCACGCTGCGGATCGCCTGGGTCAGCGCGCGCTCTTCGCGCGGCTTGACGTGAACGTCGTCGGACGTGGCTTCGAACATGTCTTGCGGCGTGAGAAACCAGTGCTTGTCGCCGCTCGCCACGATGACAATCGCGTCCGCGGCCACCCGGCCGTCCTCCGTGCGGCCGGCCTCGAGCCCGAACCGGCGCTGCAAGTCGACGAGTTGCACCGTGTCGCGATCGGGATCGATCCAGTGCACATCGAGGCGTGACGAGTGGGCCTTGTACGAGACGAGCAGCTGCTTCAGGCTCTGTTCGAGCGGGTCGCCGGCCCCGGCGATCGCCCATACGTCGACCCGTTGCTCGAGCGATTGCAGAGTCTCCAATGTCGCCGGGCTCAGCGACCAGCGTTTGCTCGCTGTCCAGTCCCAGCGGCTGAAGTGGCGCGCCCCGATGACATTGACGATCCCGGCGAGCACGATCGCCGCCACGACCCCGGCGAGTTGCAAGATCTGCCCGCCGTCCACCCTCCGGCGCGGGGGCGGCCGATCTCGATCGGGCGCGCTCATCCCCATCTCCATGCGTCGACGGCCTTGGCGGCGATGTAGAGCGGCAACACCGCGAGCGTGCCGTAAAAGACCAGTCGTCGCGAGTCGACGACGCCGCTCGCGAAATCGTTCATGTGGGCCCAGACCGATACGTGTGCGCAGATTTCGTGCATCAACGTGCCCTCGCGCGTGACGAACTCGCCGATGCCGAGGATGAACAGGACCAGCAAGACGAGGGCGGTCCACACCATGGCCAGAAACTGCGACTGCGTCAGCGCGCTCGCGCAAAGGCCGACCGAGAGGTACCCCGCCCCTACGAGCATCACGCCGACGTACGAGCTGGCCGCGGCGCGCCAGTCGAGATCGCCGGTTCTCGAGAGAATGACGAGGTAGAGCACAGTGGGCAGCCACATCGCGACATAGGTGGTCAGGGCAGAGGCATACTTTGCGAGCACGACCGCGGTGCTGGACACCGGGGCCGTCATCAGCGCTTCGATCGTTCCGCTGCGCCGCTCTTCCGCAAAGAGGCGCATGGTCATCGGCGGTACGAGCACCAAGAGAACCAGATAGAGGAGCACCGTGTTCCCGAAGAACGCCGAGAGCGGCGTCTCGTCGCCGGCCACGTCGACCTCGCGTGAGAAGTGGTCCACCAGCAAGAAGAAGTGCATCCCCTGCACGACGAGGAAGCTCACGATGAGCACCCACGCCAGCGGCGTGACGAAGAACGCGAATAGCTCGCGCCGGTAGATAGGCCAGAATCCCCTCACGCCTCTGCCTCCGCAGAAGATCCGTCCGAGGCCGTCAGCGCGGCGAACACGTCCTCGAGCGACCCGCCGACGGCGTGAACCTCGCGCACGCCGATGGCCGCGCCGACGAGAGCGGCCACGCAACGCTCGGTCGCCGCGGCGCACTCGTCGACCGATAGCGTCGAAGGAAACTGGACGCGCAGGCGGCACATGTCATCGCCCGAGCCGACGCGCGAGAGCTCCCAGATCGGGTCGATCGACGATAAGACGCGCGCGGCACCATCCCCATCGCCGCGCACGGTCAGCTCGACGGCCGTCGCATTGCGCATGGCTCGGATGCGGTCGGTCGGCCCCTCGGCGACGAGCCGGCCGCGATGGATGAGGAGGACGCGCGTGGCGCACGCCTCGACCTCGCCGAGGATGTGCGTCGAAAGGACGACGGTGTGCTCGCGCCCGAGCTCGCGCACCAGGGTGCGGGCCTGGCGGATCTGATTCGGATCGAGCCCTGCGGTCGGCTCGTCGAGCACCACGATCGGTGGCTTGGCCACGATGGCGTCCGCGAGCCCCACGCGCTGGCGGTAGCCCTTCGACAAGTGTCCAATTTGCCTGTGCGCGACGTCGACGACGCCAGCCCTGCGCATCGCATCGTCCACCCACGTGGCCCGCGCGGTCCGGGGCACGCGCTTCAGCTCCGCCCGAAACCGCAGGTATTCGACCACCCGCATCTCGGGATACAGCGGGACGCCCTCGGGCATGTATCCGATGGATCGGCGCGCCTCGAGCGGTTCGTCGACGACGTCGTGCCCCGCGACGGTTACTTTCCCCGACGTTGGTCCGAGGAATCCCGCGAGGATTCGCAACGTCGTGCTTTTGCCCGCCCCGTTCGGGCCGAGGAATCCGACGACCTCGCCCTTGCCTACCTCGAAGGATACGTCGTCGACCGCGAGCTCCGCACCGTACCGCTTGACGAGATGCGAGACAGCGATCAAAGCGGGCCCTTTGTACCCCGCCACTCTCGCCGTGTCATACGCGGCCGCGGGCCTTGGTACAGCACCCCATCGAGCGGTACCCAGCTTCGCCGTCGGGCAAACCTCGACCGCCGTCCCGGAGACACGCCGCCGGGTGTCCCGGACAGGGCCTAAGCCCTCTTCCACCGGCGGTCGCGCGAGGCACGCCTTTCGCTCCAGCCAGGCTCGTCGTGCTCGCCCATTCTCTCGGCCACGTGCCCTGTCCTACGCTCGACCCCACCGTGACGCCCGCAAGAGCCCTGACGACGGCTGCGCTTCTTCTTCTTCTTCCCGGAGCCTGCAGAAGAACGGAGGCGCCGGCCAGCGTCTCCACGGCGACCGCGCCGCTGCCCACCATTTCGCCGCCGACGCCCGTCTCGAGCCCTGCGACTTCGCTACCGCCTTCCGGCCCTCCCTCGTCATCCCCCTCGATCGAGGCGACGACAGCCGACCCCGCGCAGCAGGCAGAGGCGCCCGCGGACATGCTTCTGGTCCGCGCCGGGTCCTTCACGATGGGGGCCGACAGTGGCGGCCAGGAAGACGAGCATCCCGCGCACGGGGTCACCCTCCCCGCGTTCTATTTGGACCGTACAGAAGTCACGAACGCAAAGTGGGAAGAATGCTTCGCCGCGCAGGTATGCCGGCCCAAGTCCGACGCCGTTCGCGCGCAGCACCCCGACTTCAACGGCCCGGACCAGCCGGTGACGGGCATTTCGTGGGACGACGCGCACGCGTACTGCGCGTGGCGAAGAAAGCGTCTGCCGGGTGAGGCGGAGTTCGAAAAAGCCGTAAGGGATACGGACGATCGCCGCTTCGCCTGGGGAAACGAGCCGCCGACCCACGACAAAACCGTCTTTTCGACCGGGCACCCCGAGGACGTCGGCACCCACCCGGCGGGTCGGGGCCCCTACGGGCATGACGACTTGGCCGGCAACGTGTGGGAGTGGATGCAAGACGAATACGATCCCTACGCGTACCGAAGGCCAGGCGCGGGCGAAGGCAAGCCGGGCACGTGCGCGGAGATCATGGGTGCCCTCGCTGAGCTCCGCAGCGGCCACCAACAAGGGTTCACCGGAACCAACCCGATTCCCGAGGAGTGCGAGCACTCGATACGCGGCGGCGCCTACAACTACGACGCCGACGGCTTGCGGGCGACCAATCGCGTGCATCACCCCGGCCGATTCAGGATTCCGATGCTGGGCGTCAGGTGCGCCCGAGACGCACCGTGAACGCAGCGCCCCTGCGCCGGCTCGAACGCGCGGTCGGGAATCCCCAAGTGTCTTATGAATTCCAGTACGAACGCCATTTGCGTGCTATATGCGAAAACCTACATACTCCCCGCTCCCCGGACCTCGGAAACGTTCCGAGAGGCGGCGGAAGGACTGAACCATGCGCACGTCAGCCCTCATTGGTCTCTTCGGGACGGTCGCCCTCGGCGGCACGGCCCTCGTGTCCTGTGGCAGCTCGGCGACGACCAGTGTGTTCGACGCCGGCGCGCCGCCCGATGCTTCGATCGGGGTAGCGACGTGGGATGCATCAGGGCAGGGATACGACGCCCCCTCGCTTCTCAACGATGCGACGGCCACCTGCGTTCCCAAGTCGTGCGCAGTCCTCGGTTTGAGCTGCGGGACGAACAGCGACGGCTGTGGCGGTACGATCGACTGCGGTAGCTGTGCGAGTGGGGAGTTTTGCGGCGGTGGGGGTTACAGCAAGTGCGGCGCGGGCCTCGGCGGCGTGGATGGCGGGTCGTGCATGCCGCTCACCTGCCTGGCCTTGGGCTTGAACTGCGGGATGAACAGCGACGGCTGCGGCGGCACGATGGACTGCGGTTCGTGCCCGACCGGCCAGTTCTGTGGCGGCGGCGGCTTCGCGCGGTGCGGAACGGGGATTGGCGCGGACGGTGGGGCGCCGTGCACGCCCAAGACGTGCGCCGACCTCCAGTACAACTGCGGCGCGGCAGGCGATGGGTGTGGCGGGGCGCTTCAGTGCGGAGCGTGCGTTTCGCCGCAGTATTGCGGCGGCGGCGGGTTCAATACCTGTGGAGGGGTCGTGCCGCCGACCTTGCCCGACGGCGCGGTCGGGGTGCCGTGTACGCCGCAGACGTGCGTCTCGCTCGGTTTCACGTGCGGCCCCGCGGGCGACGGGTGCGGTGGGACGCTTCAGTGCGGCACTTGCTCCGGAACCGACGTCTGTGGCGGGGGCAGCAAGCCCAGCGTCTGCGGCAACAGCACCCCGTGCACCAACCTTTGCGCCAATCAGGTCGCCTGCGACAGCGGAACGCCGACGACACTCACGGGGTCCGTGTTCGCCGGTGTCTCCGCGTGGACGGGCCTGCCACCGGACCCCGTTCCGAACGTTCTCGTCTTCGTGCCCAATGCGCCGTTGGAGGCCTTCACGCCGGGCGCGTCGTGCCGCCAGTGCGGCGCCGACGTGTCCGGCTCGCCGCTGGTGTCGACGTACACGAGCTTCGACGGGACGTTCACGCTGACGAACGTTCCGGCGGGCGCCAACGTCCCGATCGTCATCCAGCTTGGCCGCTGGCGCCGGCAGTTCACCTTCAACGTCCCGGCGTGCGCGACCACTGCGATCGGCGCCCTCAACTTGCCGCGGAATCAAAGCGAAGGGAACATCCCGCTCACGGCGATCTCGACCGGCAGCGTCGACGCGCTCGAGTGCGTTCTCCTGAAGATGGGCGTCGATCAAGCGGAGTTCACGGCAGACACGGTCGCGGGCGGAACGGGTCGAGTCCAGATCTACGCAGGCGACCCCGGCCCCAACGGGGGCAACCCGAACGGCGGCAATCCCGGAGCGGACGTAGGTCCTGCGACCCGCACGGAGCTCGCACTGATGGGCGCAGGCGGAACGTTCATGAGCTACGACCAAATCATGTTCCCGTGCTGGGGCGCGCCGGCGATCAAGACGCCCGCGGAGCTGGCCAATCTGGTCACTTACTCCGACTCGGGCGGGCACTTTTTCGCCACGCACTACAGCTACTCGTGGCTCGTCAACAACGCCGAGTTCAACAAAGTCGCTCAGTGGGTTCCCGACTTCGACAACCCGCAGGACGCGACCTGGACGCTCAACGTGAGCACGGTCGTGCCGCCGTCGCCGCCGGCTCCTCACGGCGAAACGTTCGCGAAGTGGCTGAACTTCGTCGGCGCGCTTTCGAATTCGGCGGCGACGGTTCCGGCCAATCCGCAAGTGGCCATCGGCGCACCGCGCCACGACGCGACCGCGGTCGCGAACGGCTCGGTCGATTGGATCGACGGCACCGACCAGCGAGCGAACGCCAAGGGCTTCACCGGCTTCGGGACTCCGCTCGTCGAGCACTTCACGTTCAACACGCCGGTGGGGGCCGCGAGCCAGTGCGGGCACGACATCTTCAGCGACTTTCACGTGCTCAACTCGGGCAAGGGCACCAACGGCGAGACGTTTCCGAGCGAGTGCGATAAGGGCTTCAGCCCCCAGGAGAAGATCCTCGAGTTTATGATCTGGGACTTGGCATCCTGCGTTCCGCCTCCGGCGGCGCCGAACTGCACGCCGATCGACTGCTCGGCCCAGCACATCAGCTGCGGCCCGGCGGGCAACGGCTGCGGCGGTCAAATCGATTGCGGGCCGTGCCCCGACGCAACCCAGTGCGGCGGAAACGGGGTGTACGGACAATGCGTGCCGATCCTCCCCGACGGCGGCACCTGCCAGCCGCAGACCTGCGCTCAGCAAGGCCTGGAGTGCGGTTCGGCAGGCGACGGATGCGGCGCTTCGATCGACTGCGGGATGTGCCCGCTGCCGCAGACGTGCGGCGGATGCGGCGTCCCCGGGAAATGCTGCGGCACGGGCTGTATGCCAGCGACATGCGCGCAGCAGAACATCGCGTGCGGTCCCGCCGGTGACGGGTGCGGCAACCTCCTCGACTGCGGGAATTGCCCGGCCGGGCAGACGTGCGGGGGCGGCGGCACGCCCGGACAATGTGGCGGATGCACACCGCTCACGTGCGCGAAGCTGAACATCAACTGCGGCTCGGCGGGCGATGGCTGCGGCAACCTGCTCGACTGCGGCTCTTGCCCGAGCGGTCAGATTTGCGGCGCGGGCGGTATGGCTGGTCAGTGCGTTGCCATCGCCAAGTAGCGGGGCGAGAGGTCGGGCCACGCAGCTGTCCGCGGGCAGTGGCAATGTCCGTCCAGGACATGAACCGCCGTCTCTTTCCCGTGGAAAGAGACGGGGCCAGACCGCGGCACCCGGACTGCAAGCGCAGTGGGCATGAATAGACCGCCGCTCGTCACCCTCTACGACCTCCCACTGAGCGATCTTCGCGAGCGCGCCGAGCGCGCCCGTCGGCTGCTGCGTGACGCACGGGCGTCCGCTGCGTGCCGGCTCGCGAGACGCGATCGAGCGACCGATCTGCGCGCGATCGGCGAAGCCATCGAAGCGGTGGCGCGACTTCTCCCCGGGCTCATGGACCAACCGCAGACCTTGCTCGCCCGAACCATCGGCCGTTTGGCGCCCCACGAGCGCAAAATCTTGCGCCAGGCGATGGACGCCGAACGGAGCGCGCGCGAGCGCCTGACGCGTTTGCTGGGAGGCGTGTCATCGGGCGAGGCGGAAGACGCATTGGAGCGCGTCGAGGCACATGACGCGATCGCCGCCGAGTTCGCGGCGCTCTGGCGGCTGCTGGACGGAGCGCATGCACCCCTGCTGGCGTAGCCCGGCCCCGGAGGGCGCATAGGAAACCATCGGATCGGAACGAGCGGGATGCTCTCGGGTGGTAGTGTCACGAGCCCATGATTTCTCCACGCGCTGGAATTCGTATGGGGCTCGCGGCGCTCGCGATCGTGTGCGCGTGCGGCAGGGCGGCGCCTGCACCGGCCGTCCCGCAGGGACTCGTTGTCCCCGCCCCGCCGGCGCCGCTGGAGGTCGGCCCGCGCGCCCCGGCCCCGGACGTCGGTGTGTTCGGCCCGTTGCGCGACGAGGTCATGGGTGAAGTTCTGGCCGACGATCCCACGACCGCGCGCGATCTCGGCTTGCACGAGTACGACGGAAAGGTCGCGCCGATTTCGAGCGACGCGCTCGCGGCGCGGATCGCCAGGCTGAACAAGGCCGCAGACGATCTCGCCGGCGTCGATCGCGCGGGCCTCTCCGATGATGAAGCGCTCGATCTCGCAGAGCTCGACTGCCAGGTGCGGACTTCGCTGTTCTGGCTCGTGGACCTCGATGCGCCCCGCAAGTACCCGCAGTTCTACGAGCCGCTCTTTTCCGTGAACACATTCGTCGACCGCGCATATGCCCCGATCGAAGAGCGAGCGAAGCGTTTGCTCGCCCACGAGGAGGCGGCGCTGCAAGAGGTCGTGCACATTCGCGAGAACCTCGCACCGCCGCTATCGGCTCCGGTGGCCGACGTGGCCGCCCGTAACTTCGCCGGGTTTGCGACGTACCTGCGCGGTGACGTCGCAAAGGTCATGGGCAAGGTCGGTGACGATGCGCAGCGCGCTCGATTTGCCCGCGCAAACGAGGCGCTTGCCGCGGCGGCCAGCGATCTCGCGGGGTATCTGAAAAGAGAAGCGGCCCATGGCGATCAAAGCCACGTGTTGGGGGCCGGTCGCTTCGCCAAGCTCTTGCGCGTGCAGGAGGGGCTGACGACGCCGCTCGCCGAGTTCGAGCGGATGAACGAGGACGATCTTGCGGCGAACAAGAATGCGTACGAAGCCCTCGCCGCCACAGTGAAAGACAAGCCCGCAAGAGAGGCCGAATACTTCGCGACGGCGGAGCACATGATGCAAGACGCCCGCGCGTTCGTCATTTCACACCGTATCGTTAGTCTCGCCTCGGACGATGAAGCGGCCGTGCGCGAGACGCCTCCCTACAAGCGATGGAACGCCGCTTCGATCGAGATGAGCGGTCCGTTCGAGTCGGTCAAGAGCGCCTTCTATTACCTCACGATCCCCGACCGCTCGTGGCCCAAGAAGGAGCGCGAGGCCTATTTGGGGACGACCGGCGACCTTCTCGGCACGACGATCCACGAAGTGTATCCGGGGCACTTCGTGCAAGGGCGCTGGCAAGAGCGCGCTCCGACGCGGGTGCAAATGGCGTTCGGCGACTACGCATTCGTGGAGGGCTGGGCGCACTACGGCGAGCAGATGATGATCGAACAGGGCTTCGGCAAAGACGATCCGGGAAATGCGCTTGCGATGCGCCGGGGCGCGCTCCTCCGCAATTGCCGCTTCGCGGCGTCGGTCGGCATCCATACGAAGGGGATGACCGTCGAGCAGGCCGCGAAGCGTTTCGTGGACGACTGCCATCAGGACGCCCCGACGGCCCATGAGCAGGCGGTTCGGGGAACGTTCGACCCCGGTTACTTCGCATACACCCTGGGCAAGCTTCAGATCGCGTCGCTGCGCGACGAAGCAATGCGCAAGCTCGGCGCCAAATTCTCGTTGCAGCGCTTCCACGACGCGCTTCTCTCGCACGGTGCGCCGCCCCTCGC
This sequence comes from uncultured Polyangiaceae bacterium, assembly GCA_964531095.1. Taxonomy (GTDB): domain Bacteria; phylum Myxococcota_A; class Polyangia; order Polyangiales; family Polyangiaceae; genus Palsa-1150. The sequence goes on along the minus strand of CAZHED010000018.1, from coordinate 64,637 downwards.
GCTCGTGCGTGCCCGTGTGCTCCGGGAAATCGGAGCTACTTCTGCTTCGGCTCGATGATCTGGATGTCCCAGGTGACGCTCGCGTCGCTCGCCGCGTTGTACGGCGGGTACTGGATCTTCCGGAACGAGTTCACGACGCAATCGCCTACGGGCTTCCCGCTATAGGGTGCGGGAACGGTCACCTCGTGGACATGGCCGTTTCGCCCGAGGACGATCGTCGCCGTCGTCGCCCCCCAGGGGCCCGTCTTCGCGCCCTCTTCGTCCGAAGCGGCGCCGCAGTTGGCTCGCACCTGCTTCGCCGCGCGCCTGAGCTGCGCCTCCACCGCTTCCTTGTCGTACGAGCCCGCGTTGACCTCGGATTCGACGACTTCACCGGCGGTGCCTGGCGAGGATCCGGCTGTGCGCTTCGCGTGTTCCTTCGGCGAATCCCCAGTGCCGGTGGCCTTCGGTTCGGCGGCGGGCTTCGCGTCGCCGGCCGCCTCCGGAACGCAGCTGTCTCCGCTGAGAACGGTCCCATCCGGGCACGTTTCCGGCGACACGGCTTGCTTGGAACCCCCTCCGCACGCGGCGAGCGCCAGCAGACACCAAGCGCTCGCCGTCACGACAGCCGCGACCATTGTTCGCTCGCTCATGGCACGCATCATACCCCTTCAGAGGTCGGTGATCTTGTAGTCCTTGATCTTGTAGAGAAGCGCCCGATGGCTAATCTCGAGCAGGTCCGCCGCGCGGGTCCGGTTTCCCTTCGTTTTTTGGAGGGCGCGGCGTATCAAAATCTGCTCGATCGCCGCGGTGGTCTTCTTGACGGAAAGCTCCCCGCTCGCGAGCTGTACCTGCACCGGATCCAGCGCTTCGCGGATCCGCTCGGGCAGGTCGGCGACCTGGAGCACCTCCCCGTCGGCGAGGACCATCGCGCGCTCGATGGTGTTCTCGAGCTCGCGCACGTTGCCCGGCCATGCATACTCGAGCAAGAGCTTGCGAGCTTCGGTCGAGACGCCGCGAATGTTCGTTCCGAGGCGGACATTGTTGCGCGTGATGAAATGGTCGATGAGCAGGTTGACGTCCTCGCGCCGGGTGCGGAGCGGCGGGACGTGAATCGCCAGCACGTTGATCCGGTAGAAGAGGTCCTCGCGGAAGCGGCCCGCCTTGACGTCGGCCGCGACATCTCGGTGCGTCGCGGTGATGATTCGGACGTCGACTTTCATGTCTTTGGTGTCGCCCAGTCTGCGGATTGTCTCTTCCTGGAGTGCCCGCAAGATCTTCACCTGCAGATTGAGCGGCAGCTCGCCGATCTCGTCGAGAAAGAGCGTTCCGCCGGTCGCTTCTTCGAAGAGCCCGCGCCGGTCTGCGTTCGCGTCGGTGAACGCTCCCCTCTTGTGGCCGAAGAGCTCGGACTCGAGCAGATTCTCGGGGATGGCGCCGCAGTTGATCGCGACGAACGGCGCGTTCTTGCGCGACGATCGCGCGTGAATGGCGCGGGCGACGAGCTCCTTGCCGGTGCCGCTCTCGCCGGTCACGAGCACCGTTGTCTTGAAGTCGGCAATTTTTGCGATTGTCCGGAAGATGTCGAGCATCTCGCGGCTCTTGGCCAGAATCGACTCGAACTGGTTGTCCCTGTGGATCTGTTCTTTGAGCGCGCGGTTCTCTCGCCGCAGCGCCTCGCGCTCTTCCGCCTTGCGCAGGGCGAGGACGATCTCGTCGGGCTTGAACGGTTTGCCGACGTAGTCGTACGCACCTGCTTTCATCGCCTCGATCGCGAGGTCGATGTTGCCGTACGCGCTCATGACGATGACCGTCGCCGGGTGCTGCTTGGCCTTGAGCGCACCGAGCAAGTCGAGGCCGCCCATTCGCGGCATGCGGACGTCGGTCAGGATGACGTCGGGATCGAACGAATCGAGCGCGGCGAGCGCGGCCTCGCCGCTGTCGGCCATTTCGACGTCGTAGCCGTGCTTTTTGAGGAGCGTGCGCAGGACGAGGCGGATGTTCTCCTCGTCGTCGACCACCAGGACGCGGCGCATGGGTACGAAATCTCTTCCACGACAAGGTACGGGAAAATGGCCTACAAAGCGAGTTCGAGCCCGTCACCGGTGAAAGCGTTGCGAGGCGCGTCTACACTCGGACCCGGATGAGGACTGGCCTCGATCGCCTGGCGACCCACTCGACCCTGGGCGCAGAGCTGCGTGCCGCGCGGGTGGGACTTCTCGCCCACGCGGCGTCGGTGGATCGCCGGATGGTTCACGCGCGGCGCGTGCTCGACGCGATCGGAGCGCGCGTAACGATGGTCTTCGGCCCGGAGCACGGCTACGGCGGCGAAGCGCAGGACATGGTCGGGATCGCCGACGCCCGCGACGCATTCGGTACGCCGGTGCGCAGTCTATACGGCGAGCGATTCGAGGACCTCTCGCCCCGGCCGGAAGATCTGGCGGCGGTCGACGTGCTTGTGATCGATCTGCAAGACGTCGGTGCGCGCTACTACACGTTCGTCTGGACGGCGGTGCTCGCGATGCGCGCTTGCGCCCGCGCCGGAGTGAGGGTCTTGGTGCTCGACCGGCCGAATCCGCTCGGGGGCGACAAGACGCGCATCGAGGGGCGCCGGCAAACGCGCGACCACTGCTCGTTCGTGGGGTTGGAGCCAATGCCCGTGCGCCATGCGCTCACCCTCGGTGAAATCGTCGCATGGCGGGCCGAGGTCGAGCGCGTTCCGCAAGAGCTCGTGCGGGTACTCGGCGTCCGCGGGCTCGAGCGCGATCGGCACGCGACAGCCTGGGACAGGCCGTTCGTCATGCCGTCGCCGAACATGCCGAGTTACGAGACGGCGCTCGTGTACCCCGGGGGTTGCCTGATCGAAGGAACGAATCTATCCGAGGGGCGCGGGACGACCCGCCCCTTCGAGTTGGTCGGCGCGCCCTGGATCGATGGTGTGCGCCTCGCCGACGAGCTGCACACGCTCGCGCTACCAGGGATGCGGGCGCGCCCAATCACGTTCCGGCCGACCTTTCACAAGCACGCCCGCGAGCCGTGCGGCGGCGTGCAAGTTCACGTGACCGATCCCATGACCTTTCGACCGCTCGCGACGTACCTCGCGCTCGTCGCGCTCGCCCATGCGCAAGAGCCCAACCGGTTTGCCTTCCGCACCGACAAGTACGAGTTTCGCGACGACGTCCCCGCGTTCGACCTTCTCACGGGCGACGCCGAAGCGCGCACCCGTATCCAGCGTGGCGAGCGGGCGATCGACGTCGCCGAGGCCGTTGCGGCCACTGACGACGTCGACCGAGCCATCGTCACAGAAGCGATCGACGCGGGGAATGTCCGCCGGATCCCCTGATCACCGCCGTCGTCGGATGGCGAGCAGGGCGATCGACAGCGACAGCAAGACCGTGCCCCCTGCGCCGGCCGGGCCAGGCGACGCGCTGCAGCCATTTCCGCTCTGGGCGTTGCCTGCTCCCCAGACCGGCGCCGCGGGATCGCCGGCCGCCCCGACCGAGGCGTCGTCCGCGACGGCGGGCGCGACTCCGGCGTCGGTCTCGCCCGGTACGGGGCTCACGGGTGCGCTGGTCTGCGCATCGCCGTCGCCCTCCCCCGATGGAATGACGGCGGCGTCGTTGCCGGATGCGTCGGCGACACCGGGGGACGGCGGCGTCCCCGCCTCGGTCGACGAAGGATAGGCCGCGGCGGCGTCGGAGACCGCTGCGTCGCGCGCTCCGTTGGTCATCGCGCCGGCGCCGTTGCCGGCGTCTGGCGTCGTCGGTGGATGCGCGGTCGGGGTCGTCGCCGTCCCGCCGTGCTCGTAGCACCCGATGTCGCACGCGCCGGTCTGGGGCCTCGCGTTCCCTTCGAGGTCCGTGCCGGGCGCCGTGGCGCCGCCGTACGTTGCCATCCCCTGCCCGATCAGCGCGGCGCCCGGGTGGTAGTCGCTGGAGGCCGCGTTGACGAAAAGCTGCGCGGCCGGGGGAGAGCTCTCGTGCGCGCTCGCCGTCCCACCCGAGTAGGACGACACCACGTTGTAGTCGTGGCTGAGGTTGTTCACGGTGCCGATCTCCATGCCCGATGCGGCCGACCAGAAGACGTTGTCGAAGACGACGTTGTTGTCCGCGCCGTTGTCGATCTGGACCGCGAATCGGGTACCCGACGGGTCATAGACGGTGTTTCCGACGACGACGTTGTCGTGCGACGCCTCGACCGAGTCGCCCATAAAGAGCGCGATGCCCCCCTTCGCGTTCCCGTATACGAGGTTGTTGCGCAGGATACCGAACGTCGCGCCGTCGAGGTTGATCGCCGCCGCGCCTCCGTTGCCGTAAACGACGTTGTTCTCCATCAGCCAGTGGGAGATGACCCCGTCGCCGCCGGTCGACCCGTCCGCATTGATCTGCAGGCCGTTCGCCTTGTTGTCATGAGACTTGTTGCCGCGCACGACCGGATTGTCGGCCGAGTTGGAGACGTAGATGCCGTGCTCCGCGTTGCCGTCGACCTCGTTGTCTTGGATGAGCACGTTCTGCGCAAAACCCGTGAAGACTCCGTCGTGCCGCCCCGCGGTGACGCCGGCGCCGTTGTCATGGCTGCGGCAGTTCTGGACGATGTCGTCGGTCGTGTCGGCCCCCGTCTCGTCGCCGAACGTGCGGATCGAAATGCCGGCCCGGGGGGCGCCGGTGACGTCGAAGCCGTCGATCGTGGCGAAGCTCACGCTGACGAGCTGCACGCTGTCGTTGGGATCGTTGCTGGTGGGCGACGGTCCCGTGATCTTCGCCCCGAGGGGGTTCTGGGAGCGGATCGTGAAGCGATGCTGGGCGTCGCCCTGGCGGTTCTTCATCCAGAAGCCGGCATACGAGCCGTCGGCCACGGTAACGGTGTCTCCGGGCTGCATCACATCCACCGCGTGCTGGACCGTCGCCCACGGCGCGGTGGGCCCGCCGGCCGCGCTGTCGCTGCCGTTCGGCCCGACCGAGAAGTCCGACCCCCAGGCCGCGGTCGTGACGCACACCATCGCGAGCGCGGAAAGGCCCGCCAATGTCTTGATTCGCATATCAATCCTCCGTGGAAACGGGTTCGTGCCCCGCGCGAAGGGCCTCGCAGTCGTCGAGGTCGTCGACGATCACCGCGAGCGCGCGGTGCGATTGGCTCACGCCGACGCGTCAGCTGCGCGCGGCCGGGGCAAGCAGCGCGAGACGGTGCACGAGCGCCGCGGTTCGAGTCAAACCAACCTGACGATCTCCGCGAAAATGAGTCCGAGGCTTCGGCACGCTGTGCGAGCCAGCCGGAAGAACGCTCGAGCTCGTGCGCGATCGGCGTCTCGGCGAGATCGGTCTCGCGTTACGCGCATCGGAATAAAGGTCAGGAGTCGGTTGTCCCACGGAAGGACATCAGGACATCAGCAAGAGGGCGCGCGAAGGAGAAAGATGTGGACCCCTCTTGCTCGAATAGCGAACCGGACACAATTTTGAGTGTGTGCGGGGCGTCGGTGCCGTCTCCCTCCTAGCGGCAAGCCCGGCGACCGTACCTTGAGGGCCGTGCGTGAGCCCCTCCCCCACAGCGCATGGCCCACCGCGCCCGGACGATGCGAGTCGTCCGGGCGCGTTTTTTTGGTTGGCTCGAGCGGCTTTCCCGCCCGATTCTCCGGAAGATGGTCGTCGTCTTCGCGGCTGCGCTCGGCGGGCTCATGGTCTGGATCGTCTGGCTGCTGCGACGGACGCCGGCCCCCCTGTGGACAAGCCTCGTCGCTCTCGTGCCGATCGGCCTCGGGGTGTGGTGCGCGGTCGCGATGGAGCGCGCGTTTGTCTCCGCAGACCGGGTGCCCGATTCGTTGGCTGTGGATGAGCAAGTGCGCCAGGTCGCGATGCATGACACTCGCGGGTACCGATGGGGTATGCGGTTCTGGGCCGCCGGGCTGGTGTCGGCCGGTTGGCTTCTCTTTGTGATGTGGCGATGGGCGCCGCCTTCGCAGTCGACGCGAGGCGAACCGCCGGACGCGCCGTAGCGACTGGCCTGCGCTCGAGCTGGCCCCTGCCCGGGGCGCTAGAAAGAAAAGCGATTCTCTTGTTCTTCAGCGGCCTGCGAGCGCTCACGAACGATCTTCGAACCGCGCCTCGAGCAGGCGCCCGAGCCCCTTGCCGCCCCAGCGCATGACGACCGCATGGTTGTAGTGGAAGGCGGGCCGCAGCAAGGGCGCGAGCGTGTTCATCCATCGCTTGGTGGTGGTGACCTTCCACTCGTACTGCACGAGCGTGCCCGTTCCCTCCGGCGAGAGCGTCCACCGGCCGAGCCCAACGAGCTCCCCCGTCGCGGCGACCTCGATGAGGTGCGGCGGGTCCTTGCGCGTCACGCGGGCGTCGAAAGAGAGCTTGTAACCGAGCGCGCTGCGCCACTCGCAGCGTGTCGTGCTTCCCACGCCGTCGGGACCTCCGTCGTCCAGCACATCGAGCCGGGTGACGGCCTTCCACCAGGACGGCCAGCGGGGCGCGTCCTCGATGGCCGCGAAGACGCGTTCGACGGGTGCGTCGATGAACCACCTCGAGACGAAATCGTACGCCGCCACTGCCTCATCCTTACGCGCTCCCGGCCTCATCGGATCCGTCGTCGAAGGGATCCGCTCGGGTGCGCCGCACGTAGGCCTGATCGAAACGTCGGGCGCCTGGGCGAGTTGCCGCCCTTGGCTCGGGGGTATACCTTTTCCGTGGCGAACCCAGCCGAGGTGCGCGGGGGCCTTCCTAATCCACGAAACGAGCGTTGACCCGATGAACGACGAGACCGCGCTGGCTGACACCCTCGCCTTCGTCCTGTCGGGCCGGCCCGAGCGCCTGTCCGACGCGACCGTCGGTCGCATGCCGCCCGAACGGCGAGCCGCCGTGGGCGCTGTCGCAGAGGCGGCAGCGACTCTGGGACAGGCGGAGGCGCCGGTCGCCCCGAGCCCGGCCCTGCGCGATCGCGTGCTCGAGTCGTTCCGGGCTCGGCGCTCGCAAGCGACCCGCCGCGCCTTGCTCGTGGTCGAGATGATTCGCGACAACATGACACCGGGCCGTCCGCTCGAGGTCCCGCGCGCGCGGGCGATCGTTCCCGCGTTGGTCGATCGACTCGAAGCGGCTCGCTCCTCCGGAGTGCCCGTCATCTATGTCGTCGACAGGCACTCGGCCGACGATCCGGAGCTCGACGCGTGGGGCTATCACGCGGTTGAAGGCACGGAGGGCGCCGAAGTCTGGCCGGATCTCGCGCCGACGCATCGCGATCATGTCGTCACCAAGCCGTCCTACAGCGGGTTTCACGCGTCGAACCTGGAGGGGGTCCTCGACGAGCTCGCGGTCGACACGATCGTGCTGACCGGCTGCGCAACCGAAGTGCAGCTCATGGCCACGGCGACGGACGCCCTCGAGCGAGGCTTCGCCGTCGAGCTGCCGGCGGACTGCCAAGCCGGGATCAGCGAAATGGGCGAGCGATTGGTTCTCGGCGTCGTTTCCATCCTCGCACCGTACGCGCCCGCCCGTCGGGAGCGCCTCGCCCGGATCGCCAAGAACCTCGAAACCGCCGTCCACACTTGACCGCCGGTGCCCGTCGCGGGCTAACTTCGCGGATCGGATGGATCCGCACCGAACGACCCCTTCGGATGGGGAGCTCTTGGCGCGCATCGTGCGCGGCGATTCCACCGCGGTGGCATTGCTGTACGACCGCTACGCCGCGACCCTCCTGGGCGTGGCGCTCCGGATCCTGCGCGAACGGGCAGACGCGGAGGACGTGGTCCACGACGCCTTCGTCATCGTCGGGGAACGGGCCGGTTACTACGTCGCCGAGCGCGGCTCGGTGGTCGCCTGGCTGGTCACGCTGACGCGAAACCTCGGCATCGATCGCAAGCGCCGCCGCGACCGGCGCGGCAACCTGGACCGGACGGTGCTCGTTCACGAGACCGGCCTGCATACGGATCATGCGGGGACCCCGGAGGCGCAAGTGCTCGATGCGAGCGAGTGCAGCCGCATGCGCAAGGCGCTGTCGACGCTGCCGTCGCAGCAGCGCAGCACACTGGAGCTATCGTTCTTCTCGGGGCTCTCCTATCCGGAGATCGCCGAAATGGAAAACGTTCCCCTGGGGACCATCAAGTCGCGAGCGGCGCGAGGGTTGCTCGCGCTGCGCAACGCGCTCGAGGCCGAGGGCGGTTGACGCTAGGGCCGGAACGGTCCTGATCCAGCGGACCCGATCGGTCCGTCCCGCTGCAACCGCCGGGGGCCGTCATGCGTAGTTTGGTCGGGCCACGCCATACCGATCGCGGGCCCCGAGAAAACAAAGGAGAAACCGATGGCCAATCTCACGCAGATTGTTGCGACTCTTTATTCCAATTTCGGCACGGGAAACCTCGGCGGCATCGCCGACGTGCTCGACGAAGACATCGTATGGATCCACTCCGGGGCCCCGGAGATTCCCTACGGGAAGGCCCGTCGTGGGAAGGCCCAGGCGATGACGTTCTTCGGGGAGCTGGCCGGCGCCGTGGAGATCACGCAATTCACCCCCAAGACGTTCGTGGAGCAAGGCGACACCGTCGTGGCCCTGGGTCACTGGGCCGGCCGGGCGAAGAAGACGGGCAAGGCGTTCGAGTCGGATTGGGCGATGGTCTGGACGTTCGCCGGGACGAAAGTGAAGTTCTATCAGGCCTTCGAAGACACCAACGCCCTCGCCAAGGCTTTTCGCTGACGCGCGTCTTTCTCCGAACGTTCGTCGCGGCACGTCCGATGGATCCGCCGCGCATATCCAGTCGTAACAGGAACGATCGCGCAAAACGGCGCGAACACGAGAACACCGAAGAGGAGGATTTCTCATGCGCACTTTGCTGAAGGTTTCGGTTCCGGTCGACGGTGGCAACAGAGCCGTCAAGGATGGCTCACTCGCGAAAGTGATCGGTGACACCATGGAGCGGATCAAGCCCGAGGCGACGTACTTCGGGGTCGAAGACGGCAAGCGAACCGCCTACATGTTCTTCGATCTGAAGGAGACGAGCCAAGTGCCTTCGATCGCGGAGCCTATTTTCATGGCACTTCACGCCACGATCGAATTGACGCCGGTGATGAATCCGCAGGAGCTCAAGGCCGGCCTCGACGCCTGGCAGAAGCAAGGCTGAACACACCGCGGGTGTGGGCGCGCTGCGTACTGCGGCCGCTGACGAGGTGGCCACCCGAACGTGGACGTGGGACGTTGGGTGGACGTGGACGTAACGACCACGACGGCATTCAATGGGCCAGCGGAATATGGGGGCAGGCTTAAAGGCCAGATCGAACGCGCCGGCTGCGCGTCGGATGAGGATGCGCTCCTCCCTCCCGGCACTCCTCGTCTTCACCACCATCGCCTGCGGTTGCCTCGGCCCCTCGGCGCTCGCGGAACCGCCTTCATCGAATGCCCCCGCGGGCCGCCCGGCCGCCTGCGTGACTCCGCGCGTCGAGATCGTCGACGACGCGGCGCGCGCGCTGCCCAGCTTCCTGCACGACGGCCGCAGGTTCGTCCTCGCGACAGTCGGCGAACGCTACAGCCTGCGCATCGTCAATCCCACGGCCGGCCGCGTGGAGGCGGTCGTGTCGGTCGACGGCTTGGATGCCATCGACGGCCGGCCCGCCGGTCTCGCCAAGCGCGGATACCTGATCGCCCCCTTCGGGGACGTGACCATCGACGGGTGGCGAACGTCGCTCGACACAGTGGCCGCCTTCCGCTTTTCTTCCGTGCCGGCCTCGTACGCGGCACGCACCGGGCATGACCGGAACGTCGGCGTCATCGGCGTCGCGTTCTTCCGGGAGCGGGCCGTCGCCGTTCCCATGGCTCCCAAGAGCGCATCGCGCGCTGCTCCGGCGGCGCCCTCGGCCGCAGCCGGCGCGAATGTGACCTCGGACGAATCGCGTGAGGGACTCGGCACGCAGTTCGGCGAGGCGCACGACTCGTACGTCACCGAGGTGCCGTTCGAGCGTGCCAGCGCGAGGCCCGATACGATGACCGAGCTTCGCTACGACGACCGCGCGGGCCTCGAAGCCCGCGGCATTCGCCTGTTCCCGAGGAACGTCCGCGACGAAGAGAATGCGACGCGCGACCGCGCGGAGCCGTTCCCCGAAGCGCGGTTCGCGCAGCCGCCGCGGTAACGTCTACTTCTTCTCTCCCTCCACATCGTCCGCCAGATAGCTGAGGATGACTTCGTCGAGCGACTTGTCCCCCATCAAGTCCTCGCCGAATATCGATTTGCCTTGCTGCGGACGCGCCTGTCCGAAGATCGACGCAGGACGTGTCGGCGCGTACCGGCGCTCGGCGCTCGCCCCGGGGGCAACCGACGGAGATCGGCGTGCGGGCAGGGGCGGCGGGACGGAGGAGCGCACCCCGGGCGCGCCCGTTTTCTGTCGCAGGAGATCCGCGGGCGGCGGAGGAAGCTCGCTCGCCGTCCGCTGCGCCGGCGACGACGGGTCGGCGGCCTCCGCAGCGCGTTCGAAGCCGTCGACATCGAGCGTCAGCTCTTCGGGCTCGTGGACCGTGCTCGGCGGCTCGGCGGTCACCTCCTTGGCCGGGTGCGCCGGCTCGACCTGGGCTGGACGGCTGGACCGCGGTGGAAGTGGAGGGGGAACCCCAGCCGGCCGCTTCGCTTCGACGGGCGCGCGCACTGGTTGCACGAGAGCGCCGCCGGTTGCGACCGGCCGCGAGGACGGGGCATCCCCGCCGGCGTCGGCGATGCCCTCGAACTTGCCGTCGCGCAACGCGATGAACATCGCCTTGTGCTGCTGCTTCATCATCTCGCGAACGATCTCGGTCATTCGCTCGCTGGTCGTATACTCCGCATAGCTCGTCTTCACGCTCTTCACGATCCGGCCGCCGTCGGTGAAAAGGTGCGTCATGATGTGGCCATACTTGACCCCCGAGTCTTCCGTCTGGATGTGGAAGACCTTTCCCTTGTGGCGAACGTTGTTGTTGTACCCCAGCAGGGGAGATGACCGAATGGACATGACGGGAGCTCGGCCGAAGAGCGCAGAGCAGCTCCAGCATTCAGGGTACCACAGCGGCCGCAGCGCCAAGAACGGGCACGCCCTCGTGTAGGTTCGCCACCGCTTTTCGTTCGCTTCGTTCGCTTCGTTCGCTTCGTTCCCCAGCCGCTCGGGGCTCAGTCGCCCACGATGCTCCGCAAGCAGCCTTCGCGTCGCGCTCGGATTTCGGCGACCGGGACCGCGCACGATGCGAGCGGCGCCGCGGCGAGCGCCAGCACCTCGCCGCCGGTGTCCCCGATTCGCGCGGCGGGGACGCCGGCGGTGCCGGCCAGTTCGAGCACCCGAGCGGCGGCCGCGGGTCGAACGCTGACGACGATCCGCGACGGCGCCTCTCCGAAGACCGCCGCCACGGCGTCGACCGGTGCCCCCGACGCCGGCAGCTCGATTCGAGCCCCCACGTCGACCGGTCCGGTCGTACAGCTTTCGGCCAACGTCGCCGCGAGCCCGCCATCGGCGACGTCGTGCGCGCTCTCGAGCAGCTGGGCTCGGGCAAGCGCAATCACGAGCTTCTGCAACCTCGCTTCTGCGGCGAGGTCGATGGAAGGCGGGGGCCCTCCCGGCGCCGCGCGCTGTATTGCGGCGTGCGCGCGGACAAGCCACTCGCTTCCCGCGAGCGCCCTCGCGCCCCGGCTGACGGCCTCGCCCAGGAGCAACACCGTATCGCCGGCTCGCTTGAACGACGCGGTCACGACGTCGCCTTCTCGTGCGACGAGGCCGACGGCGGCCACGGCGGGTGTGGGAAGAATCGATCGGCCGTCGGTCTCGTTGTAGAGGCTCACGTTGCCGCTTACGATCGGCACGCCAAGAGCCGCACATCCTGCGGCAATCCCGTCCACCGCGCGCGCAATCTGCTCCATCACCTCGGGACGCTCCGGATTGCCGAAGTTGAGGCAATCGGTGATCCCCACGGCTTCCGCGCCGCTGCACGCGAGGTTGCGGCACACTTCGGCGATCGCCATCGCCCCACCGACATACGGATCGAGCTCGCACATGCGAGGGCTGCAATCGACCGCAAACGCGAGCAGCTTCTCAACGACGTTGCCCTCGCCCTCGCACAGAACACGGACGACCGCCGCGTCGGAGCCGGGCCGCACGACAGTGCCCCCGCGCACGATGTGGTCGTACTGCCGCCACACCCAGGCTCGCGATCCGACGTTCGGCGAGCCGACGAGATCGAGGAGATCGATGCCGACGTCGGCCGGGATCGGCACGCCCGCCGGGTCGGAAATCGCGGGCGCGCCGCCGGCTGCGGGGCGAGGGCGATCGTAGACCGGAGCGTCGTCGGTCAGGACGCCGATCGGCACGTCGCAGACGACGACTGGCGCGCGCCTCGACGGGGGGTCGACCAGCGGGTCGTACCCGGCTGTTGCCTTGACGACCCAGCGCTTCGTGTCGGTCACGACGCCGATCACGGCTGCGTCGAGATCCCACCGCGCGCAGATCGCCAGCACGCGCGCCTCCTGGCCCGGCTTCGCCACGAGGAGCATTCGCTCCTGCGATTCGCTCAGCAGGATCTCGTAAGGCGTCATGGCCTTTGCGCGGCGCGGTACGAGGTCGAGATCGATCTCGATCCCGTTGTTCGCGCGGCCGGCCATCTCGACGCTCGAAGACGTGAGGCCCGCGGCGCCCATGTCCTGAATCCCCTCGAGCACGTCCGCGGAGAAGAGCTCGAGGCACGCCTCGAGCAGGAGCTTGCCCATGAAGGGATCCCCGACCTGCATGGTCATCCGCATTCCTGGGCGAAGCCCTGGCGCGGGCGTGTCGGATCCTTGCGACGGTCCCTTCTCGGAAAACTCGCCGCTCGCCATCGTCGCGCCGTGGATGCCGTCCCGTCCGGTCTTGGCGCCGATGTAGAGGATGGCGTTGCCGACCCCCGATGCGCGTCCGTAAAATATCCGATCCGCGCGCGCGACGCCGCAGGTGAATGCGTTGACCAGAATGTTGCCGTCATAGCGCGGGTCGAATTGCAGCTCGCCGCCGACGGTGGGGACGCCGATGCAGTTGCCGTAGCCGCCCACGCCGGCCACCACGCCCCGGAGCAGCTCGGGCGTGCGCGGGTGGTCGGGCCGGCCGAAGCGCAGCGAATTGAGGCTTGCGATCGGGCGTGCGCCCATCGTGAACACGTCGCGCAGGATGCCGCCGACACCGGTCGCGGCCCCCTGGTGAGGCTCGATGAAGCTCGGGTGGTTGTGCGACTCCATCTTGAAGACGGCGGCGAAACCGTCGCCGATGTCGACGACGCCGGCGTTCTCCCCCGGGCCCTGAATGACGCGCGGTCCCTTCGTGGGCAAGCGGCGCAGGTGCACCCGCGACGATTTGTAGGAGCAGTGCTCGCTCCACATGACGCTGAATACGCCCAGCTCGGCGTACGTCGGCGTGCGGCCGAGCGCCCGGCGCGCGAGACCGTACTCGTCGTCGGTCAGCTTGTGGGTCCGGGCGAGCTCCGGGGTGACGGGCGGGTCGTGCGGGAAGTTCTCGGTCATCGGTGGCTCAACGTAGCCCGACTCAATCCGCTCCCGCGGTTCGGTAGGCCTCGCGCTCGGTCAGTCGGGCGACGTACGCGCCGAACTTGGAGCGCTCAGGGACCAGCCCGAGCGTGATCGCGCCCTTCACGATCGACCCGACGACGATGTCAGCCGCCGTGAAGTCGTCGCCCACGAGGTACTTTCTGCCGTCGAGCGCCGCGTCGAGCACGGCCGCGCGCTGGGAGAACGCGCTCTTCGCCTTCGCCAGAGCCGTCGTGTCTTGGCGATCCGCGGCGAACGACGCGTCGAGGACGGGCGGGTCCAGCGCCGCCGCTCCGTAGTAGAGCCACTGGAGATACGGCCCGCGCTCAGGCGCGTCGGGCCTCGGCGCCAGCTCCTTGTCGAGGAACTTGTCGGCGAGGTACGCGCAGATCGCACCCGACCCGGTCAGCGCGACGTCGCCGTCCACGAGCGTGGGCACGCGAATTCCGAACATCGGAGGCGCGACGCGAACGCGCACGAGGCAATAGGGCACGCCGAGCTCCTCGAGCATCCACCGCGCCCTTGTCGCCCGCGTATGCGGTGCGTAGTAGAGCTTCATCGCCTCCCTCTTGCCCGTGCCGCCGGCCGGCCGCAAGAGGCACGCGGCGTCTCCATGCGAAAGAACCCGTTCGCCGCGACGGCCTTCCTCGAGTGGGCCACAGCAATCGGCGGCCTCAGGCTTCCGGACCCCCACGCGAGGGGACGACTTGCGTGCGCGGCGCACGGGCTCCCGACGCCGACCCGAGGGCGTGCGGAGTCGGGGCAAGCGCTGCCTCGCCGACACACGTGCACGCCCCGCGCGCGCGACCGCTTGGCCGCGCGCACAAGTACTCGCTTAGCGTGCACGAGCGCTCGGCTGGCGTGCACGAGCGCTTGCCCAGCCGGCCCAATGGCTTGCCGAGCGCGCCCACGTGCTCGCCTCGCGCCCACGTGTTCGCCTCGCGCCCACGTGTTCGCCTCGCGCCCACGTGCTCGCATCGCGCGCGCAACGACTCGACCCGTGGCCTCCGCGTCGACGACATTTACCGGGCCAACGACATTGCGTCGCAACCTGCGCGCCATTCGAAAGAATTCGGGTAAGAACGACGGCAACGACGAAGGCGAGGCGACGTGATGTCCAAGCGCAGTCCCGAAGACATCCTGAGCGACATCGAAGACTCGGAGGCGGACGACGAGATCGAACGGGTGCTCGCGATGACCCCGGAGGAGCGACGGCGGGAGCTCGGCGCGGGTGGGTTCGACATGGCGAGCCTGCACGCCAGGGCGGACGCGCTGTACGCGCAAGTCCATCGAGCGGAGCAGGACGCCCCGTTGCGCGTGAACGTCGTTCCGCTTCCGGCACCGCGCCGCAGGACCGCGCGAACGGTGTGGGCCATTTCGCTGATCGCAGCGGCGATCGGCGTCGCGTTCGTCATCATGTCCATGGACGCCGTCGTGGGGAAGGCGCCCGATCCCAGCCGGTTGCGAAGCGCCGCGTACGCCGCCTGCGACGCGTACCGCTGGAGCGAGTGCGAGGAGAAGCTCGACCAAGCGAGGGCCGTCGATCCCGGGGGAGAGAGCGACCCTCGTGTCGTGGCGGCGCGTAAGGCGCTTCGCGAAGCGAAGCCGTAAGGCGCCGGGAGGCACGCGGGCCACGGGGTCGCTGCAGGCGCGTGGCCGCTTCGGGCGCGAACGATGTCACGATGATCCAATCCTGGTTTCGTGGGGAAACTATTCGGAAACGCCTGCACCTGCATTGTCTCCCGTGTTCCCACTCAGGAGGAATTGATGCGCATTCGATATGCTTTGGTAGCCCTTTCGCTCGCGTCGTTGACGGTCGTTGGCTGCGGCGACGACACGGGGACACCTCCGTCCGTCACCGCGGACGCGAGCCCCGACGGCACCGTCGAAGGCAGCACGTCCGATGCATCCGGAGATTCCGCGACGGATTCCGCGGATTCATCCGCCCCCGATGCGACGGCCGACGCGGGGGACGCGGCGACCGAAGGCGGGGACGGCGGCGACGCCAGCGCGGACGCGAGCGACGCGACGCCCCACGTGGACGCGAGCGATGCGACAGCGAGCGACGCCGGCGATGCAGCGGTGGCCGACGCGAGCGACGCGACGGCGGACGTGAGCGACGCGACGGCGAGCGACGCGACGGCGAGTGACGCGGGCGACGCGGCGTCGACCGACGCCACCGACGCTGCGATCGTGGATGCAGCCACCGACGCGGAAGCCGGCGACTAGAATTAGTAGAGTGAGGTTCGTCGCGCACCTGCGCCTGTGCTACCAACGGCCCCGATGCGCGCGTGCGTGGTCGTATTCCCAGGCTCGAACGCGGAGGCCGAGATGGTCCGAACGCTGCGCGACCTTTGCGGCGTGCCGACGACGGTCGCCTGGCATACCGAGACGGAGCTTCCGCCGGGCACCGACCTCGTGGCGCTGCCCGGTGGGTTCAGCTTCGGCGACTATCTGCGGTGCGGGGCCATCGCGAAAGTCAGCCCGATCGGCCCCGCCTTGCGCGCCCATGCCGGTCGCGGCGGCTGGGTGCTCGGCGTGTGCAACGGCTTCCAGATCCTCACCGAGCTCGGCCTTCTGCCGGGGGCTCTCACGCGCAATCTGCATCAGCGCTTCGAGTGCGGCGACTGGCACGTCAAAGTGACCGCCGCCGGGCCGTTCACGCCGAAGCTCGATGACGTCTGGCGGCTTCCGATTGCACACGGCGAGGGGCGGTACCAAGCCGACGCCCAGACCTTGCGTCGTCTCGAGGGCGAAGGGCGGATCGGTCTCCGCTATTGCACGGGCGACGGCGCGATCGACGATCGCGCGAACCCCAACGGCAGCATGCACGGCATCGCCGGTGTGTACGGGGGCCCCCGCCGCAACGTCTTCGGTCTCATGCCGCACCCCGAGCGAATGAGCGAGTCGATCCTCGGTGGCGCCGACGGACGCAAACTCTTCGACGCAGTGCTCTCGGCCGCTTAGCTCGATCGATCACCCCGAGTTTTGCTCCCCGAGTCCTTTCGGAGCGGCAGGATAGCGCGTAGCCACGCGCCGGCGTCGATTCGCGCTACGTTCCGGCGCATGCCCCCCCGCGCCCGCCGCCCCCCGCCGGATGCCGGCGCCACGCTCTTCGGCGCCGCCGCGAGAAAGAGCTCCCAGCGCGGCGCGCCGCTCGCCGATCGCATGCGCCCCGTCGCGCTGCCCGACCTCGTCGGTCAGACGCATCTCCTCGGCCCGCATTCCTTCCTCACCCAGGCGATCACCGGTGACCGCGTTCGCTCGATGATTTTCTGGGGCCCGCCGGGCAGCGGAAAGACGACGCTCGCCCGTGTCATCGCGGCCGCAACGCGTTCGCACTTCGTGCCATTCAGCGCGGTGCTGTCGGGCGTCGCGGAATTGCGTGAAATCGTCACCGCGGCCCGTGACCGGCTGGCCTTCCATGGCGGCCGCACCATCGTGTTCGTCGACGAGATTCATCGATTCAACAAGGCGCAGCAAGACGCGTTTCTCCCGCACGTGGAAGACGGGACGATCGTCCTGGTCGGCGCGACGACCGAGAACCCCAGCTTCGCCGTCAACGCGGCGCTCCTCTCCCGGTGCAAAGTGTTTCACCTCGAAGCCCTCGGCGTGGCTGACGTGGTCGTCCTTCTGCGCCGCGCCCTGGCCGACAAGGAGCGCGGGCTCGGAGACAAGGGCCTTTCCGCCGATGACGACGCGTTGACGGCCATCGCCGGCGCCGCCGGGGGCGACGCACGCCGCGCGCTCTCGACCCTCGAGCTCGTGGCCGACCATCTGGAGACGACCGGCGACAAGCACATCTCGATCGAGGCCGTGGCCGTGGCCGAAAGCCACAGGCCGCTCCTCTACGACAAGGCCGGCGAAGAGCACTACAACGTCGTCAGCGCCTTCATCAAATCGATGCGCGGCAGCGACCCCGACGCCGCCACGTACTGGATGATGAGGATGATCGAGGCGGGCGACGAGCCGCTCTTCGTCTCGCGCCGGATGCTGATCTTCGCGAGCGAAGACATCGGGAACGCCGATCCGCGCGCTCTCCTCGTCGCGAGCTCCGCCGACGCCACCGTGCGGCGCGTCGGGATGCCCGAGGGTACGTACGCGCTCGCCCAAGCGTGCATCTATCTCGCCTGCGCTCCCAAGTCGAATGCTTGCACGGTGGCGTGGCATCGCGCCAAGGCCCTCATCGCCAAGCACGGGAGCGTGCCCGTGCCCAAGAAGCTACGCAACGCCGTGACGCCGCTGATGAAGGAAGAGGGATACGGCGAAGGATATCGATACGCGCACGACTTCGAAGGCTCGGTCGTACCGGGCGAGACGTACTTGCCCGAGGAGCTGGAGGGGCAACTGCTCTACGACCCTACCCCGCACGGCGAAGAGGCGCGGGTGAAGGAGCGCCTTTTCGCGATCCGATCGAGGGGGTGAATCGCCGCCGGTTTCACCGTTCGGAACCTCGAACGCTCAACCGAGCGACTCGAGCGCGCCCTCGAGCTCGCCGAGTGCGTGGGCGTCTCCTCGCTTGCGTGCTTGGTCGGCTCCCGCCGAAAGCCAAGCCCGCGCGTCGGCCGGGCGCCCGATCTTCTCGAGCATCTGCCCGCACATCAGATACATCGGCACGTAGTCGGGGGTGCGCGCGCGCAGGACCTCGAACGTCGAGAGGGCATCGTCGTACCGCTCGAGGCTCCGATACTCCATCGCGAGGCCGTACCAGGCGAACGGATCCGCCTTCTGCGTCCCCTGCTCGCGGGTTAGCTTGAGCAAATAGTCGAGGCGCTTGCTCATGGCGACCATGCCGCCCAAAGTAGCATGAAGGGCGCTCGCGCTCGCGTCGCCGGGGAGCGCACCCATGGAGGTATGATCAAGAGGATGGGTCCTCCCTCCCACGGCCCGCGCTTACCAGGCAGCCCGCCGGAGCTCGAGCTCGGCGCCGTGCCTGCGGTCAAGCCCAGGCCGCAACGCGTTGCGGATCCGGAGAGCCCGTTCGAGCTCGCGGTCGACGCGGACGCGCTGGTGGAGGAACGATCTCTGCGGATGTCTCCCGCCGCTCTTTTCGCGGGCGCGAGCCCCGCAGCGTCGGCGGAGCTCGCGCACGACGCGCGCCTTCTCGCGGACTACGGAGACGTTCCACGCCACCCGATTCTGTCGCCGCTCTACGCCTATCGCGTGCTCAAGCGGCGTCGCGAGCTGAAGAAGGCGCTGGCTGGGCGGCGAGAAGAGGCTGCGCGGGCTGTGGAGCAAGCGGAGGAGGCGCTCGTCGCCTTTGCCCAGCGCGTGCGTGGGGCCGTGGAGGGCTCCGCCGAGTACTCGCGGGCGCTCCACGAGTTGCGCGAGGCCGAGGAGCTCCTGCGATCCCGCGATCGCGTGCTCGCCGCCGAGCAAGACGCCCAGAACGCCCGACGGGCCCAAGTCGAGGCGCGGATCGCGAGCCTCGAAGCCGAGCTCGCGCAGGCTCGAGCGGTCGAGCGCGCCGCCGGTGCCGACCTCTCCGAGGCGCAACGGGCGCTCGCCCGCGAAGACGCGAGGCTCAAGCGCGCGGAGACCGAAGTGCGCGCGGCGCGGCAGCGCCCGAGCGGCGGCGAGGCGAGCGGATGACGCTGCAACCCATGCAAGACGAACCGCGGTTGATGCGCGCGCGCGCGCGCCTCGGGATGGTGCTGAGCGGCAAATGGACGATCGAGGCCCTGCTCGGTGCCGGAGGCATGGCTGCCGTCTATTCGGCAGTGCACCGCAACGGCAAGCGCGTCGCGGTCAAGATGTTGCACGGAGACCTGAGCCACGACCAGGAAGTGCGCAGGCGCTTTCTCCTCGAGGGGTACGCGGCGAACACCGTTCAGCACGACGGGGCCGTGAGCGTGCTCGACGACGACGTCGCGGCCGACGGCTCCGCGTTCATCGTTATGGAGCTTCTCGAGGGCGAGACCCTCGACGAGCGGTGGGAGAGGCTGGGCCGCACCCTCTCGGCGCGCGACGTCCTGGCGGTCGTCGATCAACTTCTCGACGTGCTCGTGGCCGCGCACGGCAGGAACGTGGTGCACCGCGACATCAAGCCGGAGAATCTGTTTCTCACGAAGAGCGGCGTGGTCAAAGTGCTCGACTTCGGCATCGCCCGGGTGTTCGAGGGGGAGACCGCACGATCGAGCACGACCCGCGCTGGGATGGTGATGGGAACACCCGCGTTCATGGCGCCCGAGCAAGCGCGCGCACGGTGGGACGAGGTCGACGGGCGCACGGATCTGTGGGCGGTGGGGGCGACGATGTACACGCTTCTCAGCGGTCACTACGTCCACGAATCCGCGAGCGATCAAGAGCAAGTGATCTCGAGCGCGACCCGGAGCGCCGCCCCGCTCGCGAGCGTGGCCCCCGGCGTGCCCACCGTGGTAGCCGCGCTCGTCGACCGGGCCCTGGCTTTCCAGAGGAACGAACGCTGGCCGGACGCCACGTCGATGCAGCAAGCGGTGCGCGAAGCGCTCGACTCGCTCGGCGGTCCGGAGCCGTTCGCCACGGCCTCGGTGCGCAGACCCGTCACGGCGAGTGCGCTGGCGAGCGGGGTCGCTTCGCACATCACCGCGGCCACGGCGATCGACACCATGACCGGGTCCGCGCTCTCGGCGTGGAACAGCGAGCGCGATCTCCGGGCGGCCGAGGCAGCGAGGCTCCGCGCGTCCGTCGCGTCGCTCCTTCAACGGCACGCCGACGCCAAGAGGCGTGCGGCCGAAGCCCAAGCAAGCATCGACGCCGGTCGCGCGGAGCGAAGCTCGCTCGAGCTATGGTTCAAGCGCAAAGTCGGAACGCGCACGGCAGCCGTAGATGAGGCGCAGAAAGAAGTGAGGCGGCGGCTGGTCGCGGTTGCGAAGCGGGCGGTGTTGGACCGCGACAACATCGGGTCGGAGCTCGATCCTGCGCGCAAAGAGATCGGCAAGCTCGAGCTCGCGTCCGCGTCCGCAGCACGCGACGTGCGGGTGCACGAGGCGGCCCTCGCGTCGTACGACACGCGATCGCTGCGTCAGGGAATGCTGGTGGCGGCGGCCCTCGTGCTCCTCTTGGTAGTCGCGCCGATCGTATGGCGCGCGGTGCGCGTGGTCGAGCCTCCAAGTCCGAGGGCGCCCGTCGTCACCGAAGCACCGCGATAATGGGTTACGAGCGGCCCCACCACGTCGAGCCGCGGACTCAGCGGAGCCCTTAAGCTCCTGGTCTCGCCTGATCGAGCGGACGCCGCTCTACCCCGTGTTCCGCATCCCTGCCGAAATGCCGTTGAGCGTGAGCAGGAGCGCGCGGTCTACACGCTCGTCGCCCGCGCTGCGGCGCCGCAAGAGCTCCACTTGGAGAAAGCTCATCGGATCGACGTACGGGTTGCGAAGCTGGATGGATCGCTTCAGCGCCGGATTGCCGTCGAGAAGCTTGCGCGTACCCTGGATTCGCTTCACCCAGTTCACCGCGCGCGCGTGCTCGGCGCGGATCTTCGGCCAAACGGCGTCGCGCGCATCCGGCTCGGCGAGGGCGGCGTAGCGCTCGGCGATGCCCATGTCGCTCTTGGCGAGCACCATCTCGACGTTCTCGATCACCGCGCGGAAGAACGGCCAGTTGCGATACATCTCCGCGAGGAGGTCGGCACCCCCTTCGCGCGAGCCTACGCGCTCGAGGGCGGCACCGACCCCGTACCAGCCCGGCAAGATGGCGCGGTTCTGAGTCCAGGCGAACACCCACGGGATCGCCCGGAGGGCGTCGACGCCGCCAGCCCCTCGCTTGGACGGACGCGACCCGATCGGAAGCCTCGCAATCGCCTCGATAGGCGTGGCGGTGGTGAAGAACTTGAAGAAAAGCGGCTCTTCCCAGACGAGCGCGCGGTATTCGATCTTCCCCGCCTCGGCGAGCTCGTCGTAGACTTTCGCGTAGCGCTTCTCGTCGGCAGGCGCGGGCCTCTCTTGCGCGCCAAGCGAGTGCAGAAGGGCGCCACCGATGAAGAGTTCGATGGTTCGCTGCGCGAGCTCGGGCCGCCCGTACTTGTGGTCCAGCGCTTCCCCTTGCTCGGTCACTTTGAAGCGCCCCGCCACCGAGCCTGGCGGAAGGGCCAAGATCGCCTGCTGCGCCGGCCCGCCGCCGCGGGCCACCGACTCGCCGCGCCCGTGGAAGATGCGAAGGGGGACATTGGCCGCCGCGGCAACCGCCGGAAGCGCGTGCTGCACTCTGCGGAGAACGCCGCTGGCGGCGAGCAGTCCGATTTCCTTGCCGGAGTCGCTGTACCCCACCATCACTTCTTGGACGCCACGCCCTTGGAGATGGCGGCGATAGACAGGGTGGGCGAAGAGAGCGCGCAGAATGTCGGCGCTTCCTTCGAGTGCGGCGCTCGTTTCGAAGAGCGGGACGATGTCGAGCCGCGCGAACTCGCGTTCGGAGTCCCATAGTCCGCAATTTCGCGCGCATTCCAGCGCGGCCAGAACGCAGTTCTGGTCGCGGGTCATCGAGAGAATCAGCGTCCGGCAGGCTCCTTCGCCCATCTCGCGCTGAGCACGCGCGATGCGCTCGAGTGCCGAAAGGAGCCTATCCGCTCCGGGCGTGCGCTCTCCCTTGCCGGCCAGAAACGCCGCCCCCGCGCGAGCGTCGTCGGCGACCGTGCGCATCTCGAGCTCCGCGATGCCGAAGCCGCGCGCCTTGACGAGCTCGAAGAGAGCCCGCGCATGCCGCTCGCCTGAGTGCATGCACTTGGCTTCGCGCAGGCTGTCGGCAATGAGCCCGAGGTCGCTCGCGAGCTCGCTCGGCTGCCGGTACCCGTGCCCCGGGTCGTGCTTGCCCTCCTTGCTTTCACGCGGTTCGAGCATTGTCCGCCGCTGTTCGATGGTCGCGATCGTCGCGGCCAGCCGAGCCTCGACGAAGCGCAGCTTCTTCCGCCAGGGCTCGCCTTCGGTTCTGGGGCCCTGCTCGGCGGCGATCCGCGGCATCAGTCGCGAGTCTTCTTTGATTGACGCAAGGAGGGCCTCCGGGGCGCGCACGTACCGGTCGGATTGGGACAGCTTCCCGCCGAGCTGGCGCACCGCGCGAGACAAGCGGCGGAGGCCGCGCGCTTGGTGGGCGAGAATCGAGTCCTCGAGCACTTCCGGGGTCACGTACGGATTGCCGTCCATGTCTCCGCCGACCCACGAATGGATCCGAAGCGGAGTCTGGACGAAGCCGAGGCGCTTGCCGTAGACGCGCTCGAAGGCACGATCGAGGTCGTCTGGAAGCTGAAGCATCAGGTCCCAAAGAGTCTCCTCGACGTAGAAGAGGACGTTCTTGACCTCGTCGCCGACGGTCGGCCGCTCGCGCCGGACTTCGTCGGTCTGCCAGAGGGCGGTGATCTCTTCGCGAATGGACTCGCGCGCGTCGGCAATCTCCTGGGGCGTGAGCGAGCATTGATCGCGCTCTTCGAGGCGGCGCGCGATGCGGTAGAGCTTTTCGAGGATCGTGCGGCGCGCCGCCTCGGTGGGGTGGGCGGTGAGCGAGAGCGTGACTTCGAGCCCGGCGATGGCGGCGCGCGCGGCTTCCGCCGACACGCCAGCGTCCCTCGCGCTCTCGAGCACCGCGCGGAGAGAGCCGCGCTGAGACCGGCCATCTCGATCGCGAGCGTGCGCGC
The DNA here is from genome assembly GCA_964531095.1 of uncultured Polyangiaceae bacterium. GTDB lineage: Bacteria > Myxococcota_A > Polyangia > Polyangiales > Polyangiaceae > Palsa-1150. The sequence continues at coordinate 41,544 of CAZHED010000018.1, read as the reverse complement.
GCGTACGCCGAATGCGGTGGTTCTGCTCGGCGAGGTTGACCAGCCGAAAGTACGTGGCGAACGCGCGGATGATGATGATCGCGTGCTCGAACGGCAGCTCGGAAAGGAGCGCCGTCAGCTCGGCGGTCCGCGCGGAGCGTTCTTCCATCGGACCGCGGCGTCGCAGGATGGCGAGCTTGCGGACGCGCTCTTCGAGCGCATAAAGCGGCTCTCCCTCTTGCTCGATGAGGACTTCACCGAGAATACGCCCCAGGGAGTGCACGTCGCTACGGAGTGGCCTATCGACCTCGCGCTTCCGACGCATTGCGGTAAGCGCATGTTTGCCGCACATGCGCCACCACGTCGAGCTTTATCGTCACGATCGTGCGAGCCCTGCACGCATGCATAGAGTCCAGCCCCGCAACCTGCGTCCGCGGTGGCCCACCGGCGCACGAATCGTGGCATTCGGCGCTCGTCTGCCCCAAACGTAGACGCTCACCGCCACGATGTGCGAGACTGTTCGCCAAGGAGCCATGGCCGACAACGAGAGCAAGAGCGGTCCGGATGCCTCGAAGAGCGACAAGCGCAAGCAGAGCCTCTATTTTCCGGAGACGATGCTCGACGAGATCCAGAAAGAGGCGCAGCGGTTGCAGCGCTCGATGTCCTGGGTCGTGCAGCGCGCTTGGAAGCACGCCCGGCGCGAGATCAAATCGCTGCCCGGCTCAAACGAGCCCGAAAGCTGATCGCGCCTGATGGGGTGACCCGCATCCCCACGCGCGGTGCCGTAGGGGCGCCAGTCCCGAACGGTGGTTTGCCATGGACGATCCAGTACGTGGCCAGGACGACGAGTAGCCCGGCTGCCAAGAGGATCAGCCCGACCGCAAGCGGATCGGGCGTCGTGCGGGCGACGATCGAGCGCGCGGCGGCGCGGACGTCCTCTTCGGATGCCGAAGCGGCGAGCTTGCGGCCCTCCACTCGCACGCGCCCGTAGTCGCCGCGGGCGAAGGCCTGTACCAGCGCATCGAGCGCGGGAGTGCGCGGGAAGTCGTTCGCGAAGCGGGGTAGGCGGTCCGAAGGCAGCACGCCACGCGCGGCTTAGCACGACGCAGGGTTCGCGTCCGCGGTGCTCGAGCTGCACCGCGACGCGCAACGACACCTCGCGGGCGACTGCGACACAGCGACCGCGCCACCCCACGCGCATCGACACCTCGTGCAGGTCTTGCGAGCCTCGCAACGCCGAGTCGTCGCGCCCCTGGCGAGGTTCGGCGCCGCTAGTTCGCGACCAGCGCGACCGCCTGGAAGCACACCTGGTTCGCCGACGACCCGGCCATGAAGGCGAACGCGATGCCCGTGGAGGAATCGCCTTGGGACGTCGTGAACGTGTGAGTCAGCGTCTGCACGCTCGTGGTCACCGGTTCGTTCGCGCTCTCGAAGTCGGCCGCGTAAGGGGGATTCGATTGCCCGACCTTGGCGTCCACGCTGAGCGGCTGGGTCGCTCTCGCCTTGTAAGAGAACGTGTATGAAGTACCCGGTGCGACGACCGCCCCTGGCGAGCCCGCCGGTTGCGGCCAGCCGAGCGTGGCCTGCCCGCCGGCGGCGACCGAGACGCACAGCTCCCCGTTCGTCACGGTGACGGTCCCTGCACCCGCGACGACCGCCCATAGGGGGCTGCTCGGCTGCGAGAAGTCCCCGTCCGTCACGAGGTTCGTCCCCTGTCCGCCGGTGGGTTCCGCGTCGGGCGTTGTGCCTCCGCCCTCGTCCGCAGTCCCGGCGTCCGGAGCCGCAGCCTCCGCAACTGACACTTCCGGCGAGGATGCCTCCGGAGCCGCTGCTTCGGGAACTCCTCCGCCGTCATCCCCCGGGAGCGGGTTCGTCGCGGGGGACGGGGAGTCCGACGGCGGGATGACGGTTGCCGGCATGCCGCCCTCGGGGGCATTGGACGCGCTGCAGCCTTGCGCATCTGGCGGGCAGACGACGCCGGTGCTGTTCGTGCACCCGCTCGCGAGAGCCACCGTCGCGAAACCGAGCCAGACACCGACGCGGCGTATTCTCATCGCGGACGAAGTTTCCACACTTGCCGGCCCATTCGCAATCTGCAGCCCGGCCCGCTGCACGCCGCTGCTTCCCGAACGCGATCCTCGCCTTGCGGCCCTGGCCGCCAGCAGGCTAGCGTCGCGGGCTGCTCCCTCATGGCGAATCAAACCGTTCACTTGCCGATAGCCCAGGCGCCCGAGGCGCTGCGAAAAGACGCGTGGTGGGTAGGTCCGGCCGTCACCGTCCTCGTTCTGTCCGGGTTCGTCGGCTACGCGACGTGGCGCACGTTCGAAGGCTCCGGGTACGAGTGGGGGGCGTATCTCTCCCCGTTCTACTCGCCGCTGTTCGACACGACGTGGGCGAAGGGCCTAGGGCTCGGGTTCATCACGCCCGCGATGCTCATCCTGCCAGCTCCGCTCTCGTTTCGCCTCACCTGTTACTACTACCGAAAGGCGTACTACCGCGCCTTCGCGTGGGATCCGCCGGCGTGCGCCGTCGCCGAGCGCTCGACGCACGGGTACAACGGCGAGACCAAGCTCCTGCTCTTCCAGAACCTGCACCGTTTCGCCCTCTACCTCGCGATCGTGGTCCTCGTCATCCTCTGGAAGGACGCTGTGCTCGCCGTCTTCGGCTGGAAAGACGGGGTGCACGTCGGGGTCGGTACGCTGGTCATGATCCTCAACGTGCTCCTGATCAGCGGCTACACGTTCGGGTGCCACAGCTTTCGTCACCTGGTCGGCGGCGGCGTCAACAGCTACTCGACCGCGACGCTTGGCCGCTTGCGCTTCGGGCTCTGGAAGGTGGTCACGGTCTTCAACGAGCGACACATGCTCTTCGCGTGGGCGAGCCTCTTCTCGGTGGGTCTGACCGATTTTTACATCCGGATGGTGGCGACCGGTCAGCTGACGGACGCGAGGCTCTTCTGATGGCCACCGACGTCAAGTACGAGACGCACGAGCACGACGTTCTTGTCATCGGCGCGGGCGGCGCCGGGTTGCGCGCTGCGATCGAAGCGAGCAGCGAAGGCGCGACCGTCGGTCTTGTCTGCAAGTCTCTGCTCGGCAAGGCCCACACGGTCATGGCCGAGGGTGGGGTCGCGGCGGCGCTCGGCTACGTCGAGCCCAAGGACAACTGGAAAGTTCACTTCCGCGACACCATGAAGGGTGGGCGCTACCTCAACCAGTGGAGGATGGCGCAGCTTCACGCGATGGAGGCGCCCGATCGGGTCAAGGAGCTCGAGGCGTGGGGTGCACTCTTCGACCGCACCCCCGACGGGCGCATTCTTCAGCGCAACTTCGGCGGCCACAAGTACCCGCGGCTCGCCCATGTCGGCGATCGCACGGGCCTCGAGATGATCCGAACGCTCCAGCAACACGGCATTCATTGCGGGATGCAGGTGTACATGGAGTGCACGATCACGCGCCTGCTCGTCGACGGCGACGTCGTCCGCGGCGCGTTCGGTTACTGGCGTGACAGCGGCCGCTTCGTCGTGTTCCACGCCAAGGCCGTGGTGCTCGCCACGGGCGGCATCGGGCGGGCGTTTCGCGTGAACTCGAACTCGTGGGAGTGCACGGGGGACGGGCAGGCGCTCGCCTACCTGTCGGGCGCAGAGCTCATGGACATGGAGTTCATGCAGTTTCACCCGACCGGGATGGTCTGGCCGCCCAGCGTGCGCGGAACGCTCATCACCGAAGGGGTGCGGGGCGAGGGCGGAACGCTGCGCAACAAAGACGGCAAGCGCATCATGTTCAACTACATCCCCGAGCTCTACGCCGGCGAGACGGCGAGCGCCGAGGAAGAGGCCGACCAGTGGCTGCGCGAGAGCACGTCGGGAGTTGCGTCGAAGGCGCGCCGAACTCCGGATCTCCTCCCTCGCGACATCGTCGCTCGTGCCATCCACAGCGAGGTCAAGGCGGGCCGCGGCTCGCCCCACGGGGGCGTCTTCCTCGACATCCACTCGCGCCGAAGCGCGGAAGACATCAAGCGCAAGCTTCCCGCGATGTATCACCAGTTCAAAGAGCTCGGCGACGTCGACATCACCAAAGAGCCGATGGAAGTGGGGCCGACGGCGCACTACGCGATGGGCGGGGTTCGCGTCGATCCGGAGACCCAAGAGTCACGCATCAAGGGGCTCTTCGCGGCGGGCGAGTGCGCCGCCGGAATGCACGGCGCCAACCGACTTGGCGGTAACTCGCTGTCCGACTTGCTCGTCTTCGGTCGCATCGCGGGCCTGCACGCCGCCAAGTACGCGAGCAGCCGCGGGGTTCGGCCTCTCGATGACGGCGAGATCGAGGCGGCCGCACGTGAGGCGCTCGCGCCGTTCGATCGCGCCGAGGGGCCCAACCCGTTTCTTCTTCACGAAGACCTCAAAGACAAGATGCATACCTTCGTCGGCATCATTCGAAGCGAGGAAGACCTCAAGAAGGGCATCGAGCACGTCGAGCGCCTGAAGGCCGCTGCGGCGCGCGTAAAAATCGAGGGCAACCGCCATTTCAATGCGTCTTGGCACCAGGCGTTCGACATGCGCAACATGCTCATCGTGAGCGAGGCGATGGCGCGCGCCGCGTTGCTTCGTACGGAGAGCCGGGGCGCGCACGCGCGCGAGGATTACCCCGACATGGACAAGGGGCGCCTCTCGAAGGTCAACGTGGTCTCGCGCCTCGGGCCCGGCGGAATCACCGTGCACGAAGTACCCCGCCCCGATCCTCCGCCGGAGATTCAGAAAGTGCTCGAGGAAGGATGAGCATGTCCAGCAAGACCGTGACCCTCAAAGTCTTCCGGGGCGACTCGAGCGGCGGCGAGCTCAAGTCGTACGACGTCGAGACCTACCCTGGGATGGTCGTCCTCGACGCGATCCACGAGATCCAGGCCAAACAGGAGCCGACCCTCGGCGTTCGCTGGAACTGCAAGGCGGGTCGATGCGGCTCGTGCGGCGCAGAGATCGACGGAAAGCCACGGCTCATGTGCATGACGCGCATGTCGCACTTCGAAGAAGGAAAGCCGATCACGGTGACCCCGATGCGGTCATTTCCGGTGATCAAAGACCTGGTCCCCGACGTCTCGGCCAATTTCGAGATGGCCAAGAAGATCCCGCCGTTTCGCCCGCGCCCGCGCGATGCCGACGGCACGTGGCGCATGCGGCAGGAGGACATCGATCGCATTCAGGAATTCCGGAAGTGCATCGAATGTTTCCTCTGCCAAAATGTGTGTCACGTCATTCGCGACCACCGCAAGGAACAGTTCGCGGGCCCGCGCTTTTTGATCCACCTGGCAACGCTGGACATGCACCCGCTCGACACCCTCGACCGGCGCGATCTCGTCAAAGACGAGTTCAAAATTGGGTATTGCAACATCACGAAGTGCTGCACTGAAGTCTGTCCCGAGCACATCCACATCACCGACAACGGGATCATCCCGCTCAAGGAGCGTGTCGCCGACGACCACTACGACCCCGTGCGCTGGATCTTGCAGAAGGTGGGCGGCGGCCCGAAGAAAGAGAAGGCGAGGCTGCCGGTCATTCAAGAGCACGCCCCGCCGAAGACGGCGGCCGAGCCGTCCGCGGCCGAGCGCGCTGCCAAGTAGGTCTGGGAGGTCGAGGCGATGATGTATGCGCTCAAACGGCTGCCGCGCGTGAACATCGACGCAGCGATCGCCAAAGGCGCACACTACCGTGACCTGAACCAGCCGGAGGAGGCCGAGAGCATTTGCCGCGACGTGCTCGAGGTCGACGGGACGAATCAGGCGGCGTGGAAGCTTCTGGGCCTCGCGATCACCGACCGATTTGCCACGCGCGAGGCTGGGCTTCTCGAAGAGGCGGTGGCCGCCTTCGAGCGGCTGGATGACGAGTACGAGCGCGTGTACCACGTCGGCGTCGCCTGGGAGCGCGCGGCAAAGGCGCATCTCGAGAGAAACGAAGCGCACAGCGCAGTTACGGCGTTCGAACACGCCCTTTCGCTCTTCGAGCGGGCGGAGACTATGCGGCCTGACTTGCCGGACCCGGTGCTTCGCTGGAATCGGTGCGTGCGTCTGCTATCGAGCCACCCGCTGCTGCGCGCGGCGATCCACGAGCCGCGCGAGCATGAGGTGCGCTTCGGCGACTAGCTTGCTTGGCTCGTGGAAATTGGAAACGTTGACCGCACTCGTCGAGACACCGGAAGACAATGACCGAACCCCCGCAAGCCCCCATCGACCCACACGGCCTCCTCGTCAGCGGGGAAGCCATCGCCACGGAGGCCGAGCTCGCTCGCCTGCTCGGCGTCTCTCGCGCCCTCCTCGGCCCGCTCCTTCGCGGCGCCATGCACGCCGCTGTGCGGTTCGTCGATGCGAAGCCGTCCCCCCGCCGGTTCTCCGTCGCGGACGCACGCGTGGCCATCGCTCCGCATATGCCGGCGCTTGAGGCTCACAAGCGTCAGGCCGCCGAGCGGCAGGAGGCCGAACAGGCGGCGGCGAGGGCACGGCGAGAGGCCAAGGCAGCGGCGCACGCCCTTCATATGGCGAACAAGCGCCGGCCCCCGCCGCAGGCGAGGTCCATGCAGCGAGCCGAACCCAAGTCCAAGCAGCAGCAGCCCGAGGTGTTCGTGCGACGCCGCCCGGGGGGGTAGCATCGGTCACCCCCGCGCACATCGTCCCCGTCCGACATTGCTCGGGATGGTGGGCACGGTGACGTTCGCTCCCGTCAACTCGCTTTCTTTCGTAGTTGCGTCCGAGTTACTCTCTACGTAGTTGCGGAAAGCGGAGTTTCGCGCGCCGCCCGGAGGCATTGAGATGCAATCGCCGCCGCTTCGGCGCGGAGGACCCGCGCAGAGCGCCGAAGCCTTCACTTTCGAGTCGAGGCTCGACAACGAAGAAGCCACGCTCGACGCGATCCTCGCTTCGATGGCCCGCGGCACACTTCCCGCGGGCACTTGGGAGCGATTGTACGCGGCGTCGCAGCGCGACACACGGCTGAGCGAGCTCGCGTTCGCGTTCGAGAGCACCTCCCAAAGCAAGCGCATGAAGGCGCTTGCCCCGGCACTGGCCGCGGAGTTTCTGTTCCAGGCCGCGTGCTTCTTCAGCGATGTGTTCGGCGACGAGCTCGGGGCGATCCCCTACCTCGAGCGGGCACTCGCCATGGTGCCGGCACACTGGGCGTCTTTCGGGAAGATCGAACAGATCCTGCGTAAGACCCAACAGCCAAAAAAGCTCGCCGAGGTCTTGGCCAAGATCGCGCAGCACCGCCCCCGCGCCGAACAGCCCGCGCTTCTCCGCCGCGCCGCCGAGCTCTTGCTGGAGGCTGGCGGCGCCGACGACAAAGCGATCGAGCTCTTTCAGCACGTTCTGCGCCTCGAACCGGGCGACGAGCCGACGCGTGCGCAGCTCGAAGCCCTGTGCATCAAAGGCAACCGCCTGCGCGACGTAGTGCGCCTCAACGAGCAGGCCCTGGCCGCGGAGCCTCCGCCGGACGAGCCGGCGCGCGCGAAGTTGCTCTCCCGAATCGTCGAGGTGTACGCGGACAAGCTCCACGAGCCCGAGCGTGCAATGCCTCACGTCGAGCAGCTGTTGGCGCTCGATCCCGTCAACGAGCAAGGGCGGCGCGTAGCCCAGAAGCTCGTCATCGTGAAGGGCCTCGCAGGCCGTGCGGCGGCGGCGCTCGCGAACGCCTACGAGGCCTCCGGAACGGCCGAAGAGGTCGCACGGTTCGTCACGATCGAGCTCGAGAACACGCGCGGGCCCAAACGCGCCACGTTGCTCGCACGGCTAGGAAAGCTGAAGGCCGAGCGCATGGGAGACGACGTCGGGGCGTTCGACGCGTTCGAGCAAGCGCTGGCGATCGACGCCGACGCCGACGAGCTTCGAGCGGCCTATGTCGCCCTTGCGCGAAAGCTCGGACGTTACGCCGACGCATCGAAGACCCTCGGTCGGGTGCTGGCCACGGTCAAGAGTCCGGCCGTCAAGGCCAGGGCAGGCGCGCAGCTCGGCGAAATATTCCTGCGCGGCGGCGACACCAGGCGCGCGAAAGCCACGCTGGCGGGGGTCGTCAACGCCGCGGACGCGCCCCCTGACGCACTACTCTCTGCTGCTTATGCCCTCGCTGAGATCCATGAGGCGGAGCGGGACAAGTCGGCGCTTGCGGGCGCTCTCGAGCGGATCGCGGGGCTGGAGCCAGACCCGGAAAAGCGCCAGGCGGCAGACGAACGGCTTGCCGAGCTCGCGACCGAAGTGGGGGATGGCGCGCGGGCGATCGGCGCCTATGAGCGACTCTTGTCGACGAGCGCTCGCGCGCGGGCGCTCGCCGCCCTGGCGCCGCTGTATCAGGTGGCCGGGGACCCGGAGAAGCACGCGAGACTGCTCGAGGAGCAGGCGAAGGACACGCTGGACCCCGACGAAGCGCGTGAACGGATGATGCGCGCCGCGCACGTACGCACCGGACAGACGGGTAATGGCGCGGCCGCCGTCGCATCGTGCCGGGCGATCATCGACCGCTTCGGCCCGGCGCGTGACGTGCTCGCCCTCCTCATACCGCTTCTCGAGACGCAGCGGCGGTGGGAGGAGCTCGGTCGTGCGCTCGCCGAAGAGGCGGCGTTGAGTAGCGGGCCTGAGCGCGCGCACGTGATGGCTCGACTCGGCGCGGTTCGCATGCAGCGGCTCGCTGACGCCGGCGGGGCGATCGAGGCGTTCCGGGAGGCGGTCGCCTTCGACGTGGGGGACAAGACGGCGCGGATGATGCTGGAAAAACTCACGGTTGTCGGCGATCACCGGCTGGCCGCCGCGCGCGTTCTCGAGCCAGTATATCGACGCGAAGGGCCGACCGCGGCTCTTCTGAAGGTCCTCGAGCTGCGCGGAGCGCTCGAGCCCGACGTCGACGAGCGGCTGGCCGCTCTTCGCGAGGCGACGCAGCTGGCGGATGGTGCGGAGGGGGCGCGGGCCGCCGAAATCATCGGGCGGGCACTGGTGGATGCAGTCGCGTACAACCGAGCGCTCGGCGAGTGGCTCGAACGGCTCGACGTCGTGGCCGCGCCAGGCACGGACGCGAAACGGCGCGCAGTGATCCTGGGCAATGCCATCGGCGACCGAGAGGTGACCAGCGACGACTTGAGCGCTTTGGCCAAGCGAGCGGCAGAAGCGTACGCCGCGGCTGGTGACGCGGACGCGGCCATTGCGCTGTATCGACGGGCACTCTCCTTCGAGCCGCATTCGGCCGAGCTCCTGTCGCGCGTGGACGATCTGCTCCGCGACCAAGGCAGCCCCAAGGAACGGATCGCCCTCTATCGAGCGGCGCTCGCTCGCGCCGGCGCGTCGAGACGAAGAGAGCTGTTGCACCGCGTCGGCGCGATCGAGCGGCACGACCTCGGCGACACGGCCGCTGCGATCGAGACCTACCGCGCGGCGCTCGACGACGACGCGGACGATGCGGACGCGCAAGCTGCACTGGCCGAGCTCTACGCGCAATCCGAGCGCTGGAACGACCTCTGCGCGTTGCTCGAGGCGCGACTCGCGCGCGTCGAAGGCGAAGCGGCGCGCGCGACGCGGGCCACGTTGGCAGCGGTAGCAGCGGCACATGGCGATGAGTCGCGCGCTCGCGCCCAGTGCGAACGCCTACTCGAGGACCCGGAGCTCGCGCCCGAGCACCTCGACGCGGTCGCCCTCGCCGCCGTGTCCCTCGGCGACGCAACGCTGGAGCGAGCAGTGCTGCGTCGGCGGGCGGAGATGACGCAGGACTCGCGCGAGCAAGTCGCATGGCTCGACCGGCTCGGGGAGCTCGACGAGCGACGCCTCGGAGACTTGGAGGCCGCGGCAAGCGCGTGGAAGCGGGCGGGCGCGCTTGCGGAAGCCGCCAGCGACGACGATGTCGCACGACGGTTGTACTGGCGGGCACGCAAGGTGGCCCCGGAAGATCGGGACGTGACGGCGAGACTGGTGGCGCTCGCGGAACGCGCGCAAGCCTGGGACGAGCTGCCCCTCCTCTACGTTTCGCTCGGCGAGCAGAGTAGCGACCAGGGCGAGCGGGTCGACCTCTGGGTCCGAACAGCGCGGGTGCTGTTCGACCGGCTCGGAGATGTTGCGGGGGCGGCGAGCCGGGCGGGCAGCGCATTCGATCTGGCGCCGACGCGCGCCGACGTGCTGGCGACGTTCGAAGAGCTGAGCGTGGCTGCGGGCACAGTCGACGCGTTCGAGCGCGCGGTCGACGCCGCGCTGGCGCGACTCGAGGCCGCAGGTGGGATGGACGCCGAGCCGCGAGTGCGTTTGCTTTCGTCACGCGCGCGCGCGCTTACCAGTGATCCGCGGCGACTTCAGGATGCGGCGCTTGTGTACCGAGCGATTCTCGAGGAGCCGAACATCGACCGTGCGCACCTCGCAGGCGCCTTGGCGGCGTTCGAGGCGCTGCTCGCCATGGATCGCGATTCCCCCGGGCAGCGCGCGGACCGCCGATGGCTCCTCGAGTGGCGCGCCGACCACGCGTCCGAGGAGGAGCGCGCCGGGCGCTTGCTCGACTGGGCGCGGGAAGAAGAGACGACGTTTGCCGATCCGGCGCAAGCGCTCGCCCTTTACCGTCGCGTCCTCGGTCTCGACCCCGATTCCGACGAGGCCCTCTCGGCGATGACGCGCTTGGCGCTGGCGACCGGAGACACCGACGCGGCCCTGACCGCGCTGGGTGCCCGTCGCGACCGCGCAGACGGTCCGGCTCGCGCGGCCGTCGAGCTGGAGATCGCGCAAGTTCTCCTGGCGCGGACCACTCGCTGGCCGGAGGCGCTTGGCTCGCTGCGGGCAGTCCTCGCCGATGCGCCGAACGACCCGACCGCCCGCGCGCTGGCGGGGCAGCTTCTCGACCACGCTTCGACCCGAGCCGACGCGATTCGAATGCTCGAACAAGCGTGCGACGCCACCGAAGACGCCGTTGCGCGCGCGGAAATCCTGACGCGCCTCCTCGACGCTCCGGTCGAGCCGGACTCCGAAGCGCGGCGGGGCTGGTTCGCGCGCCTCTGCGATTTGCAGCGCGAGCAGGTGGGGCCGGAGACGGCGATGGCCACCGCCGTGCGCGCCGCGCGCGAGATGCCCGAAGTCCCCGCGCCGTGGGACCGGGCCGAAGCGATGGCACGAGCGCTCTCGCGCCCCGATGACATGGCGGCCCTCTACGAGGAAGTGCTCGGTCGGCCGCTCACTCGCGACGCGGCGCGGGTCATCGGTGAGCGTGCGGTACAGTTCTACGAAGAGTGGTTCGAGGATTCGGGGCGCGTCGTGCGCATCCTCGAACGCGTGCTCGAGATCGACCCGACGGCCGACTGGGCGTTCGACCGGTTGAAGCTGCTGCTGGATTCCGCCGAGCGCTGGGACGATCTCTTCGCCTTGTACGACCGCGCGCTCGCCCTGGCCGACGAGCGAACGCGCCCCGTGCTCCTCGAAGACGCCGCGCAGACTGCGAAAGACTTCGCCAACCGCCCTGACCGCGCCATCGACTACCTCGAGCAGCTGAACCAGCTGAGGCCCGGCGACGCGAAGGTCACCAGCGCGCTCGAGCGACTCTACGAGCGTCAAGGCCGGCACCGTGAGCTGGTTACGCTACTGACGGGTCGCCTTCCAACACTGCCACCGAACGAAAACAGGCGAACTCGATCGCGCATCGCCGTTCTGTGGCTCGACGGACTCGATGATCCGGCTGCCGCGTTCGAAGCCATCGAGCCAACACTCGAGGACAGCGAAGGGTCCACCAACGGCTCGAGCGCCGATGTCTGGCCGCTCCTGGAGCGTATCCTCGCGGCCGCGCCGCCCACGCCGGAGACGCGGCCGTCGGCGACTCCCGGCCCGCGCGGCAGCGAACGACCGCGATCGAAGCGCGGGCGCAAATCGGAGCCGCCGGGTTCGTCGCCGGCGTCAGTGCGCCAGCGGGTCGCGGCAAGCCTTCGCGAATACTACGCGAAAGCGGGGCGAGACGCGGACCTCGTCCGGATGCTTCTCGTCGAGCTCGAGGCGGTCAAGGCGCCGAAGGAGCGGGTGCGCCGCCATCTTCAGATCGCCGATAGCTACGAGAAGCTAGGCGATGCGGCAAATGCCCTGGAGCAAGTCGGCCTCGCGGTGGAGATCGATCCGCACGACGACGTGAAGCGCTCCAAGCTCGCGCAGCTGGCTGAGACCGCCGACCGGCTCGAGCGGTTTGCCGAACTGTTGACCCAGGCGGCAGAGGCGTCCGAAGACAAGGCGCTCCGTGTCGCACTTACCATGCAAGCCGCGGCGGTACGCGCGGATCGCGTCGGCGATGCTGCCGGGGCGATCGCTCTCCTCTCGTCGGTGTTGGCCACTCCCAAGCTCGGCGACGACGACCTCCTGTCGGCGGGGCGCAAGCTCGAGCCCTTGCTCGAAGCGGCGGGGCGTGAGGAAGAGCGGCTGGATGTCCTAGCGCGCGTTGCGGGCGCCGAACCGGAATCGGACGCGCGGCGCAACACGCTCGGGCGGGCGGCGCGGCTGGCGGCTCGGCTCGGTCAAGACACGCGCGCGATGGGCCTTTGGGAGAAGCGTGTCGCTTCGGACGAGAAGGATGGAGACGCGCTGGATGGGCTGGTCGATCTGCTCGAGCGGTCCGGTCGAAGCGAAAGGCTCGCCGAAGTGCTCGAGCTGCGCGCGCGGGCGGCTGGGAACGACGAGCGGCGGCGGGCCGATCGCGTGCGTGTGGCGCAGCTATTGGGCGATGTGCTCGGGCGTCCAAAGGAAGCGGTTGCGGCCTGGCGCGAGATCGAGCGCGAGTTCGGTGAGGCCGACGACGCATCCATCGCGCTCGCTGCGTTGCTGAGGGCCACGCAGCGTTGGGGCGATCTCGCGGAGCTCCTGGAGCGCGGTGCGGCGCGGGCAGGGCAACAGGAGGCGCGCGCCGACCTGTTGCGGCAGCTCGGCGACGTACATCGCGAACACCTCGATGCGCCCGCCGCAGCGGTCGAAACGTACGGGAGGTCTCTCTCGGCCGACCCGCGAAACGCGGGAGCAAGGACAGGGCTCCTCGCGCTCGCCGGCGACGCTGCACTGAGGCCGGCTGCGGTCGCGGTCCTCCTCGGGGCCTTGCGCGCTAGCGACGATTGGCAGTCGATCCTCGAGTTGACCGAGCACCGGCTGCTCGCGGCGGACTCGGACGCCGAGAAGCTTGGCGTGCTGCTCGAAGCGGCGCAAGTCTCCGAGCAGCGTGCCGGGGACCCAGGGAAGGCCTTCGATGCAATGCGGCGAGCGTTCGTCATCGCTCCGGACAACGGGGCCGTCGAGCGCGAGGCGTCGCGCCTTGCGGAAGTGGCGGTCGCCTGGGAGCGGCTGGTCGGCGCCTACCACGAGGCGATCGACGGAGCCGCGCACGGCGACCCCGCACTCGTGGCACGGCTCCGGGCGAGTGCGGGGGCCACACTCGAGACCCGCATCGACGACCCACGCGGTGCACTTGCCGAGTACCTCCAGGTCGTCCGCGACACGGCGGACGTCGCGGTCGGATGCGCCGCACTTCGCGTCGCGGGCCGACTGGCCGAATGGGACGTTGCAGCGCGTGTCGTCGTCGACGTCGCCCTCGCGCGCGGCAGTGCCTCGCGCGAGCTTCTCGATGCCTACGGCCAGGCCGCGGACGCGTCGAACGCGTGGGACGAAGCCACGCGAGCCCTGGCGAGTGGAACGTCTTCGGCCGGACTGGGTGGCACATCGGCGCGGGATCTCGAGGCGCGCGTCGCGGTCTGGCACCGTGACCGGCGGGGCGACCCCGACGCGGCCCAGGCCGCTCTGGAGCGCGCCCTCGCACATGACGACTCCGACGCCGGCCTCTTGGCCATGTTGGTGGATCTTCAGCGCCGCCACCTGGGACGACCGCTCGTCGACAGTCTTCTTCGGCTATCGCGCGTGACGGGCGGCAACCCAGCCCTCGTTCGCGAGGCTGCGGAGGTTGCCAGTGGCGCCGCCTGTGACTTGTCCCTGGCCCGATCCATCCTGACCGATCTGCTCGCCCTCGCTCGCCAGCGCTGGCAAGAGGGGGCGTCGATCGACGCTTCCGGCTACGCGCAATGGGCGATCGAAAGTCTGGCAAAGCTGCACGAGCAAGAGGGGGACACACCCGCCGTCGTCTCCATCCTCACCCAGGGAGACTCACTCCCATTCGAGCTCGAAGTGCGCCGGAGCATGCGACGGCGCGCCGCTCGCATCGCGCTCGACCGCCTCGGGGACGACGAGCGGGCGATCGTTCTCTTCCTCGCGCTGTTCGACGAAGACCCACAAGATGAAGAAGCGGCACTGCGGCTTGCGTCGATATTCGCGGCGCACGGGCGAACGCGCGAGCTCCTGAATCTGCGCGAGCGGCAAGTCGCTTCGGCCGGAGAGCCGGCGGTCCGCATCGCGCTACGAATGGAGGCGGCGCGGCTGCTGGTTTCTCTCGGGGAGAGCCAACGCGCGGCCGAGGTCCTGGACGCCAACCTTGCGGAGGATTCGCGCCACGAAGGCACGGTCGAAGCGCTGGCCACGGTGCTCGATGCAGAGGGGCGAACGACCGACCTGCGCGATCTTTTCGTGGACCAGGCGCAGCGCGCGGAGAACGCCGGTAACACCAGCAGGGCCGCCGAGCTTTGGTGGCGCGCGGCCGTTCTTGCCGAGCAGCGCCTAGGCGACGTCGCCGTCGCGGAATCGTATCACGTGCGCGTGGCCGTCCTCGAAGAGCGCGCGGCATCGCTCGATGAGTTGGGTCGTCTGGCGACCTACCGCGGGGATCACGGAGCGGCCGCGCAGTGGCTCGATCGGCTGTTGCGCGTCGTCGACTCCGAAAGGCGAGTCGAAGCGACGCTGCGTCTCGCCGAGGCGCTGGTGGGCGCCGGCCAGGTGACGCGCGCGGCGGAGCGCCTTGCGCTGTCCCTCGCAGAGTCGCCGCAGGCAGAGCCGCTGCGCGAGCGGCTCGCTGGCCTCTATCGCGACGAGGGCGATTGGGAACGACTTGCGAGGCTGACCGCCGACGCCGCCATGTACGCGCCGGACAAAGCGACGCGGATGGCTCGTCTTCGCGAAGCCGCGCGACTGTTCTCGGAGGCGTGCGCGAGACCGGACCTCGCTGTCCCGCTGCTCGAGCAGGCGACCGATCTCGCGCCCGAGGACCAGTCGGCGGCCCTGGCCTTGGCCGACGCGCTCGCCCGCAGCGATCGCTTCGACGACGCGCGAGCCATGCTCAAGTCGATGGTGGATGCGTTCGGAGGGCGAAGGCCGAAAGAGCGCGCGCCGGTGCATTACCAGATGGCGCGTCTCGAGTTGGCGATGGGTAATCGCGCTCGGGCCCTGGTCGAGCTCGACACCGCGGCGCGTGTGGACCCGCAGAACCCGGATATCCTGAGGGCGCTGGCCGAGCTCGCGCGCGATGACGGACAGCTCGAGCGCGCCGAGAAGAGCTATCGCGCGTTGCTGGTCGTTCTGCGACGCCGCGAGGAGGCGAGCGGAGCGATGGGGGTCGCCCGCAGTGAGGTTTTGCTCGAGCTCAGTGCGATCGCCGAACGGCAAGGCGAGACAGAGCGTGCCCGCGAGATTCTCGAGAGCGCCCTCGAGGCGGCGGCGAAGGGGGAGTTCGAGCAGCAGCGCTTGGAGGGCGCACTTCGCGCTCGGGGGGATCACGAGACGCTCGTACGCGTGCTCGAGTTGAAGCTTGCCGGACCCGGCGATGGGCCCCAGGCGGCGAGGACGTTGGCCGAACTGGCCGAGCTGCTCTCGGAGCGGCTCGGCCGTCCCGAACAAGCTCTCTCCGTTCGGCTGCGCGCCGTGGCTTTGGATCCGCGTTCGGACGCGGCGCACGAAGCTGCACGGACGCTCGCTCGTTCGATGGACAGCGTGAGACGCTACATCGACGCAGCGGCGGCTCTGGTCGATCGCGCGATCGAACGCGGGGACGTGCCGCTCGCCTGTTTGCTCCTGGTTCGACTCGGCGGGGTGGCGGAGGACGACCTCGGCGACGATCTGCAAGCGGCGTCGTTCTACGAGCGAGCGGTGGATCTCGGGCTGCGCACTGCCGAGGCACTTCGCGCGCTCGATCGGGTCTTGAATCGTTTGGGCGACGTTCAAAAGCAAGCGCGCGTGCTGTCGATGCGAATCGAGGTGGAGCAGCGCGAGGGCGGGCCGCGGGCAGCGAGTGATGCGGTGTATCGCCTGGCGGCGTTGCGCCTGACATCGCGAGAGACGCTCGACGAGGGCGTGGAATTGATGACGACGGCGCTCGACCTGGATCCACAGATCGATCGCGCCGAGGCGGCGCTGCGTCGTGCGGTGGCCGTCGACGCCACGCACCGTCGCATTCTCGATCTCTACGAGTACATCGGCCGGCAGCCCGGGCATGAGCGCGCCCTCGTCGACGCGCTCAGGGTGCGGTCCGAGCTCCCCGGCGCCGACCTGGGGACCTTGCGCGAGGCGGTCGAGGTGGCTGTCCGCATCGGCGAGGTCTCCCAAGCCGAGGCACTGTTGCAGCGGGTGATCGAGCGACGGGAGGCAACGGGCGAAACCGCTACCAGCGCGGCGTGGGCGCTGGACGCGCTTGCCAATTTGCGCCGTACGGCGGGCGATATTCCAAAAGCATTGGAGCTGAAGCGAGCCGCGGCGAGGGTCTCCGAACCGGACGTCGCTCGCAGGCTCATGTTCGAGGTGGCGCGAATAGCCGCGGACGACCTGGGCGACTGGCAGCTCGCGGCAGAAGCATACGAAGGGTTGCTGGGCACCGATCCAGCCGACCGCGAGGCTTGGGAGCCGCTCGTCGGCGTTTATCGCCATCAAGGGCAGACCAGCAAGCTGGCCGAGCTCCTCGCGAGGGTGGTCGACTACGTCGACGACACGAACGCTCGCGCGCACCTGCGCTTGGAACGCGTGCGCGCGATGCAAGAGCTCGGGCTGACCGACGCCGAGGCGGCCTCGCTGCTCCGGGAGATCGTGGACGAGGATGCCAGCCAGGTGCAGGCAGCGCTGATGCTCGCGGCGATTCACGAGCGCACCGGGGCCCGCGCAGAGCTCATCGAGCTTCTCGCGCGGCAAATCGACGCGGCCAAAGACCGCAGCGATTCGAGGTCCATCGTGTCGCTGTCGATTCGCCTCGGTGCGCTCCTCGAGGCGACCGACGGAATGCAGGCGCGAGACATTTACTACACCGGGCTCGAATGGGAGCCGAAGAGCCGCGAGCTACTCGACGCCCTGGTGGCGCTGCTCGATGGCGACGGAGATTCGACCGAGCGCGCAGATTTGCTCGAGCGGCGTTTGGGGACCGAGCAGGGGTCGGAGGCGGAGCCCGTGGCGCTGGCGCTCTGGGCGGCTCGCATGAGGCTCGGCGACGAGACAGGCGCCGAGCGGGCGGTTGAGATCGGGTACCGAGCCCACCCGGGAAGCGTCGTGCTCCGAGATCGGTTGGAGGCTGCGTTCCGCGGTCGCGGCGAGTGGCGCAAGCTCGCCGAGCTGTGCGTGCTCGACGCGGGCGCGCGCTCCGACCCGGCCGAGCGGGTGGCGAGGTTGCGCGAAGCGGCTGCAATCTGGCGGACGGAGTTGAGGGACCCACGCAGCGCGGCCATGGCGCTCGGTCTCGCTCGAGGAGCGGTGGAGGCCCGGAATGGCGTGGCCGAAGGGCTCGAATCCGGGCTGCTTCGCGACCACATCGACATGTTGTTCGAGTCGGGCGACTTTGTCGCGACCCTCTCGGAGCTATCAAAGGCGATCGACCGCCTGGAGCCTGAAGACCCGCATCGCCCAGCTCTATTCGCCGCGCGCGCCAACGTTCGGTCCGCCAGCGGCGACGAGTCCGGAGCGCTCGAAGATCTCGAGGCCGCGTTCACCTTGGATCGCGCGCTCTACGCACCTTCGTTGGCCTTGCAGCTCGAAGGCGCTGGCGCAGCTGCGCTTGCGGCGGGCGATGCGGCCGCTGCGCATATGGTTCGCCTTCGCCTCGCTCAGGTGCTCCCTCACGCGGGCGATCCGGACGGCGCGCGTGCCATCTTGGCGGATCTGCTCAAACAGGATCCGAAGGATTGTGCAGCCCTTCGTGCGCTGGCGAGCCTTGAATGGGGACTCGAACGATGGGACGCGGCGAGCGCTGCGCTCAAGCGCCTTGTCGGGCTGGAGGAGGCGGAAGGGACGGTCGAGACGGCGCTCCGGCTCGCGGACGCCTGCGAGCGAGCGAAACGGCCGGGTGACGCCCGCGGTGCGCTGGAGCGCGCACGCAGTGTGGCCCCTCACGACCGCGGGGTACGTCAGCGGCTCGAGCGCGTTTACGAGCAAATGGGCGCCTGGCGCGAGATGGCCGAGCTGGTGCTCGAGGACGCGCGCGCCAGCGGTGACGTCGCCGACCGCTTTCAGCGCCTGCTCCGCGCGGGTGCTCTTCTGCTCGAACAGGCCGGGGACGCAGCGGCGAGCATCGATGCGCTCGAGGAAGCGCGCGCGCTTCGGCCACTTGATCCGGAATGCGCAGCGCTGCTCGCCGACGCATACACGCTGTCGGGGCGCGCGCAGGACGCGCTCGCGTTACTCGAACCCGTCATCGCTCCGCACAAGGGCCGGCGCGCGCGAGAGCTGGCACCGATTCACTGGCGCCTGGCGCGAGTGGCCCGGTATTTTGGCAATACGTCCGACGAGGTGCGTTCGCTCGCGCAGGCCTTTGACTGTGACGCCCAAAATGGGCGGGTTTGCGCCGACGTCGCGCTGCGGGCGATAGAGCTCGACCAACTGGAGCTCGCCAGCCGTGCCCTACGCGCGATTACGCTGCTGCGGACGCCAGGTCCCATGAGCAAGGCGCTCGCCTACCAGTACATGGGAGAAATCGCCGGCAAACAGGGGGATGCGAAGCGCGCTGTGATGTTGCTGAACCGCGCGCTGACCGAGGATCCATCGCTCGAGGGAGCGCGCGCGCTCGTGGATGCCATCGAACGAGATAGTCTCTAATCGTCCCAGCCGGCGTCTACGTCGTTCGGGGGCAACGACGGCACCGCCGCCGTCGCAGGGGGCGAGGCCTGGAGGAAGAGACTTTCGGTTGAAATTTCGATGGGCGGTGGGGGTGCGGTCGTGCGGCGTAGCGCCTCGGTCGCGGATAGAGAAAGGCGGCCAGGCGACCTTGCGCGGATTCCAAGCGGCGCGATCGCGTGCGGCACTCGGTCGATCGCCCTCGCGAACTCCTCGATAGGGGCACGAAACGAGATCGGCGCAAGGATCCGTTCGCGCAGGCCACCTCCGAGCACGGTGGAGGCCTCGATCATCGTTTCGTCGTCGCGGGCCGAGAGATCGATGCACAAGTCTCCATCGATCCAACCGCATGCCGTCGTCGCCATGCGCGAAAACACGAGTAGCACTTTGGCCGCGCCGGTGTTCGGTGAGCAGATGCTCGACAGGTGCAGAAGGAGCGCCTTCGTCGTGGCGCGCGATTCGACCACGGACAGATCGCGCTCTTGCAAGTCCACGCATCGCGCGATGTGGGCGAACTGACCGGTCATGGGGAAACGCCAATTACCTTACGCCGCTCGGATACGCCTCGCCAGCACGCGTCACGACGGCTCGAGTGCAAGCGCCTCGATGAGGAACGCAAGGCGCTCGGCCAGCTCGAGATTTTCGGGCTCGCACTGGCATGCGCTCGCGAGCTCCACCCGTGCGTCGTCGAGCCGCGCGATCGCGATCAGGCGGTCGGCTTTGACGCCGAGCTTCTTGCCTCGTGGCGTTCGAGCGATCATCTCGAGCGTACGCATCGGCGGCGGCGGCGGACGCGTCGATGGGACCCACGGTTCGACGCGGATCTTGCCGCGAACGAGCGCGCGATCGTAGCGCCCGCGCGTCTCGGCTCGGGAGAGACATCGATATGCCTCGACCCCCCGCTTGAAGATTTCCGAGGCGATCGCGCCGACCTCCTGCGGCGCGTTTACGTAGAGGTCCGGGTGATAGAGCAGGGAGAAGGCGTGGAACGCCGATTTGATCTCGGCGGGCCGTGCATCGGCAGGGACGCGAAGAACGTCGTAGTAGCTCTTCCTGTCGAGCGATGAAAGAAACAGAGCGAGCGCGTCGGTCGTCGCCATCCGTCCCTAATCTCGTGATTCTCGGGTGAGCGGAGCCAGAGGGTGTGCGGCCTGCCGTGCCTGCATCGCCTCGATGTCGAGAGGCGCAGCCTGGCCGCCTACCAACTGAAGGTGCGCGGTAGTCTCGCGTCCCGCTTTGGTGTCGCGCGCGCGTACGTTGAGGATGCCGTCGGCGTCGATCTCGAACGTTACGGCAATCTGCGTCTCGCCGCGTGGGGCTGCCGCGATTCCGGAGAGCTCGAGCTCCGCTAGAAATGTGTTCTCCGCGAAGCGTGCGCTCCTCCCTTGTGCCACCCGCACCACGACCACCGTTTGGCCATCACTCGCCGTCGCGAACGATCGCGTCCGATCACACGGGACGGGCGTGTTTGCTTCGATGAGTACGTCGCAGAATCCTCCGACGGTTTCCACGCTCAAGCTGAGCGGCGTCACGTCGATGAGCAGCGGCGCCGGTCGCGCCGGCAGCGAGGGGCTCCGGGCCAGCGGCGTCGCTGGCGGCGGCAGCGAGGGGCTCGGAAGCAGAGGGGCCGTTGGCGCTCGGGATTGGGCCGGTACCTCGAAGGAAAACGGCATTGTGGGGGCTCGCGCACGCGCCGGAAGCGGCGGCGGCCGGGCGGCCGGAGCCGGGGGGGGAACGCCGTAGAGCATCGTGCGCGAGGCCAAGCGCTTGTCGCTCGGGGTAACATCGAACACGAGCGGTTTCGACGCGGCGCCGGGCAGAAATGTCGTGGGGCCGGGCTTCGGCTCGGGCGTGTGGCGCAGGCCGACGAGCGGCAGGTCAGGCAGCTCGCCGCCGGGCAAGTGTTCCGCCAAGTCGAGATCGACTCCGGGCAATGGGGTCGCCGTGTCGTCCGGCAACGACGTCGCGATCGATGTGTCCGCGATCGTCGGATGCGCCATCGCCTCGGTGGTCCTTCGTTTCGAGCGGTCGAGCAGCGCAGCCTGAATGGCTGCGCCGAGAGCGACGACCTCGTCGGGATTGATGCGCACGATTGGGGGCCGCCCGAAGAACTGCTCCACCTGGCGTGCGACCATCGGCATGCGTGTGGCGCCGCCGACCAGGACGATGCGATCGAGATCGTGCGCCTTCGTTCCGGCGGCGTCGAGGGCTTGCCGACAAACCATGAATGTTCGCTCGACCAATGCCCGTGACGCTGCTTCGAGCTCGGCGCGCGTCATTCGGAACTTCCACGTCGCCAGCGCGCCACGCTCTCCGGGGACCAGATCGTCGACCGAGAGCAGACCCTCGTCTTTCGCGGAAAGATCGCGCTTCATCTGCTCGGCGAGGACGCGCAGCTGGCCGAGCGCCGACGGCTGGACCCGGGCGTCGAAGCGGTGCGTCTTCAGCAGCTCGTCCGCCATCCGCTCGACCACGAGAAGATCGATGTCGTCGCCCCCCAGCGAAGTATCGCCGGCGGTCGCGAGCACTTCGAACACGTTGCCAGCGAGGTCGAGCAGCGTGAAATCGAACGTGCCGCCGCCCAGGTCGTACACGGCGATCCTCTCTTGTCGCGCGCCCGGCGGCCCATAGGCGAGGGCCGCGGCAGTCGGCTCGTTGAGGATCCGAAGCACGTCGAGGCCGGCGAGCCGGCCCGCGGTCTTGGTCGCCGCGCGCTGCAGGTCGTTGAAATTCGCCGGCACGGTGACGACGGCGCGCTCGACGGGCTCGCCAAACGCAGCCTCGGCCACTGCCTTCGCATGGCGAAGCACGAACGCGCTGATCTCCGGAAGAGTGTACCGCTCGCCCCGCGCAGACACGACGGCCCCCCCGTGCGCGCCCTCGCAGAGCTCGAACGGGAGCTTGGCGCGCGAGGCCTGCACCTCCGGCGAGCCCCACGGTAGCCCCATGAGGCGCTTGACGGAGAAAACGGTGTTCGGCGCGTCCAGCAAGCGCCTGTCGAGGGCCGCCCGTCCGACCAGGGTCGAGCCCGAGGGATGGAAAGAGACGACCGATGGCAGGAGGCGCTGGCCCTGCGGATCGGGGATGGTCAACGCCACGCCGTCGCGAACCGCGGCTACTACCGTGTTCGTCGTACCGAGATCGATTCCAACGGCGAAGGGCATCCCGACAAGGATAGCCTCGGTTGGCCCATGACCATCATCCCGTCCATGCGCGCGTGGCGGCCGCCTGTTGTTCGGCGGCTGCCTCGGCCGGGACGGTCGTGCACATCCAGACGGGCCTGGCGCCCGCCCTTCATCACCCCGTCGCTGCGCGCGCCGCGGGTTCCGCATGCAGCCAAGCGTCGACTCCAGCGCCTACGCGGCGGCCATCGGCGATCGCCCAAACCACCAGCGACTGCCCACGCGATGCGTCACCCGTCGCGAACACACCTTTCACGCTGGTAGCGCCGGTCGCGTCGGTGCGAACGTTCCCGCGCCCATCGAGGGCCACGCCCAGCTGTTCAACGATCCCGCCTCGTTCGGGCCCCACGAAGCCCATCGCGAGAAGCGCCAGGTCGCAGGGCAGCGAAAGATCGGTCCCCGGGAGCGGTCGCACCTTTCCCCCCTCCAGCACGACGCGCACCGCCTCCAGGCTGATGACCCGTCCGCCCTCGCCGGCGAGCGACTTCGACGACACCGCCCAGTCGCGCTCCGCTCCTTCTTCTTGGGAGCTCGAAGTGCGGAGTACCAGCGGCCATTCCGGCCAGGGGTTCTTCGGGGCGCGCACCAGAGCCGGCCGCGGCATCAGCTCGAGCTGCGTTACCGAGGCGGCGCCCTGGCGGATGGCCGTTCCGACGCAGTCTGACCCCGTGTCGCCTCCACCGATGACGATCACGTGCTTGCCCGCGGCGAGGATGGCACTCGCAGCGTCTTCGGCGTCGCCCGCGACGCGGCGGTTCTGTTGAACGAGGTACTCCATCGCAAAGTGCACGCCGCGAAGCTCCCGCCCTGGAACGGGAAGGTCACGCGGCGCTCGAGCGCCCAACGCGAGGACGACCGCATCGAATTCGCGCAATAGTTGCTCGCCGACCACGTCGAGACCGACGGCGATGCCCGTGCGAAAGTCCACCCCTTCGTCGCGCATCTGCGTCATGCGCGCGTCGATGATGTCCTTTTCCATCTTGAAATCGGGGATGCCGTAGCGAAGCAATCCGCCGATGCGGTCGTCGCGCTCGAACACGACGACCGTGTGTCCTGCGCGCGCCAGCTGCTGGGCTGCCGCGAGCCCCGAGGGTCCGGAACCGACGATCGCGACGCGCTTTCCCGTGTGACGGGTCGGCGGCTGAGGACGCAGTGGCCCACCCTCGGACGCCGCCCTCTCGAACCCGAAATCGGCAATCGTGCGCTCGATGGTCTTGATGGTGACCGGCTCGTCGCGGATGTTGAGCACGCACGACGCCTCGCAAGGAGCGGGGCACACGCGCCCGGTCACCTCCGGGAAATTGTTCGTCGCGAGGAGCCGTCGCACCGCCTCGTCGAGCCTTCCCCGGTACACGAGATCGTTCCACTCCGGGATGAGGTTGCCGAGGGGACAGCCCTGATGGCAAAACGGAATCCCGCAGTCCATGCAGCGCGACGCCTGGGCGCGCACCTGCTCCGAGCCCGCGTGGACGTGAACTTCCCGCCAATCGCGCACGCGTTCGCCGACCGCACGATCGTCCTCTTCGACGCGCGTGACTTTGAGAAAGCCCTTCGGATCGCCCATTGGTCAGCTCGCTCTAGCTCCCCGTCTTGCGGAGCTGTAGGACCCGCCGCCATTCATGCGGCATGACCTTCACGAAGCGACGCTTCCCCCACGAGGCGAGCACGCTCCGCCCTCGCGCGCTTCGCGTGTGCTGCACGTGCTCTTCGATGAGCGAGCGCACGATCTCTTCGTCATCCGCCGTCAGGGGTTCGAGGTCGACCATCGCCTTGCTGCACCGAGAGGAGAGCGTGCGGTCCTCGTCGTACACGTATGCGATCCCGCCGCTCATCCCGGCCGCAAAGTTCCGACCGGTACCCCCCAGCACCACCACCGTGCCCCCCGTCATGTATTCGCAGCCGTGATCCCCCACGCCCTCGACGACCGCGACCGCCCCGCTGTTGCGAACGGCGAAGCGTTCCCCGGCGCGTCCGGCGAAGAACGCCTTCCCGCTGGTCGCCCCGTACAGGCACGTGTTCCCCACGATGACGTTTTCGTGCGCCTTGAACGAGGCGCGCGCCGGCGGACGCACCGCCAACACTCCGCCCGACAGGCCTTTGCCGACATAGTCGTTTGCATCGCCCTCGAGCACGAGGAGCATCCCGCGGACCGCGAACGCGCCGAAGCTCTGCCCCGCCGTTCCGCTCGCCTCGACGACGATCGTCCCGTCCGCGAGCCCATCGGCTCCGTACTTGCGCGCGAGCTCGCCCGCCAGCCGTGCCCCGAACGCGCGGTCGGCGTTGGTCAGCGCGATCTCCAGCGTCGTCGGTTCGCCGTACTTCAGCGAGAGGCGCGTCCCTTCCAGGAGGGCTTCATCCGTCGAAGAGCTACCCAGCGACAAGGCGGGCTCCGGGGCGGTGTACGGCTCCCCACGCCCGTCTCCGCCTCGTGAGCCGCCATCGGCGAAATGCAGCAAGTCGCGGAAGTCGAGCAGCTTGGCCTTCGGGTGCTCGAGCGACCGCGCAACGATGCAGTCCGAGCGTCCGACCATCTCGTCGATCGTACGGAATCCGAGGCGGGCCATGATGAGGCGAAGCTCCTCGGCGACGAAGAAGAAAAAGTTGATGACGTGCTCCGGCGTCCCCTGGAAGCGCGCCCGCAATACCGGGTCCTGGGTCGCGACGCCCACGGGGCACGTGTTCAAATGGCACTTGCGCATCATCACGCAGCCACTGGCCACGAGCGGGGCGGTGGCGAAACCGAATTCGTCGGCGCCGAGCAGGGCGGCAAAGGCGACGTCGCGCCCGGTCTTGAGCTGACCGTCGGACTGGAGTCGCACGCGCTCGCGCAAGCCGTTGAGCACGAGCACTTGGTGCGTCTCCGCCAGCCCGAGCTCCCAGGGTGTTCCGGCGTGATGAATCGACGACAGCGGTGAGGCACCCGTTCCCCCGTCGTGTCCCGCGATCGTGATCAAGTCGGCGTGCGCCTTGGCCACGCCCGCGGCAATCGTGCCGACGCCGGTCTCGCTCACGAGCTTGACGCTCACGCGAGCGCGTGAGTTCACGCACTTCAAGTCGTAAATCAGCTGGGCGAGATCCTCGATCGAATAGATGTCGTGGTGTGGCGGCGGCGAGATCAGCGTGACGCCGGGCACCGAATATCGTACGCGCGCGATCGTCTCGTCGACCTTGTGGCCCGGGAGCTGTCCGCCTTCGCCTGGCTTCGCCCCTTGCGCGATCTTGATCTGGAGCTCGTCGGCGTTGACGAGATAGTACGCCGTCACGCCGAAGCGCGCGCTCGCGACCTGCTTGATGGCGCTGCGCTTCGAGTCGCCGTTCGGCAGCGGGATGTAGCGGGCCTCGTCCTCGCCTCCTTCTCCGGTGTTCGACTTACCGCCGATTCGGTTCATCGCGATGGCGAGGTTCTCGTGGGCCTCTTTGCTGATGCTGCCGTAGCTCATCGCCCCGGTCGCGAAGCGACGAACGACCTTCGCGGCCGGCTCGACCTCCTCGATCGGCACTGGAGAGCCCGCGGGCACGAAGTCCAGGCAGCCTCGCAACGTGAAGGGGTGGTCGCCTTGTTCGTTGATCGCGCGAGCGTAGTCATCGTAGGACCGCGCATCTTCGAGGCGTACCGCCTTCTGCAGGGCGGCCACGCTGCGCGGGCTCCACAGATGCCGCTCACCGCCGACCCGCCACGCATAGACACCGCCGGCCTCGAGCGCATCTTCGTCGCTCGAAGCCGGCTCGATTTCGGCCTCGAAGCCGGCCGCGTGTCGCAAGATGGACTCGTGCGCGATCTCGGCGAGACCAATTCCTCCGACGCGCGACGCCGTGCCCGGAAACCACCGGTCGATCGTATCCCGACCGAGTCCTATCGCTTCAAATATCTGCGCCCCCTGGTAGCTCGATAGGCACGAGATCCCCATCTTGCTCATCACTTTGAGCAGCCCCTTGTCGATCGCGTGGACGTACTGCTCCGGTCGCGAGCTGCGCGGAGTCTCGATGTCCAGTCCGTCGATCACCTCCAGGGCGAGGTATGGGTTCACCGCGCCGGCCCCGTAGCCGATGAGCAGCGCCACGTCGGCAACCTCGCGCGGCTCTCCGGTTTCGATCACCAGCCCGACGCGCATCCGCTTGCCGGCCCGCGCGAGCGCGTGATGGACCGCGCTCGTGGCGAGCAGGCTGGGAATCGCGGCGTGCGCCGAGTCGACCGAGCGATCACTCAAGACGATGATGCTCGCCCCCTCGTCCACCGCTCGCTCCGCGGCGACGCATAGCTCCACGAGGGCTCGGTCGAGCGACTCGCCGGGTTCACCGGTGCGAGCGTCGAAGACGATCGGCAGAGTCGTCACGCGAAAGTCGTCGAGCCCACCGGCGAGCTTCGCGAGCTCGTCGTTCGTCAGCACCGGCTGCTCGAGCTCGAGCATGCGGCATTGCTCGGGCGTCTCTGCCAAGAGGTTGCCCTCCCCGCCGAGACAGCTCGAGAGCGTCATCACCAGCTTCTCGCGGATGGGGTCGATCGGCGGGTTGGTGACTTGCGCAAACTGTTGCTTGAAATAGCGAAATAAGACCTGGGGGCGATCGCTGAGCACAGCGAGCGGCCCGTCGTTTCCCATGCTGCCCACCGGCTCTTCGCCGTTGGTGGCCATCGGCGCCAGCAGCACGCGCAGGTCTTCGCGGGTGTAGCCGAACGCGCGCATGCGGCGGCGGCGCTCTTCGACGCCCATCGGCGGGGCCGGCGAGCCGGCCGGCAGGGCGGCGAGCTCTATCTTGTTGTCGTCGAGCCACTTGCCGTACGGCCTGTGTGTTGCGACCTCGTGCTTGATCTCGTCGTCTCCGACGACCCGCCCGCGCGCGATGTCGACGAGCAGCATTCGGCCCGGCTGCAGGCGCCCCTTTTCGATGACGTCGCTCGCGTCGAAGTCGACCACGCCAAGCTCGCTCGCCGCGACGACGAAGCCGCTCTCGGTGATGACGTACTTCAGCGGCCGCAGCCCATTTCGGTCGAGCGTGGCCCCGATGTACGTCCCGTCCGTAAAGAGGAGGGCAGCGGGCCCGTCCCACGGCTCCACCAGCGAGGCGTGGTATTCGTAGAAGGCGCGCCGCTCGGGCGGCATGTCGGTGTGCCCCTCCCACGCCTCGGGCACCAACATCATCATCACGTGCGGCAAGCTGCGCCCGCCCGCCGAGATGAGGAAGTCGACCACGTTGTCGAGGGAGGCCGAGTCGCTTCCGCCGGGGCGGATGATCGGCTTGAAGTCGGCGAGGTGCTCGCCGAACGCCTCGCTCTCGAGAAGCGCCTCGCGTGCGCGCATCCACGTTTGGTTGCCGCGGAGCGTGTTGATCTCGCCGTTGTGGGCGATGCGCCGGTAGGGGTGGGCGCGCTCCCACGTCGGGAAGGTGTTCGTGCTGAAGCGGGAGTGGACGAGCGCGAACTTACTGCGCGTCTCTTGCTCGCGTAAATCGAGGTAGAAGGCTTCGAGGCGCTCGGGGAGGGCGAGGCCCTTGTAGACGACCGTCTTGGACGACAGGCTGGCCGGGTAGAACGCCGTGAGGCCCGCCGCGCTCGCCTTGCTTCCGGCGCGCTTGCGGATCATGAAAAGCGTGCGCTCGAACGCCGGCGCCGGGCACATGCGGCCGATGAAGAGCTGCATGATGGCCGGCATCGACGCGCGCCCGAGCGGCCCGACCACGGTCTCGTCCACAGGTACGTTGCGCCAACCGATCACCTTTTGATTGTGATGGCGCACCGCGTCTTCGAGAACGCGCATCTCCGCCGCGCACGTCGCCCGGTCACGCGACAAGAAGCACTGCGCCACGCCGTAGTCGCCTTCGTTGGGGAGCTCGATCCCCGCGCGACCGAGCACCCGCTCGAAATGGGCGTGCGGAAGCTGGAGCAGGATGCCGGCGCCGTCGCTCGTGCAGGGGTCGCAACCCGCGGCACCCCGATGGGCGAGACGGCGCAGAATCTCGACTCCCTTGGCAACGACGTCGTGTGACGCGGGGCGCCGCAGATCGGCGACGAACCCGAGCCCGCATGCATCGCGTTCCAGCGAAGGATCGTAGAGGCCATGCCTGGGCGGTAGTGGCATAACGTGCGCAATTATGACGCTGGCGGACGCGGCATGCCAGTGGAATCTCGTGCGCCTTGGCATCCTCGTCTGGGCGCACTGCGGCACGCACCCGCGCACAGACGACACTACGCCTACATACGAATCGTTCCGGCTCTGCTCGCGGCCCCGGGTCGACGGCCTGTACCGTCGCCGCCGCCCAATGGAAAACCGGATCGTTCGCGCCGTGCGCGGAAAGGGGCGGGCGATGGCGGCCGCGATCCTCCCGCTTTCGTTTGCCACCGTGGATGGCGCCCACCTCGCCGCGGTTCCGGTGACTCCGGGGCCTCGCGGCCCCCAAACCACCGAGCAGGCGGCGATCGAGCGCCAGCCGATCTGCATCGGCTCCGCGGTCAGAAGCGCGGGAACGCTCTCGGACGTCCTTTACTACCGGGCGGAGGCCAGAGGCGACGGGCACGTGAGTGTCGGCTACTTCGCATTCTTCTCGGAGGAGCGCCCCTGGGGGAACAATTGGCTCACCTGGACCGTCGTCCCCGCGCTGGCGGTGGATCTGGTCTATTCGCGCGCGCTATTCGTGGGGCCCGGCGTGCAGCGGGCGATGTACGGCGCCGGCGACGTCGAAGGCGTCGAGGTCGACTACGATGTCGAGGCCGACGGGTTGCTGAAGGTCGACCATGCGGTAGCCGACGACCGAACCGAGCGCCCGATCACACTGACGCGGGGCGAGGCCTACGCGCTGGATCCGGACCGCCCCACGTTCTACAGCGAAGTCTGGAGTCACCAGCTCGGCGGTCGAAGCGTGCGGTCGCGATCGGATCTCGCGTACGTACGCTGCTACGAAGGGGACGCGATCCGTCCGCTGCCGGAGAGCGTCGGGAGAGCGTTTCGCGTCGAAGGTCGAGCCGGTCCGGCGCACGTCGAGCGCCAAGGGGGCCGCAGGCTGGATTGAGCCCCGACTACCGCCCGAGCGCTTCGGAGCGGTTGACGATTCGCGGCGTGATGAAGATCACGAGCTCGTTGCGCGCGTCGCTTGCCCTGCGACGCTGAAAGAGCACTCCCAAGATCGGAATGTCCCCGAAGAAGGGCACCTGATCGAGGTTGCGCCCGGTATTTCGCGTGTAGATGCCGCCGATGACGGCCGTGTGACCATCCATCACCAGGAGGTCGGTCTCCGCCTCGCGCTTGAGGATCGTGGGATCGCCGCGGGGGCTGGTCTGGTTGAAGTCCGGCTCGTCGCGATTGAGCTTCACATGCATCGATACGGAGCCATCCGCGGTGACGTGGGGACGCACGAGTAGCTGCAGCTTGGCTTCCTGAAACGTCGTCTGCACGCCGAGCGCGCTCACTTGCGCGAACGGAATCAGCGTTCCCTGGTTGATCCGCGCCTCGCGGTTGTCCAGGACCATGATTCGCGGAGCGCTCACGATCCGCACCAGTCCGCTCGACTCGGCCGCCGACAGCCGCAAGCTGAGATTGATGGTGTTGTCGATCGAGCCGAATGTCATACCGAGCGCGCCGCCGCTTCCGGTGCCGACCGCCGCCGGCAGGTTCACGGCGAAGTTCGGAGTGGGTATGTTTCGGAGAATGGGTGACAGGCCTGCGGTCGGCGTGTTGTTGTCGTAGTTGCCGCCGGCGACCCCGACGCTCGAGGGGAAAGCCACCCCGGTGGGATTGCCCGTCGCTGGACCGAACGTGACGTCGCCGCCCCACTGGATGCCGACGTCGCGCAGGTACTTGCTCGTGGCCTCGACGATGCGGGCCTCGATGAGTACCTGCGCGGTCTGCGTATCGAGCGACCGGACCAACTCTTCGATGTAGTTGAGGTTTCCTGCGACGTCCCGAGCGATGAGGACGTTCGTTCGCTCGTCGACGGCGATCGACCCACGCGGCGACAAGAGCTCCTTGGCGCGCGCCTGAAGCTCGTCGGCCTGGGCGTAGCTGATCGGAATGAGCCGCGTCTCGAGCGGGGTCAGCTCGTACTCCTGCTTCTGTTGGGCGAGCTTGAGCTCTCGCTCCTTCTGCAGCTGCACCAACGGTGCGACGCGGATGAGGTTCCCCTGTCGCACCATGCCGAGGCCCTTGGCCTGGAGAACGACGTCGAGCACCTGATCCCAAGGCACGTTGCGCATCCGGATCGTGATCGTGCCAGTGACGTCGTCGGCCGTGACGACGTTGACATGGCCGGTGTCGGCCAGCAGTCGCAGGACGTTGTGGATATCGGCGTCCTTCAAATCGATGTCGATCCGGCGGCCGGTGTAGCGCTGCTGCGCCAGCAGCTCGCCCGGGCTCGCAGCGAAACCGGCAACGCCGCCGCCTCCGGTTTCGATCGTGGGATCCCCGTCGTGGATGGAGGTGTCGATACGCGGCAGGTCTTTGGCGGCCGCTTCGCGAGCGACCGTGACGACGCGGCGCACCGGGCCCCCGTCTTTGCCGACGGGGCGGCCGTCGATGCCCATCGGGGCGATGGGCGAGGGTTGGGCCCCCGATCCTGGAATCGGAAATGACCAGGTCAGCCTGGGGCCGTCGACCGTGACAGTCCCGGGAGCGTCGCCGGTCCGATCGAGCTCGAGCAAAGTCGAACCGCTCTCCGCGTCGTGCGAGGCGCAGATGGATCGGAGCGCCCCACCGTAGGCCGCTACGTCCAGGGTGTGCGCGAGCGTCTCGGGGAGTCGGGTCGCGCGGAGCTCGAGGCGAAGATGTCCGCCGGGCGCCGGCGCCAGCGTATAGGCCGGAGCGCCGTCGAGCTCGATAATGACGCGGTCGCACCCGGCCGGCGCGCAACCGGCGCCTGCAGATTGGACGCGCTCGAAGCGCACTTCGCGAACCGCGGCAGTCGAGGAATGCTCGGCGAGCTTCGCGGCCGGTGCCGGGGGGACCGAGGGGGTCGCAGCGGTGGGAGTGAGGATCACCCGCAACGTCGATCCGTCGGGGACCAGGCGATAGCTCGCGGCCCGATCGAGACTCACCGTGAGCCGTGTCATCCGCCCGGCGCTCGTTTCGAATGATTGGGTGAGCACGCCCCCCACGACGCCGACCGCGCGCGTGATCGCGGTCGGAGCCTCGCCGGCGTCGGTGTTGCTCAAATCGATGAGGAGGCGGCGGCCCGCGTCCGCGACGCGGGCGTTGTAGACGGGAATGTCCGTGCCGACGATCTCAATCTCCGTGTCTCCGGCGCCGCCGTCGACGGCTCGCACGAGTACGTTGCGCACGCGGTTTGTCGTGCCATCGGCGAACGCAACCGACCCCGAAAGAAAGATGCCCGTCGCTGCGCCGTAAGCCATCAGCGCGGCCGCACCCCTCCTCCACGTGTCGGCAACGCCGGCGGAGCGCCGGGAACGTGCCGACAGGAGGGCGACGTAGAAAAGCGATTTCGCCCCGCGCATCATTGGCTCCTCGCGCCCTCGGAGGCTTTCCGAAGGGATCGCAAGCGGGAACGGTAGAGCATGCGATCCGAAAGGGACCAATTTGTGGCGACGCGAGACTACCCCGGAGCCAGTCCCTGGGCTTCCTTGTCCGCTTCGGGGTGGAGCGGGACGACGCGGGTCGCGGGCGGGATCGCGGGCTGCGCGGGATCTTCTCGGATGAGAACGACGTCCGCGGGGCGGATCCGATCGACGCGCCAATTGAGTTGGTACTCCGGACCGTTGCTTCCGCCGATGTGCACGACCTCGGCGCGGCAGACGAACGTTCCCTTGTAGACGACGGTTCCTTTGCCGTTCGGATCCACGAACATCGCGCTCGGTTGCTCGCCGCCGGTGACGATCGCGACGAGCTTGAGCTCGTCGAGCGAGTACTGCGCAAGCTCGACTTTTCGCTGATTGAGCGCCTGCTTGGTCACCGCTTGATTCTGAACGAGGAAACTCCGAAACGGGTCCCGATTGTGGTCGCTCTCCACGAAGTCAATTTCCGTGTATTCAGGCCCCTTGAGCTCACGCGGCAGCCCCGACGCGCTCGCGGAAGGAGCGGCGGCGACGCGGGTCGGCGGCGGCGGCACGGTCGTCGTCGGAGTGCCGCAAGCCGCTGCGACGAGCGGCAAGGCCCAGATCATCGGCCAGACGCCTTCCGCGCGGCCCGACTTCACGGCGTCCCCGCCGCAGGCTTCGGTGCGGAAGCGGAAGACGCCGCACTCGCCGCGGTGGCGCCGCGCGTCGACTCTTTGGGCTTGACCGCGTGAAAGGCGGTGGCGAGGCACTTGGCCTTGAGAATGATCTCGTCGCCCACCATCTTGGGGTCCGAAAGCTCGATGTCCTCGACGTTGATGATGCGGTCGATCCTCCCGAGATCGTAAGCGAACTTCGCAATCTGCTGGAACTTCCCCGTCATCTCCAGCTTCATCGGCACTTTTGCGTAGAACGCCTGACTCACCTCTTCGGTCGGTGCGTATCCCTTCAGATCGACCCCCGCGGAATTCGACGCCTGCTGCACGCTCGACAAGAACGCGTCTTCCTGAGCATCCGCAGGCAAGAGCTTGTTGAGCTCCCGCGCGCGCTGCTCGCGAAGCGCGAGCTCGTCGCGATCGGCAAAATAGCTCGCCTCGGCCTGCTGCTCTTGCGCGAGATCGTCACGCAACGATTTCTTCTGCCGTTCCGCTCCTTCGATCTTCGCCGCTGCGTCCGAGTAGAAGACGAACCAGTAGGCCACGGCGGTCAAGGCGGCGGCACCGAGGGCCGCGCCGACCTTTGCGTACGCGGGTACCCTCCCGAGTATGGATTGTGTGGAAGGAGGCGCCATTCTAGTACTTCACTTTCGCTGAGAGCTCGAACCGGAAGAGCTCCTGGTGCGACTGCTGATCGACCACTTTCGCTCCGGGCAGCAGCTTGACGTCTGCAAAGTAATCGCTGGCCTTGAGGCGTCGTTCGAGCTCGCTGACGTCTTCGCCGTCGCGCGCGAGGCCTCCCAGCTTCACCGTGCGCTCAGACTCCAGGTACGACGTGAGCCAGAGCCTCCGGGGGTCCCAGTTCGCGTTGTAGACCTCGGCCGGATTGTCGCGTTTCAGCTGCTCGAGCCGGTCGCGGTCGGTCGTCGGGCCGCGGCCTGGGGTGAGCACGTGAGCCAGCTCGAGAAGCGTCGAGGTGGGCCCGGTGCGGGCGGCTTGGAGCTTCTGGATCGCTTCTTCGCGGTCGCGCAACTCCTTCAGCTTCGCTTTGATCTCGGGGTGGTTGGCGGTCTGCCTTTTGATCGTATCAATCTGGCCTTGGATGCGCCCATTCTCGGCGAGAATGTCGCGCAACTGGTCCTGCTTCAGCTTCTGCACGAAAAGGCACGCGACCACCGTTCCGACGAACGCGCCTATCACCCCGAGCAGCCACAGCTGCGTCGGCTCGGTAGCGACCATCCGCCGAGCGGCCTGGCGCTTGTCGGGGAGCAGGTTTACGCGGACCACTGCCGACGCTCCTTGTCGCATCGAAGCGACAGCCCGAGCGCGACGACCATCTGTGCGGCAACCGCGCGAAGTTGCGGCTCGTTGTCGAGCTTGGGATCGACCGAAAGGTTGGTCATCGGGTCGAACAGCTCGACGGGCACGCGGGCCCGGCGCTCCACGGCTTGCACGAGCGGCGCGAGGTACGCGCTTCCGCCGGAAATATAGACCCGGCCAATGTCCTGCTCACCGGTGGTCGCCAGATGAAAGTCGAGCGATCGCTGAATCTCGCCGGCCAACCCCTGGCACGCTTGATCGATGATTTGCGTCACTTCGCGGGGAACGATCTGCGTCGGTCCGCCCCCGTGCTTGTACGCTTCCGCTTGCTCGTAAGAGCAGCCGAGCCCTTTGCGAATCTCTTCTGTGACGGCATTGCCCGCGTTGGTGATCTCGCGCCGGAAGGTGCTCACCCCCTTGGACACGATGTTCAGCGTAGACACCGCCGCGCCGACGTTGAGGAGCGCGATGGTCCCGTCCGCGGGCAATCCGTACTGATGCTCGAAAATGTTCTGGATGGTGAAGACGTTCATGTCGACGACGATCGGCTTGAGCTTCGCCTCGCGAAGGATCGCCGCGTAATCGCTGATCTCGTCCTTCTTTGCGGCGACGAGGAGCAGATCCATCTGCCCGGCCTCGGACCGGCGCCGCAGCACCTCGTAGTCGACCGACATGAGCTTGATGTCGAACGGAATGTGCTGCTCGGCTTCCCAGTGAATCTGCTCGTCGAGCTCGGCCGCCGTCATGATCGGCACACTGATGTTGCGCACGATGACGCTTTGCCCGTAGACGCCGATCGCCACGTCGCGCTGCTGGATCTTGCCGTCGTGGAAGATGCGCGCGAGAGCCTCGATGACCGCACCGGAGTTCATGACGTGACTGTCGATGATTGTCTGCGGCGGGAGCGGAGCGTATCCCCACCGCACAATCTGCAGCTTCTTGCGCGACTCTTTGAGCTGCACGACCTTGATCGAGCTCGCGCCGATGTCGACACCGACGAGGTTCTTGCCTTCGGCCATGCTTGCCTTTGCATGCAGATGAGAGCCGCCGAAGCTCGCGAGAGCCGCGACCGTGGGTAGAGATGTCGAGAGCAAGTGTGGCACCCGCCGAAGTACCGCGTCAAAAAACCACGCGCCTCTTCCGTGGGGGCTCGCCGGGTTCCCCTTCGAGGGGGCCCTCGCCTGAAGTGCGACGCGCGTCGTTTTTGAGTATACCGCTACCGCACATGCGCGAAGTGGGTTCGTTGATTGGAGTCGCCCTTTTGGCGCTACCCTCCGTGGCTCACGCCGACATCACGCACATCGTGCAGAGGGGGCACACGATCGAGGCGATTGCGCATCGCTACCACGTCACGGAGAAGTCGATCCTCGACGCCAACCATCTGGCCGACGCCAAGCACCTGAAACCAGGGCAAACGCTGGTCATCCCCGGCGTGGACGGTCCGAAGAAGAAGCACACCCAGGCCGACAAGCGGGAGGAGTCGCCCCACCGGGCGGCGCCCCGCGCGGTCGAAGCCGAGCTCCAGCCGCCTGCCGAGCCGCGCGGTCACGCCGAGAGCGACACGATCCACGCCGTCCGCTACGGGGAGGACTTTCACGTCCGGGTGAGGGACGCGCGCGGCCACGTGCCGCCCACCGCGCTCCGAGCGTTCGAGCGGATGATGCGACAAGGAAATGAGATGCACCCCGTCGACCCGCGGCTCGTGTCGCTCGTGGGTATTGTCGCGAATCACTTCGGCGGCAGGGCGATCGAAGTCGTGAGCGGCTATCGGGGCTACACGCCGACGCAGTACACGCCGCATTCGAACCACAACTACGGCAAAGCGATGGACTTTCGCATTCGCGGCGTGAGCGACGAAGCGCTCCGCGACTTCTGTCGAACGTTGCGAAGCGCGGGTTGCGGCTACTACCCGAACAGCTCCTTTGTGCACCTCGACGTGCGCGACACCAAGGCCTATTGGGTGGACTGGTCAAGACCGGGTGAGCCGCCGAAGTACGACAAGCCGGGCGTGGCGGCGGATGAAGGCGCGAGCGACGTTCCCGACGACAGGGGCTCAGCGCCGACCGTCGGCTCCGTGGAGACCCCGCACAACTAGCCGCTTGTGTCCCTGGCGGTCGAATCTCCCCTTTCAGCACCTTCGAAGTTGCACCGGCATCACTGCGGGCCGACCCCAGTAGTCCCGCAGGCTTGCAGGGTCTTTCGCGCCACCATCGGGCCTCGTTTACCCAGATGGGTCAGGGGAGACTCGAAGGAAAAATCGCCGAAAGAAAGCGTATTGAAGAAGGAACCGGGAACGGCGCGGTCAATTCGTACCCATGAAGAAACGCAGGCCTGGATGCAACTGGCTGGAATGACTCGCCTATCTCTCATGGCATGAGATGCGCAAACAGGGGCGCTCCTGTCTACGTCACCTTGGAGACTGCGATGAAGCCCTGCGCCTCCCATTCGCTTCCCAGCTCGCCCACCCGCGAGGAGCTCACATTGTACATGCCCCTCGTCCACCAGGTCGTCTGCCGGGTGTTGCGAAAGCTGCCTCCGAACGTCCTTCGCGACGACCTCGTGGCAGCGGGCGCGTTCGGGCTCATCGACGCGCTTCGAAAGAGCGTCGAGCGAGGGCCGGCCTTCGATTGGTACGCCCGCATCCGCATCCGCGGCGCCGTCGTCGACGAGTTGCGCTCGCAAGATTGGCTGACGCGACGCGCGCGCACGCGCGTGGCGAAGGCTCAGGCCCAAGGCGAGGGGGGCGGCGCTTCGGTGGTGGGCTTCGACGATCTCCCCGAGGCGCAGGCTCAGTCCTTCGTCGACGAGTCGATGGCGTCTCCTCAGGAGCAGGTGGAGCAGCGGATGGACCGCGTCGCGCTCGAGCGTGCGGTTCAGCTCCTGCCCGAGCGAGAGGCGAACATCGTGGGCTGGCATTACTTCGAAGGCATCCCATTCAAGACCATCGCGTCGCGCCTTGGAGTCAGCGAGCCGCGGGTGTCGCAGCTGCACGCGCGCGCCATGGGGCGCCTGCGCGAGACCCTCGCGGATCACGGCGGGGCCGAGGCGGCGTAGAACCGAAACCCTCTTGGACGCAGCGAAGCTGCGATCGCGTAGACGACGGACTCGTCGTATCGCCCGCGCGGCGGATCATCGGTTCCGGCTCGGTTGAGGAATGCGCTGGCGCGGGCGCCTCGATCGAGCGAGAGAGCACGGGTGCATCCGGCGCGCGCCAACGCCTCCGCGAGGGGAGCCGCGCCTGCAAATGAGCCGCGGGCGATCAAGACGCGCCCGGACGGCGCCAGGCCGATGGCTGCGTGCACCTCGACTGCGCCGTTGGGACTGGCCTCCACTTTGCCGTCCCACAAGACGATCGGTAGCTCCAGCATGTCGTCGTGCGCGCCCAGGGGCCCTGCGTCCGTCGCCCGGACCATCGCAAGAGTGCCGTCCGAGCCGACGACGAGAGCTCCCGATTCGGCGCCGCCGTGCAGCGGAACCGCAAGCCGTCCGTCGGTGGCGAGACCCCGTGGCTTCTTCTCCAGCGCGATTCCCGCGCCCACGGCGAAAAGCACGCGCTTCGCGTCGTCGCCCGTGAGCTCGCGCAGAGGGTTCGACGCGGGCGACTCCAGCGAGCCCGCCCGGATTCTCCACGTCGCTCGCCCGGGCTCGACGTCGTAAAGCGAGAGGTCCCCCGCGACCTTCGCTCGCCAGATCCCGGGCATCCAATGGGGCGGAGGCTGCGTGCCGCCGTCCGCTTCCCACGGGCCGTTTCCGTCGACGGCGGGCGGCGACGGGTCGTGCAGCATGACGTAAAAGAAATCCTTCGGGGCGTACTGGATGTATCGGTCGACGGGGATCGACATGCCCGACGTCAAGAGCTGCGACTTGTACTTCCTGGGAAGGTCGTCGATCGCCGCGAAGAGAAACCCGGTGTGGTACGGGTTCATGTCGAGGTGCATCGCGTAGTCGCACCCCCCCATCTTCATCGCTCTCGCGAGCGTCGTCGCGCTGACGTCGTCGCCCCACGCGTAGAGGAGGTGGCCGCTCGCCGTCACGCAGATCCCCGACCGCTCGGTCTGTGCGCCCTTGCCCGGGAGCGTGAAACCCCAAAGGTTGCGGCCCGTCGGGTTGACCTGCCCGTGGTCGATGAGCGGGTCCAGGTTCTGCCGGAACGAGACGATCGAGTCGTCGTCGACGCCGTCGATCGCCCCGGCTTTTCGGTCCGCGCCCCACGTGCCGAAGCCCACGCGCCCGTCGTCGAGCACCACGACGGTCGCCGACCCGGGCACCGGGGGAAGGAGCACGCGCTTGTGCACCATCATGCCGTAGTGACCGTGCTCGGTCTTGAACGCTCCGTTGAACGCAGCGAGGACGCGCCGATATGTCGCCGGATCGCGGGGGATCCGCCCGGCCCCGTGGGGACCGGTCAATGGCTCCGGGTCTTCGACGCCCGCCTCCATGTCGAGGTCGAGCTGGCGCATGTCCATCGCGACCAGGAGCACTTTCGCGTACGGGCGCTCGTCGTCCGGGCGGACGAAGGTGACGTAGACGGGCAGGGGAGCGTCCGGCCCAGCTCCGGGGAGCTTGCGCAGCCAGGGCACTTCGGGTGGCTGCCAGTCGCCCTCTCCCTTCTCGGCCACTTTCCAGATGCTCTGGACGTGCGGCGGCGGCCAGTGGGCCTCTTCCACCGAAGCCTGCGACGTGTCGAGGACGGGCGGCGGGGGATCCGCGGCAACGGCGCTGGCGCCGGCGCCGCCGCTCGCCTTGAAGGTGAAACGGCGGTACGCGTCGCGTGCCCCGAGCGCAGCGTCCTCGAGCGACGCAATCGGCGCAGGGCCGATCCACGGAACGGCCCGCAGCGTGTCGACGGTCCAGTGCGAGAAGCGCTTGGGCAGGTGCATCGACGGGGTGGCACGCATCCCGGACGCGGCGGCGATCAGCTCGCCGCGAGCGAGGTCGAGGCGCGCGCTCCGCATCGGAGTGCGCCGGCGGTCGTCATAGAGGGCGATCGCCAGCGCGGCTTCGTCCAGCTCTAGCGCGGCCGCTCCCGCAGGGGACTCGAGCGTGATGTCGACCCGGCCGATCCCGCTGGGGGCCCCGGTCTGCTGCAGGTTGGTGATCGCGGCCATCGCGCGATCCGCCAACCCTTGCGTTCGGTTCTGCCCCGCCTCGCCCGCGAGATCCAGCGCCGTCAGGCTCTGCTCCTGACCGTAGGCCCGGGTCGCGAACGCCGCATGGGTGCCACGCACCACCAACTCGTGATCGTCGCCGAGCGGTGTGCTCGTCAGGTTGTGCGCGTCGACAACTTCGATCGCCGCTCCCTCCGGCGCGACCCGCACCCGGGCGCGCCACACGTCGCGCGCGTCGTCCCCTGCGGGGCGGGCGAGAAACAGAATCCGCCGCCCGAGCACGAAGTCGACCACCTCTCCGCCCGAGGGCTCCCAGCGGACGTCGTCGCCCGAAACGAGCGCTCCACCGGCGGACCGACCGAGCGCGCTCGCCAAACTGGGCAAATCGTGCGCGGCCGGGCTTCGCGCCAGTCCACCCCATGCGCTCAAGGCGGCGCACGCCAGAGGCAGCCGACTGCGCTCGCGCAGCCACGCGCTCGTGCGCTCTCGCCAAATCACCCACGGGATGAAGCATCGGCGGCGGCACCGGTCAAGGTGGAGTCGTGCGCCTCCCCGTCCCGGTTTCCTTCCGTGGACGGGCGTCCGATTCTGCGCCATACGGCTTGCCATGCGTTGCGTCCGGCTTTCCCTTCTCGCCCTGGTGGCCCTGCCTTGCGCGGCGGCGTTCGTCTTTGCCTGCGGCCGAGAAGGTTCGCCGCCGAACGTTCCGCCGCCGACCACGGCGCTTCCCACCGCGACGTTTCCCGTGGGGCCTCCATCGGCGCGCCGCGACGACGATCGGACCGGGCCGGACGAAGCCGCGCTCGACCGATCGGTCTCGCCCTGCGACGACGTCTACCAGTTCGCGTGCGGCGGCTGGATGAAGGCGACTCCGATCCCGGAAGACGAGGCGAGCTGGGTTCGAAGCTTCAGCGTCTTGCACGAGGACAACATGAAGTCCCTCCGCGCCATCCTCGATCGCGACGCCCAGGGCGACACGCGCGGCGACGCGTACGGAGCCGAGCTCGGCGCCCTCTGGGCGTCTTGCATGGACGAGCCGGCGATTGAAAAGAGTGGCCTTTACGATCTGAAGCCGGAGCTCGAGCGAATCCAGGCGGTTCGCGACCCGAAGAGCCTCGTGCAGGAGATCGCCCACTTGCACACGATCGGCGTCGGCGCTGCGTTCGGATTCGACAGCGAGATCGACATGAAAGACACCGAGCACATGATCGCGGGGGTCTCGCAGGGCGGCCTCGGGCTGCCGGAGCGCGACTACTATTTTCGAGACGACCAGCGCACCAAAGACATCCGGGCGGCCTACGAGAAGCACGTTGCGCGCACGCTCGAGCTCTTCGGCGAGAACGCGGCGCAAGCGGCCGCGGACGCCCAGACCGTCATCAAGCTGGAGACCGATCTCGCGGGCGCGTCGATGACGAAGGTCGAGCTACGCGACCCCCAAAAAATCTACCATCGGGTCGACCTCGACGGGTTGAAGAAACTCGCGCCCGACGTGTCGTGGGACGGGTACCTCGCCGCGGTCGGTTTCCCGAACATCACGGCGATCAACGTCGGACAGCCGGAGTTCGTCAAGAAGCTCGACGCTCTCGTCACCCCGTCGAAGTTGCCCGACTGGCGTGTCTACCTTCGCTGGCACCTCGCCCGGTCCGCATCGCCCCTCCTCTCGCAGAAGTTCGTCGACGAGTGGTTTCACTTCCGTCAGGTCTTGACCGGCACGAAGGTGCTTCAGCCGCGCTGGAAGCGATGCGTCGGCTTCGCGGACCAAATGATGGGCGAGGCGCTGGCGCAGCCATTCGTGAAAGACCACCTGGGCGAAGACGGAAAACGAGCTGCCGAGCAGATGGTCGCGGGGATCGAGGCCTCGATGAAGGCCGATCTCGACGCCGTGCCGTGGATGGACGACACGACGAGGACGCGGGCCGAAGGCAAGCTCGCCAAGATCGTGAACAAGATCGGCTTCCCGGCCAAGTGGCGCAGCTACCAAGGCTTGGCCATCGACCGCGCGTCGTTCGTGAAGAACGTCGAGAGCGCCACCCGCTTCGAAGTCAAACGCAGCCTGGGCAAAGTGGGCAAGCCCGTCGACAAGGAAGAGTGGGAGATGACCCCGCCCACCGTGAACGCCTACTACGAGCCGACGATGAACGAGATGGTCTTTCCGGCGGGGATCCTCGAGCACCCCTTCTATGCGAAGACACAGACCCCCGGCCTCAACTTCGGAGGCATCGGAATGGTCGTCGGCCACGAGCTCACCCACGGCTTCGATGACGAGGGCAGGCAGTTCGACGCCGAGGGCAACCTGCGCGATTGGTGGACGGCGCCCGTGAGCGCGGAGTTCGATCGGCGCGCGAGCTGCGTCGAGAAGCAGTACGACGACTACGTCGCCGTCGACGATCAGCACATCAAAGGCAAGCTCACCCTGGGGGAGAACATCGCCGATCTGGGTGGCCTCAAGCTGTCGTACGCGGCATTCGAGCGCGCCGAGAAGGAGAACGGCGCGACCCAGGCCGTTGGCGGTTTCACGCCCGAGCAACAGTTCTTCCTCGGCTTTGCGCAGGCGTGGTGTGCGAACTACCGGCCCGAGTCGCTCCGGCTCCTCGTGGCGACCAATCCGCACTCGCCGCCTAAGTTCCGGGTCAACGGGCCGCTCTCGAACCTGCCGGAGTTTGCGGCTGCATTCCAGTGCCACGAGGGGTCGCCGATGGTTCGAAGCAAAGAGAAGCGCTGCGAGGTCTGGTAGGCAGATACGCCGGCGACCTAGGCAGATACGCGAGGTTGGAGATACGCCGGGGAGGTTGGGAGATACGCCGGGGAGGTTGGGAGATACGCCGGGGAGGTTGGGAGATGCGCGGGCGAGGTTGGGAGATGCGCGGGCGAGGTTGGGAGAT